>CABYIQ010000006.1 GCA_902518965.1 uncultured SAR116 cluster alpha proteobacterium
AGTTCATAAAGGATTTGGTGTTTCAGGAGTGGTGACGAATGGCGTTGTACGTGATCTTGGTGACTTGCCTACTGGCTTTCCTGTCATTGCCGGGTCAATTGGGCCTTCTCATGCGTTCGTCCATGTAAGAGAATTTGGCAAGCCAGTTTCTGTTTTTGGGCTGGCAGTTGAAGAAGGTGATTTAGTCCATGCAGATCGTCATGGGGCTTTGGTCATTCCATCTTTGGTTATTCCGTCACTTCAGCACGCAATTGAAAAATTGATTGCTACGGAAAGGCTTGTTCTGGATCCCGCGAGTAAGCCTGACTTTGACTTTGAAGCTTTTGCAAAGGCGTGGGCAGAGTTTGAGGCAGCCCGTACCTGAACATGAATTATCAAAAGGTTGCGCGGCCGCCCGAGATATCAAAGGCCGCACCTGTCGTAAATGAATTTTCTTTCGATGCCACCCAGGCAATCAAATTAGCGATTTCATCAACGGTAACAAATCGGCCTCGGGGAATTTTTGATAACATATAATCAATGAATTCTTGTGATATCTGGTCGAAAATCCGTGTCTGTGCTGCTGCAGGGGTGATGCAATTCACTGCTATATCAGAGCCGGCAAGTTCTTTACCAAGTGATTTAGTCAGCGCGATGACGCCTGCTTTTGAGGCTGAATAAGCAGATGCATTTGGGTTGCCTTCTTTGCCAGCAACAGATGCTATATTCACGATGCGGCCATAACCTGAGCCGAGCATTTCTGGAACAACAACTTTGCAACAATGAAAAGTTCCGTCAAGATTCACGGCCTGCACCTTGCGCCATTGGTCGATAGGATAATCGGCAAGTGAATGTGTTGGTCCGGCAACACCCGCACTATTTATGAGAACATTCACAGCGCCGAATGCAGACTTGGTTTTTGCTAGAGCAGCTGCGACACTTTCAAAGTCGCTAACATCTGTCTGAACCTTTTGACAGATGTTAGCAGACAGCGCATCAATCTCTCGCTCACAATCCTCAATATTCATGTCCCAAATACAGACTCTTGCACCAGAATGAACGAGCTTTTTGACAACCGCAGCTCCAATCCCATTACAGCCACCAGTAATGACAGCGGTCTGTTCAGAAAAATCGTAGTTATTCATCAGTGGTCTCCCCACGTGGATCTCTAGCTGAAAAATCCGACCTTTAAACAAACAGGCGGCCTGCAAAAATACAGACCGCCTGTCAGAAATATTCTGTCAGCAGGAATTAGTCTAGCAGACCAATCTTCCTCATGTAAGACAGATTTGATTCTAGAGCTTCCTTTGCAAGAGGGCTTTTCGCTGCGAAAGCATTCCAAGATTCAACAGCGATCTCTCTGAATTTTTTACGCTCTTCAGTTGACCAATTGATAATTGTCAGGTCACCTGCCGCTTTGTCTTTAGCCACTTGGTCCAGACCTTCAAGGCGTGAATCGCGAAGTTTACTCGCCCATATTGAGTAAGTTAGAGATTCCATCGCGGCCTTCTCAGATGCTGACATCTTATCCCACACACGCTTGTTAATAATAGTTTGAAGGTTTGCCATTGAGTGAATCCCAGGATAGAGGGGATATTTCGCAATTTTATGGAAACCAGAAGCGTGGTTGTTGATGTAAACAGATGCGTCAGCTGCATCAACAATTCCCTTTTCCAAAGAAGTGTAAACCTCTGAAAACGGAATTGAAGATGGTGAGGCGCCTGCACGGCGGAAGACGTCAGCTGCTAATCCCTCAGGGGAACGAAGTTTTAAACCCTTCAGATCTGCAACTCCTCTAATTGGAACGGTAGATACGAATGCCTCTTTTCCATAGGGGCCGCATCCTAGAACTTTGATTTTCCCTGGCATTAAAGAATCATAAATCTTTTGCAGCATTTCTTTGCCGCCGCCATGCATGCAGTACTCCTGGTATTGGTCAGGAGTGTCATAACCCGCTATCAAGTCTCCCATAATGGCAAATGCAGGGTCGCGACCAGCAAAATAAGCAATCGCATTCATGTCACCATCAAGGATCCCATTGGCTACAGCATCGATTGTCTCGCGATGTGGTACCACAGCTTTGGTAGGCAGTACATCCATTTTGAGTGAGCCCTCAGTGACTACCTCAAGCTGTTTCCAATTCTCTGTTAAATAATTATGAGCCCAGTCTCCTGATTTAGAGCTAATCTGGAACTTGAGGGTTTTAGCATCTGCCACGCCAGACCCAAGAACCATTACACCGGCCACTAAAGCCAATAATGATTTTTTCATTTTCTTCCTCCGATTTTTAATCATTAAGCAAAGCCATCTGCCACGACGAACATAAAATAGGTTATTGCGCCCCCTAAGGCCAAACCGATAAGTGATGCCCAAATACCATATGTTCTAACGTGGTCTTTTCTTGCGTCTGCACTCAATGTCTTTACTCCCTTGTAAAATGAGAAATGAATTAAAAGTGTTTTTTCACATCCCTCAGGGTAACGTTGACAAAGTTCTTCAGGCTTCGCAAGAGAGAATTTTACCGGAGCGTACTTTATAAAATTTTCAGTTGTCAAAGTAGATATTTACGTGCGAGCCTTTTCGAAGAATTAGTTGGCGCTCAAGCTATCTGGGGAAAAAAATGTCAAATCATATTGAATCGTTACCTGATACTGAAGGGGAAACCTTTAAAGCTGGAAAGGATGGTTTTGGGTTTTTTGATCATTTTAGCAAGTTTTCAGGTCTCGCAGTTGCGCAGCTATATTTCTTATGCGCAGCAGTGACTGGATATGAAGTCATCTCGAGATATGTTTTCAATGCACCAACCCAGTGGGCTTTTGAAGTTGTAATGGTGTTGTGTGCGACAGCATGGATGATTTCAGCTGGTTACATTACCTCTCACAAAAGACACATAGCAATAACAGTTTTTTATATAATTGCTACAGACAAAACACGATGGTGGCTTGATTTACTTGCATATATTGTGGGCATTTTAGCCCTTTGGCTGCTCGTGGATGACACTACTATCAGAGCTCTTGAATCTGTTCTAATGACTGAGCGGGCGGGCAGTGCTTGGAATTCCCCACAACCACTAGTATTAAAATCTATGCTCGCCATTGGCGCATTCATTTACTTGCTTCAGCTCTTGATAAATCTGTACCGCCATTTTTCTTCACAGATTGCTAAAAAGGTGATTTTGGGAATAAGCGCTCTGATCATAATCAGACTATTGTCAGTCTTTTTTGAGCATTTAACTGGAAGTGGAGTATTTGCAGCTATTAACGGCATATATGCATCAGTATTTTCTCCATTTGATCCCTCGCTTTATGTGGATATGAGGGACATGGATATTAGCATAGCAAGTCTTATAATTGTAGCATTAATGCTTGCTCTCATGATGACTGGAATGCCGCTCGGCGTTGTTACCTTATTTGTGTCTATCCTGAGTGCAGTTGCGTACTTTGGTTACGGCGGTCTTTATCTTGTTTCAACGAATGCTTTTGGACTTTTGGAAAAATATCCTCTAGTCGCTGTGCCTTTGTTTGTTCTCATGGCCTCTATTTTAGAAAGAGCTGGTATCGCAGAGGACTTGTTTGATGCGATGTCTATCTTTGCTGGGAAATTTAGAGGTGGTGTTGCTATACAAACGATTGCAGTTGCAGTTGTTTTGGCAGCTATGTCTGGGGTTATGGGTGGGGAAATCGTTATGCTCGGGCTCGTTGCCCTGCCTCAGCTTTTAAGACTCGGTTACGATCGAAAAATGTCCATAGGAGTAATTTGCGCTTCAGGAGCATTAGCGACACTCATCCCTCCAAGTATAATTATGATTATTTATGGGTTGTCGGCTCAGGTAGCCATTGGTGACTTGTTCATGGCTGGGGCAGTGCCGGGTTTAATGCTTGCGACGTTGTATGGAATTTATGTTTTAGTAAGAGTTAATATTAATCCTGCAATGGCTCCAACTGCTGAAGAGGTAGCCAAGGCGCGCGGCAAAGAAATGAAAATGTCTAAGACAAAATTTTATGCTGTGATGCTCAGTATTTTCCTAATATTCTGTGTGATGGGCTCGATTTATGCCGGCATCGCCTCTGTTACTGAAGCTGCTGCTGTAGGTGTTTTAGGCGCAATGGTGGTAGCAGCTTTGAGGAACTCCTTTAGTTGGCACCTAATGCAACAAGCTTTAGCTGGGACTATGTCGACTGTTGGCACAATTATATGGCTTATTTTAGGTGCCGTAGCATTTGTTGGCATTTATAATCTCATCGGCGGTGCTGATTTCATGCGTTCCTTGTTTAGCGGTTTAGGATTACCAGCGCTCGGCATTGTGTTCGTTATGATGGCGATATTGGTAGTACTTGGGACATTTATGGAGTGGATCGCCATTGCATTTATTACAGTCCCCGTGTTTGCACCGGTAGTTGTCGCTATGGCTCCAGAACTCGGACTTGAACCGGAGTGGGCTGCTGTATGGTTTGGTGTATTATTTGTTATGAATATCCAAATCTACTTTTTATCTCCACCATTTGGCCCGGCTTGTTTTTGGCTTAAATCAGTCGCGCCAAAGGATATAGAGCTACAGGAAATATTCATGGCTGTGCTGCCATTTATCGCTCTTCAAATAATTGGGATGCTAGCGGTAATGTTCTATCCAGAGATAGCGTTATGGTTCCCTAAATATTTAAATGGTTGACGCAACTTTACTGAGTGTTGATTGCATGAAATTTAGAGGCAAACGGGAATGAGGACTGTTCTTTTGACAGAGAAAATTGATGACTCGGGGCCTGCTTTGCTCAGGGAAAAAGGGTTTGAAGTCATAGAAGGTTGGACGCTGAGTGAAGAGCAGCTTGAAGGTTGGTCAGAAAAGATAGAAGCTATTCTTGTGCGTACCAATCGGATATTTTCTGAACAAATTCTCTCTATGCCAAACCTGAAAATCATATCTAAGCATGGGGTCGGTTGCGACACCATCGATGTGGCCTGTGCCCGATCACGGAATATAACTGTTGCTATTGCATCTGATGCAAACGCACAGTCTGTTGTGGAACACACCTTTATGTTTATGCTGAATATGGCAAAAAATTCGGTTTATATGGATCAGGTTGTGCGCAGTGATTATAGCCAGCGGACTAATATCAAGGCATTTGATTTGGGCTCGCGCACTTTGCTGGTACTTGGCTATGGCCGGATTGGCACGCGCGTAGCCCGGCTAGCTAGTGCCTTTGGTATGACTGTGCTTGTGTGTGATGAAAAATTTGCCCTTGGCGTCAGCGAAGTTGATGGCTTCGAAATTATCCATGATCTAGACGAAGGCTTGGCGCGAAGTACCTTCCTGACCGTTCATATTCCGCTTACAGATAAATCTGCTAATCTGATTGATAAAGATCGGCTGCTGAAAATGCCGAAAGGTAGCTATCTGGTGAATTGTGCACGTGGCGGGATTGTTGATGAACAGTCTCTGACGGAATTGACTCATTCAGGCCACATTTCTGCTTCGGCTTTTGACGTTTTCTCAGTTGAGCCGATTACAGCAGATAATCCTCTCTTGTCTGCAAAGAATACACAACTTAGCCCTCATGCTGCGGCCTTTACGGCTGAAAGCCTGCGCCGCATGTCTTATCAGGCGGCATCAAATATATGTGACTATTTTGGTGAGGGGGTTCCGAAAGCCAATATATATGAGTTGGATGCGTTTACGGCCTAGTATGTTTGCCAACGAAAATCAGGGTCGAGATAGGGCGAGCTGTCGGGAATAAGGTCTATTGGCATGTCAATGATGAACCTACCCAGCAGAATATAACTTAGCGTTTTGCCATGCCTGTCAATTGACCGCGATGCATTGACCCCGCCATCCAGAACATCGTCTATAACAAAATTAAATGCAGAGAGGAGGGGTAAATCATAGCGTGTAACACCACTTGCTCCTAAGTGAGCATAAAGCTTATGAACCTTGTCTGCTGTCACATTTGTCGCTAGAAACTTGTAAGCCTCTGGTCGATAGGCAACCAAAGATACATTGCTGACATTACCTTTGTCGCCAGCCCGGCTGTGGGCGATAGCGTGAAGTGGCAAACGGCGCATTTCTGAGCAGCTAATCATCTATCAACAACCTCCACAGCAATATGAGGTTCAATGAGTGTTCTGTTTAGCAAAATAGAGGCTGATGCCATCTGCGGCGTGACTGAACTGCGATATCCACCACCAGCAGCTGGTCCTGAGCAATAAAGATGCTGAAGCTCGTCACACAATGTCTGCGCGGTTTTTTGATCAGCTGAAATGAGGGACAACCGAACTCTGTAATCGCCGTCAAAGGGCAGGTTATTTGCTTGGCTAGCTGACGCATCGCCGCCATCAAGAACAGAAAATGCCCCAATAATATCGCGGCGAATTTCACCATTGAAACCAGATTTTTGCATGCGCTCTAAAACGATGTCCGCAGCTAATTTAGCACGCGCAAGGCTGTTCATGCCAGCATAACTAAGTTCTGCCTCGGCCATAAACCCGCCATCAACACATACAGTTGCTTTAAGCTGTTCTGGTCGGGGGCTACCCTTTATCCCTCGCACTAGAATTCTGTCTATTCCGTCTTCTGCAAGATACAGGCCACTGACATCTGCACAAACATCCGGCACAACATAACAAGTCGGATCATGCATTTCATATAACAGCTGTTCTGTAACTGTGGCAGAGGTGACGCAACCCCCAGTCTGTTCAGGCTTTGTTATAATAAAATCTCCGGATTCGTAAACCTCTGCAACAGGGAATCCCACGTCAACTAGTGCAGGAACATCCTTAAAACCAGGATCGGCAAAATAGGCCCCTGTTACTTGTGCACCGCATTCCAGAAGATGGCCACAGATTGTGCCAGCCGCCAGTTTGTCCCAATCATCGTTAGCCCATCCAAATTCGTGTAGCAGTGGACCTAAAACTAACGCGCTGTCAGTGGTGCGACCAACAAGAACAAAATCCACATTCATTGCCAGTGCGTTTGCAACAGCGTCTCCGCCCAGATATACGTTAGCTGCTTTTAAATCACGGCCTGACAATTGGTTGCCTTCCATTGTAGGGGCCTCTAAGAGTGTTTGCTCATCAACATAACTAGACAAATCATCACCTGATAAAACGGCGATTCTAAATGGAGGTAGGCCTAATTCACCAGCCAGCTTGTTAATATGTTTTGCCGCTGCTAGTGGGTTGGCAGCGCCCATGTTTGAGACAACCTTGATGTGATGCATTTTTATTTGTTCTAAGACTGGGCGAAGGTAAGCTTCAAGATAAGGGGAGTAACCTGCATCAGGATCTTTTGTTTTTGTAATTTGCGCGAGAGCTATTGTTCGCTCTGCCAGAACCTCAAAAATCAGATATCGTGGGCCATCGCAATTCGCTAAATGTTCAACCAGTGGCACAGCAGCATCAAAGCGATCACCAGAAAATCCTGCTCCCCCAGCGATAAAGACGCGTTCAGTCATAACCCTCATTCTCTAGTGTGAAATCTAATCCGATCAGAACGTGAAGCTTTTGTGCTGTCAAGACTGTTATTGGTTGCTGGATTGGGTATAGACTGAGGTCAGTAATAAAGTTTGTTAAGTGGGTATACTAAACTGGTTCCTTCATTCCTTAAATCTCTGCAGACTGTCACTGGGCTGCTGATGGTTATAGTGATGGTAACGATGCTGTGCGCGCGCGCAACAAGCATGCCTGTATTCAATTTTATTTCTTACTGCGCCGCAGCAGGGGTCTTTTTTTGCAGCTGGCGTCTAATAGGATTGCGCGAAATCTATCTTCTGAGCGTATGTGGTTGCCTGACAGCTTTTGCCTTGCTGGTTTTACAAATGCCTTGGGAAATATTTCAAACGGCAATTAATCAGGCTGTTTTTCTGATGGCCTTTTTGCTCTTGCTTGCATTGCTTCATGAAGCTGCAGTCACTTCAACGGCGGTAGCTAACTGTGGACAATTTTTAACCCGCCAACCACCAGCAAAGCGATATTTTGCTGTCTTTGGCGGTTCGAATATCATGTCTGTTCTATTTAATTTAGGCATTATAAGTTTACTCACACCCCTGATCCAAAAAGGTGTTGAAAAAGAACAAACAGATGTTGCAGATATCAGAGAACGAAGACAGCTTACATCAATGCTGCGCGGTTTTAGTTGGAGTGTTGCTTGGTCACCAACAGCGATTGCACCACTCGCGGTCCTTGAACTTATAGACGGTATAAGTAGAGAATGGTGGAGCATATATGGCCTCATGTGTACTGCAGCTATTTGTATCATCGGTTGGGCTGAAGACAGATGGAGGTTTCGGCATGTGCAGCGCAGTCCTGCCCGACCACGTCAACAGTTGAAATTGCCTTTATTGGCACTGGTCAGTTTCTTTTCTGTCTTGTTGTCACTAGTCTGTTTGACAATTCTTGTTTCTTTTTTTTTCGGTGAGAGTTTTGTTTTTGGCTTGTTGGTTTCATGTCCTCTAGTCATGATTTTGTGGTTATGGGCGCAGAATCACCAAAGAGATAAAACTCCGGCTACAGCGCTAAAATGCGCTGCAGGTATTTGTCTGACACGCTTACCTGAAAATGCGAAAATTATGCTGGCGTTAGCTTCATCTGGTTATATTGGGATGCTGAGTGCGGAGATGGTTCCGGCTGAATACTTATCTGATAATCTAGGACTAATGTCGATGCCCGATTATATGGTGCTGATTTGCTTGACGGTAGTGATGATGCCTTTTTCATGGCTGGGTGTCAGTCCTATCATGATGGCCGTTTTTTTTGGCAGTCTCTTGGGCAGCCTTCCTGTTTTGCCTGTAGATCCAACATTGGCTGCGTTGGCAATTTCCTGCGGTTGGGCCTTGTCAATGACCACTTCACCTTTCGCAACTGTTGTGCTGATGGTATCTTCTTTAAATGGCAAGAGTCCTCTTCAGCTGACCTTAGGTTGGAACTCTGTATTCTCAATAATGGCAACGCTTTGTCTGTGCGTTATTTTCTTCATGCTAACAGGGGGAAGATAAATTTGCCCCGTCAGATGCCTAGATATCTGTCAATGGTCTCAGGTTCAGCCAGAAGTGCGGTTGATGTGCCTTGCCAAGAAACTCTTCCCTTATCTAAAATATAATGGCGATCTGCTAGTTTTGTGATAGCTGAAATATCCTTATCAATGATCAAAATAGACTGGCCTTTCTGCTTTAGCTTATTCAGACAGGCCCATATCTGACGTCTTATTAGCGGGGCTAACCCCTCTGTCGCCTCGTCGAGGATAATTAATTTTGGGTTGGTGATAAGGGCCCTACCAATTGCTAGCATTTGCTGCTCGCCACCAGACAAACGATCTCCGGCGTGGTCAAGTCGTTCTTTCAGCTGCGGGAACAACTCAATGACACTATCGAATGACCATTCATCCTGTGTATCTGTTTGGGCAGGCCGGTAGAAGGTGAGTAGATTTTCACTAACAGATAAATTTGGGAAAATCTGACGGCCTTCTGGAACCAAACCAATGCCCTGGCGGGCAACCTCAAAACTTTCCATGTCAGCATTGGTAATGCCAAACCTTTTTATCTGGCCTGATTGCAGCGGTAGTTCACCCATGATAGCCCTTACAGTTGTCGTTTTTCCCATGCCGTTGCGACCCATAAGAGAAACACATTCTCCAGCATTGATATGCAGAGATAAATCAAACAGAACCTGAGCAGCCCCATAACCGGCATTCACTTTATCTAAAGTCAGCATGTTAATCACCATCGCCGAGATAGGCTTTGCGAACGGCGCTGTTGTTGCTAATTTCATCAGGTGTTCCGCTGGCGATGGTTTCTCCTTCCACCAGCACTGTTATACGGTCTGCCAATTTAAATACGGCATCCATATCATGCTCAATCAGCAAGGTAGCATGTTGGCTTTTTAAGCTTTTGATGATTGAAGTGATATGGCGGCTCTCTTCTGCACCAGCCCCTGCCATAGGCTCATCCAGCAATAGAAGTTTAGGGTTTGTTGCGATCGCCAATGCCAGTTCAAGAAGTCGGCGTTCTCCATGAGAGATTTCAGCAGCAAGTTTTTCAGCCTGATGAAGCAACCCAACCCCTTGCAGAATATCGTGTGCGCCAGATAAAAGAGAGGGATTACTAAAGGCTGGTTCGAAAAACCGGAAGGCTTCCCCCTTTCGGGCAAGCTCGGCAACAAGTGCATTTTGCAGCACTGTAAATCCCAAAAGAACATTGCTGATTTGAAAGGAACGGCCAATTCCTTTGCGCACCCTTACAGAGGGTGATGTATTATTTATAAGTTCTCCATTTAAGAGAATTTGTCCAGAATCAGGTTGTTCAGATCCGTATATCTGTTTTATCAGAGTTGTTTTCCCAGCACCATTTGGCCCGATAAGCGCATGGACATCACCCTTGTTGACAGACAAGTTCAGTTTATGTGTTGCCCGCAGGGCTCCATAAGATTTGCTGATATCCTTGAGTTCAAGAATTACTTTAGTCATGTTGTGCCCTGCCGCCGGGTAAGCCGCAAGTATATCTGATGAAATATTGCCATCAGACCACCTTTGGTGAACAGGACAACAGCAATCAGCATCGGTCCAAATATTATCATCCAGTTTTCGCTGTAATTAGGGGCAATGAAAAAAAGCAGTTCAGGTAGAAACTCCTCAAGCAGAAAAAAAACAATCGCGCCGATTAGCGGACCGGCAATATAGGAAAGACCTCCCAAGATAATAACAATCATCAATTCGCCTGACCGGGACCAATGCATAATATCGGGTGAGACATATTCCTGCCAGTTTGCAAATAAAGCACCAGCAAGTCCACAAACAGCAGCAGATAAAACATAGGCTATTATTTTGAAACGCAGAGCAGACAGCCCCATCGCTTCAATGCGTGATTCATTATCCTTAATCCCCTGCAAGATTACGCCAAAGCGAGAATTGATGATGAGTAGAAGAAGAAGGCAAACAGCAAAAAGAGCCATCCAAATAAGGTAATAGAGTCGGAGTGGATCCCATAAATCAATAATTAAAAATTCAGCACGGTCTACGCCCATACCATCATCACCGCCGAAGACCTCGAGACTGACAAAGAAAAAATAGAGCATCTGCGCAAAGGCCAGCGTTATCATGATAAAATAAATGCCCTTGGTTCTGAGTGCCAGAAAGCCAATCGCAAGACCAACAACAGCGCAGAACAGAAGTGCAAAAAGAATATGTAGCCAGCCATTATCAATTCCGTAAAACTGGCTGATGCCGACACTGTAAGCCCCTATACCGATAAAGGCAGCATGACCAAACGAGACCATTCCTCCAAATCCAAGAATAAGGTTCAGCCCTAACGCAGCCATGCCCAGCAGCATAATACGCATGGCAATATCATTCCAAAATGGTAAATCAGTTATGCTAGTGTAAATTGGGAATAAACCAAACCCCAGCAACAGAATAAACAAGGTAGGGGATGATTTAACAATTTCCAGACTTCTTTTAAGCGCTTGCATCACCCTAACCTTTCGGCGGAAACAGGCCAGTTGGCTTGAACACAAGTATTACGGCCATCAAGATATATATCATCATGGAGGCAAGAGCTGGTCCTGCGCCGTCAGCGGCCGACTGATCCATGAACGCTCTCAGCATCTCTGGCAGGAACACCCTTCCGATTGTATCGACAAGACCAACAAGAACAGCGGCAATGAAGGCACCACGGACAGAGCCGATGCCGCCAATAATAATGACCACGAGAGACAAGATCAGCAGAGGTTCTCCCATGCCGGGTTCAACAACTGTCAGAGGAGCAAGCATCATGCCTGCGACGCCTGCCAGGCTCGCACCAACTGAAAAAATAAACCGCCTCAGCATATGAATGTTTACACCAAGCGCAGCAGTCATATCTGGGTTGGCCGCACCTGCTCTGACCATGGCGCCCATGCGTGTTTTGGCAACAAGAATATAAATGCTAATTGCCAATGCCAGCCCTACAAAAATAACGATAAGGCGAAAGGCCGGATATGGTGTTTCTGGCAGGATGTAAACAAACCCCGACAGAGAGGGTGGCAAATTGGAAAATAGAGCAGCAGGCCCAAAGCCAATGCGGATCAATTCGTTGAAGAACAGGATTAGTCCGAAAGTTGCTAGCACCTGCTCCATATGGTCGCGTTTATATAAATGTCTGATGATCAGATATTCAAGCAGATATCCGCTAGCAAAGGTTAATGGGATGGCCAAAAAAATACCAAGATAAAAATTGCCTGTCAGCAGGGTAAATCCTGTGGCAGCGTATGCCCCAATCATAACCTGCGCGCCATGGGCCAGAAAGACCAGGTCCATAATTCCCAAAATCAGCGTCAGACCAGCAGCCACCAAAAATAGGGTGACACCAGACTGAATGCCATTGAACACTTGCTCTAACAATAGCGTTATGGTCATTCGACTTGCCGCCTGCCGTTCAATTTGAAAACCGGATGAATGGCAGTCAGATCATGGCTGCCCTGCCTTGTTCAGTTTACTCTAAAATTTGCAGTCCTTGGCATAGACATCGCCATGATTTTCCATAACGGTTCCAATGATTTTTAACGTCGCATTACCTTCCTTGTCCAAGATGACTTCACGCAGATAAACATTTTGCACGGGGAACTGATTTGTATTCATCGCTAAAAGGCCACGTGTTGTGGGGATATTGCCTTTTGCTAAAACAGATCTCATTGCTTCTGTCTCTGTGCTACCAGACGTCCGTACAGCATGATCAATTGCCATCATCGTATCATAAGCTTGCGCTGCATAGAATGAGGGGTAACCGCCATATGCTGCTTTGTAGTCGGCCACAAATTTCTTGTTCATGTCATTATCAAGGTCAGGTGACCAGGTCTGTGTATTGATTGTGCCAAGGGCTGTTTCTTTAAGCGCTGGCAGAGAAATTCCATCAACAGCAAACACAGAATAAAGCTTGCTAACCGAATCCATATTGCTTTGGTTCCACTGCTTCACAAAGTTCACAGCCATGCCGCCAGGTTGAAATATGAACGTGGCTTCTGGTTTGGCTGAGCGCAACGCAGACAATTCAGCCTGAAAATCACTTTGACCAAGTTTGGTGTAAACTTCGCCAATAATCTCGCCTTTGAAATGTCGTTTGAAACCAGTTAGCATATCTTTACCAGCCTGATAATTTGGGGCTAGCATATAGACAGAGTTTATGCCGGCATCCTGCATATATTTGCCCATGCCCTCAGATGTCTGATCATTTTGCCAAGACATGGACACAAAATTCTTATGACATTTATCACCGGCCAACGGAGATGGGCCTGCATTTGAGCTAATTAGCAATGTGTCAGATCGCGTGACCTGCTTATGAATGGCCATTAACAAATTCGACCAAATGATGCCAGCAACTACATTAACCTTGTCGCGTTTAATCAAACGGTTCGCTAACTGCTTGGCAACATCAGGCTTACGTTGGTCGTCAACAAAAATTACTTCCGCGTCATGGCCGCCAAGTTTGCCTCCGGTATGCTCGAGCGCTAGATTAACGCCATTCTGCATCTGCTTGCCAATAATGCCTGCAGAACCAGATAAGGTTGTCATATATCCCACTTTAAAGGAATCTGCGAATGCTGAGCTGTTTGCCAGCATCAAAGTTGTCACGGCAACTGCCATTATCGTATGTTTCATGATATTGACCTCTGATTTCTACATATAATCAAATTCATTAAGAAATTTTCATTTAAATAAATTTGGCCCTAAGTTGCAAATTTAATTAGCACAAATGGTCATAAAAAGACCTTTATCAATGGTTTTGGCCTATCAAAAGCAAGAAAATATAGAGTTCTTTTGAAAGACCTAATGGAAATTTCGGCTTTGCAATTGCTTGAAGATTATATTTTAAGAACGCTGTGCGAAATGTCGTAGAAATCAATCTTGGCTACGGCAGATGCCTTCCAAGCCTCAGTTGCATCTTCTTTACTCTCATGAGATGACAAAATAGTTACGCGAGCAGGGCGGACAGAACTGTCGACTTCAACCACTTGGAATTTAGACAGGTGGAAAGTTTTCTCTAAGTTCATATCTTGGGACATGTCCATTTCTCCTATTTTATCAAACGTTGGTGGATTAACAAAATAAATCGATGCACTCAACAGACTCGTTGAGTATTGCTGAAATTATTTCTTGGGTATTTTTTGTGTTCTGTTCAACAAACCTAAGAAAAGTGGTGTCAGATAGAGCGGTACCTGGTACATAGCTGTGAACAGGCCCATCACTGGGTCATAAGGAAGGGCCGCATAATACAAGCCAACATTTCGATTGCCAGCTATAACAGCCATTACTTTTAGTGTGTCCTTTGCCTGCTTAGCGCGCAAAAAAATGGCAAGCAACATCATGAAGAGTTGACTGCCAAAATTCATGAGGACCGCCAGCGCTAGAAGCTGATAAGCAAGAACAGGCGAAATGGATATCTGTGTGCTGACACCGTTGAATACAGGAATGAGAAAAATCAGCATCGCGCACGTTGAAATGCCGTCAAAAACAGTACGATGCTCTTCAATCTTTTTTCTGCTGATAAGCCGTTGTCCTAGCAAGGCAAGTCCGCCACCAATTACAATCATCAATGCCAAACGTGTTAACAGATCAATGGGATCAATTGAGACGATATTGAATAAAAACAAGCTGCTGACAAATGGGCCAGATAGAGGGGCAATCAGGCTGGTCATAGCAACCAGTTCCATTGCTAAAATAGGTCTGAACCCAAGAAGAAGACACATCCAAACTGTTGAGGCAATGGGCGGAGCAACAGCATACCAGACCAGAACAGGTATGAACATTTCTGCAAGTCCAAGACTTCGTGCAGTGAAAACAAATAGACAGGGAATCAGGATAAGAATCACAAGGCTAAGGCCAAGACTTTGGAGAATGCGACGAGGTTGAACAGCTCCCCTTATTGCGATGCCCAGATCTAGTCTTATCATTGCTGATGCATATATAATTATGATCACCAACGGCACCATATCCCTTACCTGTTCCCCAAGGTCAGGTAAAATTACTGCGACGCAAAGGCCAATGGGCAAACATAAACGCGCATGTTTACCCAAAAAGCTAAGGCTGTTTATTAAGAACATGATATTACGCTGTGTTTCTATGCAAGCTTGGGAGGATAAATCCAGAAAGAAAAATAAGACAGGCAATCATACTCATAACGGAAAATAAATCTGACATCTGATAACCTGTCTGCAGCATGAAGCTACTAAGTGGCAGAACAGAAGCACCGATGCATAAGTTTAAAAGGAATTTTATACTCAGAATCCGGCCCCGCCAGCTGTCAGGTACATAGCGCGACATCACAGCGTCTGTTATAGGGATCTGACCAAAGACAAAGGACATGGCAATAATCATGAAAAACAGCAGGGCCAGGTCAGAAAAAGACGCGGCCAGAAAAACAAAGACAACTTGTCCAACCGCAATGCATAGCAGCACTGTCTTAGCAGATATTCTGTCAATCAGCCAACCCACACCAATTTGCGCGAAGGAGGCGATAGCATACACGATCGAGGCCAATAAACCTGTGATAGCAACAGATGTGGTTAAGTTTTGCATTTCAAGCTCAAAATATCGCGGAACAAGGAAGGTCATGCCCCCAAAGATAAAGCCACCAGCCGAGGTTATTAGAGCTAATGCAAGCAGAGCGCGGTGCCATCCGTCAACAAAGCCATATTTGTTTGTTTTTGCTGATTGTGTTGGTTGACTATCATGCTCGGTTTTCAAATTAGCAACAAATATCAGGCCATAGCCCAAACAGAACAAGCCTGATAGCATAAAGCCCATGCGCCAATCATCGAATAACAGAATTAAACCAATAATGAGCGGCGCAAAGGCCACCCCCATATTGCCAAAGACACCGTTTATGCCCAAACGAAATCCGATCTTCTCATTCTGTTTTAGCAATATGGCAATGCCAACTGGATGATAAATAGAGGCAAAAACCCCAATGAGGGCAAGGCCCATCATCACCCCAATTAGCGATTGTGCAAAGGAAGTTAAGATAGCTGCCACCCCTATTCCAAAATGGTACACAACCATCATTAGTGAACGCGAATAGCGGTCCGCAAGTCTAGCAGAAATTGGCGCGCAGGCTCCAAACAAAACTAGCCCTAATGTGCCATAGCTTATAATTTGCTCATAGCTAACGCCAAAATGCTGCCCAGCATCATAGGCAGCTTTCGCGAAAATCAGCATTACAAAATGATCAAGAAAATGGCTGATATTTATGAACAGATCGTTCACAGTTTTGTTTCGTAGATGAGAAATCATTTTCATGAAAAGCCTAATTTCTATGTGATTAGGTTTTCTCAGTTTTGTTCAACAGGTCATCAAGGGTAGTGCTTTGGTCGCTATCTTTTTCTTCAGTATCATCTCCGTCTTCGTCGTGGTCATTTTTGGATTTTTCCCCAAGAAGCTCTTTATTCTGAGTTTCTAAATGACGAACCAAACTCGTCAATCGTTTCAACTGATGGGCGTGAGTGTCTACGTATTGCTTTTGCCGTTCGGTTTCACCCAGAACTTGCATTAATAAGCCTCCTAAAATAAAGAGACCAATTCCCAAAAGCACAACGGCCCATTCCAGCCAATCAAATTGCGTCATGTTTTCCAAACATCCTTTTTGAGTGCCAAGTTATACTACTATAGTTTAGAGAATTTGAGTTAATCCCCACAAGAGATATAAACCAACAAGCACTGTCACGATAGCTTCAAAGCGAGTGATTTCAAATCCAGCTATTGAAAAAAAAGGTTTAATCTTTTGTTTTTCCACTTTTACTTTAATGAAAGATTTTAAGCCTAAAGCTCTGCCGATACGGTTGGCCCCAGCCCATAATGCTACAAGTCCTATACATAAAATGATTAGTTTGCCTATCATGAATCTTGTCAGTCCACTTACACAATTATTGAGTTTTGGATTCAAAAAGTGTGCGTGCCGCAGTCACTCGTTCTGTGTTGTTTTCAGCAATTGTTCCATTTGGCATGAATAGCGAATTTTCAAATCCCACACGCACTTTCCCGCCAAGTGACACAGCCTTTTGAAGGCATATTTGTTCCTGTTCTGCAAATGCGCAGATGGCCCATTCCGGAGACAGTTTCAGACTCTTTAATTTCTCTAAAAAATGCTCTATCAGTTCAGGTTTACTGACCCGTCCGGAATAATGTCCTATTGTAAAAAGACACCAGATATCATCTTCTGGCAGACCTGCCTTGTCGATGATTTGCCGCACGATGTCTAAATGATCTGGAAAATAGCAGATATGTTGAATCCGTGTTCCAGCCTCATAAAGGGTTTTATACAGCTTAATATCATCTGAGGTCGGCTGACCATCGGGAATCATTTCAATTATTCCAATTGAAATTCCTGGTGGCATAACCTCATAGGCGAGGGCGCGCATATCTTCAGGACTGTAGCGTCCCACACTCTCTGTTGTAATTTGAAGATGCATTTCTGGGACGGCAATAGCCAGCTCAGCAAGGGCTTCTTTATAAAGGCCAGCGTCAAGAACATGTTGTTGTTCATTATCACGAACATGAAAATGCATCGCACCTGCACCCGCTTCATAACACGATGCGGCCGTTGTAACGATTTCTTTGATTGTAACGGGTATAGCCGGATGGTCTGCTATTGTGCGGCGTGCCCCGTTTGGGGCAACCATTATTTGCGGCAGTATTTTAGGCTTTGCGAAGGCCATCGTGGCTTTATCCATGTCAAAAAACATCACTGGATTTACTCTAGCTGTCCTCTGTAAGCGCGTCCATAGCGTAGACATCTTGTCCTTGAGGTTGGTCCATCTGTCTTGATTGATGCGGTCTTGTTTCCTAGGGTGTGACGCGGTAATATTTTTAAAACATTGCTTCAAAATAGGTCGTGCAAGGAAGAATGTCAGTTCCGCAGGTAAAGGGTTTTTTTGATCCGAACAGTCATACGATCAGTTATGTGGTCTTTGATCAGGATAGCAAACAGAGTGCTGTAATCGATTCCGTTCTTGATTTTGATTATGCGTCAGGGACAATTAGCTATGACATGGCAGATCAGATTTTAGCTTATATTCAGAAGCTTGACCTTGATGTTGTCTGGCATATTGAAACGCATGTTCATGCTGACCACTTGTCTGCGGCTCCATATTTGCAGGAAAAGGTTGGCGGCCAGCTGATGATTTCAAGAGAAATTACAGAGGTACAGAAAATTTTTGGCAAGGTTTTCAATGCCGGCACTGAGTTTGAGCGTGATGGCAGTCAATTTGATAGACTTTTGGATGATAATGACAGCTATCAACTGGGTTGCTTTTCTGGACGGGCCATTCACACGCCAGGTCACACGCCGGCCTGTATGGCCCACATAATTGGGGATGCAGTTTTTGTGGGGGATACATTATTTATGCCTGACGGCGGGACGGCCCGCGCTGATTTTCCGGGTGGCGATGCCCGGATATTGTATCGTTCAATTCATAAAATTCTTGCTTTGCCTGATACAACACGTCTGTTTGTGTGTCACGACTATATGCCAGACGGCCGAAAGTTGGCGTGGCAAACAACAGTGGGGGAACAGAGGCAAAAAAATATCCATGTTGGAGGCGGTATCAGTGAAGATGATTTTGCGGCAATGCGCGAAGCACGTGATGCGAGCCTATCTATGCCCCGTCTGATTATGCCCTCTATTCAGGTGAATATGCGTGCTGGCAATATGCCGCCGAGCGAAGAGAACGGTGAGATTTATTTGAAAGTCCCGGTGTCTGGATTAAAAGGGTGAGTCATGCAAATTAACTGGGCTGAATTTACCCCTATACTGTCTCTTTTGGGCGGTATGCTGATTGGTGGTGCCGCGTTGCTCCTGATGTTGGCCAATGGGCGTGTAATGGGCGTGAGTAGCATTCTTGGTGGCCTATTAGGCGAGGCGGAGCCAAAAAACTGGCGTTTGGCATTTATCGCTGGGGCTATTTTAGCTCCAATTTTTTTGGTTCAATCTGGTCTGTATGATATTCCTGTCCAGCGGGTAGCTAATGGGGCTACACTTTACATTGCTGCCTTTCTCGTTGGCTTGGGGACCGCAATTGGATCAGGCTGCACATCTGGGCATGGCATTTGCGGTCTGTCTCGTCTGTCTGCTCGTTCATTTGATGCTGTGGCTATCTTTATCACTACAGCTATAATTACAGTTTACATGTTCCGGCATGGTGCTGGTTAGGCAGGTGGGTTCATGCCGCGTTCAGTCATTACAGCTGCTTTATCAGGGTTTATTTTTGGCGTGGGCCTGTCCTTAGCAGGCATGCTTAATCCATCCAAGGTTTCAGGTTTTCTGGATATTTTTGGTTTGTGGGATCCGTCTCTTGCCTTTGTTATGGCTGGTGGAATCTCGGTTAATGCTGCAGGTTATTTCCTTTTCGCCCGCAGAGGTCTGCCTTGGTTCACATCTCAGTTTCACCTTCCAAAGACTACCAATATTGACATGCCTCTTATTATGGGTAGCGCGCTGTTTGGAATTGGCTGGGGCATGGCAGGCCTATGTCCAGGGCCTGTCGTGTCTAGCCTGTTTCTTAATCCGGCTGAGATGTTCTTTTTTTTAGTCATCATGTGTGCGGGCTTAAAGCTTGGGTCTGTGCTGAAAGTAAAGTTGTGATCAAAACTCAGCTAAAGCGAACATTCACACAGCC
Source organism: uncultured SAR116 cluster alpha proteobacterium (assembly GCA_902518965.1). GTDB lineage: Bacteria > Pseudomonadota > Alphaproteobacteria > Puniceispirillales > Puniceispirillaceae > JADHLI01. Next base: position 19,606 of record CABYIQ010000006.1, read on the forward strand.
TTTGCCACTCTTTCTGTTCTGGTTATTTGGCATGTGTTTTCTTTTCGCTCCCAACGGAGTCGGAATGGCCGCCAAGCCTGTTTGCAAGGTAGAGGCAAAAATATGTGCATGGACAGATAAAATTGTTGGCGTAAAAACCCCAAATATGGTTGCGTCTGGTTTTAAAATCTCACCAGATTTGATTGTCACCAATCGTCATGTCGCTGAAGATCATCTTCGAGTTTTGGTCCGCAATGCCGAAGGCAAGGTTCAACCCGCTGTAACCTTGCCGCATGATTTTCCAGCAGACTTGGTTCTCCTTCGCCTAGAGGATAGCCAGCCAGATTTAAATTTAAAAATTGAACTCACCCAGCAGAAATCAGAAAAGCTTTATGTTGTGGCATTTGATCAAGGTCGGAATGGGCCTCGCATTTATAAGCCTGGAGAATTCGCACATTATCCTGATACAGCCGCTTTACCACAGGCCCGTATTCATACTGATGCACGAGCTTTGCCAGGAAACAGCGGTGGTGCGGTCGTGGATGAACATGGTCGGTTGTTGGGTGTCTTAGCTTCTGGCGATGGTAATTTGAGCGAGGTAATTCCAGCGGAACATATCAATGCGGTTATGCGCCAAACAGATAATAAGCATCAGGCTGACTTCTTAGAGCAGGCAAAAGCTCTTCGCATCTGCGCGGACACTCTTTATTTTGCGACGCAAATCCCCCGCGATCCCCCGTTGCCTTTGGTTAGCAAAATAAATTCAAACTGCAAAAAGGCCAGAAATAAACAGCTTTACGATCAAGCAGGGCAATTATTCGGAAAATGGTGGATGTTTGATGAATCAGAAAAGTTTTTGCTGCGCAGTCAGAAATTAGATCCAGGCAGTCCAAACACGCTGATGTCGCTTGCTGTGACTTATCATCTAAACAGAACACCAGAAAAAGAACTACCGGTCTTAAAACGTTATCTGCAGATAAACCCATCTAATCCTCAAGCGCTAAGACTGGGAATCCAGACAGCTGGAATGCTAAAAGACAAAGAATTTGCAGATGAGGTTCTTGCGCTTATGCGTGTGCATAATCCAGCCGCATTGCCCCTTGCTGAATCTTTTGTAAAAGAAGCTTTTGCCGACTAAAAACCAAAATCATCTGTTGGATCAGGTATCCAGCCAAAAGCACTTATATTCCCTTGTCCACTGATTGCTCGTTTTTGCAGAAAACTGATTATCTGCTGAGTGTCCGCGTCAGGATTTACCCGCAGATATCGGACAGCAAGGGCGGCTACACGCGGCGCTGCATAGCTAGTTCCACCTGTAGTAGTGCGCACGCCTCTGTGATCGGTAACGGATACTTGTTCAGCAGGGACAAAGATATCGACATGCTGAGAGCCCGTGTTTGAAGCTGCCCCGGGGCGGCCAAAATGATCTGATGAGCTTACAACAACTAGATTATCCAATGATAGCGCAGCAGGATAGACTGGATGTTCATCAATGTTGCGACCGTTATTGCCAGCCGATACCACAAACAAAACAGATGGGGAGTTTTGAGCTGCAGTGGCAAAACAGGTCCAGTCATCAATGTTGTTGGACCCCATCGAAATATTCATGACGCGCACACCAGCATTAACAGCATGGTTAATCAGCTCTTTGTACCGACACATATTTATAGCTGGAAAGCGGTAGACGGCGATTGCCTCACCTGGTGCTTCAGCAGCTAAAACACTAAATACGGTGGTACCGTGATGAAACGGATAATAGGGATTTTGGCGGGGGTCACTATCAAAGGGCCGTTCATCCATATCCCAAAAATCATAGCCTAAAAGATTGCCATTAGCAGTTCTGGCGATATGGGGCTGAATCTCTGGCAGCAGATAATTTACTCCTGTATCTGCAATTGCCAACAAAGGTTTCTTTTTCTCTGCTGCCTGATAAACATTTGGAACTGCTGGGTTTACAACATCCTCTGCCGTAACTGTTACCAAGTCAGGTCCCAGAGTTTGTAGCGATAGCAGCTTGCCAGCTTTATCGTAGACTGCCTGTCTTGCTTGTGTGATTTTACAAGGTTGCTGCAAACGCACCATAAGCTGCAGCTTGCTCTCTTTGTCCCGAATGTCAACTACGGCGACAGACCAGTTGTCTATATTGGGGCGAAAGCGGAAATAAATCTGCTGGTCTTTTTGTTCATCCTTTTTCAGATAACCGCCGGGGATTTTGGTTCTTTTGCCGTCAGACACCAGATACCTACAGATAGTTTCTGGTGTGCTAGCAGCCGCAAAACAAGGCTGAATTAAAACCGCGACACCTGCAAGAAGTAGTGAGAGCTTAAGGGGCATTATCAATACTTTTCTGATACTTGCTCATACATTAAAAATTACGTTGCTACAGAGGCTGGCGCTGGACGCGGTTTTTCAGATATTGGCAAATGAATCAATGTGGAAATTAGACCCGTACCAATTCCTACCCACCAGACGGTTGTGTAAGAACCAAAAACATCATGCATAAACCCACCAAGCCAGACGCCAAGAAAAGAACCCAACTGATGTGAAAAAAATACCAGCCCATACAGTGTGCCCATGTACCGCAGGCCAAATAGATAAGCGACTAAGCCAGATGTTAGTGGCACAGTTGCAAGCCAAAGAGAGCCCATTACAACAGAGAACACCAAAACTGAAAAAGGTGTCATAGGCACAAGAATAAACCATGTTGAGATTAGAGTTCGTCCTGCATAAATGAATGCTAAAAGATATTTTTTTTGGAACCTATTTCCGAGCACTCCGGCAGAAATGGTGCCAAAAATATTAAATACGCCGATTACTCCTAAAGCAACGGCGCCCAGTGCAGCTGTAGTTGTTATACCAAATTTAGCTAAAAGACCGTTTGCGTCGATAGAGGCGCATATCTCCGTTACAAATGCAGGAAAATGCGCGGTCATGAATCCTAGCTGAAAACCACAGGAAAAAAAACCAATAAAAATCATGATATAGCTTGGGTCTCGCAAGGCACGTGAAATTATGCTGGATAGTGTTTCCTCAAGCTCTTCTTTACTTGCCTTGTAGTCTGAACGTAAAAACGGCAGGCAGATTAAACAAAGCAAAATCATGCCAGAGAATACAAGAAATACAGAAGACCAATGCATCCAATTGAGCAGATATTGCGCAAATGGAGGTCCAAAAACTTGACCCATGCTCCCTGCAGCCGTCGTCAGACCAAGCGCAAGAGAACGTTGTTCAGGGGCAGCTGAGCGTCCAACAACGCCTAAAACAACCCCAAAACCCGTTCCAGCAATGCCAAGCCCCACAAAAATTTCAAGCCATTGGTGTTGGAAAGGACTAATTGCAAAAGCACTCAAGCACAAGCCAGCAGAATATAGAAGTGTTCCTAAGAGAATAGCTCGCTTATCACCAAATCGTTCAGCAATGGCTCCGAAGATAGGGGTACCTAGTCCCCAAGCCAAATTTTGTATTGCTAGGGCGAGTGAAAATTCACTTCTAAACCATCCAAGGTCAGCTGCAATAGGTATTTGAAAAACGCCAAAGCTTGACCGAATAACGAAACTCAAGAACAATATAAGGCTTGCCGCAATCAAAATTGGAGTAAAAATGGAAGCTTGAGGTCTCATTTGGTTTCCAATTTCTGATAAGAGGGCACGTAGCTACAGTGTCAGGATCAGTCCTACAAATTCCAATATATTGCTGAACATCAACTTGGCAATAAAAGTTTTAGCAAGACCACATGGAAGAGGGTTTTAATGCTGAAAGTTCTCCTAACTGCTCTCTTGATCACAGTAATTTTTGGCATTGTGATGCAGATGTCACCATCTTTGTCTGCCCGGGCTAAAACCCTACTCCGGCATCCGTTGGCTAGGACAATAATATTTCAGGTTGTCCTGCGCCTTATTCGCATTTTCATTCTTAGGCGGTGACACCCTTATGTTTAGTCATCTTCGGAAGCATATATCGGATCAACTGTAAAATAACCACCCTGATAGACAGCGTCAGGCGCGTCGGGCTTAGGGCGTTCCATTCTTTTATCCAGAGTTTCTAGAAAATTCCGCCCATTATCTTTTGGCTGCCAACCGAGATAGGCGGTTCCCGAATTGTCCCACCATTTTCCATCATTATCTGAAATACCGTAGATAATTGGGCAGCCAAGTTGTGATATGTTGAAAATGCAGTCAATTAGGGCGGTGAAATCGTCATAAGACATCCAAGTCGCCATCATTCTATGATTTTTTGGCTCTGGGAAACAGGAACCGATCCGCACGATTGCTGTTTCTATCCCAAATTTATCATGATAAAGACTGGCAATAGCTTCACCAAAAACCTTTGAGACGCCATAAAGACCATCTGGACGCGGCAGGGCTTTATCATCAAGATAATCTGTCTGTTTATAAAAGCCTACAGCATGGTTCGAGCTGGCAAACAGGATGCGTGTGCAACCTGTCTTTCTTGCCGCTTCGTATAGATTGTACACGCCCTCGATGTTGGCGGGGCGAATTAAAGACCATGGTTTTTCTACAGAAATGCCGCCAAAATGAACGATGCCATTACAGCCCTTCACAAGTTTATAAACATCATCTTCATTACTTAGGTCGCAGTAGACGATCTCTTCATTTGGGGCTGCGTCACCCAAATCATTAATGTCAGATACACGTAAAATTTCCGCTAGCGGTGCAAGTTTTTTTCGCAAAACTGAGCCAATACTTCCGGCAGCGCCTGTTAGCAGAAGTCGTTTCATGTAGTTATCCTTTGAAACGTGGCTGCCTAAGGCCTGTAACGCCAAGGCCTTTTATAGCAAACAGACCACCTGCATCTGGCTGGTTGGCTTCGCTTCCCTCAGTTAGGCCAAAACCAATAGAAGTTAGGTATAATATGTCGAGATTTTTGCCACCAAACATTGGTTTGGTAGGTTTTTCAACAGGCACATCCAGCGTAAATAGCAGCTCACCCTCTGGCGAAATGCGGTAAATCTGCCAACCGTTGACACCAGCCATCCAATAGCAGCCTTCTGCATCAACCGTGCCGCCGTCTGGTCTTCCTTTAACCTGGCGGGTATCAAAGAAAGTTTTAGCATTTCCGGTTAAACCGGTCGCACTGTCATAATTGCAAGACCAAATTGTGCGGGTCAGTTTATTGCTGTCTGAAAAATAAATGGTGTCCCCGTTTGGCGAGAAAGCAAGGCCGTTGGTAGTATAGAACAGTTTGTCCATCTCAGTCAGCTTCAAGTCTGTATCAAGCAGATAAAACTTTCCCTGTTGTTTAGGCTCGCCACCATCTTTCATGGTTCCTGCCCAAAACCGCCCGGCTGGGTCTACCGTGCCATCATTAAACCTGTTTTCTGGCTGATCTTCTTCAGGATCTATAATATGCCGTTTCTGGCCAGTTTGCGGGTCAAAAAACCAGAAGCCCGATTTGGCAGCCACAACAAGGCCGCCATGCTCACGTCTTGCAATACAGCCGACCGGTTCGCCAAAGGCAAAACTCTGGTTACTCTTATCTTCCGGATTATAACAGTGTATTAGACCAACGGTAATATCCACCCACCATAGTCTTTGATCTTCTGTGTCCCAGACTGCGCCCTCGCCAAGACGCTCTGCACCAGAAACGATTGTTGAGATTTCAACTGACATCGGGTTGTCCCCAATTTTAATTTAATTTGCTCTCTAACCCTAACAGATGGATGTAAGAAAGTCAGTCCTTACAAGAAAAGGATTAAAGCAAAAAGATGACGCCGTAGCGCTGGCAGTGCTAGACTAGTAAACCTGGCAATGTAGAGAATGAGGGAGGCATGCCCAAACAGGTACGGATATTAGTTTATGGAGACTCAAATAGCTGGGGGTATTTGGATAACCAGCAGGGTATGAGATATCAGAGGCGGTGGCCAATAGAGATGTCCAGACATCTGTCTGAAACCCTTCCAGTAACATTGATCGAAGAATGTTTGCCTGGTCGCACAACAGATCTTGATGATCCAGTGATGGGCAATGGATTTAATGGAAGAGCCCATTTAGAAACGGTTTTGCGCTCGCATCAGCCTCTTGACCATATTGTGATTATGTTGGGAACAAATGATTTAAAAGCTCGGTTTGACAGGTCAGCTGACGATATTGCACTAGCCTTTATAAGCTTGGGGCAACTTGCCCGTAACTTAGCTGTAGGTCAGGGGAGTTGGGCAGCAGCACAGTCAGCAGATGTCACTTTGATTTGTCCTCTTGTGATTGGCCGGCGGGCAAGTGATCCTGCCTGGGAAAGAGCTGAAGAATGGACAGGTGCTCTCGAAAAATCTTCTGCTCTATCATCTGCTATTCAGATAGCTGGTGCGGCTGTCAGCTTGCGAGTTATTGATGGCAACCAGTTTGGCTGTTCTTCAGAAAACGATCCGATCCATTGGAGTGAAGACACGCATTTAAAGTTTGGCGCTGGCATTGCAAAGATCTTTCAAAAACAGATCTTTGGGAAAACGTAATTATATTTTAAGTTAAACCGCTGCTGGACTGAGGCTGTGCCTTGAGAAGGACATTTCGCACTTCAGAATAAGAAATGTCCATCATCTGAGATTATCTCTTTTGGTTTTGCAGCGCACAAGATAACCTAATGCTAATGTTCTGCAAAGACGATTAAAAGAGAGAAGAATGCCAACAATTTCAAATGAATTACTGAATGATATCCGGTCAAAGTTTGCCCAGATAGACAGCTGCCCTGTTCAAGGACAACGTGTGTTTTTTGAAAATGCGGGTGGGGCATTAACCTTAAATAGGGTCGTTGATGTGTCACGTGACTATGCGGCGATTCCAGATAATCAGGGCCGTGATAATCCTGGCTCACACGAACTGGTGCGGGTTATTCAGAAGGCAAAGGATGATCTGCGCGTATTCATGAATGCCCCGTCAGGGCAGTTTTTCGTCGGTGAAAGTGGAACTGAATTAATTTTCAGGCTGGTGATGAATGCCTGCCTTGGCACAGAAGATGGCGGAGTGGTACTTGGCTCTACTGTTGAACACCCGGCAACCAGAAGCGCGTGTGCACGTTGGTCAAAAGTCAGTCGCAAGACTCATGTCTTAATCGCGCATGATGATGATCTTGGTTTGGTAAAGGCAGAAGATTATACCGCACATGTAACGCAAGCCACCAAAGTGGCGACCATTCTGCATACCTCTCCTGTTACCGGAATGGGAATGGATGTTGCGGCAATTTCGAAAGCTATTCGGGCTGTCTCGCCGGATTGTTATATAATTGTTGATGGTATTCAGCATGCAGCTCATGGGCAAATTGATATTGCCTCTTATGACGTGGATGGTTACGTGATCTCTCCTTATAAAATGTTTTCCCGGCATGGTTATGGTCTAGCTTGGATTTCAGACCGGTTGACAGACCTGCCGCATGACTCTCTTGTTGGCGGACCCGAGCACAATTGGGAACTGGGCACTCGAGATACCGGTGCTTATGCTACAATCTCAGAAGTCGTTGATTATCTGGAATGGCTGGGCAGTAATGTAACAGAATCTGTTGACAAACGAACAAGATTTATCGCTGCAGGTGCGGCTATTCACGCACACGAAAAGAGGCTGACTGATGCTATGATAAATGGTACAGGCAATTTACCTGGCCTTGTTGAAATGGACAAAGTCAAAATCATTGGAGGTGTTGATAATCCTGCGCGTGAAGGTCTGGTTTCTCTTGTGGTTGACGGATTAAATTCAGCTGATGTAGTGAAAAAATTGAACGAGCAGGGCATCAGAACGCATCTGCGCAAAGCTGATCATTATTCTGGAAATATTCTGGACCCTTTAGGGCTGGATGGCTGTGTACGGGTGTCCATGTGTCACTACAATAGTGAACATGAGGTTGCTCAGTTTCTAGCAGCCATGAAAACAATCGCTGCCTAATTCACCAGATTCTGTTCAATGGGTTTTGATCGGGAAATAACAGTCAGCCCTGTTATAACGATGGTGATCGATAGGAAATGATATAAGCCGAACGCTTCATTCAAAATCAGTACACCCAGAGCCGCGCTATAAATAGGCACAAGGTTGGAATACACGCCGGCCCGGTCCGGGCCTATTAAATCAACCCCACGCATGTAAAAAATCTGTGACATAAACGACGGAATAAGTGAGATGAATAAAACAATTAACCAGGCTAGTTGAGTAGCTGGCCATTGTGCCGTGCCTTGAGTGACTTCAATAAGTAAAATGGGAATGGATAAAACCCATGCCGCTCCAGAAAACACTGTCATCATGGTCATATTATCGATATCCGGACGATTTTGAAGGCCTATGGTATAACCAGCGTAAAAGATGCAGGCAACTAGCATTATCCAGTCACCTTCATTGATTTGCAGTCCAACTAACAATGAAAAATCACCTTTACTAATAATAAGAAGAACACCAGCCATCGTCAGAATTGTTCCGATAATCTGACCGAAAGTCAGTTTTGTTTTTAAAATCAATGTTGCACCTATCAAGATGAACATTGGCATAGCACATTGAATAAGGCCCAGATTTATTGCTGTTGTCGATTGTGCAGCGGTATAAAAAAGCGTGTTGAAAAAAGAAAGACCTAAGGCACCCATCATAAATACCCATGGCCATTTACCTTTTAGTTTGGGCAAAGCTGCAGGCAGTTCTTTGCGTTTGGTCATCAGCAGAGTGGCAAAAACAATTGTCCACCGCAGAAACACAATCACAAAAGGAGACACTTCACCAACAGCAAGGCGGCCGGCAATAGTATTTCCCGCCCATCCTAATGTGGCGAGGCTGAGAAGAAGAGGTGCGGATCTAAAGGCAGAGCTCAGAAGCCTAGAAACCATAAAAAAGCCTTTTTGTGATATTGAATATGCAGCGCGGCTAGGAGCGTTAAGGCGCGGTGTGGTCAGCTAGAAATTTGGAAATAATTTCGCTTAGCATCTCAGGTTGCTCAACGCAGGGAATGTGGCCTGCCCCCTTGATTAATTTGAAATCTGCGTTCGGAATGAGATTAGCTGTGTCAAGCACAATTTCTGGTGGTGTTGAGCCATCATCCTCACCCACTACACAAATTACAGGCAAATCAAGATGGACTGCAGCCGAGGTTAAATCAGCATTCCGCAGGGCCGTCGCTGTCCCCAAATATCCCTGAAGAGGTGTTCGCAAAAACATATTACAATAGCCTGCCAGATCATCTGAACGATGGGCGTGAAAATCTTGTGTAAACCAACGTTGCATATTTCCATCCACCAAAGCTGACAGCCCTTCTGAACGAGCAGCTTGCATGCGTTCATCCCACATATCAGGATTTCCAATTTTTGCAGCTGTATCGCATAATATTAGTCCCTTTGTCAGATCGGGGCGAAGGGTGGCTAACCTCTGTGCGATCATTCCGCCAACAGATAAGCCGCAGATAAAAACATCCTTCTTCCCCATTAAGTCAAGCAGACCTGCTAAATCGCCAACTAGCTCATCAAGCTGATAAGGAGGGTTTCCTATATCGGATAAGCCGTGGCCACGATTGTCATAGGTAATGATTTCCGCTTTGCCAACAAGCCTGACGATAACATCCCGCCAGATACGGAAATCTGTGGCTAATGAATTTGAAAAAACAAGGACAGGACTACCCTCTGGTGCTGTAATATGTTGATAGTGGAGGGTGATGTCGTTAATTCTTGCAAATTGCATGAGCAGTTGATGTCCTTTAGAAGAGGGTTTTAACTTCTATTGGCATACTCTCTTGGAAAGATAAAATCCAGTATGCTTAAATGGAAGCCAATCTGCGTAACAGTCTGGAAGACAATTTCTACCTGCCTTAGGAGGGAATAAAAGTGCAGCGAGTGCAAGCCTTTAATCTTGTGGTGTGTCTGGCTCATTTGATCAGAGGCAAAAAAGGTGGAATTGTGAAAACATTCATGTTTGTCCCTTTTCTTGAGGAGGGCTAATGTCAGAAGCTGAACAGAGACCAGCCTTTATTGGAGTTGATTGGGGAACCAGTTCTTTCCGTGCCTGGCTGTTTGGTGAGGAAGGCGGTGTGTTGGACGTTTTTCAAGGACCTTTTGGCATCAGACAAATAACAGATCAATCGTTTGAAAAAACACTGCGGACGGCAATCGGCAGTTGGTTGGTAGCAAATGAAGATATAGCTGTCATCATGTGCGGAATGATTGGTAGTGCGCAGGGCTGGTATGAAGCTGGATATCTGTCTGGTCAAATAGGTGTTGGTGAGCTTTCTTCAGGAATGGTCAAGGTGCCTGACACGCAATTAAATGTGATGATTGTTCCAGGAATAAGAGGTGTATCTGTTGCTGGCTTAAATGATGTTGTGCGCGGTGAGGAGACATTGCTGGCAGGATGGTTAAAGCAACCAACAGATTGCGAGGCTGTGTTTTGTTTACCAGGCACGCATTCAAAATGGATTGTTGCAAGAGAGGGCCAAGTTAATCACCTGACGACATTTATGACAGGTGAGTTGTTTGAATTGATGCGAACGCGCTCTATCCTTGCACCACTTATAGATAGCCAGGCAGTTGCAGACAGTAAGTCAGATATATTCTGTGAAGGGCTTACACTTGCTCAAAGTGCCGCTGGCCTGCTGCATCAGATGTTTGCAATCCGTGCAGGTGTTTTGACAGGTCAATTTCCCAAGTCAGATGTACTTACCTTGTTATCCGGTGTGCTGGTTGGCGCTGAATGTTTGGCTGTAAAGTCACTTGTACAGAATAGGTCTGTTACTTTGATGTCGTCTGGGGATCTAAAGCAGACTTATCAGAACGCATTTGAACATTTTGGTTTCGTTTTTAATGTTGCAGATTCAGAACAAGCTGCGCAGAAAGGCTTGTTTTCAATCTTCAATCAAATTCAACAGGGCTAAAGAAGGCCAGTCATAATCAAACGCACACCTAAAATTAAAAACACACTTAATACAATTTTGCGGAATAAATCCTGAGAAATATAGCTGCGCATCAACTCGCCAATGCGAAATCCTATAACAACAGCTATCAGGCCCAAGACTGACTGCAACGCCGCCTCAAAGGTCAGCACACCTGACAAGATGAGCCCAGCTGCAAGCGGGAAGCAGCCTGCAAGGAACAAAAAGCCTGAGGCGCCAATAAATTCCTCTTTTGATACATTTCGGGCCAAGAGATACATTGCCACTGGTGGTGACCAAATAGAACTAAGCCCACCTAAGATTCCTGAGATCAAGCCTACACCCACCTGCCATCCCAAATGACTAGATATAGGTAGGGTCATGCCAAATAAAAGATTTAAAGAAAACACAACCATCGCCACACCAATTGCCACGGTTAATAGGGCGGTTGGGTAAGAAGCGATAAACAAAGAGGTAATGAAAATACTGAACATAATAGTAAGTGCAAAGTATTTATATTTTTGTGCTGTTTGGCGACGCTCTTCTGAACGAAAAAATTGCATGATGTTGGCGAAGATGATCGGCAGAACCATTAAGGAGATGGCTGTCTTTGGGTCGATAAAAATTGTCAATAGGGCCATTGCTGCAGCAGGCAGGCCGATACCTAAAAATCCTTTAATGATGCCTGAACATAAAAAGGCGGCAATAATGACTGGTATATAGTGAACTGGTAGGTTCGGCAGCAGTAATACTTGCAAAACGTCAGTCACAGTAAATCCTCACCATATGGCTTTGCCGGCTTGTTAACTTCTGTCATAAACCAGATCATGGAGCTTCAAACGCTGTACTTTGCCAGATGGCCCCTTGGGTAAATCATCAACAATATGAATATTGTCCGGCGATTTAAATTTGCCAAGTCTGTCCTTACAATGTTGTATTAGACTGTCCGCAGCAGCGTGCATGCCTGGCTTCAGTCGGATGCAGGCTTCTACCCGTTGTCCGTAATTTTTGCAAGGCACAGCGAAAGCGGCTGCTTCAAGAACGCAATCGTGTTCTAATAAGGTTTCGTCAATTTCGCGTGGGGCGATGTTCTCCCCGCCTTTAATGATCAATTCTTTCATCCGGCCTGTCACAAACACATAGCCGTCTTCATCCATATGGCCCAGATCACCTGTCCTCAGCCAGCCATCTGTTGTAATTGTTTTTGCGGTTTCCTCTGGCTGATGAAGATACCCCTGCATGACATTTGCACCACGAATGAGAATTTCGCCTGTAACCATGGCTGCAACTTGGTTTTGTTGGTCATCTGCGATAATTACTTCATTGCCAATTGCTTCGCCTGGTGAGCCAATCTTTCGTTCACCAGGAGGCAGGGGGTTGGATAAAATTTGAGCACCGGTTTCTGTCAGCCCCATTGTTTCAATTATCGGGATGCCGAAGCGGGTTTCAAATTTTCGATGTGTTTCAGGGGGCAGGGGGGCAGATGCTGAACGAGCAAAACGTAGTCTGTCCGTATTTATGTCAGGTGTGACATCGTCATTCAGAAGATAGGCAAACAGAGTTGGCACCGCGCTAAACCAGCTTACGTTGTGTTGTTTGACTTGAGGCCAGAAGGAGGAAACAGAAAATTTATAGGGTATTACTAAACCACTGGCTGAGACTAATGATCCCATCACTGTCACGCACATCCCGTTAATATGATAGATGGGCAAAACACACAAGCCTATGTCTTCACTTGTGATTTTATGTGCTGTGACAACATTTTGTCCAGCAGCCAGCAGATTTGCGTGCGAAAGGACAGCCCCTTTGGGATTGCCGGTCGTGCCAGAAGTATACATCAGTAGAGCGGGGCTGTCCGGATGTGGGGCGTCAGTTGTTGGAGATTGAGCCCATTTAAAATTTTCCGGCCAGATGGGGCCCGTTTCAGGATGTAGCGGTATTATCAGAATCTCATCCTGTGCTTCGCTCAGCACTTCATCCATAAGGGCTTTGTTTTCTGGTGTGCAGAATAATACTTTTGCCTGACAATGGCTCAGAACATAAGAGATAGCCTTAGTCCCAGATACCAGGTTCAGAGGCGTGCCCAGATATCCGGCACTTGCAATTGCGGTGAATAATAATGCGCTAGCAATGCAATTTTGAGCGGCAATGGCAACAGGTTCACCTGGACGCAGCCCAAGCTGATGAAGATAACTGACAATATCCTGAATGTTGTGCTGTGCCTGCGCCCAGTTGACTGTCTGTCCTGTTTCGGGTGAGGTCAGCCAAATGGCGTCTGCCTTAGTTGCAGCATTATGGGCAAGTTTGGATGGGAGGGTTGTGGTCATTTACCAAACTCATCCCAATAACTAGCAAAAATATCCTCAAGTTCTGGCTTTTTCTCAGGAATAACGCGCACCACATTGACCCTGTTCACAAAATGAGACCAGTTTAAATTCTCATCAATTGAATTACCGCCCCAACTGCCACAGCCCATTGAGAGGGAAAAGGGCATACCATTATTAAAGAAACCACCCGTTGCAAAACAATGTGCCTGATTAACTATGACCCTGCAGGTGCGCGCTCGCATGGCTAGATAGCGGGCCCGTTCATCATCGACTGAATGCAAACCAAGCGAATGTCCTGCCCCCTGGAAAGACTGGATAGCTATAGCTTTTTCAACAGCTCCTTCAAAATTGGCTGCTTTATGTATTGATAAAAACCTAGCCATTTTTTCACCTGTCAGCGGATATTCTGGGCCAATATCAGACTGAGGCAAAATTAGAAACCGAGTGTTGTTAGGAGCTGTTTTGTTTAGACCTGTTGCGTCTAGCACCTTGTCAATATCCTGGGCTAGAAGTGTGGTTGTCATTTTCCCATTCTGCCAGTGAACTGATTGCACTAGCTGACTCTGCTCTTCATTCAAGAGAAAACCGCCAGCATTAGCCAGTGCAGTAATCATCTGATCATATATTGGCTCCACCACTACAAGTGAATTTTCAGATGAACAGGATGTTGCGTTGTCAAAAGTTTTAGAGGCGGCAATTTTTGTGGCTGCGTCATTCAAATCGGCGGTCTCATCGATGATTGTCACAACATTTCCCGCACCAACACCAATGGCGGGCGTGCCAGACATATATCCCGCCCTTACATTGCTTTGCGAACCTGTGACCACTACCAAGTCAGCCAATTGCATTAGCTTTTGTGTCTTTAATTTGGAAGGGGGGCTAGGAACCATCTGTACCAGTTCTACAGGTAAACCAAGTTTGGCTATCGCATCATGAATATAGCCTAACAAGAGTCTTGCTGGCTTTACTCCCTTCGGACTTGGCGCGATAATAATCGCATTCCCTGTTTTTAAGGCATTAATTATATTATTTACCGGTGTGGCTAGAGGGTTGGTAGACGGGACTATCGCGGCAATGACACCCTTTGGGCGCAGATAAGATGACAGACCTTTCTCTTTATTATCGCTGATATGTCCGAAGCTTTTGACATCCTTTAGGTCACGCATCAGCCCCAGTGTTTTATTATGGTTTTTTTTGATTTTGTCGGCCACATTGCCAAGACCAGTTTCAGCGACTGCCAGTTCGGCAAGCTGTTTGTTTCGCTCGGGTTCCATCAAGACCCAGGCTACGGCCTGACAAGCTTTGTCAAAAACTTCTTGTGACCCATTTGCTTCATAATGCTGCTGAGCCAATCGGCCAGCAGCAACCAGGTCATCAATGATTTTTTCGTCCTCAAATTGTGTATCTTCTGCAACTGTCATGATGTTGTACTTTTGCCTTTTCGGATAGCAAGCCTTATCAGGCTTTTTTCGCCGGCGCGCGTAGAGCTTGATAAACACCAACACCGAGCGTAAGCACACCCGCAAGAATTAATAATGAGCAAATAGGACGCGAAAGATAGGCCACAATATCATAATGCACCATCTGCATGCCTTGAGCAAAGTTTTGCTCGCCAATCTTGCCCAGAATGATACCAAGAACAATACCAGGAATAGAATAACCAGACCGTCGCAGCAAAAATCCTATGATGCCAGCAAGGAACATTACCATTACATCTAGAACCAAACCACGCCCTATATAGGCACCAATGCTAGCTAGAAGAAGAATTAGCGGTGCCAAAAACTGAAATGGTATTTTCAGTAAGTAGAGTATTGTTTTGGTTTCCAGAATGCCTACGAATAAAATTGACAAATTGGCATAAAACATAGCCGCAAAGACTACCCAGATTAAATCTGGCGAGTTGTAAAATACTAGCGGGCCAGGCTCAAGATCATGCATCTGGAATACAGCGACCATCATAGCAGTCAATGCGCCGCCTGGAAGCCCGAGGGCAAGAAGCGGTATCATCGCGGCCCCCGTCGCCGCATTATTGGCTGTCTCTGATGAAATTACACCTTCAATGTTCCCTTTTCCAAAGCTTTCTTTGTCCTTAGACCATCTGACTGCTTCCCCATAGCCCATAAAGGCGGCTAGTGTGGCGCCAATACCAGGTAGAATGCCACAAAAAAATCCAACCAGAATTGAACGCAGGACAGCTATTTTCTGCGCCCATAATTCAAACAGGGTTGGGAAAGACATTCCCACTTTTGGCGCATTGAATGTGCCTGTTGCGCGCTTTTCAGCTTGGACAAAAATTTCAGATACAGCGAAAAAACCTAGAATTGCAGGAACAAATGCAATGCCAGCTGCCAGATCAGCAAAGCCAAAATTAAACCGGTTTATACCACCGACCGGATCCTGACCAATTGTGGCAATCAACAGACCTAGAAGAACAGATAGCCAGCCTTTCCAAATGGTGCGCCCGCCAACAGATGAGGCAACCGCGAGACCAAAGAAGACCAGAGCGAAGATTTCAGGTGGGCCAATATTCCTGATCGCCCATGTAGCCAGAGGCTGGGTTGCAGCCATCATAACCAAAGCAGAAGCTACCCCGCCAATGGCAGAGCATAGCACTGCTGCTCCAACTGCTTTCCCGGACTTGCCTTGCTTTGTCATAGGATAGCCATCAAAGGCTGTTGGTGCATTTTCAGGCGCGCCAGGAATGTTGAAGAGAATAGCTGTAATCGCCCCTCCATATGTACCTGTGCAATAAATCACAGCAAATAACATCACCCCTTGTGCTGGCGATAAATCAGACGTGAATGGCAGCAGGATGGCTGCCAATGTTAGCATGCTCACCCCGGGTATAGCACCAAAGAGCATGCCGCCAATAACGCCAAAAAAGAAGATCGCCAGGGTGAAGGGATCTCCAAAGAGAGCGGAACTACCTGCAATGAAATTTTCAATCATATTTGCCTACCACAATTGCTGGAGGTCATTATTTAAACGCAAAATTAATGCGCTGTAATCATAGAAAGGTGAGGTGTTTCCCTGCGGAAGGGGCGCGTTTAAAACAACCATGAAAAGACCAAGCAATAAACCATAAATTAGAGCGGTAATACATAGTATCCATTTCCAGCGTCGCTCCCCAAAAATAACAATAATCAGAGCAATGAAAAAAGGTGTCGCAAAGTAGAAGCCAACTGGTTTAAGCGACAAGGCAAATAAGAAAGGTGTGCCTAGGACAGCTAATACCTTTATAACTGCCGCCAAATTATCATAGCTACCTACCTCATCATCATCGGCAATGCCTACGCGCCCTGCCTGAGTGGTTGAGCCATATTTGAGATGGTGATAAAAGTTACCAAATGTCACAATTAGCATCAGGCCGATAACGACCCGTGGCCAACCAGTAGCTCCAAAAATGTATATTTCAATTGGTTGATTGAATTCAAATGTAAAGCCAAAAAATATAACCGCGATCAACAGCCACACTGCTGTTTCAATCATATGTGATTTTGTTAGTTTGCCCATTAAATATCTACCGCTACATATCAATTCTTATGACATCGAAGAATAAGAGCTGGTCCCGCAATTAGCGAGACCAGCTCACCAGAAAGAAACAAACGTTATTTAACGTCAAGTCCCATCTGCTTGTACACAGCTCGATATTGCGGGATCGTCGCATTAATTAGCTCAATTGAACCTTCCGTATCACGATAGCTATCAATGACTGTCATGAATTTAGATTCATTAAACTTCTGGTAGCTGTCTTGGCAATAACCACGCTGGAATGCCCATTTAAGCCATTCTACACGGTCCGCTGGTGCATCTTTATGCACATAAAAACCACGGAAACGCAGAAGTGGTTCAAAATCCATGCCCATTTCTTTATGAGTTGGTACGTCCGCAAAAACCCCAGGGCGTTCATTAAATATGGTCAGAATGGGCTTAAAGTCCCCTGAATCTAGAAACTTTCGCACATCACCAGGCTGCTCATAAAGAGCATCAACTTGACCGCCAAGCAACGCACCATAACGAGGGGCACCTTTATCAAAAGAAATTTGCTGAATGCTCATATTGCTGGCATCTGTGATGAACTTCATCGTCACTCGCTCCATTGAGCCTTCTTTTGAAACATTGGCAATTGTAGCTTTGCCATCTTGGGCTTTCACCCATTTCACAAATGATGGCCAATCTGAGTACCTTGTCTCATTGGATCTAATATAAATTTGTGAAAATGTTACTTGTGCAGTTACCAGCGGAATTAAATCCCTGCCGGGGTGTGGTTTGCTTGAATCAAGCGCATGGGCTGATGAAGCGTCATCAATATGTTCAAGAACTGTATAACCGTCAGTTGGTGCAGCCATATACGCTGTCATCCCAACCGTGCCTGAGCCGCCTGACTTATGGTCCCTATTTATGGAGACACCAGTTAATTCTGTGACTGCTTCAGCCATTGCTGCAGCAATTTGTCCTGAACCACCAGCTGGCCCGTAAGGAACAATCATGGTTAAAGCCCGGTCAGGAAAGCCATTTGGCTTAGCCATACTTGCGTTTTTAACTTTGCATTCAAATGCGTTTGCAACACTAACCGATAGTGCCATCATAGAAGATAGCGCGGTTACTGAAATTATTTTAGTTAACTTCATCATTTCCTCCGTTCGATTGCATCATTAAGTTGAACCAAAATATTTGAAAAATGCAAACCTAATTTCTCAGTTTTTGCTCTTTGAAAATGATTCTGGAGTAAATTTTAGATTGCAACTATTCTCCTACAGGTAACTTCGTTTTAGCGTCCCGATATCCGATTATTGAACAAAAGCTATGAATACAATCACAGTCCAAGTTAGCCGAGGCTCCGAAAAACATTCTGAGTTTCAGACATTTGAGGTACCTGAACAGGAAAATCAAACCGTATTGGATTTGGTAACATACATACAAGAATATATCGATCCTACATTATCTTACAGATTCGCTTGCAGGGTAGGTATGTGTGGGTCATGCGGAATGATGGTAAATGGTGAGCCTCGCTGGACTTGCAGAACACATGTAAAAAAAGTGCTTGGAAGTTCCAAAACTATTGAGGTTGGACCTCTAAAAAATCTTCCAGTTATTAAAGACTTGGTTGTTGATATGGACACATTTTTTGATAAATGGATCGCGGTAGGTGGAGTTCATCACCCTTCAAAAAATAGACATCAATCAATTGAAAAAATCTCTGAACTTAGTGCTGAGCGCATGTCAGCTAATGAGGCTGTTGAATGTATTAATTGCGGCGTTTGTTACGCATCATGTGATGTTGTATCTGCAAATAGTGATTATTTCGGTCCAGCAGCTCTTAATCGGGCTTGGTCTTTAGTTAATGACGTTAAAACCAAAAACAAAGATTCTATATTGGAAGCTGTTAGTGGCAACGCTGGCTGCCACAACTGTCATTCGCAACAGAATTGTTCTAATTATTGTCCAAATGAACTTAACCCGTCAGCATCAATAGCCTCACTAAAGCGGACAGTATTTGCCTCAAAAATAAATAATCTTTTCGGAAATTCAAAATGATATCAGCAAAACTATTCATTTTACAGCGTTTGACAGCGTTAATCATGGCGCCTCTTGTGCTGGGTCATCTGGCATTAATGATTTATGCGGTCCAGGGTGGATTAAGCGCGAGTGAAATACTTGGGCGTACTCAAGGCAGTGTATTTTGGGCGATTTTCTATGCACTTTTCGTTTTTGCTGTCGCTATTCACGCTGCTATCGGAGTGCGCACTGTACTTTTTGAATGGCTAAAAATCCGCGGCTCCGTTTTGGAACTTTTATCTTGGAGCCTGGGACTGGCACTTTTAGTGATGGGTTTATACTCCGTTTATGCGGTAACAGCATGATCTCATATTCATTAGCCCCTCATCGTCGTAATCTTCTGTGGTCAGCATTTTTAATTCACCGTCTTTCTGGGCTGTGCTTGGCACTTTTTCTTCCCCTTCATTTTTGGGTGTTGTCACGGGCTCTGCACGATCCCGCCGCTTTAGAGGGTTTTCTTAAATGGACAGACCTGTGGTATGTGAAACTTGGTGAATACCTTCTTGTCTTTTTGCTAGGCGCTCATTTTTTTGGTGGGCTTCGGCTTATGGCATTCGAAGCCCTGCCTTGGTCTAACAGGCAAAAGACATTTGCGGCGTTAGCGTTTGCATTATCATTTATTTCAGCAACATTATTTCTTTTTTCGGCGGTGCAATATGGCTAACACATCATTTGGAAATATTGATAGACACGATACCGACATCCTTATCATAGGCTCTGGTGGAGCTGGCCTGTTTGCAGCTTTACATGCTCAAAAAGCTGCTCCAACCCAAAAAGTGACGATAGCTGTTAAAGGCCTTATCGGTAAGTGTGGTTGCACCAGAATGGTTCAGGGGGGTTATAATGTTGCCCTTGGCGGAGGTGACACCGTCGAAAGACATTTCATGGACACCATTATTGGTGGAAAGTGGTTGCCAAACCAAGATATGGCATGGCGATTATGTAATTTAGCCGTGGAGAGAATTACTGAGCTTGAAAATGAAGTGGGGTGTTTTTTCGATAGAAATGAAGACGGTACCTTACACCAAAAAGCTTTTGCTGGTCAGACCGCGGATAGAACAGTTCATAAAGGCGACCTCACCGGTATTGAAATAATAAATCGCCTTATGGAACAAGTTTTGAGCCGGCCAATCGAAAAATTACAAGAACATAGAGCTCTAAGTCTTATTCCTGCAACTGGTGGGGAAGGGATATCTGGTGTTTTGTTCATAGATATGCGAACCGGTCGCTTTCGATTTGTTAGGGCTAAAACAATACTCATGGGTATGGGTGGTGGCCCAACCATGTATAAATATCAAACACCTTCTGGAGACAAGACAATGGACGGTCAAGCCATGGCCTTGAGAGCTGGCTTGCCGCTACGAGATATGGAGATGGTTCAGTTTCACCCCACAGGATTATTGGCCGGAAATAACACTCGAATGACAGGGACGGTTTTAGAGGAGGGCTTGAGAGGGGCTGGTGGATATCTTTTAAACAGCCAAGATCACCGGTTTATGTTTGATTATGACCCGAAAGGTGAAAGAGCAACTCGAGATCTGGTTAGTAGAGCAATTTACTCTGAAATGAAAAAAAATAATAGTTCACCAAATGGTGGAGTATTCATTTCTATGAGCCATTTAGGACCAGGGGTTGTACGTTCAAAGTTCCCTGGAATGGTCAAACGCTGTGCTGATAGTGGCTTTGATTTAGCTGGTGGAAAGGTCGAAGTTGTGCCCACCGCTCATTACCTCATGGGTGGTGTTGTTGTTGATGTTGACACTCGTACAGAAGTTCCTGGGTTATTTGTCGCTGGAGAAGATGCTGGTGGAGCTCACGGCTCAAATCGCCTGGGTGGAAACGGAGTGGCCAATTCCACAGTATATGGCGGTGTAGCTGGAGATGTTATGGGCAAAGAAGCTACAAAAATGACTAAGCTGCGAACACCTGATGAGGGAATTTTGGAACAAGAAATGATGAGAGCCTGTGCGCCATTTAATAAATCAGTTGCTCCATTGGCAGAAATTAGAGAAAAAATGCGTCAAATTATGTGGGATGATGTTGGGGTTGTAAAAACTGGTAGTGGTCTGATCCGAGGCATCAAATCATTAGCTGCTTTAGAAGGGGAACTTGACTCTATTGGCGTTGATGACAAAGAGCTTGCCTTCAATTTAACTTGGCACGATTGGCTAAACTTAAAGAATTTGATGCAAATGTCTAATGTGATTGCTCAAGCTGCACTAGCTCGCGAAAATTCTAGAGGGGCACACCATCGAGAAGATTACCCTGATACCGGGGATTTAGAGAGTTCTTACTTTACTTTAGTGCGTCAATCGGGAGATGAATTAAGTGTGAGTCGAGAACCAGTGCAGTTTACAATAGTTAAACCTGGTGAGACAATTTTGCCAGAGCATGAGCCTGAGTCACTGGTTGGCTAACTTTTAGGTGTTTAAATTTGCTTGGGGGAAGACTTGATACCGATCAATATAATTCAAAAGACCGCCGAAACACTTATGGAAAAAGCCGCGATTGAGATCCCTCAGGATTATTTGAGTGGTTTGAAACGTGCGGCTAAAGATGAAGATGGAGATCTATCGTCATTTGTTCTCGAGGCAATGCTTGAAAATTATGAGGCTGCTAAACAAGATAGAAGTGCTATGTGCGGAGATACTGGCACGCCCCGTTGGTATGTCAAGATGGGCAATAATGCGAGGATAGAGGGTGGTCCAATCGCGCTTGAGAGTGCATTAAGAAGAGCAACTGCAAGCGCGACCAAAACAGTACCTCTGCGTCCTAATCGTGTGCATCCACTTTGGAGAACAGATTACGATAATAACGTTGGCATTGGAGCGCCAGAGATTGAATATGCATTTGAACCTGAGGGTGAATGGATTGATTTGATTACTGTTCATAAAGGTGGACTGTTTGGGACAGATTATAGGATGTTATTCCCGTCAGACGGTATTGAGGGAATAAAAAGGTTTTACCTCGATAGTCTGATCGCATTTGGAAAGAGGGGCCTAGCATGTCAGCCAGCCATAATTGGGATTGGTTTGGGGGGCTCTAAAGATGCATGTATGGTTCTCGGAAAAAGGGCTGCTTGCCTTAGAATTGTTGGAGACCAAAATCCAGATCCTAAGATAGCAAATTTAGAACAAGAGTTTAAAGAACTTGGAAACTCGATAGGAATGGGTGCAATGGGTTTTGTAGGAAAATCCATGGTGATAGACTGTAATATTGAAGTAGGCTTTTGCCACACTGGTGGTATGCAAATGTCAGTCCACGCTTTCTGTTTATCGTCACGTAGAGCAGTTGCGCGAATATTTCCTAATGGAGAGGTTGTGTATCGCACAGATCCTGAGTGGTATACTCCGTATCAAAGAAGAGAAACTGTGGATTGGCAGGAGAGCCCAGAATGGCAAAGCCACGCCGGTTAACATTAAGCACAAACCCGAAGAAGGAAGAGTTGACTGAGCTTCGCTTGGGCGATGTCGTATATCTTGATGGCACAATATACACAGCTCGAGAAGGCGTTTACAAACGTGCGTTAGAGGAAAAAGCCAATCTGCCTGTGGATTTGCCTCATCAGAGTGCTGCAAATTTTCATTGCTCACCGGCGGCCTCTATGAATTCGGATGGAAGTTTTAACTTGGGGTCAGTCACCGCAACTGCATCATTTAGGTTTTCCAAATGGATTGGTCAGTGGTTGTCTCAATCTGGTGCGAAGCTGATCATCGGAAAAGGGGGAATGAGTGCAGAGGACTATAAAAAGCATTTTGTTCCTAATGGCGCAATCTACCTGACAACAGTTGGATATGGAACAGGAGCACTTTTAGGCCGTGGGGTAGAAAAAGTTTCTGGTGTCTATTGGCATTCTGAACTTGGTTTGGCGCAGGCAATGTGGGTGATCGATGTAAAACAAATGGGCCCCTTTATGGTCGAGAGTGATTTGCTAGGAAATTCATTATTTGAACGTGAAAACAGGAAAATTGCAGAGGGTATTGGAAAACTATATGAAGGAACGAAGCCCGCTACTCTTAAGCGTTATGGTGAAACAGACAACCGCTCAGATGAACTAATTTAAAATGTCCTTTACTAACTTCATGAGTACTAAAAGCCATTTTGTTCTGTGTTAAATAAGTGTGGTTGCCAATCCTAGGTCAATGAATGTTTGAACTTCAATTTATTGCTTTTGTAGCAATTGGGGCTTCTGTTGGTGGCTTTGTGAATGGTATTGCTGGTTTTGGCACAGGTCTGTTCGCACTAGGTTGGTGGCTTCTAGTGTTACCTCCAAAGGCATCAGTGTTATTGGTTGTAGCGCTATCTCTTGTAAGCGGAATTCAAGGCGTTGTAGCTATAAAGCAAAATTTAAATTGGCCGCGGTTAATTAGATTTTTAGCTCCAGCTTTTGTGGGATTACCCCTAGGGTTTTTGTTCCTTGAGAGCATAAATGCCCAATTTTTGAAGGTCTTGGTTGGCACATTACTTTTATTCTTTGGGGTATTCTTTGCTTTTAGGCCAAATTTTCCAAGAATGGCTACGGACAATAATTTTGGTGATATGTTAACTGGATTCGCTGGAGGTGTTTTGGGTTCAGTTGCAGGCTTATCTGGAGCGTTGCCGACTATTTGGAGTTCTCTTCATGGCTGGAATAAATATGAACAGCGGGCCCTATTGCAACCTTTTAATGTGATCATTCTTGGCATTGTTCTCTTGTGCTCGCTTTATAAAAACCCAATTCATGATCAATTTTTATTTGCGTTTTTCATTTCGATCCCGTTTTCAGTTTTTGGTTCACAGCTTGGGATATTCACATTTAAAAAACTAACAGATAATCAGTTTCGCAGATTATTGGTTTGGCTAATATTTGTGTCTGGTATAGTCTTATTAATCCGTGAAACAAGCGACTTAATTATTCTTTTGATTTAGAACAAGCCCGAAAAATTAGAGATTTTAAAATGACTGAGATTCCTTTAGGAAGCCGTGATGACATTCATTCTGGAGGAGGTGTAGGAGGAGAAAAAAGCAGTCCAGTTGCATATCCCATTCCTTCTGAAGAATTAGGTTTAGTTTCAATTAGTCCATCCGGTTCATTTGAAGCTGGAAGCTATCAAACGTTTACACTGGTTTACACAGCGGGGAAATTTGGTATTGATGACTCTGGCTCTATGAGGATTTGTTTCAGGTTTGCTAGTGACCAAACAAGGCCGCAATTTGAGAATCCAACAGGACCAAATTATACAACCATCGTTGCTTCAAATAATGCTGTCTTGAATTATCACTATGATCCAAAGGGCAATGTTAGGCCCTGGGATCGGACTTTATATATAAAAGTTGTTCGCGGTTTCCTCAAAGAGGGTGATACAATAACTGTAAAATTCGGCGATAAATCGAAGGGGTCGCCGGGAATGCGACTTCAAACTTTTTGCGAGGAAAGTTATGAATTTCACACGTTGGTCGACCCTATTGCTACCTATTGCTATCAACCCATGCCCGAACAACCTACTATCAAAATTGTTCCAGGGCCTGCAGAAAGATTTTTAGCAATTGGACCAACGATCAGGGCAGTAGGTGAGCCATTTCAGATCAAAATAAAAGGTGAAGATAAATGGGGAAACCCTACTAACTTGTGCGATTATGAATTTGATGTAGTGTCGGCTTGTAAAATTAAGGGCCTTCCCAAGAAGGTGACACTTAAATCCGGAGAGTTCACGGCGACATTGTCAGACCTGAGGGTTCAGACGGCAGAAGATTTCACTGTTAAATTTACGAATGATGAGAACAATATTGCTTTTGAAACAAATCCAATAAGAATTGAAGAAAAACCGCAATCCAGACATTTTTGGGGTGATTTGCACGGACAATCAGAGGAGACCATAGGCACCAATTCTGCGGAAGCTTATTTCAAATTTGCCCGCGATCTGGCTTTTGTTGATGTTTCTGGACATCAGGGAAATGATTTCCAAATCACTACTGATTTTTGGAAACATCTTGATGAGCTTTGTAAAAAGTTCAATCAAGATGGAAAGTTTATTGCGATTCCAGGATATGAATGGTCAGGAAACACAGGCCTTGGTGGAGACCGAAACATATATTTCCCTACTGAAGGCCGAACTCTTCGTCGCTCGTCACACGCACTAGTGAGTGACCATTCGGATATATCTACTGACTGTAATTCAGCTACAGAATTGTTCTCTGCTTTTGCAGAAAATGATGAGTCGGATGTTGTGGTCTATGCTCATTGTGGAGGACGCTACGCAGATATTGAATTAGCCCATGACGGACGTTTTGAAAAGTCGATGGAAATACACTCTAGTTGGGGTACTTTTGAGTGGTTAATTCAAGATGCTTTTCGTCTTGGTTATCGGGTCGGGATTGTGGCGAATTCAGATGGTCATAAGGGAAGGCCGGGAGCTAGTTATCCTGGAGCTGCTTTGTTTGGTGCGGTTGGCGGTTTAACTTGCTTTCTAGTCAATGAACTGGCCAGAGAGTCGATTTTAGATTGCATTCGTAAACGTCGGCATTATGCGACCACTGGGGGAGAGCATGGTCGGCCACTAATAAATGTGACAGCTAAATTTTCTGAATCTGGCCAAATATATAACGATGATCCGAAGCTATTTTCCTCAAATAGCACTGGGTCAAATAGTGCTCTAATGGGAGACATAGTTCATCTACCCAACGGACAAATGGAGTTAAATATTGAGGTTAAGTGCAGCGCACCTATTGAGCGAATAGACATATTCAATGGTCTTGAGAAACTCGAAACAATAAAGCCCTATAAACAGGACGAATTAGGAAACAGAATAAGGATTATCTGGGAGGGTGCGGAGTATCGGGGGCGTTTTAGACAGGTAATTTGGGATGGTTCAGCTTATTTATCAGATAATGAGGTAGTTTCATCCAAGGCTATAAATTTCTTCAATAAGGACAAAAGTCTCATTCAGTCTTCCCCTAATGAATTGACATGGAGGGCACTAACCACTGGCAACATCGGTGGTTTTGATATGATATTAGCTGATCCTTATAGTGGCACACTAAAAATCGAGACACCCCTTGTTAAGGCTGGCATTCCAATTGAAGACATAGGATATGAGGATGAAATTTTTGACAATAGCGGTGTTTTGCCAAGATACTTGAAGGTTTTCAGACTACCAACCGAAAATCCTCATAAAACAATGCAAGTGAAATATCCTGTAGAACTGAATTCAAAAGGTGACAATCCTATCTTTGTGAGGCTCACTCAGGAAGACGGTACCTTAGCTTGGACAAGTCCAATCTACGTTTACAGATAGCGCATGAATTTCTGTTTGAGATACTTCAATAGCGCTAGCTTCTATAAAAAGTTGCCTAGCCTAAGAAAAGGCTAGGCATTCGAATTACCTTACATTGATTTGACGCAACAGTTTAAGTGTATATCTCACTAGAATATTTTGTTACCAGAAAAGCTTCTAGTCCTTCGATGCTTCCCTCATAACCATATCCACTGTGCTTTAGCCCGCCGAATGGCGTTTCGACTGAATGAATGTGCATAGAATTTATTGCAAGCATTCCAGATTCAATTTCTGATTTTAATATCTGACTAGTTCTTGGATTGCTAGTAAATGCATATGATGCGAGGCCAAAGGGCAAAGAATTTGCTCTTTCTATAATTTCATCGATAGATGAAAATGATGCGCTGGGAGCCACTGGGCCAAATGGCTCTTCAATCATGATTTTTGCAGTATCAGGAACATCTCTGATCAGAGTAGGTTCAAAGAATGAGCCCGGGCTTTGACCTCTTCCACCTCCAGAAATTACTTCCCCTCCGCTTGAAACCGCATCAGATATGAAGTCTTCCATTACTTCTAATCGTCGGTCTGCCACTAATGGTCCCATAGTTGACTTTGAGTCAAGTCCGTCTCCAACGTTTATTGCTTCAACATGACTTTTGAATGATTTAATGAATTCATCATAAACTGGCTCCTCAATAAAAAATCTTGTTGGTGAAATACACACTTGGCCAGCATTTCGAAATTTGCCTGCTGCACAATGTTTTACAGCAGCTTCAATATCTGCGTCTTTGAAAATCATCACAGGCGAATGTCCTCCGAGTTCCATCGTACACCTAATCAGATTTTGTGCTGCCAGTTTTTGCAGATGAATTCCTACGGGCACACTGCCAGTGAAGCTGAGTTTTCGTGGAATTGGAGAAGAGAGCAAGTGCTCTGATACTTCAGAGGGTACACCAAATACTATATTTAAAACTCCGGCTGGCAAGCCAGCTTCCATCAGTGCTTTACCAATCGCTATTGCTGTTGCTGGGGTCTCTTCACTGGGTTTGATCGTAATTGAGCATCCAGCTGCTAATGCCCCAGCAACCTTTCTCATCACGTTGGTAGCAGGAAAATTCCATGCAACAAATGCTAGAACCGGCCCCACAGGCACTTTTCTGGCCTCGTGTTCCATATTTGGAATTCTTGAGGGAATAATGCGTCCATAGACACGTTTTCCCTCTTCGCCGTACCATCGTAACAAATCAATTGCTACTTGCATCTCTATCTTGGCTTCGGCTAGCGGCTTACCCATTTCACGGGTCAGGTTTTCAGAATTCTTGTCAAATTCGCGCTCTAATATTTTCGCTGCTTTTTCCAAGATAGACTGGCGGTTCAGGGGCGTCTCACTGCGCCACTTGTTAAAGCCCTCAAGGCTGCTATTCAGCGCATCATCTAAATCCTCTTTGCTTGCATGAGGTAATTCGCCAAGAACAGTTCCATCTGCAGGACAAATAACGTTTTCAGTGACACCCGATGTGCCATTGGTCCATTCACCAGCAATGAGCATTTGTAATTGGGGGTAAGACATCTTGTTCTCCTATAAAATTCAGTCTCAATAATTTAAATCAGCAATCCCTAAGGATTAAGTCTGCTGCTTTTTCAGCAATCATAAGTGTTGGTGCATTAGTATTTGCAGATGTAATTAAGGGCATAATAGACGCATCTACAACCCTTAAGCCATCCACACCATGCACACGTAAGTCAGGAGAGACAACTGACTCCTTATCTACACCCATCTTACAGGTTCCAACTGGATGATATACGGTACCACCACCTTGGCGAATGGCTCTCAAAATTTCTTTATCACTCTTTACATCAATTCCAGGCACAACTTCTTCTTCCCAGAGGTCTCGGAATTTAGGTTGTAAATAAATCTCTCGGAGAATTTTTATACCCTCAATCATGGTTTTTTGGTCAAGCTCTTCACAAAGATAATTAGGCTCAATTCTTGGACTATCATTTGGGTCTGGAGAGGTAATTTCGATTTTTCCACGAGAGCTTGGATGACATTGCCATATCGCACTGGTAAAACCTGAATATTTGTGCAGTGGCTCGCCCGGCTTGTCTACAGACAATGGCATTATAAACAGCTGAAGGTCAGGCTTTTGGTCAGGGGCAAACTTTGTTCGCATTGCCCCGCCAACCTGACCTGCTCCCACAGTGAGTGCTCCTTTTCCGTTCATTGCCCAATCCAAGCCCATCTTTATAAGAGAAAAGGGATTCCTTATCTGATTATTCAGAGATTTTTTCGACCGCATTCTTACAATCGTTCTCATCTGATAATGGTCTTGAAGGTTTTTTCCCACTCCATTACTGTTTGATACCACATCAATCTCGAAGTTTTTGAGCAGTTTTCCCGGACCAATTCCAGATAGTTGTAAAATTTGAGGAGACTGTATTGAACCTGCCGATAGTATTATTTCAGCTTCGGTGAAAACCTCAGAGACGACACCTTCTCTTGATAGTTGAACACCAATTGCTCTTTTGTTCTTGAAAAGAATTTTTGTTACCATTGTATTTGTAAATATGGTGAGGTTTTCTCTGTTTTTGATTGGATTTAAAAAGGCGCTTGCAGAACTGCTTCGCCACCTTGAGCCAATGGAAAGATGATATCCCCCTACACCTTCGGTAGTTTCTGCATTGAAATCTGGGTTTGAGGGGAGACCGTACTCATTTGCCGCCTCAAGCCACGCTTCGCAATGTGGGTGTTGATTTCGCAATTGGGAGACTTGGAGTTCTCCGTGTTGTCCATGAAATTGCGAAGGAGGTCCCTTATAGCATTCTAATTTTCTAAAATATGGAAGTACTTCTTGATATGACCATCCTTTATTGCCGAGGGACGCCCAATCATTAAAATTTTCATGTTGCCCACGAATAAATATTAGTCCATTAATGCTGCTTGAGCCGCCAATCACACGTCCACGTGGCCAATTAACAACCCGCCCGTCAAAGCCTGTACTTGGTTCTGTTGCAAAATGCCTTGATACATTTGGGTTGTTCATTGTTTTATAATAACCAACGGGCAGCTTCAGCCAGAAACCGTTATCCCATCCGCCTGCCTCAATGAGTAAAATACGGTTGTTTGGTCTTGCGCTCAGCCGATTTGCAAGAAGACACCCTGCTGAACCAGCGCCTATTATTATATGAGTGAAACTTTGAACGTTTGTCTGATGCATTGCCTATTTCCAGTCTTTCTACAAATGAAGTGTCTATGAAACAGAGAAACAATACAATGGCATTATCAAACAATTTCAGCGTTATAGTTCAGGCTTTGGTTCTAATTTTTAGAGACCTTACTGGTTATTCTGAAAGAAACAAGTCCTGCTCCAACAATCAATGCACAGCCTATGAAAATTATGAAGTTAAACTCGTCCTTAAAGAAAAAAATACCGATTGAAGATGCAAAAAGTAATTGTAAATAAGCAAATGGCTGGATAGTGGCGGCTTCAACTGTTGATAAAGCTTTGATCAATAAAAAATGTCCAAACGCACCTACTACGCACAAAGCTCCCATCCAAAACCAGTCGCTACCTTTTGGAAGGTCGAAAAAAAATACTAATAGGAAAAGCATCGCAGAACCCCCAACGGTTGCTGCCCAAAAAAGACTTGTATGAGAATCGTCAGTTTTTGATGCAAAACGTGTAAGTATTCCATAAATTGCCATTAAGACCGCTGCTGAAATTGCAAGAATACTTCCTGAATTAACAAGATTTGCGTCAGGTCTTAGAATAAAAATAACGCCAATAAAGCCCACTATAACTGCAATCCACTGACGCCAGCTTACATGTTCAGATAACAGTGGTGCCGAGAGCGCCAATATAATTAATGGATAGCTTGCGAATATTGAATGGAAATTCACAAGACCGTTCCTAACGGTACTCATAATTGCGAGCGAACTCATAAGTGCTAAAATAAGTCCGCGAATGATCTGTAATGGCGCATTTTTTGTGGATGCCATTCTCTCTAGGCTGCCAATTACAAAGTGCCCGTAAAAAAGAACAAACACTATGAAAAATGCATATCTAATTGCCACTGTTGTAATGACATTATAGTTCTCTGCTAAGTGTCGTGAAAGACCATCTTGAACTGCAAAGCAGACCATGGCAACGACCATAAATCTTATTCCTTTTTGAGAATTTGTGGAAATTATGAAGTCCTTCCAAAAGCTGATATTCTAAATCCTTGAATCATCCAGAACACCTTTCCTCAATTAATTTGTCAATCTACAAACAAAAGGTACTATCAAAGGGAAGAGTTAAACGTTGCAAACCTCAAAAAATGCTATTGGAGTGGGTAATGAACGAAATTAACGTTTCACATCATTATTTGGATGTAGACGGGATTAAATGGCACTGGGTCGAGCAAGGTGAGGGCACACCGATTGTTCTTCTGCACGGAATTCCAGAGAGTTGGCAGTGTTGGAAACATCAAATCCCAAGTTTATCAAAACAATTTCGCGTAATAGCTATCGACTTAAAAGGCTATGGTAAGTCTAGTAAAGAGGACGGTGATTATTCTATGACAGCGGTAGCCTCAGAAATAATCAAACTCCTCAATCATATTGAAGTAAGTAATTTTCATTTGGCTGGACATGATTGGGGTGTTGCCATCTCGGATAATATAATAAATCAAGCACCGGATCGTGTGTTGCGATATATTCGTTGTTGTCTGTCTCTGCATGAATATGACCCTCGTAATTCTCTCCATCATCAGTGGAATGCTGAGAATGTAGAGGAGGCTGCAAAACTAATGAATAAAGCAGAAGCTTACGTGAGAGTTTGGTTTGAGAGCTCCTGCAAGCCCGACCTTGTGCCTTCAGGTGCTGAACTGGAAGAAATAATTTTGGAGTTTTCTGAACCAGGAACAGGGGATGCCGTTCCTCGATATTTTCGTGATATTCGAAAAAGTGAGCCGGTTGACCTTTCAAAATTTAAAATGCCAATTTTGTATATTCATGGTGAGCATGATCCTCGTCAACCAATTGAATATTGTATTGGTATGGATGAATATTTGCCAGGGCTTGAGGCGATTTTAGTTCTGGACTCTGGGCATTTTGTGACACGTGAAAGGCCTCTTGAAGTAACGAATGCAATGGTTTGGTTTCTAAATTCAATGCTCGCATCTGGCCTTCCAATCTTCGAACGCTCAAGACATTACGGGTTGCCTACTCGGCCAGTCAAAGACCCCAAAACACAATTTGGGGTGAATGCAGTGACAACAAAGAAGTAAAGATATTTCGTCTAGAAATATAAACTTTTGAAACAAAGGTGCGGTGAATGATAAAGATACGAAGCTTGGAAACAGCTGTTTACAGATATCCTCTTAAAACTCCCGTTCAGACATCTTTTGGAATCATGCGCGACCGTCCGATGGTTTTAGTTAAGCTATTTGACGACGAGGGTGTTACTGGGATTGGTGAAATTTGGTGTAATTTTCCTGCGGTTGGAGCAGAACATCGCGCTAATCTGGTTAACAGCATTTTCTCACCATTACTCTCATCTCAAACATTTGAAAGCCCAGAAGATGCTTTTGATTACTTGACAAAAAAAACGTGGGTTTTGGGACTTCAGACTGGAGAATTCGGTCCACTGGCTCAAAGCATCGCAGGCATTGATATAGCTCTGAATGACCTTTTTGCTCGGAAGTTATCAAAGCCTTTATGGGAATTCTATGGTGGAAAAAAAAGTGAGGTACCTATTTACGCGAGCGGAATAAATCCAAAGGGCGCTGAAAAAATGGCTGAAAGTGCGTTAGACAAAGGGTTTAAAGCTCTCAAGCTAAAGATAGGTTTTGATAGGAAGAAAGACATTCAAAATATAAAGTCTCTCAAAACACTTTTAGGTGAAAATGAAAAGCTCATGACTGACGCTAACCAAGCTTGGGATGTCAATGAAGCCTTGCAAATGATGGATGAAATTTCAGAATACAATTTATCATGGTTGGAGGAACCAATACCAGTTGATCGCCCCAGCGATGAATGGAGAAAATTACATGAGACTGGTACAACGCCCCTTGCTGGCGGTGAGAATGTCATGGGAGTGCTGGGGTTTAACAGCTTGCTTTCTGAAGGCGTTTTAGACGTGATTCAGCCAGATTTAGCTAAATGGGGAGGATTAACAAAAACCATTCCTGTAGCTCAAAAAATATTATCTTCTCGAAAAAGTTATTGCCCTCATTATCTTGGAGGCGGTGTTGGCTTAGTTGCTTCGGCTCATGCTTTAGCAGCAGTGGATGGGAATGGAATGCTTGAAGTTGATTTCAATAATAATCCACTTCGTTCATTAATTGTTGACCCTATGTTAGATGAATCATCAGGTTCTATGGAATTAGGAAAAGGCTATGGTTTAGGAATTGAGTTTGATTTTAAGCGGATTGAAGAATTCAGAGTTCTTTAAATCGTTTTGCGTTTTGAATATTATGCAAGAAAAGATCAGATTTTATTTAGATTTTCAATTTCTTTCTAAAATCAGGTCAGCGCCTTTCTCCGCAATCATCATAACGGCAGCGTTTAAGTTCGCTGACACCATTGTTGGCATGATTGAAGCGTCTATAACACGTAAGTTCTGAATACCATGCACTTTTAATTGATGGTCAACAACTGACATTCGATTGGTTTTTGGGCCCATTTGGCAGGTGCCCATTAAATGATATATCGACTGACCGATCTCACGAGCTGAGTTTAAAAGGTCATCGTCTGAAACACAGTGCATTCCAGGATAGGTCTCCTCTACAAAATATGGTTTGAGAGCGTTGGTCTGCGTCAGCCCCCGACAAATTTTTATTGCCTCTACTATA
Organism: uncultured SAR116 cluster alpha proteobacterium; assembly: GCA_902518965.1. Classification (GTDB taxonomy): domain Bacteria; phylum Pseudomonadota; class Alphaproteobacteria; order Puniceispirillales; family Puniceispirillaceae; genus JADHLI01. The sequence goes on from CABYIQ010000006.1 coordinate 52,397, forward strand.
ACTCTCTGGTCAATTTCTGCTTGAAGATAGTTTGGCTGAATTTCTGGATTATTAAATGGGTCAGTGTTTTTTGCTCTAACATAGCCGAAACTTTCTGGCCTGTGTTGCCACGTAGCTAGAGTAAAACCCGCATCTCTTTCCAAGGTAGATTGCATGCCATGTTGATGGGTCCCAGGGGTGAAGTTAATTTGAATGTCAGGTTGGTCTAGATTTTTATCAGATCGCAGGAAACAAAAAATCGCGGTAGGACCAAGTTCTAAAATTGAACGTCTTCCAATAAAGTATTTAAATATTTCCCCTAAAAGAGGTAAGCCTCTGGCCCGGTTGTTAATTGTGTTCACACCTTTCACGCGGCAGGTAAGGCGTGTTGCATAATGGTCCCTTAAGTTTTCACCAACACCTGGCAGTTCATGTTTAACCTTGCTACCAATTTTTTGAAGCAATTTTGAACAACCAACACCGGATAATTGCAGTAACTGAGGTGAGTTAATTGCTCCTGCTGATAAAATTATTTCTTTATTTGCATAAATTGTTTTTTCTGCTTCCGTGCTTTTGCCGACCACGCAAGATATTCCAATTGCCTTTTGTTTGTTAAATATAATCTGTGTTACATGTGCGTGAGTTAGGATTTCAAGGTTTTGTCTTTTCCGTGCAGGATTTAGGAAGGCTCGAGATGCGCTCATCCTCGTCCTTCCTTTTACTGTTCTTTGAAGGTAGGATATACCCTCCTGGTCTGCCCCATTGTAGTCAGGGTTTCTCTTTATTCCTAAGCTTTCTGCTCCATGCATAAAGGCTTCGCAAAGTGTATCATTCCAATTTAAGTCACTAATTGTGACCTCTCCAGTGGTCCCCCGATAACTCTGGTCTTCTTTTGAAACATAGCTTTCAAAGCGCTTAAAATATGGGAGTATGTCATCGTATGACCATCCTGAATTCCCCATTTGAGCCCACACATCAAAATCCATTTTTTGCCCACGATTAAAGCCCATGCCATTAATTGAACTTGAGCCGCCCAGCACTTTTCCTCTGGGTGCTGGGATGATGCGACCGTTGGTTCCCTCTGAGGGACTGCTCTCATACATCCAGTTAAAATTTGGGTTAACCAGTGTTTTCATGAAACCAGCCGGAATATACAGAATTGGGTGCCAGTCACGTCCGCCAGCTTCTAAAACTAAAACGCTTTGCTTTCCGCATGCACTAAGGCGGTTAGCAAGAATACATCCTGCAGTTCCAGCACCTACTATGATGTAGTCGAAAGTTGTTTGGTTAATTTGCATACCCTGTCCCAAAATACTTCTTCTATTGACTTTTAAGAGCTTATTTTAAAGCCAGTATATCCGCCAGCTGCAACAGTTTCGCACTCGTCACGATAATTGTTTAAACCGTTAGCATAAGGCATGAAAACTCTTGGTTTTCCTGGTATATTTGCTCCTAGATACCAAGAGTGACCTGCTTTGGGCATGAGTGTTTTATTGGCTATTTCAGTTACATATTCTGTCCAATTCTCTGCATCAATTGCTTTGGCCTCCACTTTCGTCATATTGGAGTTCATTAAATATCTCAGAAACTGAGTTATCCAATCTACATGCTGTTCGATTGATCTTGGCATGTTCGTGAGAACAGATGGGCTCCCTGGTCCAGTTATTGTAAAAAGATTTGGAAAATTAGGAATTGCTAAACCTAAATAAGTTTGAGGACCGCTGCGCCAAAAGTCCTCAAGTCTAATACCATTCTTGCCAATTAGACCCAATTTTTGCAACGAGCCGGTCATAGCATCAAAACCGGTTGCGAAAACAAGAATATCAACGCTAATTTTTTTCCCATCCTCTAGAATAATTTCATTTTTATCACACGACTTAATTGGACTATTTTTCAAATTTATGAGTTCGACATTGTTTCGGTTAAAAGTTTCAAAATAGTTTGTGTCTATGGGTGGTCTTTTTGTTCCAAAGGGATGGTCAACAGGAGAGAGACTTTTGGCAGTTTCCGCATCTTCTACAATTTCATATATTTTTTTGCGGATGAACTCTGATATTATTTCATTTGAGTATTCATCTAGGATTATATCATCAAAGCTTTCCCTAAAACGTAACCCTCCTTTTTCCCAATTATTCTCAAGAATTGCTGAACGCTCTCTCTCGTCTGTTTCACAAAGTTTTCGTGGTGGTGCTTTCCATGGGTGACCGTGGCGGGAATCGAACATCTTTTCCCGCCACATTTCAATTTTAGATATAAATTCAGAATGAAAGCTTTCCTCTAATTTGTGGTTTCTAGCAGGCACGCTGAAATTTGGTGTGCGCTGCAATACAAAGAGTTGTTTTGCCTCCTCAGCAATCACTGGGATTGCTTGTATTCCCGAAGAGCCAGTGCCAATTACTGCAACTGACTTATTTCGAAATTCAATTTTTTTATGTGGCCACTCTCCAGTGTAATAAATTTCCCCTTCAAATGCAGATAATTGAGAAATTTCAGGCTTGTTCGTGGATGACAAGCAACCTACAGCAGTAATCAAGAATTTGGATGAATAAATTTTTCCGGACTCAGAGGTTAGACTCCAAATCTCTTTATGTTCGTCCCAAAAACAAGAACAAATTCGTTCATTGAAATAAATGTCTTTTTTTAGGCTTAACTTATCAGCGCAGTAATTGAGATAATTTTGAATTTCTTCTTGGGCAGGATATCTTTCTGACCACTTCCATTCCTTTAAAATTTCATCATTGAAGTAATAACAGTAGGTGTGACTTTCTGAGTCACATCTAGCCCCTGGATATCGGTTCCAATACCAAGTTCCTCCAACCCCGTCAGCCGCCTCGATTATTTTTGCGTCCAAATTAAGTTGGTCTCGCAAACAATAGAGCTGATAAAGGCCAGAAAAGCCAGCACCTATAATCAAAGCTTCGTGATGTTGAATTTTCTGATTGCTCATTTAATTGTCTTTTAATTGCTCCAGACTAAAATGTGAAAGTCACATGCTCTTGTTTCACTTCAAAGAGTAAACGCCATCTGAAATATTTCAATCAACAAAGATTTGTTTTCTTCAGATCAATGTGGTGCAATCACTAAATAATTAGGAGCAAAAGTATGATTGATGTTTCGCGAAAATCAATTGTTGTGACTGGAGGAGCAAGCGGTATTGGAGCAGCAGTTTGCGGTGCAGCGATTGAACAGGGTGCCTATGTTGGCGTAATTGACATAGATGAAGATGCTGGGCGCACCATTTGCGAAAAATTAGGTGATAAAGCTTTTTTTGCAGCCGGAAATGTTGAATCTGAAAGTTCGATGAATGAGGCAATATCAAAGTTAAGTTCTGATATGCCTAATTTTAATGGTGCTGTTTGTTGTGCGGGGGTGATGCCAACACGAGAGCCAATAGTTGAGGCTCCATTAGAAAATTTCGACAGGGTGCTAAGAAATCACCTTAATGGCACCTTTTTAACTTGTAAGTTATTGGGAAAGAAAATGCTTCAACATGGAGGTGGCTCTATAGTCACTCTATCTTCAGTTCTAGCAATAAGGCCAGGTCCAGTTCTTGGCTATGGCGCCGCAAAAGCAGGAATTATTAATTTAACGCAATCTTTAGCTGTGCAGTGGGGCAAAAAAAATATTCGAGTGAATGCTATTTGTCCTGGTTGGGTAGATACTCCATTCATAAGAAAACAAGAGGCAGCGGGTCGTGATTTATCGCCCATAATCGAAATGACACCTCTCGGTAGACTGGCAGAGCCGCATGAAATTTCGAACGTCGTTATGTTTCTTTTGTCGGACGCATCAAGCGCAGTTACTGGCTCTGCGGTGGTTGTTGATTGCGGTATTACTTTAGCCGGTGGTTACATGCCATATGGAAGATTGCCTGATTGATAAGAAAAATGGGTTATGTAATTTATCTATTTTGATTTTTGGAAAGCAGTTATGACACAAAAAATTCTAATAGTTGGAATTGGTGTTATGGGCGCACCCATGGCCAAAAATATTATAAATGCAGGTTTTGATGTTGCTGTTTGTGATGAGAGCAGTGACGCACTCGTTGATTTTCAAGATATTGCAACGCTGGCGTCAACAAGCCCATCCAAGGCTGCCTTAAATAGGAATGTCATTATTACAGTTCTTCCGAACAGTGACATTGTTGAGAATGTTTTATTCGGTGAAGAGGGAGCTCTAGCTTCGGCTGTTCCAAATAGTTTAGTGGTAGATATGTCTACCGGCTCTTATGACAAGACAATGAAAATAGCAAAAAAAATAGAAAAACTAGGCCATAAATTTGTAGATGCGCCTGTTGGAAGGACACCTAGAGAAGCGCTTACTGGTCAGTTACTGGTTATGGTTGGTGGAAAAGAACAGCATGTCAAAGAATTAAACGGCATTTTCAATGCAGTCGGAAATACAATTATTCATGTTGGTGAAACCGGATGTGGCCTTAAGGCAAAATTGGTAAATAATTACATGGCGATGATAAATAACGTTGTAACTGGGGAGACGCTATCACTGGCTAATTCTGTAGGCCTCGATGTTGGTTTAATGGCTGATTTGATGAGTACAACTGCTGCAGGCCTAGGACAATTGAATACAAACTACCCGAAGAAGGTGTTGTCCGGGGATTTAAAACCGGACTTCCCGATTTTTATGGCGATAAAAGATTTAACGATGGCAATTGAATTAGCAGAGGGCCACGATGCTGTACCTAAATTTGGTAGGTTGGCACGAAAAACTTTTGAAGGGGCAAAAGAAAGAGGGATGGGTTCTCTCGACCAGACAGCAATTATGAAATATTTGATGTCTGATGATGCGAAAAACTCTTAATAAAATTCATCGCAGATATTGTTCAAAGATGAAAAGAAGACAAAAAAGGACACCTAATGCAATAACGGTCCCATAAATAGTGTCTTTGATTGACTTAGGTGAAATCATTTTCTGGAAGCCTGCAATCAGCCACTCTTCAATTTTTTTTGCTGAACGTCCGATTATCACAGAATTTCTTCCAATCTATGTTTTATCAAATTTTTCCAATATAGTGTATCAGTTCTCTTAATCTCAATAAACTCATAGAGGAAAGATTTCATTGAAATGGCATAAATATATTTTGTTTCCTCTGCTTCTCTTATTCACCTGTAAAGCAGTGGCAGATGATCTAAACGACGGATTTTTAAAGCTTTCAGAAAATAAACCTGAAGAGGCTATTCAATTATGGATGCCTCTTGCGGAAGCCGGCGATAAGGTCGCGCAAGCTAGCCTTGGCTTGCTTTTTCAAACAGGTCAAGGCACGGAAGTAGACTTCATTCGTGCCTTGGAATTATTCAGAGCATCCGCAAAGCAGGGTTACCCATTTGCTTTCACAGCGCTAGGGAATAGCTACCATGAGGGGTTAGGCGTAGAAGAGAACAGACGAATTGCATTGATTTGGTTTTTACTTGGTGCTGAGCATGACCCTAATTCAGCATTCATGGCTCAGGCTTTGATGACAGAAATACCAGAAAAAGAAGTCCAGTCACTCATACAGAAGGCTCTAGTTTGTCAGGATAGTAAGTATCTAAAATGTGATTTCTAGAGGGTTTTGTGGGATGCAAAAGTGTAAAAATTTTGAAATAACGAACTCATTAGAAAACAAAATGTTTTGATAGATATTAATTTAAATAGGGCGCTAGCTATTAAGATGATGGTTGTTTCTGCAACCATGGTAAGCACAGCAGGGCTAATCTTTAGAAGTTTATATTCTATTGACGCTTTCGAAGTGATTTTCTTTCGTGGTCTCGCTCTTACCCTATCAATGATAGTGATAATATCGGTTTTCTACAGAAACAAAGCGGTGAAAGCGACAAAAGGCATTGGTTTTTCGGGTTTGTCGGGTGCCGCTTTTTTTACATCTGCGCAAACTTTTTATGTGTTTGCTTTTTCAAACACCACAGTAGCAAACAGCACATTCACTATTGCTACTGCTCCATTCATTACCGCTGTTCTCGCTTGGTTGGTCTTAAAAGAGACTATTTCAAAGGTTACAATAGTCGCAATGGCATCTGCATGTTTCGGCGTCATTCTCATTGTCCTAGCTGATGTAACCGCTGAAGGTAAATTAGGAATTGCATTTGCTTTTTTGACGGCCTGTTCGTTTTCATGTTTTGCAGTGATACTGCGCCATAATAAGAATGTGGAAATGCTCCCAGTGCTTTTCTTTACAGGCATCATTAGCATGGGAGTTGGCCTGGTATTTGGACAATGGAAAGGCATGCCGTTGGCAAGTGACGTTGCTTTATGCTTTTTATGGGGGGGTGTTTTGCAGGGTGTTGGGCAGTCTCTTCTTGTTCTCTCGACAAAAGTATTAAAGGCTGCTGAGGTGCCTCTAATAATGCTTCTGGAATTTACACTGGGACCTGTTTGGGTCTGGTTGATATATGGTGAAAATATTAGCCTAGGGACATTATTTGGGGGTAGTTTGATATTTGCGTCTATTTTTGGGTTTGCGTTTTTTGAGATTAACAAAAGAAAAATTGTGAAAAATTAAACATAACAAGTTAGGCGTGAAATGCTCTTTGGCTTAGAAATTTTAGAGATTATTTTTTGCATCTCTGTTATTGCTGTTGGAGGTTTTCTGCGAGGGTTTCTTGGCTTTGGCGCTGCTTTAGTAATTGTCCCATCATTGAGCATTGTTTTACCACCTGTATTTGCTATTGGTATTTTAGTGATAATTGAAATTCCAACAATTATGTATCTTGTCCCCGCTAACATTCGTGATGCTAATCTAAAAACACTTGTTCCAATGCTATGCGGTCTTGTAATTAGCGTTCCAATTGGCACGTTGATATTGGTACAAACAGAACCAACAATCATGAAATTGATTATCTCTGTTGTTCTGTTGTTGACTGTGGGATTGCTGGCGTCGGGCTGGCGCTTCAAGGGTGATGTGGGAAAGGGATTGATGACATTGTCTGGCACGGTTGGCGGGCTTATCCAGGGCTCTGCAGGTATGGGTGGGCCACCTCTGGTGACAGCGCTTATGTCACTGCCTGACAACCCCACAACCACTCGTGCAAATATAGTTATGGCTCTCAGCACCATGTCATCACTTAATTTAGTCTCTCTTATATTTTTAGAAAAAGTCACTCAAGAGCTTTTATATTTTAGCGCGCTTTGTGCGCCAGTTTACCTGCTTATCAACTATATTGGTGCGCGTTTCTTTAAGCAGCATGGCAGTGCTCATTTTCGCACTGCGGCACTAATAGTTTTGACCTTTATTGCTCTTGTCACGATTTATTCGAACTTATCCTAATTTTTTACTAATCAGGATATAACAAATCATAGTCGATTATTGACAATTTAAATCCAATTAGGGCTTGCCAAACAGCACTTACATCGAACACTATCAATTAGTAATTTTTTAACTAAACTTAAAAATAGGGAGGTAGTTATGAGAATGCTAAAGCTTTTTATAAGCTCATTGTTTGTCAGTGTGTTGTTTTTAGCGGCGCCAGCACAAGCTAAAAATGTGACCATGAATATTGGTTACTCGGTAAATGAGGGTCACCCGTATGGAACTTTCATGCATCTGTTTGCAGAGAGATTTCAAACGCTTTCAGGTGGGACAGTAAAAGTAAAGGTTCATTGCTGCCATAAAATGGGAAGCGAGCAAGAGCAGTTCAAAAAATTGCAGCTTGGCACACTGGATGGAACAATGATTGCCCAGAATAATGCTGGTCCATTTTATCCAAAAATTGACCTTTTAGTTCTTCCATACATGATTCAAAATTATGAGCATGCAGTGAAAGTGGCTGATGGCCCCGTAGGACAGGAAATTTGGGGTGGTATGCCAAAAGAAGTTGGTGTTCACCTCGTAACAATCCCTTTGTTCTCATTCAGACATATTTACAACACCAAGCAGCCAATCAACAATTTGGCTGATTTTGCAAAAATGAAATACCGTGTGCCAAAGAATACTGTAATGGTTGACACGTATAAGGCTTTCGGTTCTGACCCTGTGCCAATTGCTTGGTCTGAAGCCCTTACTGCAACCCAGACTGGGACAGTAGATGGTGGTGATTTGCCATTGGACGTTCAGTACTCACAAAAGTTCCATGACATTGCAAAGCACGTAGCAATGACCGGACATTTTGTTCTCGCACCACCATTTTTCGTGAGCGACAAGTTTATGAAGAAGCTCAATGATGAACAGATGGAAGCAATGCAAATGGCTGCAAAGATCGCCACTGCTGCTTCCAGGTTCCATACAAACTATGGAATGTCCATCGTTCAAAAGAAGATGGAAGGAACTGGTGTGAAATTCACCCAGCCAGATATTGGTCCTTGGGTAGAAAAGGCAAAAGCCGTTCACACAGCGTTTGCTAAGGAGCGTGGAGCTGAATATACAGCGATAATGGAAAAAATTTACGCTGCAGCGAAATAAGAAAAACTTTAATCTGGCCCTCATACAAGAGGGCCAGATTTTTATTTGAGTTAAGAGTGAAGTCATCATGTGGAATTTTATAGAAAAGCATTTTGAAGAAGTGCTGGCTGGCACATTGGTTATGTTTATGGCCTCAATGGTGTTTTTCCAGGTAGTGATGCGTTATGTGTTCAGCATGCCAACATCATGGTCAGATGAGCTGGCGATTTATGCGATGTTGTGGTCAGTTTATATTTCAGTCGCTTGGGCTGTAAGAGAGCGGGCTCACATTCGAGTGATGAATTTTGTTGAGTTATTCCCAAAAAAAATTGCTTTGGGTTTAACTATTTTCAGTGACTTTATTTGGTTTCTTTTTGGTATTTTTCTTACCTATCAGAGTGTTCTTCTCGACCTTTCTTTTTGGAAAGATGAATACCGCTCACCTGCTTTAGACATTGACCAAAAATGGCCCTACATGTGCTTGATACTGGGCTTTGGGCTTATGACCGTTAGGCTTGCGCAAGTGTATTACCGCTGGCTGAAATATGGTGAGCCAATTCTTGAGCCTCGTGAAAGTGAGGAGCTTCCACATGCATGATATGTTGATGGACATAATCTTTCATCTGAGCGAAGCACAACAAGCACTAATTATGTTTGGCGCTATGGTGCTAATGATAGTGTTGGCTGTTCCCATTCCTATTGCAGTAGCTATTGGCACCGCTATTGGCTACTTCATGATGGACTTAAATTTGGTTCAAGTGGCATTATCAATGTACACAGGCGTTGAACCATTTCCTCTCGTAACTGTGCCATTGTTTGTCTTTGCGGGCTCTCTAATGGAACAAGGAGGAATGGCTCGACGAATTGTTAATATGGCGCAGTCCATGATTGGGAATTACACCGGCAGCTTGGGCTTGGTTGCTGTGCTTGGGTGTGCGTTTTTCGCCGCATTATCTGGCTCAGGTCCTGCGACGACTGCGGCTATTGGTGCTGTGATGATCCCTTCGATGATAAAACAAAAGTGGGATCCCGCTATGGGTGGAGCCATCGCAGCCGCTGGCGGCGCCCTCGGAAGCCTAATACCCCCAAGTAACTTAATGATTATTTACGGAATTGTTGCTGAGCAATCGATACCACGTCTTTTCCTTGCTGGTTTTATCCCAGGCTTTGTTGCAACAGCCCTTTTGATGGTGACCGTATACATCATCGCAAAGAAAAGAAATTATGTCGGTGATGGGTCAGAGTTTTCGTGGTCTGAAGTTAGGCGTACATTGGTCGACGGCAAATGGGCAATCCTTGCGCCATTTATTATTCTTGGTGGTATTTACTCAGGTGCGTTTACACCTACCGAAGCGGCATCAGTTGCTGTGTTTTATGCGCTATTGATTGGAGGTGTTGCGTATAAAGAACTGACCATTAAGAAAATATTTGCTTGCCTGAAAGTAACGGCAATGATCTCTGGTGCAGTCTTGATTATTGTTGGCCCAGCAAAAGCCTTTGGCGAACTGATGAGTTTGCTGTCTGTCCCTGACATGATTGGTGAGGCGCTTTCGGGGGTTACAGAAAGTCCATTCCTTTTGTTAATGATTATTTCAGTCATTTTAATCATTACCGGAATGTTCCTTGAGTCTATAGCTCAGATTATTTTACTTACACCTCTGCTTCTTCCGATTGTAATGGCTCTTGGGGTTGACCCAATCGTTTTTGGAATAATCATGGTAATTTCTTGTGAAGTTGGATTTTTGACACCTCCGGTCGGTGCAAATCTCTTTGTTGCTGCTCGAATAACCAACTTGGGGATAGATAAAATATCGATAGCTGTTTTGCCATTCCTATTAGCCTACATAGGCGTGTTGATATTCGTTTCGCTATTCCCTGATCTCATCACATGGTTACCAGATTTGGTATATGGTAATTTTGGATAAAATTGAAATTTGATAATCTTCAAGTGATTTGAAAGAGAAATTGTTTTGACTGAGGAAAAAAGTGCTTCTGGTTGGAACTATCAGCCCAGTGAACCAATAAAATACAATCCTCTTTTTGATCTTCCACCAAAATTAGGCTCAATTTGCGGTTGGATGATAACGAGATGGGTGAGTGTTTCACGCTTCGTACTTTTCCTTATTGCCGCTGTTATTTTAACTCTTCATTTCACGCCAAGTCTGTCTCTAATTGAAGATTCTAACTACGATTGGATCGCCTACTTATTTGCGCGCAATACAGCTTTGCTATTCATCGTAGCTGGAACGTTGCATTTATATCTCCATGTCCTGAAGGTGCAGGGAGATGAGTATAAATTCCTAAAAAGAGAAATGGCTAAAAACAGTAAGAAATTTAAATTTAACAGTCAGGTTTACGATAATGTTTTTTGGAGTGTTTTTAGTGGCGTAACAGTATGGACTTTTTATGAGGCAATCTATTGGAATGGGGTTGCAAATGGATTTGTTGAGACAATAACTTTTCAGAGTAATCCCATTCAGTTTTTTCTTTGGATATTCTGTCTGCCCCTCATTAGGGGCACACATTTTTATTTTATTCACCGGCTTCTTCATATTCCGTTTTTATACAAACATGTCCATTCAACACATCATCGCAATGTAAATACTGGGCCTTGGTCTGGTATATCAATGCATCCTGTAGAAAATATAATTTATCAATCATCTCCTCTAATTCATCTATTTATACCTACTGACCCAATAATATTTACATTGCATTTAATTGTTGTAACTCTGAATCCCGCTTTCACTCATTCTGGATTTGAGCAAATAAAAAGCAAAAAAACCAAAATATTAGATTCAGCAGATTTTCATCATCAATTACATCACAGATATTTTGACTGTAATTATGGGAATATGGATGTGCCCTTAGATATCTGGTTTGGCACACATCATGATGGCAGTGAGAAAGCCACAAAACAGATGCGATTAAGAATAAAGGGTGTAGCTAGCAATTAAAGTTCTTTACTTATTGTTTAGGATCGGAACTCTCTGGTGAGTGATGTTTTTTTGGCTGGTTACAGCGATAAATTATCAGTGAGAGAAGGCGACAAGATACAGTTCTACGTATCTAGTTATGCTAAATCAAATTTCACAGCGTCTGTTTTTAGATCCATATGTGCGGATCCAAATCCAGACGGTCCTGGAATTATTGAAGAAGACGCTAGTACATTTTTTCCAAAGACAAGTTATCCATCTAGAATACAAGATATAAATCCTGGCTCATATGCGAGGTCAGTGGGTAAACTGCAAGCGCAAAAATTTTCAGCTTTGCAAATAAAAAGCTGGTTTTACCCAACCTTAATTTCCGAAAAACCACAGATATTGTTTAATTGGGGTCTGCTAAAAATTTTTGTGGATCAAAATGGATTGTTAAACGTTAGTTCTAATAATTTAGAACTCATTTCATCACCGTTTAATTTGAAAACCCATGTTTGGTATCAATTAGATTTTTCGGTTTTGGCTGATGGCGAACTCAAGTTGACGATTTCTTCAGAAATCAAAAGTTGCACCGGTTCGGTACAAAGCAAAATTGATCTTGGCTTGGTTGAGAAGTTACAGTCTCAAAATGAATTTTTTCAGATAGCGGGTTGTCAAGAAAACAGTGGTGAAAGTTTTAATGGAAAAATAGAGGCTCCAAAATTTATCGTAAATGATGATGAGATAGCCGCATGGAATTTTGAAGAAAGTATTCAATCGCTGCATGTAAAAGCATCGATTGGGCCAGACCTAGTTCTTAAAAATTCACCAACTCGAGGTGTAACTGGTCAGAAGTGGAACGGCACAGAGTTTTGTTGGAAACATGAACCTTCTCATTATGCTGCAATTTATTTCCACGAAGATGACATATATGACTTTGGTTGGGAGGCAGACTTTGAGCTTGTTATCCCTCAAGGCATGCCATCAGGGGCATATTTTATGAGGTTAGAAGCTGAAGGTCATTATGATTGTATTCCATTTTTTGTTTGTGCGGCATTGGGAAAGCCAAAAGCGGATTTGTGTCTTTTGATATCAACGTTCACTTACACAATATATGGCAATCACGCCCGACCTGATTTTAGTAAAGATTGGGTTGAAAAAACAGAAAAATGGAACGCTTATCCACACAATCCATCACATTTCCCTCATTATGGCTTGTCAACTTACAATAATCATCTAGATGGCTCAGGAATATGTCATGCATCAAATAAAAGGGTGCTTTTTAATTTTCGACCTGGTTTTTTAACCTTTGGTTCCACAGATTGCTCTGGCTTGCGCCATCTTCAAGCTGATAGTCATTTGATTACCTGGCTGCACAGGAAGGGCATAGACTATGACATCATCACAGATGATGAATTAGATCGTGATGGGTTTCATGCCATAAAGAATTACCAAGCCATAATGACTGGAAGCCACCCTGAATATTTCACAGAGAGCATGCTTAATGCATTGCTAAATTATCGTGAGAGTGGGGGCAACCTAATTTATTTGGGCGGTAACGGTTTCTATTGGCGAATTGCTAGACACCTCGAGGACCCCTCATTGCTGGAAATTAGGCGTGCTGAAGATGGTATAAGAGCCTGGGCATCAGAACCTGGTGAGTACTACAATGCTTTTGATGGAAAATATGGAGGGTTATGGCGGCGAAACGCTCGGCCCCCGCAAAAGCTTGTAGGTGTAGGTTTTACAGCGCAAGGGAATTTTGTCGGCATGCCATATAAAAGAATCTGTTTTGATAAAAAACTTGATTGGGTGTTTGAGGGGGTTCATGAGAAGATTTTAGGTAATTTTGGTTTGAGTGGAGGGGGTGCTGCAGGGTTTGAATTAGACCGGGTTGATAGTAAATTGGGTGGTGACCAGGACATTACCATTCTTGCTCAGTCTTTCGATCTTGACGGTAAATTCATGCTGGTTCCAGAAGAACAACTCACTCATCTGACAAATGTGTCTGGTGAACCAGAGATAAATATCAAACGGGCGGATATGGTGTATTTTCAGGTTCCTGGTGGAGGAAGTGTTTTCTCGGTTGGTTCAATCACTTTTTGTGGCTCTCTCCCGCACAATAAATTCTCTAACAATATTTCTAAAATACTTGAAAATGTCGTCAAAAAATTTTGCGCTGTTAAGTTGAAGGAAGAAAAGATTGGAGTTTGATTATCTTGTCATTGGAGCTGGTTCTGCGGGTTGTGTTGTAGCTAATCGTCTTGCATCAAATGACCGTTTCAGTATCTGCCTTATAGAAGCTGGAGGAAAAGATAACCTCCCATGGATACATATTCCTGTTGGGTACTTTAAAACTATGGGTAACCCAAGGACTGATTGGTGTTATAAAACTCAGCCAGATACCGGTTTGAATGGACGTTCTATTAATTGGCCAAGGGGAAAGACATTGGGAGGCAGCAGTTCAATAAATGGATTGCTTTATGTAAGAGGTCAGCCTGAAGATTTTGAGCACTGGCGCCAGTTAGGAAACGAGGGTTGGGCGTGGAATGATGTGCTCCCTTACTTTAAAAAAACAGAGAATTGGGAAGGCGCTTCTGACGAAACTCGAGGAAAAGGAGGCCCTATTCAAGTCTCAAAAAATAGAGTTGAAAAGGACATAGTAAAGGCTTGGTTAGAGGCGGCTGTCAACAAAGGCTATAAATGGACCGATGACTACAATCAAGAAAGTCAGGAAGGAGTAGGTTTCTTTCAAATGACAATGGCTAACGGTTTGCGTTGTAGCGCGGCAAAGGCATATTTAAGCCCTCTGAAAGGTAATAAAAACATCGAGATATTCACAAATGTACAAACAACTAAAATATTGATTGAGAAAAAAGTCGCAATTGGTGTTGAAGTAATTATGGGTGGTGAAAGGAAAAAAATTAGAGCAAGAAAAGAAGTAATTCTATGCGCAGGTGCTATTGGCTCTCCTCAGTTGCTTATGCTTTCGGGTTTGGGCGACCAAAAAGAATTGTCAAAGCACGGCATTGAACCACTAGTTCATTTGCCTGGGGTAGGTAAAAATCTTCAGGACCACCTGCAAGCGAGACCCGTCTATAAATGTAATGCGTCCACCATAAATGTAGAGACACAGAGTTTATATAAAAAGATTGGTATGGGCGTAGAATATTTTTTCAAGAGGAGTGGACCGATGGCAATGGCGGCCAGTTTGGGTACTGGTTTCTTAAGAACTGATAACGCGTTAGATACGCCAGATATTCAGTATCACATTCAGCCTTTTAGCGCTGATAGGGTTGAAGACGGACCTCATAAATTCTCCGCTTTCACAGCCTCAGTTTGTCAGTTAAGGCCAGAAAGCCGAGGGCATTTGGAAATCATATCTTCTAATCCTGAAGATTACCCAAAAATATACCCAAATTATTTATCAACAAAAAAAGATTGCGACATTATGGTAAAAGCAATTCAAATTACCAGGGAGATTTGCCAAGTCGAGCCAGTTGCATCACTTATTACAGAAGAGTTTGCACCAGGGACATCTGTAAATTTAAATGATTATGATAAGACGCTGAATTGGATACGTGATACCGCAACTACTATTTATCACCCGGTTGGAACGTGCAAAATGGGCAAGGATAAATCATCTGTGGTTGATGAAAAGTTAAAGGTTCGAGGAGTTGATAGGCTTCGTGTGGTAGACGCTTCGATTATGCCAACTATCACATCAGGAAATACGAATGCACCAACGCTCATGATTGGAGAAAAAGCCTCCGATTTGATCATAAAAGAATCGTATTAAACTCGTTACGTTAAACTTAATTCTGTTCGTATTCTGGCCGTTTTTTATACATCTCCCATAATGTTTCCAATAGCTTTTCATCAAAACTATTAAAGATGGCTCGGCCTGCATCATCGTCATTAAAGACAAGCCTTAATAATTCAGTAAAACCCATCAGGTCGCCTGGAGGGGGTAAGTTATTTTTATTTAGCAGGTCATCAGTCTTGGCAAATATTGCCTGAATCATATTGGTCATTTGTTCTGGAGTGGGGTTGTCTATGGCCATCAGCACATGCCTCAATGATGAGTTATTGGACGAAATTTCCGCATCAATTTATTTTATGCTACATCAGGGGTCAATTCCATAAGCCGAAATGCGAACGGTTGGGTGTAAGTAACAATGAAGTGTGTTGATGTTGTTGTGATTGGGGCAGGTGCTGCCGGCTTGATGTGTGCAAGTGAGGCGGGCAGAAGAGGGCGGCGTGTTCTGCTGCTCGACCATAGCCGCAAGCTTGCGGAAAAAATCCGTATCTCTGGTGGTGGTCGGTGCAATTTCACCAATTTATTCACTGATCCGTCTGCATTTCTTTCAGACAATATGCATTTTTGTAAATCAGCACTCAGCCGATATACGCAATATGACTTTATTGATATGGTTGAGCAGGCAAAGATTCTTTATCACGAAAAGAAACTTGGCCAGCTATTTTGTGATGAAACAGCTCAGCATATCATTGATTTGCTCAAACATAATATTCTCACAGCCGGAGTGGAGTTGCAGCAGGGAGTCAAAGTGGAAGCTGTTCACAAGGATCAAAAAAACTTTGTTGTGCAAACAGAACATGAAAAGGTTCAAGCAGGCAGTCTTGTGGTGGCCACAGGCGGATTATCCATTCCGAAAATAGGAGCTACTGATTTTGGCTACCGGCTTGCCCGTCAGTTTGGCTTGCCTGTTACAGATGTCAGAGCTGGGCTGGTCCCGTTGACATTTTCAGATTCGGTATTGACCTTTTGCAAGGCTCTTACGGGTCTTTCTGTTGATGCTATGGTAAGTTGTTCGACAGCTAGTTTCAGAGAAGGGCTGCTTTTCACTCATCGCGGTTTGTCTGGTCCATCTGTGTTGCAAATCAGCTCATACTGGCAGACTGGAGAAAAGATCTTAATTGATCTTGCGCCAGACATACACTTGTCTGAAAAGCTTCAAGAGCTGAAATTATCACAAGGGAAGTCAGATATTCTGACAGTTATGGCCAAAATATTACCGCGCCGTCTAGCTGCAGCGATACTGGAAAGAGAAGGGGTTTCAGGCCGTATTGCTGATTTAACTTCTGTTGAGGTAGACAGATTGCATGCTGCCGTGCATCAATGGCAGCTTTACCCTTCTGGTTCTGAAGGCTATCGCACAGCTGAGGTGACGCTTGGAGGTGTCGATACATCTGCTCTGTCGTCAAAGACAATGGAAACACATGCTTGTCCAGGGCTTTATTTTGTAGGTGAGGTGATAGATGTTACAGGCCATTTAGGTGGCTATAATTTTCAGTGGGCTTGGTCATCAGGGTGGGTGGCAGGCCAGTATGCCTGACATCAGTCAATCTCAGGGAACAGGTGTTTGTTGTTTTGATCAAGATGTAAATCCCAGACTCTTACCACAGCGGATAAAGGCAGGACGTCATAAAGATGCGGAAATAGCTGGCCGCCGCGTGACACTTCCCAGACGATATTTAAATCAGTGACATCAATCTGAATCAGTTGCAAGTCTGTCTGGCCATGAAAATGCTTTTCTGCAGTTTCCTTCATCTGGTCAGCTGTCGAAAAATGAATGAACCCATCTTCAATATCAACAGGCGCCCCAGTAAACTGACCCGTTTTCTTTGCCTGTTGCCATAAGTGATGTGAGCATATTTTATATATAAAATTTGGAACTGGCTGGTTAGGGTCTGTCATTATGTGAACACTTTCCTATATTGATTATGTGACAGCGGTTCATCGCCAAGATGGACTCAATTAGTGGCGTATTTACGAGTCTCGTCTTGGCCACATTTTTTACAGCGATATTAAATTTTTAAAAGAATGGCATTATAATGAATACAATCTTCTACGATGGTAAATGTGGTCTGTGTTCGCGTGAAATTAATTATTATAAAAAAATTGCACAAGCGGATAAATTTCGTTGGTCGGATATAGCGACCGACCCCACACCTCTGAAACCATTAAAAATTTCGCAGGCAGATGGTCTTCGCCGTTTGCATGGCATTGACTCAGAAGGGCATTTGCATATTGGAGTTGACGCATTTCTTTTAATCTGGCGCGAGCTGCCCTACTGGCGTTTTTTAAGCATGGTTGTTGGATTGCCTGGCATAAGACACTTCGCGCAATTGGCTTATAACCGGTTTGCTGATTATAGGTTCTCTCGCTTAGCGCATTGCCAGATTGCCGTTAATGACGCAGTCTTGGAACATCGAAGTTAAATTGAACAGAAAGATTAAATATGGACATTGCCCCGCTTATCTATTTGGCCGTTGGTATTGGCTGTATATTGATTTATAGGCAGCTGAAAAAAAAGTGGTATGATAAATAGTTCATAATTGTTTTACTGTTCACAAAAAACAGGGCGTTATTCTGTATAATTGAACATGACTAAACGCCATGGAGACATCTATGAAATTAACAAAATTACAGGATAAATGGGCGGCTGGCGGAAATGGTCTGAATGGCTGGTGTTCAATACCGTCGAGTGTAACAGCCGAAATCATGGCGGGTTATGATTTTGACAGCCTGACTATAGATTTACAGCATGGATTGGTTGATTATCAAACGGCGCTGACCATGCTGCAGGCCATGACAGCATCTGGCATCACGCCGATGGCTCGTGTGCCATGGAATGAGCCGGGTATCATCATGAAACTGCTTGATGGTGGAGCTTTGGGTATTATCTGTCCTATGGTGAACACAGCAGAAGATGCGCAAGCATTTGTCGGAGCTATGCGTTATGCTCCAGAAGGATACAGATCATCAGGGCCAACTCGGGCCATGCTTGTCCATGGAGGAGGGTATCATGATGCTGCGAATGAAACGCTGGTATCACTTGCGATGATTGAAACGGTTGAGGCCCTGTCGAATGTTGACGCTATTTGCGCAACAGATGGTCTGACTGGAGTATATGTCGGCCCATCTGACCTTGCGGTTTCAATGGGATATAAGCCTGGACTTGACCGGCAGGAACCAGATGTAGATGAGGCTATTGGGACAATCATGGCCGCAGCTCAAAAACATGGCAAGCGCGCCGGTATTCATTGCGGCGCACCGGCTTATCTTAAGTTGGCATTTGTTCGTGGCTTCAGCTTTGCGACAATTGCCTCTGATATCAGATTAATTGGTCAGGCTATCGGCCAAAACATTGAAGAGATTAAAAGGGCCTAACGTACCTTTTCAACAAGGCCAAGTTTTGCCACACCACTTTCTCCTAGGTCTGTGGTCGCAAAAGGGCCGCCATGGCACATCTGGTCAGGGTCTGACGGGTCTGGTGTTGGTGCTTCGGCGAGTATTTTCTCTGAAAACTGCTCAGCGTTATCAGTTGGCCGGTAGCCAAGAAAACTTGCTTTTGAGTTATCAACAGGGCTGCGATCATTGTTTGATACGCCATATATAACAGAAAATCCTGTGACTGGCGTATCAATGGCCCGTTCAACCAAATGGATTAAATCATTGTAAGAAAGCCAGCTTCCCAACGCGCGCGCATTTGTAACAGTAGCACAGGACAGAATGCGCAAACAGACCGTTTCAAGGCCCTTCTTATCCCAGTATAATTTTGCCATATCTTCTGCAAAACACTTGGCCAGCCCATAATAGCTGTCAGGCCGATGCGGTGTATCACTGTCTATGGCGATTGTTTTTGGATACATTCCCACAGCGTGTATAGAGCTGGCATAGACGATACGGCGGACGCCTGCATTGTGTGCGGCCTGCCAGACATTATAACAACCCACAATATTAGAATGCAGAATATCTTCAAACGGATATTCGTCAGGGTGACCACCAAAATGAACCACCATATCCGCACCATCAATGATTTCAACCATCGCCTGATAATCAGCAAGGTCTGCTTCGATATAACTCTCACCTGTAAATAGCTTGTTCGGTTTGGGTTTCAGGTCAGTTGATAACAGCTCGTCACACATTTTTGTCAATGGTTCGCGCAAATAGCCGCCCAGCCGTCCCGCCGCGCCTGTTAGAACGATTTTTTTCATCCGATATACCCTCATGTGTTGCTCAATTAGCAGCCTGACCTAATTAATGTCCAATCGTGTAGACACAGCCAGCACGCTATCAAAAAATATCTGGCTCACCAGCAGATTTGCCAAAAGTGGTTTCAAGAAAATCAAAATCACAGCCTTTGTCAGCCTGTTGAATATGTTGTGCAGACATCCAGTGATAACCTCTGCTTACTGTTTGCTCTGGTGGCTGCCAGACTTGTTTTCTGGCTTGAAGTTCAGCTTTATCCACCTGCAGATCAAGAGTTCGCGCCGCAACATCAACGGCGATTAGATCGCCGTTTTTCACCAATGCCAATGGCCCTCCAATAGCAGCTTCCGGTGCGGCGTGCAGAATACATGCGCCGTAGCTTGTTCCGCTCATGCGGGCATCTGAAATGCGCAGCATATCGCGCACACCCTGTTTCACTAGTTTCACAGGAATTGGCAACATGCCCCATTCAGGCATCCCAGGTCCACCAACAGGTCCGGCGTTGCGAAACACCATAATATGGTCTGCCGTCACATCAAGAGTTTCATCTTCTACAGCTGCTTTCATTTCCGGGTAGCTGTCAAAGACAATCGCTGGTCCAGTATGTTTATGCAGGCGTGCCTCTGCAGCAGCGGGTTTCATGACAGCACCATCAGGGGTAAGGTTACCGCGCAAAACTGCTAAAGAGCCTTGATGGTAAACTGGGTTATCCAGCGGGCGAATGACATCCTCATCATAGACACCGGCATTAGCCAGATTTTCACCCAGTGTCTGTCCATCAACAGTCATTACAGACAAATCAAGCTTGCTTTCGATTTGCTTCAGCATAGCTGGTAAGCCACCCGCATAATAGAAATCCTCCATCAGATAGGTGTCACCTGTTGGTCTGATGTTCGCTAGAACGGGAATATCCTTTCCCAATCTGTCAAATTCATCCAAATCAAGGCCAACGCCAGCGCGCCTTGCAATTGCAATCAAATGAATTATGGCGTTAGTCGAGCAACCTGAAGCCATTGCTGCTTTGACAGCATTTTCAACAGAAGATTTAGTAATCAGCTGGTCAAGAGTAATATTGCCCAATACTAGCTCCACTGCTCTTCGTCCACAAGCAGCGGACATGCGCTTATGATTTGAATCTGCGGCTGGAATGGATGAACTTCCAGAAAAACAGACACCTAAAGCTTCAGCAATTGCGGTCATTGTACTGGCTGTGCCCATTGTCATGCAAACGCCATAGGAACGGGCGATACCTGCTTCTAGTTCCTGCCACTGTTTTTCGTTGATTTTGCCCGCCCGTCTTTCATCCCAATATTTCCAAGCATCAGATCCAGAACCCAGTTTCTGGCCACGCCAATTGCCGCGCAGCATTGGTCCTGCAGGCAGGTAAATCGATGGAAGACCGGCACTTATTGCTCCCATTAAGAGTGCGGGTGTTGTCTTGTCACACCCACCCATTAGAACAGCGCCATCAACCGGATGTGAACGTAATAATTCTTCAACTTCCATCGCCATCATATTGCGATAAAGCATGGTAGTTGGCTTCACAAAAGGTTCAGATAGAGAAAGGGTTGGTAACTCAATTGGAAAGCCGCCAGCTTGCAGGACGCCGCGCTTAACATCTTCTACACGTGATTTAAAATGGCTATGACATTGGTTAATGTCAGACCAGCTATTAATGATCGCTATTACAGGTTTGCCTTGCCAGTCCTCAAGGGCATAGCCCATTTGCATGGCCCGTGAACGATGTCCAAAGGCTCTTAAATCATCTGGCGCAAACCACCTTGCACTGCGGAGCTTATCTTTTTTCTCAGTCATATATAATTCCCTTCAGCTATCTGCTGTGGACATGTGCTCTGCTTTATCTGTGCCCAACTAAGAGAGTCTATCACACAAAATTTATATCTCGCCACTATTGAAACCTGTTTAATAAACCCTTTGTGTTGATTTTTACTCTGGTATCGCCTGTGATAGGCTTAGATTGGCTTCTGTGCAGCCTAAAACAAAACTCAATAATGTGAAAAAAACATGATAAAATGGTCAGCTAATCTTGGGTTTTTATGGACGGACAGGCCCTTGCCAGAGGCTGTCATGGCCGCCCACAATGCTGGCTTTACCGCTGTGGAATGTCATTGGCCTTATGATTGTGACCCTCAACAGCTAAAAGCTGTGTTGGACCAAACAGGTTTGCCAATGCTTGGGTTGAATACCCGACGTGGGGATCTATCTGCAGGTGAAAATGGACTGTCTGCTGTACCTGGACGCGAGGAGGAAGCTAGAGCTTATATTGATGAGGCGGTAGGCTATGCCAGTGCTATTGGCTGTGCCAACATTCATGTTATGGCAGGCGTTACAGATCAGAGCAAAGCAGCTGACGACGCATTTCAGGAGAATTTGCGTTATGCGGCCCAAATAGCAGAAACGTTAGACCTTACAATTTTAATTGAGCCTCTAAACCATCGTGATGCGCCGTCATATCACCTGCAATCTGTTGAAGCTGCCACAAAGACAATTTCAGCAATTGGTAGTGATAGGATAAAAATCATGTTTGATTTCTATCACATACAGATTTTGCAAGGTGATGTGCTAAATCGGTTCAAGGCGCATCTGCCCTTCATTGGGCATGTTCAAATTGCTAGCGTGCCTGAAAGAGCAGAACCTAACCGTGGTGAGCTAAATTATGTCAATCTGATCCCTGCTCTTTATGAAGCTGGGTATCAAGGTTATATTGGCGCAGAATACAGACCTGTATCTGATACCGATAGTGGACTGAGCTGGCTCGTGGATTATTAGACAAGCGTTTGTTTAGCCTGTCTATCAAGTTCCAACCGTCTTTCACGCATCAGAACGTAGAGCCCTGAGCATATAATGATGGCAATACCCAATAACGTAATCTTATTTGGAAAATCATTAAAAATTAAAAGCCCAAAAATAGTCGCTGCAACAATTTCCAAATACTGCAGAGGGGCGAGTATCGATACAGCCGCATGTCGAAAAGCAAATGTGAGAAACATATGCGCAATAGTAGCTGCTATGCCTACACCGATAAGAAGAAACAGCTGATAGCCATCAATTATTATGAGATGCAATTCCGGTAGTGTAGAATTTCGCATGATAAACAGTATAGGCGCAATCACTATAAAAGCTGCACATGCTGTAAAGATTTGAATGGTAATAGGGTGAGCGGTTTGGGCCATTCTGCGTGTCAGCAGCAGATAAAAAGCAAAGCAAATTGCTGTGCCAACGGGGAAAGCCGCTGCCAGACCAACAGTTTCATATTGTGGTTGAATAACTAGGAGGGCACCGCTAAAACCAATCAGACAAGCAAGGATTCTGCGCCATCCTACCGGTTCATTGAGGAAAAGCGCGCCCAGCAGGGTCAAAATGAACGGTTCAATGAAAAAGATAGAAATGGCATCCGCTATAGGCATGTATTTTAGGGCCGCAAAGAAGAAACTAGTAGCAATCAGAATAAGTGTTCCACGTAATAGATGAAGCCCTACTTCTGCTCTTTCTGGCCAACGAAGTAGGTTTAGATACAGAGCAAATGGCAGGAGAAATAAACCCTGAAAGGCAAATCGTGATGCTGAAATCTGAAAAACAGGAATGCCAGAATTTCCAGCCAGCTTAGCAAATACATCTATAGCTGGTCCAAAGATACAGAAGCCAACCATAAGCAGGATTCCTGTAAGTGTTTTTGAGGCAACCGCAGCCATATAAGGGAACCCAATTTATTTTATTAACAGCGTGCATTTTCATATCACTGCATGAA
>CABYIQ010000007.1 GCA_902518965.1 uncultured SAR116 cluster alpha proteobacterium
GGTTTCAATTAGGCGGGTTGCATCGTCCCTTCCTACAGTGATCGCAACACCACGCGGTATACGCACCCCATTGATTTCTCCATCCTCAAGGGTTAGCAACTCGTTCCAGTCTTCAAGATGTTTTTTATCTTCAGCCAAGTGTTCATCGCTTAAAATAGGCTCGTCAAAATGCTGCAGTTTGTTGACCAATTCACCAGGCGTGATGTCATCAATCGAAGGAATCATAGAATTTTGATTGAATTCCATGATTTTGCTGATCCGCGTGCGCAAGATATAGACACGCGCTGCTAATATACCGATTCGTTTGCTCTCATCACGTTCTGTTTCCAAAGCAGATGTCAGAAAGTTGTTTAACTCATCCAGTGACTTATCGATAAACTTTTCAATAATGGCATCGCGGACACGTATAGAGGTTGGTGACAAGGCTATAGATGACCCTGGGCCAGACCCGTTTGATAGGGCTGCTGATTTCATTTTTTTCTCCATCAGAACAACTTGGCACTCTATTTGCAAATTCTACACCAAAATGTGTATTCCACAGTTAAAAAAGTAAACTTTTTGAGATAGATGGTCGAGCAGTCTGCAGATGAGTAAAATCGGCAATTATTTAGAATTTCATGCACAGGCGTTGAATTTGCGCTCACGGCGCAATGAAATTCTTGCCTCAAATATCGCCAATGCTGCCACACCTCACTTCAAGGCACGGGACCTGAATTTTGATCAGGAAATTCAACGTCATATCAAACATGGGCCTTTGCGCGTCACAAACGATGTTCATTTTCCAACCAATACACATCCGCTGCGTGAACAGATGCTATTTCGGGATCCGATTAACCCGTCGTTGGATGGTAATACCGTGGAAATGGCTGTTGAGCAGATGGAATTTTCTGAGAACGTTATACGCTATCAGACCACACTGCAATTTCTCAATAATCGGATCAGTGGGCTATTGTCTGCTATTCGTGGGGAATAGAAGGGGAATTCATATGCCTGAGGTAAAAAATATTTTTGATATCGCTGGTCGGTCGATGGCATCACAGATGATCCGCCTGAATACCGTTGCCAGTAATCTGGCAAATGCTGGGGCCGTGACAGGCGATAGAAATAGTGCCTTCCGAGCGTTAAAACCTGTATTTGAAACACAGTTTGCCGACCAGTTGAAACGAACAGGGGTGTCCACAGTCGATGTGGTTGATGTAAAGGCTGTTTTGCGTGAGCCAGAACAGGTGTACATGCCGCAGCATCCAGAGTCAAACAAAGATGGCTACGTTTTTCGGGCGGCTGTTGATGAAAATGAAGAATTGGTGGAGATGCTCGAAGCATCCCGACAATATCAGAATAATGTAGAGGTCGTCTCGACACTGCGTAGTTTAATGATGCGTACAATATCGATGGGCAAATAAAACTTAGTTAGCGGAGAAAATTATGAGCACGGTTGACAGTAATCAATCCCTGAACAACATACTCGACAAGCTGGGAATACAGCCTCAACAGCAAAAAAAACGGGCTGATGGCAGTGCGCTGGGACAAGAAGATTTTTTGAAGCTGATGACTACACAGCTACAGAATCAGGACCCGTTTGCGCCAATGGAAAATGCAGATTTCATAGCTCAAATGGCTCAGTTTTCTACTGTCACCGGCATTACGGATATGGGGCAGTCTCTGAAGGGTATTTCAAACCAGTTGTCGGAATTCAGGGTTGCAACAGCAACGAACCTACTGGGTAATTCAGTTTTGGTGCCTGGCAGCCAAGCTTATCCTGACGCGGATGGCGCAGTGCATGGGGTTGTTGATTTGCCAGCAGCCTCTGGCATGACAAATGTGGCCTTTACATCTCAGAATGGTGAAATCCTCCACATTGAAGAATTAGGTGCACAGCCATCTGGGCTGACCGGCTTCTCTTGGGAAAATATTCCCCAAGAGGTTCTTCAACAAAACGAATATATAATTGTCGAAGCATTTGCTGATCAAGGAGAAGGTCTCGAAGGCGTTTCAACTTCGGTCTTTGGTGAGGTTCTAGCTGCATCAACTAGCGCGTCAGATGGCGTCATGCTGGATGTCAAAGGCTACGGCGATATCAATGTAAATGAGGTTGTGCGCTTTCGCCAAAATTCTGGCTCCTAAGGGTATAGCAGAAACTTCTGGCACATAAGTTGCTCTAACAGAACAGATGATGAGAGAAAGCTTGGTTTTAAACGGGCTTTCAGACCCAAAACAAATGAGACCAGATGAGTCTTGGAGAATTAGAAAATGTCATTTTATACCGCGCTTACCGGATTGAATGGTTCATCAGCCGATATCTCTGCAACCTCTAACAATATTGCTAACGTTGGAACCACAGGCTTTAAGCGAAGTGTGGCTGAATTTGGTGATATTTTTGCGACATCACCATTGCAGAACTCGTCATCCTCAATCGGTTCAGGTACAATTCTGAAGGGCATCAAGCAGCAGTTTACACAAGGTAATATCTCTTCATCACTAAATGCACTCGATCTTGCGATTTCGGGCCAGGGCTTTTTTGCGCTGAAACCGTCGCTGACATCTGCGCAAACTGTTTATACGCGGAACGGATCATTAAATGTGGATAACGACAGATATGTGGTTGATTCAGCTGGTCAGTATCTTCTGACTTATCCTGTGAATGATGATGGTTCGGTTACGGCTAAAGATTTGCAAAGTGCCGTGCCGCTCCAGCTTCCTGTTACATCTGGTGACCCAAGGGCAACCAGCAATATTTCTTTGGGAGTGAACGTGCCTGCGGGTGCTGATGTGGTCACTGAACGCTCAGAATTTGGAAATGGATATACATTCAACCCATCTGATCCAAATACATTTACTAATTCGACATCAATCACTATCTTCGATGATTTGGGTAATCCAACAATTGCAACAATGTATTTTATCAAGACGCAAGCAGCATCTGCAACCGACGCTACAAACAAATATGACACGCGCCTTGTAATTAACGATACCGTTATTGACCCAGATTTGGTTTCTGCAGTTGATGATAATGGTAGTCAGTTATTCATCGACCGTTTTGGTGCAGAAACTACAGATGTACCAGATGATAACTACTTCCTTGAAGGTAAAGGCTCGCCTCTGTACAAACTTGATGATCAGCAGCAGTTGATACCATCACAGCCTGCAAAATTAAGAGGCGAACAAGCTGAATTTGATTTCGGTGAGGAGGGTGACCGACTTGTTGAGATTGTCACTGACCCAATGCAGTTTAAAGCAACAAGGGAGAGTGGTGACGGTGATAGTCGCGTCTATTGGGGCACAAATTTTCTCACTGTGAATGTTGATAATGGTGACCAGCCTGTTAACATTGACATTCGTCCAGGTAAATATAATGCCACTCAGCTTGCCGCAGAGGTTGAGCGAGCTATCAACGAAGCTTATGGTGATGACAGTAAAATTCAAATTGTCCAAAATGTAGACGATACACTGAATATTAACTTATACAAGCTGAATCAGGATGGTTCATCCACTGGTTTGACCACGCCGATTGAGGTTGATTTGCTGGCCAGTAGCTTTGTATCGGAAGTTGATAATATCACATTGTCAGGGGCATCACCTGACTTCACGCGAGAACAGTTCCTAGCTCATACTCAAGCGCGAATGAATGAATCGCTGAACCGTTATGCTGTTGACGCAAACGACGACCTTGCAAATGCGAGCGCACTGGGCGTTTCAACTGATTTGTTTGCGCGTTCAAGCGGTTCAACTATGCCAGCAATTTTTGAGCGTACACAAGTTGTGAGTTTTGACCATAGCACATCAAATGCTTCAACTGTGTCTGGAATAACTAATTCTTCAATATCAAAAGACGAAAAGTATCTTGTTTATTCCATGTATGCTAACCGCCCATCATTAAGTGTATATGACGATCAACAGCAGGTTGCGACATCAGGCGCAGGAACAAAGTCGGTAATTTATAATTCAAATCAAAATACACTTCGCATTTATTTTGCAAATTCATCAGCAATGGGCGGCTTCACAGCGAATGAAAAAATTAGGCTTGGTGGAAACTTTGAAATTGCCACTGAACTTGCTGATTCGCAGATTATTAATGGGCGAGAGTTTACTATAAACAATGTAAATTCTGGCAATAATGCCGCTGATAATTATATCGAAATTAATACGACTGGTCTTGATTTTCCTGATGATGATTTTTCACTTGCAGAGACTGACCTTTATGTGATGAGTGGAGAGTCGACCACTGTGGAAGCCTTCTTTGAAGGTGCAGAAAATGTCTACGATGGAGCAGCAGATAATTTTAATAGCAAGCGCGTTGTTTTGCGCGAAAAAAGCACAGCTGGAAAGCATTTTTACACAAATAAACAGATCGTAACAGCATCATCATCGAATGCTGGCATTTTCTCTAATTTTCAAGATGAGTTCAATCTAGCTCAGACAGTGTCTGGCGTGACTATGGATTCCCTTAGGGTTCTAGGTCTTGAAAATGCAAGTTCTGTTTCGACTGTAACAACTACTACAGATTGGGTTGATGAGAAAAACCCGCCAGTAAAAGTAAAGTATGATGCGGTTAATCAACGTCTTCAATTCACAGTAGAAAGAAATATTTTAGGGACCGGTACAAACTCAAACTTTAACTCTTTCAACGTATATGGTGCCGAATCAGCTGAAAATACAAATAATTTAGGGATACCTTCAAGAGGGGATTCTCCTGAAGTCCTTATTAGAGGTGGAGAGGTCTTATCCGCGGAACCGTTTGTTGCTGATGGTGAAGAAATTCAACTTAACGACAAACGCTATGGGATCAAGGTTAACTATAATTCAGATACACGCTCATTCACTTTTGCCAGCGGCACCACAGGTGAACGCATCGATTCAAATAAGGCATTGGGAGTAACCTCAGACCAGTCTGCTTCAAATATAGCAGTTGGAAGATATACATTAAGCACGGCCGATGGCAGCGTTGCTGATTCAACATCGTTGAATACAGGAGACAATCACCTAATGGGTGTTGGTGGAAGTAAGGCTGACACCAATTTTACAGAACCGCGGGGTCTGGCTTCATCTGCTGCTCAGGCGATTGGCGCAAGCGCGAACGATGATTTGACTGAAGTTTTCCGGCTATCCAGCATTGAGGGGGATAACCGCTTTAATGTGTCTGTAAATGGCATTAATGGTGTGGTTGAGGTACCTTCAGGTTTTTATGTTGGTTCAACATTGGCAGAAGCGCTGGAAAAAAGAATTAACCAGATTATGGATCCAATTACAGGTGAAACTGTTGGTGGTGTGACTGTCAGCTATTCGAGTACATCAAATAATTTTGTATTCACCTCTGGCACAACTGGTAATGATTCAACCATTAAGGTTAAGGGCGCGGCACGCCTTGGGCTTGATGAAGTGCCATTGGGGGTTGGCTCGGTTCCTGAAATTAAGAATATCGTTCAGGCGGTAAATCAGGATGGGGCGCGCTTATTTGTGAATGCGCAGGGCGAAATCGTGACAACCGCACCTGATCCGATTGTTACAGATTACTATCCGTTATACATTGATGAAGGCGAACTGACCTTTGATAAGACAGGTAAATTGCTCAGTCCTAAAAATGTCGTTCATTATGAAAATTCAACAGAGGGCGTATCTGTATCTTTGGACATTAATTTTGGGGCATCAACACAGTTTGCACAGCCCTTCTCGGTTCTATCCATTGAACAGGATGGTTTTACATCTGGTCGCCTTGATGGTCTTGAAATTGACGCATCTGGAACGGTTCGGGCGAACTACACCAACGGTCAGAACAACCCGCTGGGTAAGATTGTGTTGGCAAACTTTAACAACCAAAATGGTTTGAAACAGATTGGTAACGCAACCTATGTGGCGACAGCTGTGTCAGGTAATGCACAGGTGGGTGAAGCTGGTGCAGAGGGGTTTGGGACAGTGTTGTCTGGTTCTCTTGAACGGTCAAATGTGGATATCACTGAAGAGCTGGTGAACCTAATTACAGCTCAGCGAAACTTCCAGGCCTCCGCAAAGGCGATTGAAACTACGACAACACTGACGCAGACAATCATTCAGATCAGAGGTTAAGCTGGGCCGAAAGTGATTTTGTAGCTATATCGGCTAGAAAGAAGGAACACCAGACATGGATAAAATGATCCATCTGTCACTAAACTCACTTGATATTGCTCTTAGAAAGCAAGCGATAAGTGCACAGAATTTATCTAATGTGAATGTAACTGGCTTTCGCCGTGACGTTTATGAAAATTTTGCCTCGCTGTATCTGCGGGCAGAAGACCAGCTCGATACTCGGGCCTTTGCTGTCACCACGGGTAGTGGAGAGTTTGATGAGCAGCAAGGTCGTATGCGGGCAACAAATCAACCTACAGATTTAGCGATTGATGGAAAAGGCTATTTTGCATCGAAACGTGATGGGCTTGAAAATTCACTGACTAGACGTGGTGATATGTCTGTTTCAGTGGAAGGTAATCTGGTGAATGGGCAAGGGGCCTTGATTTTATCTGAAACATTGCAGCCCATTCAAGTCCCTCCTTTTCGTGAAATTTATGTCAGAGAAGATGGAAAACTTCTAATCGAGCCTATAAATGGTGAACCCGGGGTGACCCAGCTTATAGGGTCAATAGGACTCGTTTCTGGTGAGGGACAGCAGATGCGAAAAGATCTTGATGGTGAAATTCGTCCGGCAGATGGTGCGCCTATTGTCACTGATCAGAATGTGAATGTTAAACAAGGCTATATTGAAGAAAGCAACGTGAGTGTGATTGACGAGCTTGTGGCTTCAATGGGTTACCAGCGCAGCTATGAGATGAATCTCAAACTTATCAAGCTGGCCTCTGATCTGGACCAAGGCACTGCCTCATTGCTGCGAATGCCAAGCAACTAAATAGGTTTCTATCACCTTTTTTCCATGCTGCTGCTCATCAGTTTCTTGGTGAATAGGAACTGGCACAAGGCTTGCAAGACTTCATTTATAGAACAATTAATGAGGTCTTCAAATGTCAACATATGCAATGCATGTGGCCAAAACCGGCCTAAATTCACAGCAGACAAAAATGCAGATTATTGCTAACAATTTAGCTAATGTGAACACTACCGGTTTCAAAAGTGATCGGGCTAATTTTGAAACATTACTTTATCAGATTATTCGGCCAGCAGGCGAGCAGACCTCTGATGATACAAATTTAGCCTCCGCTTTCTCGATTGGAGCTGGCTCACGTCTTTTGAACACCAGCAAGCAGCACACACAAGGAAGTGTTATCCAAACGGATAATGCTCTTGATATTGCGATTGAAGGCTCTGGATTTTTTCAAGTTCTAATGCCAGACGGGCGTATTGGCTATACTCGCAATGGCACTTTCGCTAGGTCTGCAGAAGGCGCATTGACGACTCAATCTGGTTATGTTGTTCAACCTGAAATTCAGATCCCTGAAGGTGTAACGCAAATTAATATTTCTCAAACTGGAGCTGTGACAGTTCAGGTGGCAGGTGCGGTTGAAGCTGATGAAGTGGGCCAGCTCACACTTGCCGATTTTGCAAATCGTCAGGGTCTTGAGCCTATTGGTGAGAGCTTCCTTATTGAAACTCCTGCAAGTGGCCCACCAGTTGTTGCTAATCCAATTGAAGGTGGCTTTGGCAAGTTACTGCAAGGCTCGCTTGAAGGATCAAACGTCAATGTAGTTCAGCAGTTGGTGGACATGATCGAAACACAGCGTGCCTATGAGGTGAGCTCTAAATCGATCACATCTGTTGATGAGATGATGCGCTTCATTGCACAGAATCTGTAATTTTTCTGGCTTACAGGAGCGGATGTTAACTGATGCTTACTCGAAGATTTTCCTTCTTTGCTGTACTTTGCCTATTGTTAGGATTATCAGCTTGTACAACCTACATTGAAGACCGCGCCAGTGCGGAATTCGAACCTGTTTTTCCAACTGTAGATTTGGTTACAGATAGTTCAAACAAAACAGGTGCTATTTATGAACAAGGTCAGTCAGGCCTGTTTTCGGCCGACCGTCGGGCTCGGAAAGTCGGTGATATACTGACTGTTGATTTTAACGAGGTATTTGCAGCTACAAAAGCCCAATCTGCGGCTTCCACAAAGGCAGATTCGTATGAATTAGGCCTGCCAGTTGGTCTGCCAAATATGTTGACGGGTGGTCTGGCAAATGGTGCTTTGGATGCAGCTGGGGCACAGAAAAACAGTCTTGGGGCTAGCACGGCTCAGTCATTTAGTGGCAGCGGCAATGCCGCACAATCAAATTCTTTAACAGGTCGCCTTTCTGTAACCGTAGTCCGGATTTTCGAAAATGGCAATATGGGTATTCTTGGGCAGAAAGAGCTAACTTTGAATAATGGTAAAGAATACATCCGTGTAAGCGGTATTGTTCGGCCTGAGGATATTTCTGCTGGAAATACAGTGCCGTCAAACCGGCTAGCAGATGCACAAATCAGTTACACAGGTGCAGGTAATATCGCTGATTCATCAAAACCAGGCTGGCTTAGCAGAGCCATGCGCGCAATTTCGCCATTCTGATATGATAGATAGAGGTTTAACCGCTATAATGAGATATATTTTTGCATTCATTTCCGCACTGGTAACAGCATTTATGCTGCTAACCACAACTACAGTTCATGCTGACAGGCTGAAAGACCTGACTTCAATCGCTGGTGTGCGCGCCAATCAGCTGGTTGGCTATGGTCTTGTTGTGGGCCTGCCAGGAACAGGTGATGGTAGCTCAACATTAACATTGCAATCCATGCAGTCTTTAATTAGTCAATTTGGCGTAACTACGGGTTCGGCGCTAGACCTAAACGGGAAAAACTCAGCGGCTGTTATTGTTACAGCAGAACTGCCTGCCTTCGCTAAACCTGGTCAGCGTATGGATGTGACTGTCTCAACTGTTGGGCAGTCCAAATCGTTGAGAGGTGGCACTTTATTAATGACACCTCTGCTGGGAGCTGATGGTGAAGCATATGCTGTTGCTCAAGGAAATTTGCTTGTTGGCGGCCTTGGTGTTGAAGGTGCTGATGGCTCGTCTCTAATTGTGAATGTTCCGACTGTTGGGCGAATTCCTGGTGGTGGAACAGTTGAACGTCTAATTGAGACTGGCTTTTTAGAGACAGATAATCTGATTTTGAATCTTCACCAGGGTGATTTTTCCATTACCAATCAGGTTGCAGAAGCCATTAATGATGTATTTGGAAATGGTGTGGCAGTGGCATTGGATAGCCGATCAGTCAAGGTTCGCGCACCTATCCAGCCAGATCAGAAAGTTTCGTTCATTTCAATGCTGGAGAATATTGAAATTGAACCCGAACGTCAGTCAGCTCGAGTTGTTGTGAATGCGAGAACTGGAACAGTCGTTATCGGCGGTGATGTGCGGGTTACACCAGCTGCCGTAACACATGGCTCATTAACTGTTCGCGTGAGTGAGGATCCTCAGATTGTGCAGCAAAATGCAATTGCTGCTGCGGATGGTGCAGTTGTTGCAGCGCCTGGCGAGGCAGCAGAGGTTGCGGATACTGAAATAAATGTTGAGCAGGAACAGGCCCGTGCCTTCATGTTTGATCCAGGTATTGAGCTGTCAGAAATTGTAGAAGCAATTAACGCGGTTGGCACCAGCCCAGCAGATCTGGTGGCTATTCTTGAAGCACTTCGCGAGGCAGGATCGTTGCGTGCTGAATTGGTTGTTATCTGATACCACGGCAAAGGATTTTAGCTTATGGAAATTATGAATAAAGCAGATCCACTTCTGGTTGCACGGCTCACCAAGGAACCTGATATGAAAGGTGACCTGCGGGAGGTTGCTGAACAGTTTGAGGCAATTTTTATTAATCAATTTCTTGCGCAGTCACGCAAGACTAAATTAGCTGAAGATCTGTTCGGAAATAAAGGCACGGAAACCTATAACTCGCTTTTAGATCAAGAGCGGGCTCAGCAGCTTGCTAGTTCGGTTGATCTCGGCATTGCTGATGCCCTTGTGCGTCAGCTTGGTCGCCACAAGGATGCGGAGTAAGTTATGAGCAGCCTATTTGATGTTGGTAAATCTGCACTAAATTCTTACCGCCAGTCACTGGCGGTAACTGGACAGAATATTGCCAATATCAATACTGAAGGATATAAGCGGAGGGAAGCTAAACTCGAGGAAGTTACTGGCTCTCAAGGTGGTGTGACCAGTTTAGCAAATCAATCTGGTCTTGGTGTTCGTGTAACAGATATCAATCGGTCATTTGATCAATATCTTCTCGATCGAGCTAGAACGGCAACTGCTAACTTTGAGCACCTCAATGTTTTTGTTGATCAGCTCAAAAACCTTGAAAATATGCTGTTACCGGATAAGGGAAGCTTAGGCTCGCAAATAGCCAGTTTTTTCGACAGCTTGAGAGAGGTGGCAGCTTCGCCCAGCGATATTGCACCTCGCGCTGTTGCTATTGAACAGGGTAAGTCATTAGCGGCTGGTTTCAACAATTATGCTACACAGCTGGAACAACTTCTTTCCAATACTGAATCCATTATGGAGGATAGTATTGAAACAATAAATCTGTTGACGAGTCAGTTAGCAAATATCAACGGTCGTATCATGGCAGCTGGTCAGTCTGGTCAGTCTCCTAATTCCATATTTGATCTTAGAGATAAAGCTGTGACTGATTTATCTAAATTGACTGATTTGACGGTAAGTTATAGTGGGCGTGGAGTTGTAGAGGTGAAACTCGGCTCATCTGGTGTTGGCCCAACTGTTGTTGAGGGCACTCAAGCCACTATGACAAATCTTCGGAACACCGGCAGTGGGATTCAGCCATTAGTTCGTTCTGGTGGAGAAGATGTAGCTACCAACCAAATTAAATCAGGTATGGCTGGAGGGTTAATCAGAGCTTACAGTGCCGTTAAAGACGCACTGGAGGACATAAATCATCTCGCTGCCCTTATGAGTCAAGAGATGAATATCCAGCATAGAAAGGGTATTACTCTCGAGGGTGATGCGGGCGTCAATATGTTTTCTAGCAGAAATATGACACTGAGCACCGGTATGGCAAATCGAACAAACGTCTCTGGAGAAATCCTCATAACGAATCCTGAAAAGTTGCCATTATCACCACTGACTGCAACATATTCGAAAGATGAGGATGTTTGGACAATTTCAGGTGAAGAGCTGGATGCCCCTTTGAGAGGTTCGAAACAAATTTTTGGACCTGGATTTAGTTTACGCATTGATGGACAAGCAGCGGCTGGCGATACTTTACATTTAACAACTCTTTCAGGAGCGGCATCTGGCATGCAATTTCTGATTGAAAAACCGCACCAGATAGCTGCAGCTTCAGGGTTGATGGTTAATGCTGACGCAAATAATTTGTCTGATGCAAATATTATAGTAGACGAACAAACCCCTTCTGAAAAAAAGGCTCTGCCTCGCCTTGATGAGGTTCTGGTGAATTCACCGTCTCCCATAGAGGCATCGGAATTTATGAGGGATGGACTCGTTGCTGAAATACCGGCTGGGTCGAGCGGTGTTTCATTGACTTCACTTACTCGTCAAGCAACCGCAAAATTCCAGATTTCTGATTTGGAGCTTCCAAATCTTTCCCAGCTAACTTTTCAATTAGAAAATACAACGCCAGCGGGCCCATTTAACTTTAATATAAATTATAATACTGCCTTTCCTCGTGAACCGGCCACCAGTCGATGGAAAGACACTCAGGAGTTGGCAGATATGCTGAATCAGGGTGTCCTTTTGGATTCCAATAATAAATCAATTGTCGATTATGGGCTATATGCTAGTGGCGCAAATGGGGCATTGACTTTAACGACCTCACGAGGTGATTTTGATGATTCAGATGCTCTTGCTCCAAAAGTTTCAATCGGAGTTGGCACGATTAGAGCGTCTGTGAAAGACTCTATTGGCGCATCAGATATTCAGATCTTTACTCGAGAAGGTCGTCATGTTGCAGGTACAGTTCTTACGAATGAAGAACTCGCTGATATCATAACAGCAGAAAATGGGTTTTTTGAACAAGCTGTTTACACAGGTGACTATCTCAATCAAACAGAACCTAGCTATAGAGGAATGGACTTAGAAATAAATCGTTCAGATGGCATGAATACTCTAGTTATAGGGGCTAACGGGATTGGAGCCTCAGCAGAAGCTAACCACGGGGGCATGCCAGTAAGTCAAGCCATCGACCAAACAATAAATATTGCACTGAGCAACGGTGTGACTAAGTCTGTTGCACTTCAAGGTGGGGATGCAGCTAGTGAGGTGGCCGAAAACTTAAATGGGATGCTTCAGAATTTAGGAATTCGGGCCAAAGCAAGTAATAGAGTTGAATTGTCTGGTTTATCCGCTTCAGGGACCGTCAGCTTTAAAATTGAGGGTGATAACAGAACTCCAATTGAGATTCTTACAAATGTGGTCCCTGAAGATTTGACAAATTTGGTAACGTCCATAAACAATCAGTCCAGTCGAACAGGCATAACGGCTTCTCTTTCGACGAATAAAAAACGTGTAATATTAGAAAAAGCTGATGGAAAAGACATTTTCTTTTCTGATTATCTGCAAAACTCACCGCAGCTGACAGCAAAACCTATTGATTCAAGCGGAAAAGAAGCAGCTAATGCCATCGCTTTGGGTGGCTTGGGTACAACATTCGACCATGCTAGGTTTTCTGGTCTTGTAGAATTGAGCTCAGCAAATAGTTTTAGTTTAACAAGACAGGATGGCGTGACATCGAACAGTGCAGCTGATACGACTAAAAATGGCCTTGTCAACATCTCATCAAATGCAGCTTCAGACAAAAAATTAATTCAGTTTTCTGTAAATGGGGATGCTGATAAGAATGAAGCGTCTTTTGACGGACAACGTGCTGTGGCAGCAGCCGGCCGTTATTCATTGACGATTCCTACCAGCAACAATTCTATTTCATTTTCGTCTGAAGTGACGTCTGGCGAAATCAATACTATGACCCAGGCTTCGATTCAAAAAAATTTGGTAGATGCACTTCGTCTGCAGGCTCCTCTTGCCAGCCTTTCTGGCGGTGATGTAGCAGCAAAACCACAAAGCCTTACATATAGCTTTTCTGGCCCAATTGGCATTCAGTCAAATGACTCCATGAATTTAACTGTGCAAGGCACAACATTATCTGTGAATATGTCTAATGGGAACTCAGGAAATCCTATCACAACTGCTCAAGAGTTGACAGCATCTGCTGCCCAGCTTGTAAATGAAGCAAACTTGGGCGTTACAGCCACAGCTTTTTCAGAAGTGGTGAGTGGTTCTACAGTTTATAGGCTTAAAATTGAAGCTAACCAGTTGGGCCAAAGCTTCACTATGGGATCTTTAAATTATGTTGATGCTGATGCGGGGGGAGCATCTATAGGTCTATCTTCTTCTGTTTCTTCGAAATCTTTGCCTGCGAATGGCGAAGGAGTATACGTCGATTTCGCAGGGGACACCTATCATATCTCTATGGTGGATGATGAACTGCGTGTTTCAGGAGGGGAAGAGGGTCGTCTTACAGCGTATTTTGATGCTCAATTGAAGCTGCAGATAGTCGCTGGGGGTACATTGTCGGGAGAAGTTGTTAGCCTTACACCTGATAATAAAATATCTGGAAATAGTGATAATGCTGCCCTGTTTGGCATTTCAAACACAAAAATGCGATTCACTAGCACACCATTTATGGCTGCTTCCTCCTTGCCAGATCTGAACCTCACTATTGATGGCACTGATTATGTAGTTTCGATGGATGCAGCAGGTCAATTAGCATCAACCCCAGCTTTGCCAACTGGAGTATCGATTGTTTCCTCAGTCACCAGCTCAGCTGCGGGGCGAGTTGTTATCGAATACGATTCAGCAGTTAATACTGTTGTATTCAAGCAACCTCAGGATGCATTGGGTATGAAAACAGCTGACCTACAATTAAAAATCGTAGATGGCTCTATCTCTGTAGCAACTCTCTCCGGCGATGTTGTAGATGTCAATGCAACCGCGACCAGCATAGCCAGTCAAAAATTTTTAATCAATAGCACTGCTATTGAAGATCTCTTGGTTTTTGCAACGGGTTCTGGAGCCAGATTAATTAGCAGTGAGTATGACCACATTGCAACAGAATCCGACTCTTTTATAGCTTCAGCGTTGGACCGTGATGGTATTCTTGTTAAAGCGGTTTCAGAGGACTCTTTGCGTTACGAAATACTCGACAGAGAAACTGGTCATTCTATCGCAACGCGCACCGTAGATGACGAACAAATATTCAATTTTAATAATTATAAAATAAGAGTTGCAGGAAAGACTGCTCTCAACGATCAATTTTCCCTGCAAAGAACTGACAGTGGTGCTGGTGATGCTCGAAACCTAGATATTATGATTTCCCAACAATCAAGAGATATGAACGGAAAAGGTTCAGGTGGTTTTTCAGATATTTTTTCAACTATTGTAGCAACAGTTGGAGCTTCTGTTCGGTCTAATGAGCAAGCCCTTGAAGGTGCGGACGCAACTAAAGAAGCTGCAATAGAAAGTGAGGCGGAATTTTCAGGTGTGAACCTAGATAGTGAAGCTGCTGCACTAATTGAATTTCAGCAAGCCTATCAAGCGTCAGCGAGAGTTCTATCAACAGCAAGAGAGCTTTTTCAGACTTTAATTGATGTCGTTTAACGGAGTTTTGGATGCAGGTAAGCACAAAATTATTCAATGATCAGCAAATTAGGCAGTTTGGAAAGCTGACTGAAGATATTCAAGAAAAACAGGAAAAAATTGCTTCTGGTAAGGCCATTTTAAAAGCCTCTGATGATCCAGTGGCCGCAGTAGAACTTTCTGCAGCCAGAGAACAAGAACAACTATTGACTCGTTTTGAGGAAAATGCATTCAAAGCTCAAAATCGTCTAAATTCAGCAGATAAAACGCTACAAGAAGCGTTGTCTGTTATGACGCGAATAGCTGAGTTAGCCACTCAGGCTCGAAGCCCCGCATATGACGGTTTTAGTAGAAAGGCAATTCTAACGGAAGTGACTTCTTTGAAAGAAACTTTGGTTGACCTTGCAAATACTAAAGATTCATATGGACAAAGCCTTTTTTCTGGTTTCAGAACAGACAAAGAAGCCTTCATAAGAAATATTGATGGTACTATTTCTTATAACGGTGATAGGGGAACTCATACAGTCCAAGTTTCTGAAAATGTAATTGTTGGAACTGGTGTGGATGGAGAAACAGTTTTTGGACGTGTTGAAACTGTAAACGGACGGAAAAGCATTTTCGAAATTGTTGAAGGGGTGATGGCTTCAATAGATCCCCTTCGTGAGATTAATGAACTGGCAGTGGCGCAGGGCAATGCAAAAGTGAATTTGGAGTTGCCTAGACAGAATCAAGATTGGGAATTTACTCTAAAAGGTAGTGCGGGAGCTGTAAAAATTGAAGCCACCCTGGCCGAAGGCATGGAAGAAAAACTTGCTGATGCAATTAATTCGAAATCTGACCAAACTGGTGTGACTGCAGAATATATTGCAGAAACAAATTCTATATCCCTCAGTGAAAAAAATATGGATCAAATTATAATTGAAGATATTGAAATTGAGGGGCAAGGAATATCAAATGAAGCTGGTTTCTATCACATGACGGTGATAGAAATTGATGAAAATGGAGCTGAAGTTGGTAAGGCCCGTTTTCTCACAGATGAAGACCAATTGCTGGGCAGGGGCATTCAAAATCTCCTTTCTTCAATTGACCACATCTCGCTACAGCAAGCTCAAATAGGCGCGCAAATGTCTAAAGCTGCGATCCAACAAGATATGCTTGAAAGCCGAAAACTGGCAGTTACTAAAAATATTTCCGCTATTAGTGATGCCGACCTGGCAGAATTAATTACTCAATTGCAATCTCAACTTACAAATCGTGAAGCGGCTCAACAGGCATTTGCCAAAATTGGACAGCAGAGCCTGTTTGATTACATTCGCTGACTTTTATTTAATTGAAATTGAGTTGGTTTTCGGGGCGGAAGTTATCTTCTGCCCTTTTTGGTTTCTATATGTCATTTTATTGGCAATTTAAAAAGATATCGGTTCATTTTTAGCAAAATTCAATGAAATCATTTAGCTACACTGGTTTTTTGAGTCCTCATTTCCAGTTTGGCATAACATTTGCACATTCTCCACGTGTCAAATTAATTATAGAAGAAAGCACAATGCAAAACCAAGTATTCGAAATTATTCAGGTTAACTCCCTGAAACTGTTTGGAGAGACGCGACGAAAGGCTAGCCCAGCGGGCAGTCAAACGCTTCTAGATCAAACTAGATTAACTGGCGATGATTTGTGCGATTGGCACGGCATTTGCAACAACGCAGGGTGTCCAACTATTGTGGATTGGCGAGCGATATGAGCAAGATTAATACAAATATGGCCGGGGTTACGACCCTTTATCATCTTCGCAATAAAGAAGAGGGTATGAACAAAGCACTTGAACGTATTTCATCTGGATTGCGTTTGAACCATGCTGTTGATGATGCTGCTGGTGCATCTATTGTCAACAGGATGACATCTCAGATTAAGGGTCTGGAAGCTGCAATTCGAAATGCAGCAGATGCCATTTCATTGACCCAGACAGCTGAGGGTGCGATTGAGGAAGTGACCGATATTCTTCATAGAATGCGCGAACTTGCTGTCCAATCAGCCAACGGTGTTTACACAGGTCAGGACAGACAAGCTATCCAGAACGAAGTAGGAGCTCTCCAAGAGGAGTTACACCGAATTGCGGAAAGTTCTACATTCAATGGTGTGAAAATGCTCAATGGTTCTTTCCTGGACACCACATTCCAGGTTGGTTTTCAGCCGAATGATACAGCAACTTTGTCTATCGAAGATGTAAAGCCCACCGGCCTTGGCGAATACATCCTCAAGACCCATAATACGAATGCAGCTAATATGTTGACAGTCGAAAAGACTGCAGCCACAGGAACAACTAGCGGTTTAATGATCAATGACGGCACTCGTGCTATAACAGTTGAAGAGGCCTTCGAGATTGGCGTGCCTGCAATTGTTCCGGCAAACAGAAGCAATGCTTTTGAGTTATTCGCCGATACATATACAGGTGGGACCTACACCTTGTCTGGAACAGATGCAGCAGCATTTCAAATCGCTGCAGATGGTGCCATTACGTCAACTGCAATGCAGCAGTTTATCCCTGGCGGCGACAATGAAAGAGTAATTGTAAGAACCTACACGCAAGGCGAAAATGTTTTCAATGAAACAATTACAATTACCCTAACAGAGGCTCCTTCTGGTTCTCAGAACACTGTTCGCGCTGCATCAACTGAGATTGATGTTGAAGATTTAGAGAGTGTTGTTATCAATGCGCTTGGAAATGGCGCCCAAACTGGTGCCACAGCTGGGGCTCTTAGTGCAAATCTTGCAGCATTTGTAAATGCGCAAAGAACACAGAACGGTGCTGACGGTACATTCGCACTTTCAGGCAGTGATGCAGGCCTGTTCGCGGTAAACGCGGCTACTGGTCAGATCACTTATACGGGCGGAACAACTCTAATTTCTGATAAAAATCTGACACTTACCTTCACAGCGGCTAATGGTGACCAGTTTGTTGAAACTATTATCATTGACCATGATGCGTCTCATGCTTCGTTCCATGAGTCAACATTGAATGTGAGAGAAGAAGTGAACAATGGCTCGGCTACGAAGCCAACAATCAACCTTGCAACGGTTGGAAGCCTATCTGCAAAATTTAGCACGACTTATGCTGCAGTAGGTAATTCTATACAGTTTAGTAACGGTACGGCCAACTTTGCTGGTGCAGCAATTGCGGGCACTACCCTTACCCTTGGCATAGGCGCCACCCATGGCTCTCCAGCTACACGGTTGAACATTGGTGATTTTGTTAATTTTCAAGTACAAATTTTAGACGCCGGTAGTAATGTGGTTCATACTGAAGACGTTAGCTTCACAGTTGGTGTTAATCCAGCTGGCGTGGGCAACTCAATTGCACGGCTGGAAGATAATGGACCAGGAACGCAGACCATAGCAAACTCTGCGGGAATTGCTACACCTGCTGCGCCCGGCCCCGATAGACAAAATACACCGGCAGCTAATACGCCAGCAAATGGTACCAATAACCAGATCAATAACGCAGTGACTGTCACTGAGGGAGCCCGAGGTATCATAGCTACTACAGCGCAAAGCTCCAACCTTCAGGCAGTTGTTACTGCAAATCCTGGTGGTACATATACCTTGGCTGGCTCGGATGCAGCACTATTCAATGTCAATGCTACCACTGGTGAAATTAAATCCAAAAGCTTCTTGAACTTCGAGGATCCTGGAGATACGGGCGCAAATAACGTCTATGATATAACATTGGTTTACACCAAGGACGCTGTTAAGCATTCTGAATTATTTGCCATCACAGTAACAAATGATACTGCAGATGATTCAGTTACAGACTCTGCTGGTCGTCCACGCTTAGGCACAGACAGAACAACAGCATCCAGCCTCATTAATGAAGAGGAAGACCTTACAATCTATGGCAACGTTGGAACTAAGGTAATCGACGTCAATGGTGGGTCAACAGCT
Organism: uncultured SAR116 cluster alpha proteobacterium; assembly: GCA_902518965.1. Taxonomy (GTDB): domain Bacteria; phylum Pseudomonadota; class Alphaproteobacteria; order Puniceispirillales; family Puniceispirillaceae; genus JADHLI01. The sequence continues at coordinate 18,555 of CABYIQ010000007.1, forward strand.
TATGAAATAGTTCAAGCAATTAATGCAGCGCAAGGAGAAACTGGTGTTTATGCAGCAGCTCAAACACGCGTAAACCTTGACTTTCCAGCTCAAGATCAGGCATTTGCTGATACAGTTAGCTTCTCCCTTTTGGGCAAAAATTCCGAAGCTATAACTGTTTCTGCCACAGTGGATTTTGGAATTATTGATGGACGCGATGCAAATGTTCGTGACCTGGCTGATGCGGTAAACTCAGTTTCTGGTAAAACAGGCATTACAGCAAAAGTCTCCCCAAGAGGAGATATGATCCATATGTTCTCTAATGAAGGATATGACATAGTGGTGGAAAATTTCACAATGTCTGTTCTTGATATACCGATGAATGTTGCACCAACAAATGATAAGTTGGAAAGTGTTGGAACTGCGCAACAGTTGAGGAAGGGAGTTGGCAATAACGACACATTCCGTTCCACTGGACAAATAACTTTTCACTCACCTTATATTTTCTCGGTTGATGTAGGAAAAACAGGTATTGATGGTGGCGGATTGTTCCAGGTAACTCCTGGTGCTGCAAATCTCATATCAGTTGCATCGCTTGATGTATTATCTGTCGACAGTGCAAAGAAAATGCTGACTGCGGTTGATGGTGCGTTAGTAAGGATTGACCTTGAGAGGTCTGACTTAGGTGCAGTGATGTCTCGAATGGAGCACACAATAAACAACCTGTCTAATATTGTGGTGAATACAAAAGCGGCGCGATCAAGAATTGAAGATGCCGATATTGCAGAGGAAACCACAGAAATGACAAAAGCTCAGGTTCTCTCGCAAGCAGCTCAATCAATGCTTGCTCAGGCAAATCGAACCTCCCAATCTATACTAAGCTTACTTCAAGGTTAATATAAAAAGGGCGCCTCAAAGGCGCCCTTTTTTGTTGAAGTCTTTGTTATCTTACTGAAGAAGTGCAAGAACACTCTGCTTAGACTGGTTTGCCTGTGCAAGCATTGATGTCGCTGCCTGTGACAAGATTTGCTGTTTGGACAAATTACTTGTTTCTAGGGCGTAATCCGCATCTGTGATACGACCCCGGGCAGTTTCTGTTTGTGAAGACAACGCAGTCAAGTTATCGATGTTATGCTGCAATCTGTTTTGAGTTGAACCCAATTTCGCTTGAGCAGCTGTAATCGTGTTCAACGCAGTGTCTAAGATTGAGATAGCATTTAGAGCTCCTGCCTGAGAACTAATGTCCACATTAGCAATATGATTTCCATCATCGCTTGCGTCATTTAGAACATTTAGCACAATTGTTTCAGTGTAGGAGCTAGCGCCGCTTGTATAAGTCAAGTTGAAATTATACTGAGCTTTATTCTCAAAGTTCATGATATCTCTTGAGGTGATATCACCATTTTGAGCAACTTCGAACTTGTCTGCGTCGGCACCTGATAGAGAATAAACACCATTCAGGTTTGCCGCAGCAAACTGCCCAAGCTGAGGACTAAGCACTGCGCCTGTTCCTGTTGACTTGATGGTAGCCTCGAGGGTTTCAGTCACTGTTATTGTTGATACACCACCTGTCACGGATGTTCCTGTAGAAAGCCCGTCCTTTGTCTGGTCAGTCGATGTCTTAATGACTGTGCCAGTAGATGGGTTAGGAGCCTCAGTGGTTGTTAGATCAATAACCTGGTCGAAGGTGTTACCCAACATGTCTGTGTATCTAACGCCAACCTTATAGTTTCCTGCGTCAGCACCAGCTTGTAGCACAAGGTTGCTGCCCTGAAGTTCAAAACCACGGTGCCGTGGAGTTGCATGCTGTTGTCCGGCAGAATCAAGGTCATCATTACCTTCTTGAGTAGTATCAACAGTGTAGGGGTCACCCGTATTCAAAGTCTGCATTCTCACTTGACCGGCGCCCCCGCCTGCAGGTGCTGCTGTAACGTCAAAGAGTGCAAAAGAACCACCAGTGTTTGCATCCATGAATACATTCAAGTCAGCAAATTTAGTCCGGTCGGTAAGGGCCATAACATTAGCTTCACCGGCAGATGTGCCTGTCATTGTTGTAACTGCTGCGACCTGCTCTGTTCTACCTGAGCCTTGAACAAGTGTGTTGTTACCACCTACCCCAGCTTGGGTGACGTTAATTGTGATCGTTTCTCTAAATGACTCAGTTGCATTCGCAACAGTGCCATTGTCGTACAAGTCCAAAACGAATGTAACTGTGCCACTAGGGCTGTTTCCCGCAGAGCCAACGGTTGCAACACCACCACCGCCGGAGTTATTCACGTCGATAGCTGTTGTGGCTGGTGCCCCATTACCATTGGCTGTTATCGCAACATTGGTGGTACCAGCTGCGAGTGTATGAACAGAGGCAAAAACTTCGCCTGCACCAACCCCATCTGTACCAGCGTGGCGTTCAATGAAGTCTTTTGCGCCCTGAGAAAGCAAGTCTCTATGAAGAGAATTATTCACGTCAAATGCGAAAGTACCACCAGATGCCTGAATCTGCATGCTTGATTCACCGTGAGTGGCTTGCTCAAGAGTGGTTAGTGACGTGGCTGCATCTGCAGTGTCGTCATCAGTCACAGTCACATTGATAGTCTCTGTGAACGTTTTGTTGTTACCATCTGTATAAACAACGGTGAACTGATAAATATTGTTATTTGCTGTACCATCAGAGCTACCAGCGGTTGCGTCATCAGCTGGGTTTTCAAAATCAAAAATCCCTGTAGCAACAGTAACTTTACCAGTTGAGTCAATTTCGAAGTGCGCTTGGTCACCAGTATTTGCGATTGCAGCAAAACCTGTACCAGCACCACCATCAGCCAGGACAAATTCCTTCATTGCATCACTGAACACACCAAGAGTTCCCAAGCCTTCGAAAGTGATGTTTTCACCCTCTTTGACTGTGAGATTGGTTGTTGCAGTGTTTGCCGCTGCTGTGACCGTTGCAGTGTCAGTTATTGTAAGCTTAATACGCTCTGTGACTGAATTTGAGCCACTCGTGTATGTTACCGAAAATTCGTAAACATTATCGTAGTTTGCATCAATCGCATTATCGAAATCAAGCTCACCCTGCGCAACAGAAACTATTCCAGCACTGCTGACTGAGAACAAGGCTGCATCAGCTTCACTTCCAAGGCTGTAGGTGCCGCCAGAATTCGCATTTACAAAATCAATGAAGCCCTGATTAAACGTATCCTTTGAAACACGTACTTGACCTTCCTGGGCTGAGATATTTGTATCAGCCATTTTGTGAACGAAAATTTGTGATGGATCTAAAGCAGCTTCTGAGCGATCAGTAATTGCAGTGCCGCCAAGAGAATCTGTATTCATTCGTTCAATTTGAATGCCAATAACTTCAGGATTAGTGTTACCTGCACGAATGTCCGAATCATATGAGCCATCCAATACTTTCACACCGTTAAAAGCAGTGTTATTGGCGATTTTATCGATTTCTGCTAAAAGTGCACTCACCTCAAGTTGTGCATTTGCGCGGTCACCATCTGAATAGATACCATTATGCATTTGAACTGAAAGTTCGCGCATACGAATGACCATGTTTGATATTTCGGCCATGCCTGATTCTGCTGTTTGAACAAGAGAAATGCCATCATTTGAATTTCTGATGGCCATGTTCACGCCGCGAAGCTGACTTTCCATTTTTGTTGCAACAGCCAAACCAGCGGCATCATCAGCTGCTGAGTTAATTCTCAGACCTGAGGACAGACGCTGCATGGCCTTTTCCATGTTTGTTTGGGCGCTAGCGGAGGCTACGCGAGCCTGAAGAGCACCAACATTTGTATTAATAACAGTCATTTTTTTCTCCAAAACCTGTATTAATTGGGTAAAGGCCAAGCGCGGCCACAAAAAACACAACGACAGAAAAGAAAATTGTTTAATATTTTTTGATTTTTTGGAGTTAAATTTTGAATTCCGCTATAATGTGGTTTGTGAAGACAAGGTATCCGGTGTATTTAGAGGGAAGAAAATGCACCAGACGAATTATCAGCGTGGTTAAGAACTAAAGATATGTATTGCCCTGATTGGATTTTTGATATTGTTTGCGCTGAGGTTGCATCATTGTACCTTAAGAATGATGTAGCGTTGGCTTTAGGTGCAGCAAAATACACCTCTGCCATGTCGGGGGAATACGAATCACTATCTGGTGAAGAAATCGCCTTGGCATCTGAAGAAATGATAAGACTTTTGGCGGAGCTGGAAGCAGGTGAAGCCGCCGTGATGCTCCTAGAAGGATTTAGCTATTTTAGGCTCACACATTCTTTTCAAGGCGTTAAGCGGAATCTTAAGCCAATGTTTGGAAATGTTGCTTCAGGAACAAAGGAGAAGGAATATTCTTCCCAATCTTCATTAAAAAGATTTAAAGCCTATCTGTTTTCTTATCGTTCTGAAAAAGCTGTGCTAGCGCCGACCGGTTGGTCTTTAGGCACGCAAACGGATCTCAAAATTTTAGCCGATATAGCTAGCCAAAACACTAATCCTCTAGATTTTCTGTGAACAGAATTGGAAAAATTATCGGCTAAGAGATGCTTTCCATGCTTCCTGAAAATTCGTCAGTAACTCTTCTGTCTTTTTGAAACCTGTGACTGCAGAGTTCATATCACTAAACTGTTTTGTGTATCGCAATCTGGATTGCTCAATTCTCTGGTTGAGTTCTTCCAAGTCTATTTTATATTCTGCAACTTCATTATTGTAATTGTTGATCCTTGTGGAAACAGCGCTGGTTGTCGAAATAATTGGTTCTGCAAATTCTCGGACTATTTCCAATAAGCTTTTACCTATATAAATATCAGTATCCTGACCGCCGCCTAAAAGGGTTAGTGAAAGACCTCTAGCTGCCCCGGCTGTGGCGAGATATCTGCCATTTGAAAGATTTAGTTCTGTCGTTGTTGCTTCTGCTGTTGGAAGCAACTGTCTAATATCTGCTGTATTATCGGGGTCTATGTTGAACTGGAACTTTCCTGGTTCCCATGCCGTTCCAGTGAGCTGTGGTTTTACAAGGCTACTCGTGGCGGTTACTCGGCTGTCCATTAATGCTGCAAATGAATCTGGTTTAGCAGAAAAAAACTCTCTGAACTTAGTCTCATTAATTGATAAAGAACCATCTCTTTCCGTCATGACGCCAAAGTTAGAGAGAAATATGTCGTCATCCCCATATCCAATGATTGGTTTGGTCGTCAGAGATTTAAGAGTTCTTAAATATGATCTAGCTAAGTTATCACTAGCCAACGGGCCTTTGTCATCTTCTCCTGGTGTTCCTCTATATGTAAGAGCCGATAGCTTTGAAATGATATCGTTAAGTTCAGCAACAAAGCCCTGTATGTCTGTCAGCGCTTTATCAGCATCATAAGATGTACCAATAGTTATGTTGCCTGATGTAGTGTCATTTAGGGTAAGTTTTATACCGGCAATTAAATCCTCAACTTCATTTTCTTCACGGATGATATCAACGCCGTTAAATTTAAATAGAGCATTTTGACCTGCCATCGCAAAATGACGATTGTCTGCGGCTCTTATTGTGGGGTTGTAATTTATTGATAATGAAAGAGCCGAAGTTGTTGCTGTATTTTCATAATCAGGTTCAGTTGTCGTATTATTTGAAACGTTCATTCCTGCAGTGGGTGTGGTGAAGTCAACCGGTCCATTGTCGGCCTGCCTAGAAACTGCGGTGGTGCCGGCACCAACTGTGAAAGAGACTTTTTCAGTATGTTTAAGTGTGCTGCCATCACTTAAATTAATATCAAAATTTACATTTTGACCTACATTTAATGATGCATTAGAAAAATCAAATTCCAGTGCATACCGACCGTCCAACCCAGCCACAGGCGTCTTTTGTGAGTTGTCAAATCCGCCGTTATTAAAGCCAGTTTGGACACCATAGCCGTTTCTTGATGGACTCATTACTGAACCATCAAAACCGCCGTTGTTGAAGCTAACAGCTGCACCAGCAGTTTTAGAAAAAGCTATGTTTATATCCCCTTGGTCACCGGGATCTTTGTAATTTACACGAATTCTTGAACCGTCTAAATCTATCACAAAAGGTGCAGCAGCATAGTCAGAGTCTGCCTGAAGTGCGGTGATGACATCAGCTAATGATGTATATCCGTTTGCGCCTGCTGCTGGAGCTGTGGTCAGAACAGTCCCCTCAACATTGAGTTCAAAAACGTCATTTTGTTGATTATTGGTGCCAATATTAAGTGATGTATCTGAGCGATAACGTTCAGTCTCTTGTACTTTTCTAAAATTTATGACTTGGTTTGTGAGTGGCCCACCTGATTTGTAGCTAATTCTAATCTCACCGCTTGCAGATGCTCCGTTCGTGTCAGCAATAGTGAAGGGAGCTCCTGCATAATCACTATCATTTTTTAAAGCCGTGACTACATCGTTAAGACTTGTATAACCGCCGGGTCCCGCTGACGCTGTGCGAAGAGTAGTAGAGCCAACCACCAACTCATAAATATCATTTTGTGCTGGGGCTGATCCAATGCTGACACCACTTGATTCATACGTCTCTTCCACATGGTTTATTGTCACGCCTGCTGGTGCTCCAACAATTGCAAATTGTGGATTTGAAGAGCTGTTGAATTTTGTTTGTAAGCCAGAAGAAAAATTTAAGTTATTACCAAGGTCGTAAACTATTGAGCTGGTATCTGATTTTGTGACATTTAGAACAGATTCATAAATTGAGGCATGATTAAGATCGTGATCAATTACGATTGTTTCTACAAATCTGTCACCATTTGCTGCCTGGTAGGTAAGGGTTAGATTTTTATCGCTCGTAATTTGACCCCCGCCCGAATATACAATTTGGCCAGTGCCGGTATTGAGGGTAAAATCTGCTGAATTAGCGCCGCTTAGTGAGAAACTACCATCAGTTCCATTTAATGCTCTGGTTTCCTTTATAAATGTAGCTAGCTGGGAGCTGAGACTGCCTTGAGTTGCTGCAGATTGACTTCCGGTAATTGCATTTATCGTCAGGCCATCAAGGTTATGAATGTCGAGTTCTGAACGAGCTTGCCTTATAACGGTTTTTGCAGTGTCTTCAGTTACAGTTATAAAAACTGTTTCACTTATTGAATTTGCGCCTTGAGTGTAGGTTCGCGTAAGAGTTCGATTTGCACCATCTGTGTACGCGATCATATCTGTGCTAGTGATTTCGCCAGTTCCACTATTTATTGTAAATTCTGAATCACCCGATATAGAATAAGTGCCGCCAGAATAGTCATTGACAAACCTTTCCAAATCTGTGCCTGAGGAACTCGGGCTTGGCGCAGGTATGGTGATATCAAAACCCTCTACAGTTGTGGCTGTGATATCTGTTATTCTGTCCGTGCTTCCTGTTGCGGTAATCCTCATCTGGTTGTCAAGACCAGTTGGAGCCATAAATGATATTGAATAACTTCCTTCACTTAGTTTTATGACACTTGCTGTAACTCCAATATTTGCAGCATTCACCGCATCTGCTATCGAACTAATTGTGTTCGGGCCAGTTCCAATATTGACAGTTTGAGTAGCACGGTCACTGTTTAGGGTGAAGGTGTCTCTAGAATTATTCCATTCACCAAATTCAATTTTAATGCTTTCGGTGCTGGAGGTTGATGTTGCAGATGTAAATCCAGCAAAAGAAACCGTGTGACTTTTTGCTATTTGTGAAATATTTAGCTCATGTTCGAATGGCTCTACAGAGTATGTTCCAGTTTCTTCGACGGAAACGGCACTGCTTGATGACGAGGTAACCAGCCCATTTTTTCCTTCAATGGCTGTAAGATTTTTATCCAGTGTAGATAAATCGCCTTTTAATTGACCGAGAGCTGAAACAGAGACCGTTTTATCATCAATTCTTTTTTGGATAACGGTTTCTTGCGGAACGCGTTCGGCATCGACAATGGCATCCACAATTTGAGTGACGTTTAGACCGCTGCCTACGTTTAATGCACTAAGATAATCAACTGCCATAAGTCAGTCCATAAAATCCCTAAATTCAACAAAAAATTAAGCAATTTTTGTGCCTAAAGTGAAAATATGTGTCACACTGCGTTCAAAAGGGGCTCGAAAATTGGGCCAAATGGTGGAGTTGTGATTAATTTCCAGACCAGAATTGTAAGCTATTTATGTATATCCTCACTTATAGGGTTAACGATTGGTGCGTTCGTTTCTTTAGCTGCGAATGTGTTCGTAAATGGAATTAAATACTTTGAGGCCTTCAGATTAACTATACTTACAAGATTTTTTTTTGATTATTCTGAGTACATTATTCCATTCGCTTGGCTCGCAGTGGGCTTTTTTCTTGTTTTCTTGATTAAGAAAGTTTTGGGGTGTACGTCTTGGCAGGGACCTGCAGACGCTATCTATTGTGCTCATAGACCAGACAAGGACATGGATATTCGTCAAGGGTTTGGCACTGTTCTGGCTGCTTTCACGTCATTAAGTGCTGGCGCCTCTTTAGGACAATATGGACCTATCGTGCATATGGGTGCATTGATTGGAGGCTTATTTAAAAAGTACAACCTGTCTTCAATTCATTTATCAAATGACATTTTTCTGGGATGCGGCGTTGCTGCCGCTATTTCTGCGGGTTTTCAAGCTCCCATTGCTGGTGTGATTTTTGCCCATGAAGCAATTTTGAGGCATTTTTCAGTTAGGGCGATTGCACCTATTGCGATATCTAGTATCTGCGCGGCCTCTGTAGGTGAATGGTTGAACCTAAGTGACAATATTTTGGCACTAGATTTTTACCCAGAACCCCTAATGAAGCAGGTTCCCGCTTTATTGATTGGTGGCTTCATATTTAGCCTGATAGCCGTGTTCATGATGAAGTCGACACTAAACGGAATAGCAGCGGTAAACAAGTTGAATTTACCTGTTCATGTTTTGGGTTTGATAGCTGTTATTGGTTTGGGGGCTCTTAGTATATTTGTTCCAGAAACAGTTGGCATTGGAATGAAATCTCTCCTAGGTGTCTTGTCTGGTCACTATGAAGTTACGGCCCTAATTTTATTGTTTTTTGCAAAAATTTTGGCAATTTTAATTTCCATTTGTTTTGGCTTTGTAGGCGGCTTTGTCTCACCTGCTTTGATAATCGGGGCATTATCTGGAACCCTGCTTGCTGCATTTTTAACCAGTATCGGTTTTGATGTGTCTTCTGTGACACTGATGATTGCTGGAATGGCCGCTGTTTCTGGTACGATTGTTGGTGCTCCCATATCCATGGTAATGCTTGTATTTGAATTAACTGAGTCTTATGATTTCGCAGTTTCAGCAATGCTAAGCGTCGTTGTGGCGAATTTGTTTAGTCATTTAGCATTCAGTCACTCTTTATTTGATGAGCAGCTAAAGCGCCGGAACATTGATGTCTCCGTTGGCCGAACAAATCTTGCTCTGATGGAACAGTCAATAACTGATATTACCCAAAAAGCTTTTCTTAAGGTTTCTCCAGACGAGACCGTTGCCAAGACAATAGAATTATTGAAAAAAGAAGAGCAGACTGAGGCATTTTGTGTGGCAGAGGATGGAACTTATGTTGGAAAGCTGTTTTTACCCCAGCTTCTTGAAGTGAAGTCTAATACAAAAGCAAGCTTAAGTGTGACCTCCACAGATATAACTATTCCAGCTAATTCATCAATGTTTCAGGCGATGGAAATCGCTTCTGGTTTTGTAGGAGAATCTATGGCGGTTGTTGACAAAAAAAATGATGTTATTGTTGGTGTCGTTACTGAAGCAGATATATTTTCTATTTATCTTAAGGCTCAGTCAGATGTGCATAAGGTTGAACATGGTTAAGTGCAGGTCTTGTTAAGTGTCAGGCCAGAATATCTATCTGGTTTCTGAAACGTGGAGCATCCGCATATAAATTTGAGATCCTTTCTGTGCGTGTTGCACTCACATTTTGGATATAAACAGGGCCTGATGCGGCTCTGGCTTGAAGGTATTGTTCAGTAACAATTGTGGATGGTGCCTGACGTGCTGAACGTATCTGGCTGACAGGCAGCCCAGAATGTTCAGAAAAGATACGTGAAATGGGTTTTGCGGGCTCAATATATCCGGTTGTCTGCCGTTCTGATGGCATGAGACTTGCACTGTCTGATAAAGCATATGAATTCGCGGACTTTGATGTCCGCTCGGTCGCCGCAGCTAATCTGGTCGGTTGCGCGTCATGGAGCATGGGTACATACATAATCCAAACAGTAATGAACTTTGCAGATTTGTGCAAGAAATTGAGATGAAGGCAGGTATGAATTACGGAAAAATAACACAAGCCTATCAGAATGCTGAAAATCAAGCCCTCCAGGAGACAGACGATCCGCACTTGATTGTATTGACCATGTTCAATGCTCTGCTTAAATCCATGGGTATTTTTGTAGAAAATGTGGATATTTCTAATGGTGGACAGTTAGAATTGAAGTCGAAGCATTTTGCCCGGGCCCTGACAATCATTTATGCCTTGCAGACTAGCCTAGATTTTGAAAAAGGCGGAGATATTGCTGAAAATCTTTTCCAACTTTATGAATTTGCTCGTCAGAAGCTGATGGAGGATTTGAAGTCTGGAAAGCCTGACGGCACTGTCCATGCCATTCACTGTTTAGCAGATATCCGTGACGCTTGGGATGAAATGGGTAAGCAGAATGCTGGACATGGCTGAAATCAGAGAGCAATTCTCTTCGCTCAATGGCCATATTGCGACAGCTATCACGAATAAGGACTTTAATCGTGCTGTAACACTTGACCAAGCGCGTCAGGATATATTGAAGGACCTCTGTCTTATGGATATGTCAGGCATAGATGAAAGTTTTTTTGCGTTTATTGAGCAATGTGCCAAAGAAAACGCAGAACTAATTGAGACCATTGAAAAAGAAATGGAACACTTGACTTTCCACCAGAGCCGTACCCGCAAAGCACAGGTGGCTTACACAAATTAACATTTGGGTTTCCGCTGTCTCTTCTGCTGTGGGCTAATTCGCGGGCTTTTCAATCATGAATTTTTTCATTTTCTCGATCAAAGTCGTTCGCCGCAACTTTAGGCTGTCTGCGGCAGCAGAAATCATGCCATCTGATTTCTTAAGGGCCGCCTCAATAAGCACAATTTCAACATCTTGGAGGTGTCGGCGCAAATCAATGTTATCAAAGAAGGAAAACCATTCCTGATAGTGGGATGGATGTGGCAACGGGACCTCAGATACCTCGCTAATGTTATCAGGGGTTTCAGATTCAGGGGCCAGATTAGTTGTTGCTGCCCATAAGGCCTCTTGCTCTTCAACTGGTTCTGGAACCTTAATACGCAGTAGATTATTTCTCACATCAGCCTGTTCAATCTGGCGCCCGGGAAATAACAAACAAGCTCTCTCCAGTAGGTTTCTTAATTCGCGGACATTGCCTGGCCATGGATACCGCATCATTTCAGCATGCGCTCCTTCGGTGAAGACAGGTTGGTCAGCATGATTTGACTTGCCACTTTTCAGCATCGCAGCAAGTAGAGCTGGAATGTCGACGGCCCTGCTGGCTAGTGCAGGCATAGTAATGGGGAATACATTAATCCGGTAAAACAGGTCAGCTCGGAATTTTCCGGCTTCGATATCAGCTTCTATATTTTGATGTGTGGCACAAACAAGGCGGAAATCGACGTCCACATCTACGCCGCCACCTACCCGCTGTATCTTACGATTTTCTAGTGCGCGCAGGAGCTTGGACTGCAGGGCAAGTGGCATATCGCCAATCTCGTCCAAAAATAAAGTGCCCCCGGAGGCCATTTCAAAACGGCCAGCTCTGGTCTTCTCTGCACCAGTAAAGGCTCCCTTTTCATGCCCAAACAGCTCACTTTCCAGCAATTCAGCCGGAATAGCTGAACAGTTGACAGATACCAACTTCCCTTTCCGGCCTGATAAATTATGCACCGCCTGAGCGACGAGCTCTTTGCCGGTTCCGGTTTCACCCTGTACTAGAATGGTTGTGGTGGAAGGGGCAGCAAGCTCTATGAGGCGCTTGACCTCGCGCATAGGCGCGGACTGTCCTACTAGAAGATTATCAAGTACGCCCATTTGTTCCCGCCTCTTTGGATATGGTTGAGTTTGTTCGAGCAGACCTAAAGAGAGTCAAAAAACCGACCTCAATACTATAGTCTAATTTGAAAATGTCAAAAAAATGAATAGAAAATGAGGAAATAAAAAAATTCATTAAAAACAATATTATATATCATTTTTTCGGAGACATTTCTAAATTGGCCTGCTTTTTGCCTTTCCCCCGTAGCACATTTTTCGGGAGAAAGAACCGTGGCAACAATTGCAATTGAAAAAACTGACCTCATCGGCGCAGAACAGATGGCAGCGTTTCTGGAGTGCAGAATGGCAGATATTGTATGGCTCGATACAGCGAATGGGTCAGCGAAGACAGCACTACCAGTGAACACCATAGATGCTTTTGTTTGTAGCCAGACATATGCTGGTAAAAAAGGCGGTGTCTCAGCTGTTGTTGAAACCGCTCGTAGTGTGAAGGCTAGCCGTGTTCTTATTATTGGCCGTGGAGAGAGCAATAATTTCTCTATCCGCACAGAAATGAAGGGTAATCTTATACATCTGAATATGGCTGAATCTGACTGCACAGTTCCACATCTTAGCCCAGACTATCCTTCGAACTATTCCTTACAGATGGCTTGCTCACTACTTTTGGATGATGATCATGTGGCTGTTGCGGATCAAAAAAGTCTTGAGCTTATGGCGCTATCACGCCGCGTCAGTCAGACAGATGTAACAGTCTTTATTAATGGGCCAACGGGCACAGGTAAAGAAGTTTTAGCCCGCTTCATTCATAACCAGTCTGGTCGGCGGGAAGCTCCCTTTGTTGCCGTAAACTGTGCCGCAATTCCTGAAAATATGCTGGAAGCTATTTTGTTTGGTCATGAAAAAGGGGCCTTTACCGGCGCCTCAACGGCTAATAAAGGAATTTTCCGTGCAGCTGACGGGGGCACCCTTCTTCTAGATGAAATCTCTGAAATGCCCCTCGGTCTTCAGGCAAAATTGCTTAGGGTTTTGCAGGAAAAGAAAGTCACACCACTAGGCAGCCAGCGTGAATTAGATGTGGATGTGCGTGTGGTCGCCACAACCAACAGAAATATGATTACTGAAGTGCGTGAAGGCAGGTTCCGGGAAGATTTATTTTATCGCCTTAATGTGTTCCCGCTGACCACACGTCATTTACATGAACGCAAAGATGACATAATTGCCATCAGCACAATTCTGTTGAAACGTCATTGCATGGCAGGAAGCACGTTGCCCGCACTGCACACCAGTGCGGCAGAAATGCTTATGGCGTATAATTGGCCCGGCAATGTACGCGAACTAGAAAACGTTCTGCAGCGAGCACTGGTTCTGTGCGTGGATAATCAGATCACAGCAGAAGACATAATGGTTGATGGCTGTGTTGACGCCCAGATGTCAGAAAGACGTATGTCCAAGCAAGAACAGCACCCTGAAATGCGTGCTTAACCTAATGATGATACAGGCATAGAATAACCGATGATTGACAAAATATCCATGACCTCGACACGTATTCCCTACATGAATGCTCAGTCCCAATCCAGTCTGGCAACAGGGCTTGCTAATCAGCCGACACAAGCGTCACTGCGCACCCAACTGCTGGAACAGGCAGATAAGGTTTTTACCCCTGACCGCGTGCAAACCAGTTTTCCTGGACGGATGGTAGATGCGCTGAATTCTGTTGCTGATGCGCAGAATCAAGCTGCGCGGATCACACGTGATTATGAATTGGGCCGCGAGCAGGACCTGTCCAAAGTAATGGTCAATCAACAGGTCTCCTCGCTGGGGTTCCAGTTGACCTTAAATATCCGAAATAAGGTTATGACGGCTTATAAAGACATTATGAATATGCCGGTCTGATGATCATGACTTCAATACTTCTAGCTGAACTTGAGAGAGACTGAAAATGGCCGACCTTGCAGCAACAAGAACAACAGAAATCACTGAAACTAGAACTGGCTTATTTGGCAGAGCGGTAAATTTAACAACACAGTTCAGGAAGGTTTCCCAAGAGCCAGCCTTGCGTCGTGCCATGCCAACAATTGTTGCCATTCTGGTCACGCTAATAGGTCTCATTTCCTATTTTCTAATGCAACAACCTGTGCTCACCACATTATACGCATCTCTGCCAGAGGCAGAGAAATCGCGGGTCGTAGATGCACTGGAGAATGCTGGTGTGGGTGTATCTCTTGACCCGACTACTGGTGATGTGCTGGTTTCTGCAGATGATTACCACTCGGCACGCATTATGCTAGCTGCGCAAGGCCTTCCGACAGTTGTGGCAACGGGTTACGAAAATTTAGACTCGATACAAATGGGGTCAAGTCGTTCAGTTGAAGCCATGCGCTTAAAGCAGGCGCAGGAATTGGAATTAGCACGGTCAGTTGCAGAAATTGAGCATGTTTTATCTGCTCGTGTTCACCTGGCGTTACCTGAACGTGAAGTATTTATAAGACAGGAAGCTCAACCATCTGCTTCTGTTTTTGTGCAGCTTTCGAAGGGACGAATTCTAGGCCGGTCGCAGGTTGAAGCAATTATTCACCTTGTTTCATCATCTGTGCCTAAATTAGCGAAAGAGAACGTTTCTGTCATTGATCATAATGGGAGTTTGTTGTCTAATCCAACAACACCAAATGGCCGCATTAATGATGCTGAATTCGAGCATCGTGTGCGGATGGAAGAAACCTACCGTAACCGCATTATCTCGCTGCTGACGCCGATTGTTGGGCCCGGTAACATCAATGCTCAGGTGAATCTTGATATTGATTTCACCCGTTCTGAAGTAACTGAGGAAATTGTTGACCCTGATGGGAATGCGCTGAGGTCAGAACAGAACACTGAAGATTTAACACGCGAGACGCCGGCAAAGGGAATTCCTGGCGCTGTCTCTAACACACCGCCACAATCTCCAGACATTTCAACGACAAACACAACAATTTCTGGAGAAGAAGATCTGCGTTCAAAATCCTCAAGCGAGGTAAAAAACTACGAAGTCAGCCGGACAGTATCGAACACAATGAAGCCGTCCCATCGCATTCAGAAGATCAATGCCGCTGTTCTAGTGCGTGAACAGATCATTATTGACCCTGAGACTGGGGCCGAAACATCGATTCCTCTCGCTGATGACATGATGGCTAAAATTGAAGCTCTTGTAGCAGACGCCATTGGTATTGATGTAAATCGTGGCGATAGCTTGACGGTATCTAGTTCTGCGTTTATTCAAGAATTAGAGGGGGTTGAAGCACCATGGCATGAAGGAGCATGGTTCCGTTCAGCCCTGAACCAGCTTGCTATGATTCTCATTCTTGCCATTGTGATTTTGGGGATTGTCCGCCCACTTCTAAACCGTATCCTTGTTCCATCAGCGACGACTGCCGCAGGCATAGCTGAAGGTGAAGAAGATCTTGATTTGGATCAAATTGAAGTTGGTGAAGGGGAAAGCCTTGAAGACATCAAGGCTAAGTTGAAGCCGAAGAAACAGGCGATTTCTGCTGAAATGCTGGATACAGCAAACACCTATGATGACAAAGTGGCGGTGATCCGGATGATCGTGGCCGATGAGGCGGGGCGTGTATCTAATGTCTTCAAGAGCATGATGCAGCGTGACCTTGAACTTTAAACAAACAGGACACAATAACTTAACAATCTATCCGGTGCGGACTATTATTTAAAAGGAACGTGAAAAATGGCGGTAGCGGCAGAAGCGATGAGCGAAGATGAAAGATCCCAGTTTGAACGTCTGACGGGGACGCAGAAATCAGCAATTCTGATGATGCTGCTGGGAGAGGATGAAGCGTCTGAGATTGTCCGTAACTTGTCGCCCAAAGAAGTTCAGCATTTAGGAACGGCTATGTATTCTGTCCAAGGTCTTGATCAGGATACTGTAAATGCTGTGCTTGATGAATTTCTTGCAATTATCAAAGCCCAGACTAGTCTCGGCATGGGGGCAGGCAATTATATCCGCAACGTAATGAATAAGGCATTGGGTGAGGATAAGGCCCAGTCCGTGCTCAGCCGAATTGCTCCGTCCACCTCTGCTCGGCCAATTGAAATTCTTGATTGGATGGATGCTCGCTCAATCGCTGAGCTGATAATTGATGAACATCCTCAGATTATTGCGCTGATTATCTCTTATCTAGATGCTGGACAGGCAGCTGACGTGCTTGGCCTGCTGCCAGAAGCGCTGCAATCTGAAATTGTACGCCGAATTGCTACGTTGCAGACCGTTGGGCCTGACGCGCTAGCAGAATTGGAAAATGTAATGCAGTCAAAATTTAAGGCTAATGCTTCATTGCGGGCAGCTAAGGTTGGCGGAGTTGATGCAGCCGCACGGATCATGAACTTCACCAAGCAAAATATGGAACAACGCATAATGAAGGATATTTCGCGCAATGATCGCGAATTGATGCAGGCCATTACGGAAAGCATGTTTGTCTTTGATAATCTCATTATGTCTGATGAACGCTCACTGCAGACATTGCTGCGCTCTGTCGATAATGAATTACTAGTTTTGGCTCTGAAGGGGGCTGATGAGCCGCTGCGCGAAAAGCTGTTCTCTTGTATGTCGAAACGAGCTGCGGCCAATATTGTGGATGAAATGGAAGCACTTGGGCCAGTGCGTCTTACGGAGGTACAAACAGCGCAAAAGGAAATCATCAATGTTGCTCGACGGATGTCTGACGAAGGCACCATTGTACTGGCTGGACGTGGTGGGGATGATTTTGTCTGATGAGGGGAAATTGTTGCTTCAAAAAATCAGACCATCAGCACGAATATAAAAGGACAGGAACTCAATGACAACCGCAACTGGAGAAAAGCTGGGGCAGACTGGTGTGCAAGATGACTATGGTAAAGCTCTGGCAGAAGGCGAGATCACGCGTCTTCTAAAAACGGTTCAAGCGGCACAGTTCAAAAAATCTGAAAAACTGGCAACAACAGAAGACACAGAATTTCAACCACGAACTTTGGTAGAAATAGCCTTTGCGTCAGAACAAAAACAAAAGCAAGTTGAAGAGGCGGCCCAGCAGCATTTGAAGCAACAGTCTATGGAACCTGGCGCAGGAGAACTTGCTTCAGCTGCTAAAGATGAGGCGGGCGTTTCTGCTGAAGTCGGACAGGACAGTTCGCTACATACTCCATCCCAACATGATGTATCTACTGGCTCGGTAGCTGACGAGGTCGTTGACGAGGCAGCTCAACACGCAGAAGAGGCAGTCAAGCAGCAGCGAGCTGAAGAAAATGAAGCGATCCGAATTGCCGCAGAGGAAGAGGGGTACAAGCGCGGGTTTGAAGCTGGGCTTGAAGCTGCCAGAAACGCGGAGCCAACCCCAGAGGAAATCGCGTTTCTTGAAGAAAAAGAGAAAGAGCGACAAGCTATAATTGATCAATTCCATAACGTTATAGCAGCGATTGCTAGTCCACAGGCTATTGATAGCTCTGCTTTGGAAGAGGCAATTAATGCCGCTGTTGTTGACTTGGCATCTGAGCGTGCTGGACAAGTAATTTCCGAAAATCCTGAACCTTTTTTAGTTCGGATTAAAAAGCTTGTAGATGATATAAAAATTGGAACTCAGCAGGTGGAAATTCTCTTGAATCCATCAGATCTGGCCGCGATCAAAGGTTGGGTGCAAGACAAACCTATGCCAACAGGTTGGCAGTTTTTATCTGACGAAATGTTAGCTAATGGTGATATGCGTCTTAAATTAGGAGGGATGGAAATTTCTGATAAGATCCATCCGGATTCAAATGAAAAAGCGGAAGCTCTTGGACAGAACTCAGAAGAGATTTATGAAAATCTAAATTTTGACCAATTTGAGGTAAGCCCAGATCAAAGTTTGGAAGAAAATGAGCAGTTGCGGCCTGATGACCAAAATACTGAAAGTTTCTCAGAGGTCACTGCTGATGACACCTCATCTATTCCTGCCTTGAAGGGTGTTGAGCCAATTGAAACCGAAGATGAGCAGCTACAGTCTGATGACCAAAATACAAAAAGCCTCTCAGAGGTCGCTGCTGATGACACTTCATCTATTCCTGTCTTGGAGGGTTTTGAGCCAATTGAAACCGAAGATGAGCAGCTACAGTCTGATGACCAAAATACAAAAAGCCTCTCAGAGGGCACTGCTGATGACACTTCATCTATTCCTGTCTTGGAGGGTTTTGAGCCAATTGAAACCAAAGATGAGCAGCTACAGTCTGATGACCAAAATACAGCAAGCCTCTCAGAGGTCACTGCTGATGACACTTCATCTATTCCTGTCTTGGAGGGTTTTGAACCAATTGAAACCAAAGATGAGCAGCTACAGTCTGATGACCAAAATTCTTCTTTACAACGCGCTAAAGTCGCAAAACGGCCCACTTTTATACCGGATTCTACTGAGGAAGTTGATTTAGAAGATGAAATTTCATCTGTACCTGTATTGGATGAGTTTGAGCCAATTAAAGGTGATGAATAATGAATGCATTGACGCAAAAGCTGATTAGGGCAGCCAAGGATGCGGCTGAACCAATTCAGCCAAATTTTTTTGGTCGCGTTAGTAGATTTGATGGTCACATAATTGAGTGTGACGGATTTCCTGCAACCATCGGCACATTATGTTGGATTGAAACTAGAGATAGTGCCCGCATTGTAGCTGAAGTCATCGGTTTTCAGAATAAAAACAATCTTTTGTGTGTCCATGAAACGGGTGCTCGTATAAGTGTTGGCGCCAAGGTGTCCGTCTATGATGATGGTTATATGGTTTCAGTTGGTGAAGGTCTTCTTGGCCGTGTGATCGACAGCCTTGGTCAAAGTCTTGATGGCAAGGCAATGCCAAAATTGACGGATAACTGGCCAATTGATGGGGTAAAAATCAATCCACTTGCTCGCAAACCTGTTGATACGCGCCTTGATGTGGGTGTGAGGGTTATAAATTCCCTATTGACTGTTGGTCAGGGTCAGCGGTTGGGAATCATTGCTGGGTCAGGTGTTGGTAAATCTATTCTGTTAAGTATGATGACACGCTTCACCGAAGCTGATGTTGTAGTGGTAGGCTTAATAGGGGAGCGGGGCCGTGAGGTAGGTGAATTTGTAAAAGCAGTTTTCAGTGCAAATACAAGAAAACGAACTGTGGTTGTTGCAGAACCAGCCGACAGGTCGCCTTTACTTCGTATTCGTGCAGCTAACCGGGCAACAGCAATTGCTGAATATTTTAGGGATAAAGGCAAAAATGTTCTTTTGATTATGGACTCATTAACACGCGTTGCCCATGCAAGACGTGAAATCGGTCTAGCACTAGGCGAACAGCCAACATCAAAAGGATATCCTCCATCTGTTGTGTCCTTGATCCCAGCCTTAATTGAACGGTCAGGCACAGGACTGAACGGTAAGGGGTCTATTACCTCATTTTATACGGTTCTGGCGGATGGTGATGACACCAATGATCCTGTTGTGGACACGGCACGGGCAATTTTAGACGGACACATTCTGCTGTCGCGTCAGCAGACACAGATGGGAATTTACCCAGCTGTTGACGTTCCAGCGTCTGTCAGTCGCGTAATGAACGAGATTGTCACACCCCAGCAGAAAGAAAACGCTTTGATGTTTCGGCGTCTTGTTTCGCTTTATCTTGAAAATCGTGATTTGATACTGATGGGAGGTTACAGCCCTGGTCAGGATCCTGATCTTGATCTTGCTGTCCAGCTCTGGCCGCAATTGATGGGCCATGTGCAGCAATCCTTGAATGAGAAATCATCGTTGGATGAGTCTGTTGCCGGGCTTCAAGGTCTTTTTAGCGGAGCCGTATAATGAGTCCCGAAGACAAGCTGAAACGAGCTGCTATTTTTAAGAAAATGGCCTTGCGTGATAAGCTTGAAGCTTCTCGCAAACGCCAGTCCTTGGGCGTTCTGCGTGACGAGTTGTCTAAAAATCAGGGTGTTCGTGACCAGCTTGAAAACCTGGTTGAAGAAGCCTCATCCCCTGATGATGCGCAGACAGCAATGGCCCTATATTCCGCCTCTTGGTATAATACGCGAGTGCGTGACCAGCTTGAGATGGTGGCCAATCGCTGCACGCATCTGGATAAGGAAGTCCAGACCATGCAGACTGAACTGGCTCGCGCAGAACAGAAACGAGCCAAAAAACAAGAAAGGGCTGAGGAATTGACTAGTCAGGCAAAAAAGGCTGCCCAGGATAAGGCTGATGAGAGATTGGCAGAGTTGCGTTCACGCCCGTTAGAGCGCTGAGATAAGTTCGCTTCGGAGTTTTGGCATTCAACTTGCACTTAAGCGGTCAAGATCTTATGTCTGCATTTAAGAAATTAGGACTGGTTAATGTCAAAAATAATGTCCACATCTGGCAATCAGGTGCCAGTTTTAAAGGGATCTGCTATAGGAGAGGGTGCTATTGCTGATTCAGGGGTTGCTGGTATCTTTGCTGCTTTATTTGGTGGAATGCGGCTAACAGAAACCGAAGGTGATTCTAGCCCTGTCCAGTCAAACTCGCAGACCGACGACGCAAATTCAAATTTGGAGCAAATTTTTGATCCACACGTGGCGGCAATGTTAGGGGCAATGCAGAAGGGTAATCTGGGCCAGGTCAAAGATGAATCAATTCCAGATGCTACTGACGATGTAAAGACAAAAAACTTTGATCTAGAAACAGACAAGTTACCTGATGCTGGGCTGCTTGCTGCTGATAACCAATTATCTCAAAGCGGTCAGCGCAAGGCTAGCCAGATAAATCTTCAGAACCAGTCTCAGTTGGCTGCTCCGGCTGAGGATATGAAGCAGGCTAATGCAAAGACATCTTTAGCACAAACTCAGCAACCTACAGATCTGGATGAGGATTTTATTGGCCCTCCTTTGCCCCAGGTAATTCAAAAATCTGCTTCATTAGGGATTGAGAGCACCAATAATAACTCAAAAAAGGCGATGACAGTAGCCCGTCATACTGTCGGCTTGCAAAGTGATATGCCTCAAAAACCTGCTCTGAAGGTAGAAGTCTCAGATGACACACTCTCAGGAGATTTGGCTGATGATTTAACAGATACAAAAGTTTTGGATGCAGCCAACCTAAAAGCAGAACGGCTTTCAGAATTAGAAAGGCGACCCGCAGATAGAATCGTCCGAATTTCAATTCCATCCGTTCAGTTAACTTCATCTGCTGCTGATTCCCAGACAGGATTGTCAGCAGCCAGTCACCACATAAATCCTTCTCAGAATAGTGGCCAGTATTTTGGCTCAGGTTCTGCCTTTGCCGGAACCACACAAACCGATCTGGCTGAACAATGGCTTGATGTTCTGGATATGCAGGATGAAAAATGGACAGAACAGCTTGTCCGCCGAATTAACCGTGAATTTAAAGCAGGTGGTAAAGGACTGGAACTTGAACTGAACCCTCGAAACCTGGGTCGTTTGAAGGTTAACCTCTCCGTAGCGCAGGAACAGACAAATGTGGTTTTGCGCACTGAAACAGGGGCAGCCGCACAAATGTTGACGGAGGCTGAGGGGCGGTTAGCGCAAATGCTGAGTGATGCGGGGTTGAAGCTGGGCCAGTTTGATGCTTATAGCGGTGGACAGAATCGTGACTTTGGCCGACAGGATAAGCAACAGGAACAGAATAGTATGGTGGCAGAAACTGAAAATGACGGTGGTACAGGTGACACGGATACAACAGATGGGTTAGTTAATTTGAAGGCGTAACCCTGAAGCAGGGGCCTGAACAGAAGAGAAGAGCTGAAAACATGGTGACTGGGTGATGTCGTTATCAAAGCTAAGGAGAGTTCAAGATGGCAGATGAAGAAAATAATGAGCCAAAGAAAAAAGGCTTTATTCTGCGTATTCTGATATTTGTGGTCGCAGGCCTAGTTCTTATCGGAGCTGGACTTGGCGGCGGCTATATTCTTTTTGGTGGCAGCCAGCCTGATCCCTCTGAAGAAATTGAATCTATAATAGAAAAGAAAATGGCAGAGGCAGAAGCTGAACGTGAGGCGGAGGAAGAAGCTGCCCTCAGTAACGATAAGGTTGTCAAGGAAACGCCTGAAATTGAAACTTTTGTGACCACTTATTTTGAATTTCCGGGCACCTTTACAACAAATTTGCGGGCATCACGTAAATTTCTACAGCTTGGGCTTGGCGTATCTACTCAATACGATGATGAAGTAATCTCAAATGTTGAGGACCATCAGCTTGCGTTACGTTCAGAAATTCTGAATGTGATGAGTGATTTTAGTGAAGAAGAGATCCAGGGTAAGGAAGGCCGGAAAGCCTTGGCACAAGCTCTTGCAGATGGAGTGAATGAAAAGCTAATGCAGCTGGAAGATTTTGGCGGCATTGAAGAAGTTCACTTTACCTCTTTTGTTCTGCAGTGATCTTTTATAAGACTAAATTTGTAATGTGAAGAGTATCTCTACGTTAACGGGCTTTGATAATGGCTTCTAAAAAACTGACTAGTGATGAAGTGAATGCACTGATGGAAGGGCTGCAAGACAGCCCTCAGGGCCTTAATATCGACGTGTCAGCCTCAGACGATGTTCGCCCTTTTGCTTTTGGTGAGGATGATCTCACCCTGATGGGCGATTATTATGCCCTCCGTCAAGTAAATGAACGTTTTGCTCGGCAGGCGAGGACAGTGTTTTTGCCTATGCTGCGAATCCAGCCGCGGATAACCTCTTTTGCGCCGGAGGTGAAAACATTTGATGAATATTGTGCTAGTATTGATGCGTTTATGAATCTAAATATCTCGCGCATAGAAGAGTTACGTGGTGCTTTCCTTATGGCAATCCCACCAAAATTCATTTCAACACTGACCGCCTCATATTATGGTGGTGCCATAAATAGTGGCGGCGGAAGCCGCAGTGAATTCACTTCTACAGAAGAACGGGTTATTGAATTGGTATCTAAAGGCTTAAATGAAGCATTGATGATGTCATGGCACGATTTGATGCCGGTTACACTGGTAGAACAAGGGCGCGAAATAAATACTCAATTTGCCTCTGTTGTTGATGGCGGCGAACTAGTCATTATCTGTTCTTTCGTAATTCAGCTGCCAGGGGCAGGTTCAGACACTGTTGACCTTGTTTATCCTCTGCAAACGCTCAAGCCAATTGCCTCGCAACTGCGTTCGCGGGTGCAGTCAGATTCCCGCCAAGAGAATTTTTCTTGGCGGGAAATGATGGAAAAAGCAATTCTAAATATTCCGTTGCATCTCACGGCTTTGTTGGGGCAACCAGTGATGTCAGTTGGTAACATGACTAGGTTGAAGACCGGCGATGTGATACCGATCAACGTAAATGACGGAGTCACGGTTAAAATTGAGGATAAACCATTTTTTACTGGTGAAATGGGTGAAGTGGCAGGCAAGTCGGCGATTAGTCTACAAAAACGCATGTAACAGCAGACCGGCAGCAATGTTGGCATGAACCGATAAGGATTACAATCATGGCTGAAGAACAAGAAATGAATGAGCAAAACCAAGAGGATGGAATTCGTGATTTCAGCGCTCCATCGAGCGCGTCTTCTAGCAGTACTTCATCTGAAAATATCCGTGTCCTTGAGAATATTGATGTTCAGCTATCTGTTGAGGTTGGAAACACAGAAATCAAAATCAGAGATTTGCTTAGACTGAATGAAGGCTCTGTCATTGAGCTGGATCGGCTAGCAGGTGACCCGCTGGATATTTTAGTAAACGGAACTATGATCGCAAAAGGTGAGATTGTCATGGTTGGCGAACGCTTTGGGGTACGATTTACAGAGATTGTTGACCCAGAAAAGCGGGTTGAAAGTCTGTAGCAGTATATTGTGCTCAGTCTGTCAAGAAACTGACAATAGCTTATTTGTACTTTGCAGCGGGCTACCACTCTTAAAAAATAACTAAAAACAAGTAGTTAAGATTATCCCAGAACAATTATGTCTGCTGGCACATTTTTTGCCTCTTTCTTGTTACTGACTTGCATTTAAGCAAGCCTCAGCAGAGCAAATGAAAGGGTAAAGATGATGGTTGCTCAAATTGTAGGGCTGCAGCAGATTGCAATAACTGTTGCATTTTTGTCATTTTTGATTGGTCTGTTGGTGTTTTTGCGGATGAAAGGCGGTTCAATTAAAGCTAATTTGCAAAAAGGGCAGCGGATTAAAGTGATTGAGGAAACGGCTATCAGCCCTACTGAGCGGTTGCGCCTGATTACCATTGATGGTCTTGAATTTGTCATGCTTTCTGGTAAGGGCATCCAGCCCGCATTAATGCCTTTATCATCGGCTGCATTACAAATAGAAAAGTTGCCTTTAAGTTCAGCTTTAGCTGTAGATGACCAGTCCTCTGAGCAACCAGAAACTGCAAAACCTGTATCTGACTTCGCCCCACTTGAACTCACAATACCAGCTTTTTCACAAACCAAACAAACTACTGAACCCTTGGATGAGGGGGATATGAGTCCGCAACAGATGAATCCTGCGGAAGTCGCTGCATTTGCAGCAAAATTTAAAGGTTGGAGAAAAAAATGATGATGCATCAGACCATCTTTTCAAAGATGATGCTAATTTTGAGTAGCATTCGAGTGGTATTTGCACTCAGCGTGGTGCTTCTTCTGGTAACAGATGCATCAGCAATTGCTGCTGATAATTTGGCTGGCCTAACCGGCGGCCTTCCGGCTTTGACTTCAACTGAATACGGGGATGGTTCAACCTCATATAGCCTCTCCTTGCAGGTTCTAGCCCTAATGACAGCTCTGACCTTGTTACCGTCTTTGGTGCTAGGAATGACTTCTTTCACTCGGATTATCATTGTTCTATCTATTTTGCGCCAGGCGATGGGGACACAGCAGACACCGCCTAATCAGGTGCTGATTGCAATCGCGCTTTTCTTATCTTTGTTTATTATGGCGCCAACGTTCACAACTGTTTATGAAGACGCCGCTGACCCCTATCTAAATGGAGATATTTCAGCTGATATTGCTCTGACCAATGCTAGCAACACGATGAAAAGCTTCTTGGTTAAAAACACCCGTAAAGATGACCTAAATATGTTTGCTGATATGGCGAATGAAACAGGGTTTGAAAAAGCAGAAGATGTGCCGCTGACTATCCTGCTGCCTGCCTTTATCACCTCTGAGCTCAAAACAGCCTTTCAGATTGGTTTTCTTTTGTTTTTGCCCTTTTTGGTTATCGATATGGTAATCGCCTCTGTTCTAATGTCGCTGGGGATGATGATGCTTAGCCCTATGCTTGTCTCGCTGCCATTCAAGCTGCTGTTGTTTGTTTTGGTTGATGGCTGGGCCATGACAGTTGGCTCACTTGTCGCAACTTATACGGCTTAATCGGTGCAAAACTCTAAAAGAAAGATAGGTTGATGTTTGATTTCGATATGAATGTTGAATTTCTCCGCATGGCGCTGTGGCAGATTGTTATAGTAGCTGGACCTATTCTGGGTGTAGCACTGGCTATCGGTTTGTTGATTGGGATTATTCAGGCAGCTACCTCGATTAACGAGATGACGCTCAGTTTTGTTCCTAAACTTGTTTTGGTTCTCGTAACGTTTGGGTTTGCTGCAAATTTTATGCTAATCAGCCTGACCGATTATTTTGCCTTCATCTTTGACCAGATTACACAGATTGGCTGACCTGGAGGCCTGCGAATATGCACCTTCCTCTCACACTATTGCATGATATGGGCGGTATGCCAGGATTGGAGCTGCAAGCGGTTATGTCTGTGTTGGCCCAATTTTTTCTAGCGACAATTCGAATTGGGGCCTTCTTGGTAGCCGTGCCAGTATTTGGGGCAGCCAATATCCCGTTGCAAGTGCGTATCATACTGTCTGCACTTTTGGGTGTGGTTGTCATGGGTTATGTACCAGTGCCGACAGTTGATAGTTACAGCGAGTTGCAAATTCTGGGAGTTATTGTCACTGAACTTGTTGTGGGCCTTTCAGCCGGCTTGATCATCACTATCTGGTTTTCAGCGGCGGTGCTGGCAGGTGAGAAGATCGCTACCTCCGCTGGCTTAGGTTTTGCTGCTCAAGTTGACCCCAGTACAGGTGCTACGACCCCAGTTGTCTCAAAAATGTTATCTTTATTTCTAATTGTTATATTTTTAGGCTTGAACGGGCACCTTGTGGTAATCCGTACAATGCTTGATAGTTACAGTTATCTACCGATTGGTGAAATGCCTGCCTTTGGTGCTTTGATTAAGGGCGGCATTGCCGCTGCAGGGTCAATGTTTTTAGCGGCCACAATTATCATGCTTCCGATTGCAATTACTATGTTGCTCATTAATTTGGCGATCGGTGTCATTACTCGTTCGGCACCGCAGCTGAATCTATTTTCCTTTGGCTTTCCAATATCGATGCTAGCTGTGTTTGTTGTGCTTTATATGTCAATTGGGGTGATATCGCTTGCAATGCAAGATTTGGTACATTCTACAATTGATAATTTTCAGCTTGTGATGGGAGCAATGACTTATGGCTGAAGAGAGTCAGGATGGCCAGGAAAAGACCGAAGACCCCTCCCAACGAAAACTGGAAAAATCAGCCGAGGACGGCAAGGTTCTAACCTCGAAAGAGATGTTTGTCTTCACCTCGATGTTTGCAGCTTTTGTATTGATGTTTGTAACACCGCTTTTTGCTCAGAAAGTTCTCGCTTATTGGTCAAGACTGTTTCATTTCACCCGCCCT
This sequence comes from uncultured SAR116 cluster alpha proteobacterium, assembly GCA_902518965.1. Classification (GTDB taxonomy): domain Bacteria; phylum Pseudomonadota; class Alphaproteobacteria; order Puniceispirillales; family Puniceispirillaceae; genus JADHLI01. The sequence continues at coordinate 45,210 of CABYIQ010000007.1, forward strand.
GATGATTTGATGACGTTGGCTTTTGAGCGGTTTTATGAGCTGATTTTCTCAATTATTATTGCTGGCCTTTTTGTTGGGGTGCCGATGATAATCATTGTGATTGGCACTCAAGTTGCCGTTGGAGGGCTGAATTTTGCTCCTAAGGCCTTTAATTTCAAAGGAAACCGATTGAATCCGCTGCAAGGGTTTAAGCGAATGTTTGGTACGAAAGGCCTAATGGAACTAACAAAATCTATTTTGAAAGTAGTGCTGTTATTTGCTATAGCGGCGGTCACGATTTATGCGCTTTTGCCGTCTGTACTGGAATTGCCATCACGTGACCTTGGGACAGCAACCATTGCCTCTCTTTTGAATTTTCCTTTTCTCTTGGGCATGCTTCTAATTATTTTGGCAATTATTGCGATGATTGACTATTTTTGGCAGCGTCACACCCATATACAGTCACTGCGGATGACCAAACAGGAAGTGAAGGATGAATACAAACAAACTGAGGGCTCGCCAGAGGTTAAAGCTAAGATCCGACGTATGCAGATGGAAACAGCAGCAAATGCGGGGCGTCAACAGGCTGCACTTGATGATGTGCCTGATGCAACAGCTGTAATCACCAACCCAACCCATTTTGCTGTGGCTCTGAAATATGAAGTTGGCTCATCAGAAGCACCAAAGATACTGGCAATGGGTCGGGGTAATATGGCCCATCAGATCATTGAGCGGGCAAATGGAGCGGATGTCACGGTATTCCGTTCACCGCTTCTGGCACGTGCCTTGTATTACACAGGCGAGATTGGAGCTGAGATTGCCGAGCAGCTTTATCAGGCAGTAGCGGTTGTTCTGGCTTATCTGTATCGTGTAGATAGAGGTGAAGTTCTTGCTGAGCCAGAGGTAGAGATTCCAGAATCTCTACGCTTCACAGAAAACGGGCAGCCTTTAAAAGGTGAAAATAGTAATAGAGCGAATTATGAAGCGTAAATCACATGAACGAACTGTCGGCACACTGATCAGCACAGTCTGCTATTTTGTTTTAGCTGCTTTTTTCGCGCTTCAGGCTTCTGATTTTCTTCAGGCGGACCACGGCCTGCGTGGCTGGGCGTTAGCTGCTTGCGCGATAGCCTGCTTTGCTGGTGGGCTGCGGTATGTCATTCATGATCTAGTTGAAAAGCTAAGGGGGCAAGATTGAAGAGCCTATCAAAATTCCGGCTTAGCTGCCATGGCTGTCAGCATTTTTTCATAACCCATGATCCGCATCGGCCATGGGGATGCCGCAAGTTTGGCTTTAAAGCCAAAAACCTGCCTGCGCAGACTGTTTATGAGGCAACTGGCATGCAATGTGCATATTATAAAACAAACCCGTCTGTGAAGGCTTTGCGGGAAAAACCGCGTAAGAAACGACCAGGTGAAGTGAATATTACCGGATAAGACCGGATATCGCCCTTTATGCAGGCTTGAATGAGGATTGAGATCAATGTCTAGCGAACTGAATTCGGTGCAGGAGAGCATCAAGCTGGCTTTGGATGCAGCTGACGCGGCAACTGATGTCACTTCTGAATACAGTCAAGTTAAACGTGAACACAAAAAGCTGGAGAGCAAAGTGTCTCAAATTCATAAATACACTACGATTACTTTTGTTACAGCAATGGCAGCTGCGATCGCCGGTATTGGTTTTTCTGCTGTTCTTTACTTTAAAACGCTCGGTGAATTGCGCCTTATGACTAAGACAAATCGTGAAGGTCTTGTTGTATTTGCTGAGAATATTGATGACTTGAATACTATTCTGACTGACTTGAATGTGGCTCTGGAACAACAAGCAGAGTTGGTTTCGCTCAATAAAGAGTCATCTAATAAAATGACCAAGATGATGGAGCTTATCGAGCAAACATCAAGCACATTGGCAGCAGAAATGCAGGCCTCAACTGCAGCGATGGCTGAATCGAATAAGGTCTTGTCTGAGAGCCTTTCAACGGAAGTAATCTCGAAAGCTATGGGCCAAAATAACCAGCTGGCGGTCAAGCTGGCTAGTATGGAAGCATCCCTTGGCAAATCAATAAAAAATGTTGAAGGCAAGCTAGTCAAAAATACTGAAATTGGCGCTTTGTCCGCTGCGCAGAAAAATACATCAGCGCAAGTTGAAATGCTTGCAGGACAGAATGTGAAAATCCTGCGCCTTTTGGAAGTGCAGCAGGATAGGATCAGTTTTCCTTGAGGTCTAAAACCTATTGTGAACTGCTAGCAGGCTGCGACACATGGCTGAGGATAGTATAAATCAAATCCCAACAGATGATCCTTTAAGGGATAAAGGCACAACCTTTATCGCGATTGAAACGGTCGGCCGTCTATCATACGCACGGGAACTCCGTTTGAAGCCAGATGATGTGATTGTTGCGCTCGACGGCAATCCAATTACCTGCGATATCGACAAATTTGATGAGACTGTCAATTCTTATGCTGAAATGCCTGCTTTATTGACCATTTTTCGTAAAGATGAATTCTTTGAAATTTTCATTAGCGAATCGTTGCAATGCAGCTATAAATACGCGTCTGATGAAGAGATTGAGACTATTATTGGGAAACAGCCTGAACATGAAATAGGACCAAAGGAAAGTTACTATGGTTTTGAGGCGTTACGTGATATGCGCCGACGGGTTCGTTTGTTCCGTACAGATTATTCCCCCTATGCGACCATAGCACCCGTATTCTGGTTGCTTTATAACAATATGTGGTCTCCTCTGTTTGTGGTGTTGGTCACCTATGCTGTGTCAGCACTCATTAATCCAATTCTATTAATGTTGGTTTATGTGCTACTAAGTATCTATTTCCACAAAGCGCAGACTGTATTGATGCGCAGCTATGGTGTGTATCTGGATTATACTTGCTGGTTTGTCTTCGCTGAACGTTCAACCCGTAAGGCCCAGGAACGGTTGCGCCGCTTTGATGAAAAATGTCGTTTTTCATTTTCGTATGTACCTGAACCAACCGTTGATGAGAAAGAAGAAGCACGAGTTGCCGCTCTTATGAAAGAGGTGCGGGCAGAGCTTGATGCAGAAGCAAATGGCTAATATACGAAAAATTTGATTCTATTTCGTGCTTTCACTACCAACCAGAAATTTTCAAAGTACTTTATGAAGATAGCGTTAAGGTCATTTATACTAACTAATGGTTCACTGATCACATTCTTAAGACCTAATTGCTTTGCCTGAATAAAATCATTGAATATTGATGTGAATTTTCTTCTAAGATTATAAGCTAGGGCTCTTCAAACAAAATAGTTTGGGTTTTTGCCAAGTTTAATTTTTATTGTTGTTGAACGTATTATTTTGTCGAAGTTTTCATTTTGATAAAGAGATAGAAGCCGCTTATCTTCAATGTCTAAGATAGCGATAAATTCTGACATGTTTCATAACCTAGAGTTTATTGAAGAAAGGTTTTTATAAACAAAATTATTTTATGTTCTGAATAACCAATCCCCGCAAAATATTTAGAATGGGCAGATATGTATTGTGTACTTTTTGCAAAATTCAATGATACTTTGGGCTAAGGATCATGCCCATAGCCTAGTAATTGATTTCGATCTCTATTCTTCTGTTTTTAGAGCGGCCAGCTGCTGTATCATTGCTGTCTACGGGGCGGCTTTCACCATAGCTGATCGCTTCAAGCCGGTTATCTGTTATTACCCCGTCAGCGGATAGAGACTGCACTACCGAGGCAGATCGAGCAGCGGCCAAATCCCAATTATCGCGATAGCGCGAACCAAATATCAGAGGTACATCGTCCGTATGTCCAGACACAGTGATTTCAGAATCGTTTTCAGCATTCACCCCTGCGATCTGTTGCATGATGGAAATTGCTTCGGGAGTCAGATCAGCTGAACCTGATGCAAAGGCCCCTCCTGCACCCACGGTGACGATTACTCTGTCTTCATCCTGTTCAACAGCGACCAGACCCTGGTCGATCTGCTGTTTTAGGGCGATTTTTAACTCATCGGCAGCTTTGGTCGCATCATCTTTAGATTTCTGTAGGTTTTCAGCTTGTTCCTGAGCCTGTTCTGTTAGCTCTGCTGTGGCCTTTGCCAACTGCTCCAGTGTACCTTCAAGACCGCCAAACATCACTTCCTGGTCAGACTTGCCTGCAGCTGATTTTGCCCGCTCAACCGCATTCAGTGTTTTCTGTAGTAATTGAGGAAGGTCCTGTTCTTCAGCCTCGGTCGGCGTGAAATTTACAATGACTTTTTCACCTAAGGTCTGGACTTCAATATCGCCTCTGGCAATCGCTTCTTCCAGGGCTTTTACAACATCGTCAGCACTATCCTTAGAATCACCTTCACCGTCTTTTGTTTTGTTCTGCACTTCCAGATCAGGTTGATTGACCTGCGTGGTCTGCTGAGTCATTTCATTTGTTACTGATTTGCTGGGAGACGGGCTAAAATTCAGCGACAGAACGGTTGTGCCTTTTGGTTGTTCAACGATTGGTACAACTTTCTGCACACCAAACGCATTACGCAGAGAACCTGAAATCTGTTTAAATTTGGGAACGTTAAATTCAGCAAAAGAGAGGATCAGCACAAAGAAGGCCATCAGTAATGTGGCCATATCAGCGAATGTTGCCATCCATGCCGGGGCGCCGACAGGAGGGCATTTTGGACATTCCTCCTGTTCTTCTTCAATTTCCTGTGCTGCATCTTCTGCCATTATATCTGCCTTTATCGTGAATCTGATGTTTCAGCTTAAGGATGTTGTTCTGGCCTTATGCCATTTCCATTTTTTCCTGCATCTTTGGTGCAAGATTAGCGACCATCTGATCTTGGATATTTCGTGGAGATTCACTGCGGGCGATGTTACGCAGGCCGGTGACGACCATGTCTCGGTATACAAGTTCATATTCGGTGTATTTTTCCAGCTTATTCAGCAAAGGCAAAAACAGAACATTGGCGATAATCGCACCATACATGGTGGTCAGCAAGGCTACGGCCATCGCTGGACCAATAGCCTTCGGGTCAGACATATTACCTAGCATCAAGACAAGACCAATCAGAGTGCCGACCATGCCCATTGCAGGGGCAATATCAATCCAGGCCTTGACTGCATTTTGGTTGACTTCGTGGCGGTTTTTCATAGCCTTAATTTCTTTGTTCAGCTGGGTTACAAGCTTAGCTTCATCTGCGCCATCAACTAGCATTTGCAAGCCTTTCTGGAAAAACTTGTCAGGCACTTCCTGACCTTCAAGAGCCATCATACCATCTTTTCGGGCAATCCCTGATAGCTCAACCATACGCTCTATAAGCTCATCCATCTTTTTAATTGGTGGTAAAAAAGCTTTCGCCATAGCTCCAAAGTGACCGAGAAAAACGGGCATTGGAACAGCATAAAGAACCAGAAACGCGGTTCCCCCAAAAACGATCAGGATAGATGGCACGTCAACAAACGGAGCAATTCCGCCACCTGATATCATCGCACCTAGGATCATGCCAATCCCGCCGATTAGCCCAATAAGAGACGCAATATCCATAAGCAATTCACCTGTTTTGCCTGTTATATCATCAGTAGGCAGTTGAACTGCCGACGTTCTAAAAATGCAAGTTTGATACCAAAAAAGGTTTAACACTGTATTTTTGGCCTGTTCTACCTGCCCGGTAGGAAAGACCTTTAGAGAACATGTCCACAAACCTACTGCTGTTTTCACATGATTATTATATATAAGTATGCTTATAATTAAAAATATGAAGAGAGACTCCTATCAATTAGGTCAAATTTGCAGTTTTCTGCAGCGAAAAGCATGGCTGATATGCTTTAGTCTTTCCCTTTTTGGCAACAGCGGCGCGATTTTCGCTGTGGCTACACCTGTTCATGCTCAGACAACAACGAACGGGGCTTATGTAATTAAGGATGACAAGGTTATTGATCTGCGTTCTGGTGTAGAATGGCTGCGTTGTTCTTTAGGTCAGCAATTTGAGGAAGGGGATTGCACAGGAGAGGTGCTCCGCCTGACACAAGATGAGGTGGCTGAAGCTATTCAGATTGCCAACCGCGAACTAGGTGGGATATGGCGCCTGCCTACCCGCGAAGAACTTGAATTTCTGGTTTGCAAAAGCTGTCCTGCACCAAAAATTGATAAATCTGTATTTCCAGGAACATTGTCTGAACCCTACTGGACAGGACAACGGAACTGGATTTCTCCAAAAAATATCTGGTCAGTTAATTTCATGACCGGCCACAGTTATGGCCGATTTTTTCCCTATCAGCGGCTGGCAGTCCGTCTCGTTCGCACACGCTAGCGCTTTTTAGTGTGGTGACTTTTCAGTCTCTGTCTTTTTTTATGTGACCAGAATTTAAATCCAAATAAAAACACAGGCAGTCCAGCAAAGGCCCAGCCAAACATGGCAGGTGTCAGTCCAGCCAGCTTATCAAGTAAGTCATGTGCTAGCACACCAAACACAACCACACCTAAAATCATCGCAAGATAAACTCTCAGGATCTGGCAACGTCTGCAGGGCTCACGTTTAACCTCTGTGCGGGTTGAAAACATTTTTTGCCTCAGCTCCCTGGCTTTACCGCTTGCGCTACCTGTAAGTCATGCGAAACAGCTTGGTTTTCCTGTCTGAATTCTGACATGAATTAAAAAAAAAGTTTAATCAAAATTCTTAACCTATTGAAGAAGATGAAAAAATTGTGTTGGAAATCTGACAAATCATTCTGTCAAACGTTTATTTTGCAAAACTTGTGCCGTCTCAGCACCGTGATTGTCGAAGAGTACTTGAAGGGAGACATGTTATGCAATTATCACAGTCCATAAAACTGCGCCAGAAGCAGTCGCTGGTGATGACACCACAGCTGCAACAGGCGATTAAGTTGTTACAGATGACCAATCTGGAATTGTCCCAGCATTTGCAGGAACAAATGTATGATAACCCATTTCTGGAAGTCACCGGGGCAACTGAAACAGAGCTGAGCGAAACAGCCAAACATACTAATGGCCCGGTAGACTCAGAAGTCCTGAACAAGAACTTGACAGCCACCGAGGGTCAAAATGATGTATCTGCTTTGCGCGAAAGTGCAGCGCTGGCTGATGATCCAACTCAAAACCATGAAATTGAGAACCGCTTTGACACCGCTCTTGTTGATATGCCGAGTAATCCAGGTGCTAGAAATAATTTTGCTGATAGTGATTTTGACCCGATTGACAGCCTAACTACTGAAGATGGGTTTTACCCGATGCTGTTCAAACAGGTGAATCTGACTTTTTTCGACCCAGCTGACCGGATTATTGCCACACACTTTATCAATGCACTTGAACCATCTGGCTGGATTGGCAATTCGGTAGAGGCTATCGCCGAAGAAAGTGGCTGCTCAGTTGAGCAGGCTGAGACAGTGCTGGCCGCGTTACAAGGGTTTGAGCCTGCTGGTCTGTTCGCCCGCGATTTGGCCGAGTGTTTAAAAATCCAGCTGATTGAGAACAACCAATTTTCTCCCTTATTTGGTCAGCTTCTGGATAATCTAGAACAACTTGGCCGCGGTGAGATTAAACAACTAGCTCGCAAATTTAAGTGCGCACCCGAAGATATTGTCGAGATGCTTTCGATTATCCGAACGTTAAACCCTAAGCCAGGTGAACATCTAGGGATTGAATTCCGAGAAATGCCAAGTCCAGACGTCATTGTGACTCGTAAAAAACAGGGCTGGTCAGTTGAACTAAACCGGTCAACCCTGCCATCGGTTTTGGTGAATGAACATTATGCCGAGCTGATGGCCAAACAGAAACGTGCTGACCAGGCGGTGCAGGATTATTCCGCAGAAACATTAACAAATGCACGCTGGCTAAAACGCGCTGTTGAGCAACGTAATCAGACAACATTGAAGATCAGTGCCGAGATAATCCGTCATCAGACTGACTTTCTCGAAAAAGGTCTAGACTATCTAAAACCCTTGTCTTTGCGGGATGTAGCGCTGGCTGTTGGCATGCATGAAAGTACAGTTAGCCGAGTGACAACTGGTTTGCTAATTTCTACCCCTCGAGGCGGCATGCCACTTAAGTCTTTCTTCAGCGTCAATATCGCTTCGCGTGATTCAGACATGAATGCCTCTGCTGCTTCTGTGCGGAATATGGTTAAGAAAATTATTTCACAAGAAGTTCCTGGAAAACCGCTTAGCGATGAAGCCATTTCAAAAGTCATTTCAGATCAGGGCATTGACTTGGCCCGCCGTACGGTTGCGAAATATCGCGAAATGCTGAATATTCCATCCTCTTCTGAGCGGCGGATGCGAGCCAGATTATCTGAATTCCGTTAAGAATCGGACAAAAACTTTTCAGTTTCTCCCAAAGCCTCAGTTGAATGTGGCTTTACCTTCCCCGGCGGTTCGAAACCGTCGGGGAATTTTTACTTCAAAAGAGTTACGTGAGTAGCTCAGCGTTTAGCAACCATTGCAGAGAGTTTTGCGGTCATTTCACGTTCATGCTCGCTGGCTTCATATTCATGCAAATACAGTCCTAGCGGTATCAGATTCTCACAAATAGGCTTATCGTTCTGATCAAATTCAACAAATTTGATGGCCATTTTTTCTGCAGGTTGTTTTTTTGCACGCATATTCCTAGTCCTTCTTATCCGATGCCTAATACTCGGCAAACACAGTAAAAGCTGCAACCTCTGTGCCAGACCGGGAACAAACGTGCTCAACAGGCTTAAAAAAACAGAAAATTGTTCGCTTACATTTCGCCTGACAAAGCACCAGTGATTGTCAATTTATGGCCATAGGAGAAAAAATCTTCGGGGTCCTTTGATTTGCCATCAATCCGGATCTCATAATGAAGATGCATGCCATCTGAATGGCCTGTATTACCCATTGTGCCTAATACATCTTGTGTAGTTACAAAGCTGCCTTTGCTGACCAGTACAGAGGACAGATGCGCATAAACAGTCTCAATGCCATGGGCGTGCTGGACCCTGACCACTTTTCCAAAACCACCATCCCGTCCAGAAAATGTTACAATGCCACTGGCTGGAGGACGCAGCTTGGCTTTCCAGGTTCCTGCCAGATCGACTCCGTGATGGAACCGCGTTACTCCGGTCTTTTGATTAGTGCGCATGCCATAAGGGCTCGTCACATAATAATAGCGCAAAGGGGCCTGCAATGGCAGCATATTCAGCAATTCACGCCAGCTGTCTCGGTAAAGGTACAGCGCAGGCACATGTTCTTCAGCAGCTGCAAGTGCAGGGTTCCATTGTGCAGGTTCACTGTCAGGAGTGATCCCCAGTTTGTCCAGCATGATTTTAATACGCTCAACCTCTGTCAGTACTTTGGCAAAACGTCTATGCAGCTTCATTTGTGGAGTTTGTAGAGGTGGGTTGAGTAGTCCGTCAAAACTGACAAATTCAGGGTCCATGGGCTCAGCAGCAGGGCGAGCAACAGGCGTGGCTACCACTTCAACTTTCCGTTCAGCAGATTTTAGATTGCTGTCTTTCTGCAGGGCCGATAGTGTGGAGACTAACTCATCATTTGGCTCTTCAATATGTGAATATTGCTGGGGCTCTATGATGATCGCCTGCGGGAGGGCCAACAGGCTCTTTTTTTGCTCGTTATTCTCTATTAAAGGCAATTTTTGCTCAGATAAGTTGTCCTGTTCTGGTAAATGAATTTGGCCATGAGAGGATGGCAAATGTGGGGACAATAATGTCGTTATAACTGAATCTTCCAAAAGAGGTGGCCAGGCTGCCTTAGCATCTTTTGGGTTTTTTTGTTCAGCTGTTATGGGAATGCGTGTGGCCAGCTGTTTTACGAAGCTGAGGGATGAAAATGATGAAAAAGAGGGTGGATTTGGCAAGGCAGGTGCCAATAAAATAAGAACAGTAAGGCCGATTCCCCCAGTGAATCCAGCAATAATATGTGCGGGCCGCAGGCAGAATTCTATTGGCCCGTTGGCGCTTAAAAATAAGAATCGTGTTTCGCGGAGGAACAGACGATTCTGCGTTGTTGAAAAGCGCATATTCTCACTGTCGGAATCAACCGCGGGTGGCAGAACTGAAGCCAGTCTATGTATCACCCAGCTGAACATAACCAGTCCTTATTTGAGCAGTAAAATCGCCATCAATACCACATTTGAGATCAGCTGTAGGAGTATCAGCGTGATTATTAGGCCACTTGACTGCCGATTCTTGATATTCAGGTTAAAGGATGGCATTGACATGGCTTTGGTCAGCGCATTATGCATGGCGATGGTGGTATCGGTTACGCCTGTCCGCCTGTTTTCCAAAGCTTGTTGCTCATCAACTGACTCGTCGGCATCAGGCTGTTTCAGAGAAGAATCCTGAATTGAAAAATTTACATCATCGCGCAGATTCTCATCGGGCAGATTGTAGCTGTGTTTAGACACAATCGCCTCCGACACCTCATTTCTGATTTTTTCGATCCGTTTGCGGATATCAATTACGTCAACGACCATTAATTTTTGCCTTTGCCCTGCTCAATTGCGTCAACACCCTATATCGTTCAACGTCTCAAACAAGCAAGCATTTATAGCTGATGTAGTGTTTCGAGTTATTTTGGTTTATTCTACATTAGTGAATCCGTTCTTGTTGAGTCATTGTCCCTAAGAACATCAGACAAAACCATTTAACCTATTGATACAGCAGTATAAATTATGTTTGGAAATAAACCGGCCCAAGGGTCTTCAACGCCGCAGACAGCAAAGATAGGCGCAAATATACGCATTAAGGGTGAGATTGATTCGCCTGAGCATGTCTTTTTGGCAGGTAGTTTAGATGGTGATATCACCTGTGATCAGTTAACAGTTGATGGCACAGGCCGGGTTAAAGGCAAGATATCAGCTAAGTTTGCCGTAATTGATGGTCAAGTTGATGGTGATATTGTAGTTGAGCGGCTGCAGATTAAATCAAAGGCTGTGGTCAAGGGCTCACTCACATACAAAAGCATTGAGGTGGCTGAAGGCGCGCAAATTGACGGCAATTTTGTGCAAGTCACACAAAAGCCGCAAAAAGATGCGGTTACTTTACCAAAAACTGAAAAATAAACAGGCAGAGTATGTCAGAAACCGGGTCCCGTAAGTCAGTTATTGGCGCAGGTGCTACCTTCACTGGGAAGCTGGTTAAGGCGTCTGCGCTGGATATTCACGGTGAGGTTAATGCTGATGTCTCCACAGATCGTCTTCATCTTCATGAAGGGGCCAGACTCGCGGGAGATCTCGACATAAAGCTGGGTGTGTTTGCTGGCGAATATAAGGGTAGGATGAGAGCTTCCAGCGTTTGGATAATGCGCACAGCCCGCATTTTTGGCGAGATTGAGTACAACGCGCTGCAAATGGACAGAGGTGCGGCACTGAACTGTCACATTCTGCATAATTGGGCAGAACTTGAAGATGCAGGTGTAGATCATTTAGCAATAACAGAAGCCGGATTTTTAACAGATTTACATGATCTTGAACGGTCCGACAAGACAGACAAACAGGCCTCCGATGAGTGATTCAACTTATATTGGCGTTGATTTAAAGTTGACAGGTGTATTCCATGCTCCTGGACAGACTGTTGTAATTGCCGGTCGCTTTGAAGGCGAAATGACAGCGGGCTCTGTTGAGATTACTAAGGAAGCTGTATTTGAGGGGCTAGTTAGGGCAACTGAAATGGACATTGCGGGCCGCTTCAATGGGGTTCTTGAGACAGACCATCTGACTGTTTCGGAACAGGCGGTAGTTGCTGGTGAAATGGTCGCTCATGCATTATCAGTGGATGCTGGTGCTGATATTTCTGGCACTGTCAGGCGCAAGCCCGATCAGACAAGCTCGTCATCTAGCTGAGCAAGGATTTCATCGCAAATTTCAGCTGTCTGGATACAGTCTTCGAAAAAGGCCAGTGTCTTTGCGCGGCCATGGTTTTGGAACAATCGCATTGCTGCGTAGTGGCCTGCTGCCATGGCCACGGCGTCAGGCATGGCTCGATCACGAGCTTTATCTTCCAGCATGTTATCAATTTCCAAGTTCAGCTTTTCGAAGGCCTGGGCCTTCATAAATTTGTCAGCTGTTCGTGGTTTTGCTTTGCGATTCACTTTTTGCGCTGCTGCACGACGTTCCCTGTAAAGGTCAAGTTCAATGATATTAATCATTTGTTCACACTTCCACTTAAGCAGGCTTCTGAGGGCATCGCAGCATCCGGCCTTTCAAGAAATTCAGCCGGCCGGCATCGTCAACACGCACAGTTTGATCCTGATAGATATCAAGCGGAACAATCACACTGGCGGCTAGCTGATGGGCTTGATTGCGCATAAGGGTCAGGGCTTCGTCATAGCTGCCATAATGATGCACTTCAACAATGCCGAGGGTCCGGCATCCGGCCAGATACGCATCAGACACGTTTGAAAAACTAATCGTCTCAGAACCAGGCAGAGCTTGTGGTTTGTTGGCCTCAAGTTTAGCTTGACGCTGTTCTTCTTTGAACTGATGCAATTCAGCCCAGTCTGCGGCGCTAACCACTAGCAGAGATTCATTACGTCCATCTACAAAAAACTGGCAGGAGGACAGCCCGATGAAAGCTGAAAGTAAACTTGCGAGCACGCAAAATCTTCGAAGCATTTCCTCTCTCCTGTTCTGAGGTAATGTGCTGTTATCGGTGCGATAATTTAAGGTTGATCATCACAGCTTCGATTATAATCTTCTCACAGAGTATAAACGGCTATCAGTGATATTTATTTAATTTAGATAAATGGGATAGGCAAAGATCATTTTTGTAGTCACAGGCTCTATACATCATCTATTTTATGGAGTTACACTCAGTTAAGTTTGCAGCAGCCTCATCATCAAGGTGTGGTAGTGCTGAAAAAAGAATGGGTTCAGCTGTGTCATTACAAGTCAAAACAAATCGGCCGTTTCATAAAGCGACTTTATCAATAGGTATGGCTGTTTTCGTAGCTGCTATCGTAATGATAGGGCCTGCTTTCAGCGAAGGGCGAATTTATGAGGGGTCTGAGGAGAAAGCGCATTGCTCTCTGTGGGATAATCTGCGTCTGAAATGGCCGCAGACAATCTTGGGCCGCGAGAAGGCGAAATGCCGCCGTAAGGCTAAACCGCCCACACAAGTCGCAAATATATGTCGCCTGCGCCGCCAGTATATTGACCCTGAAACAGGCTCGCGCATGTGTGTTTATATGCGTCAGGGCCGCGACCTTGAAGATACATCTGTCAGCATGTCACCCTCGTTGCAATGCCAGCGCACCTATACTTGCCGAAGTGATGACTGACTTGGTGACAAGTTGCTGCCATCTGGCTCTGCTCTACAGATAATTTGCCTTATTTCGCAGCACTGCATTGAATGAAATTGACAGCCGCGGCACATCCACCAAGTTTGGATGAACAAGATGATGTAGAAAAGCAGGCCATAGAAAGAGTTCACCAGCGTTTGGTAGCCGCCTGAATTCAGGATCAAACTGACCATCACCGCGTACAGCTCCCATGTTGGCCTGGGGGCGAGGGTCAAAAAAGCTAATCGCTCCGGGGTTCAAATCAGACCGAAAGGTATCTGCCGCGCTTTGATCAGGCACATTTAAATAATAGGTTCCGGACAGCCAGGCATGCGGGTGGTTATGCAGATTGTGATAATCGCCTTTGAAATTCACATTAGGCCAGGCCTGAAGCGTCCAGTCTAACGGATAGGTGATGCCTAATTCCTGTGCATAGTCATGGACCGCTTTGTCAAAACACTGACGCAACCAAAGAACAGCAGGATTTTCATCCTCCAACAAATTCTGGTCCAGATAATTTGTTGTCATCTGCTCCTGTTCAGCATTCTTTTCCAGAACCAGACCGCTCAGCATAGCATTGGCCTGTTCATGGCCAGGCAGGGTGACGGCCATAAACAAGGTTGGCCATAATCGGTGGAAAGTAGGGCTGCCTGGGGCTGCCTGTTGGTGAGTGTCAGCCATGGTCTCTCTTTCTGGAATGTTAGTAATGAGTGAAACAACAAAGTGATCTATAAATACCATTACCAGCATATAAATTGTATGGCATTATATTCTGCCGCTGATTTTCATGAACCGGTAGCATGATATTTAGTGAGGTTGAAAATTTAAGGAGGCACAAATGGCACTTTTCGATCAGGTGGATAAGGACGGCTTGCTTGAATATTCAGTTGTGTTTAATGACCGTTCGCTCAATTCCATGTCGAAATCTTTTCAGGGTGTCATGCGGGATCTGTCTGTGGGTCTGAAGTCAGCTTATAACGCAGAAGCTTCGATACTGGTTCCGGGGGGTGGTACGTTTGGCATGGAAGCGATCGCACGCCAGTTTGGCACAGATGCCAAATGTCTTGTCATCCGCAATGGATGGTTCTCGTTCCGCTGGTCTGAAATTTTTGAAAAAGGCCGGATCGCCTCTGATACCGAGGTTTTGTATGCAAGGCAGCAACAGGCAGAGGCCGGCGCAAATACGCACCAGCCCTTTGCGCCTTCTCCCTTGGCAGATATTCAGCAGAAGATAGCCGACTACGCACCCGATGTGGTCTGTGCTCCGCACGTGGAAACCTCTGCAGGGATGGTCCTGCCTGATGACTACATTGCTGGTATTGCCTTGGCTGCTCATCGGGCTGGGGCTATTTTTGTGTTGGACTGCGTGGCTTCTGGCGCGCTGTATGTGGATATGGCAGGCTTGGGCGTTGATGTGCTTCTGACGGCACCGCAGAAAGGCTGGACAGCCAGCCCTTGTGCTGGAGTGATCATGCTGGGGGCAGGCGGTCTTGACCGTATTGAAAAGACCACGAGCACTTCATATGCTGCAGATTTGAAAAAATGGCTGTCGATCATGCAGGCTTATGAAAATGGGGGGCATGCATATCATGCTACTATGCCAACCGACGGGCTGCGCCTGTTTCGTGATGCGGTTCATGAAACAAGGGATATCGGCTTTGCCTTGGTCAAACAGGCGCAGATTGATTTGGGGGTCAGAATGCGCGCTCTGACTGAATCTTATGGCTTTGTTTCTGTTGCGGCAGAAGGCTTTAAAGCCCCGTCTGTGATTGTGAATTTCACAGATGATCCGGATATGAAATCGGGTAAGAAGTTTATTGAAGCTGGCTTGCAAATTGCAGCAGGTGTGCCGCTGGAAATTGGTGAGCCAGCTGATTATATGTCATTCCGCATTGGCTTATTTGGTCTGGATAAGTTGATGAATATTGACCGAACGGTTGACAGTTTTGATGCGGCTTTAAAACACATCACAGCCCGATAGCCAAAGCCATCCTCACCTCAATTAGTCTGCGCGTTCAGCCGTGCTTTTGGTGGCGCAGAGAGGGCAGGTCCAAGTGCGACGGGTGGGATTATCCTCCTCACGCATGGTGGGGACAGTCCAGTAATAGCCACACTGCCCGCAGCTCATATGCCAGATAATTTCTTTTGATACGCTAATTACAGGCGGGGTCATTGGCGGTCTATCCGTCATTGGCGTGCACTTTCGTCTGTCCTTGTGGGGTAGGCAGTTTCTGCCTCACTGATACTGCCATCTATCTCGAGCCTTCGGGTAAAACAGCTTCGCGAGCCTTCATGACAGGCGGCTCCGAATTGGTCCACCAGCATCAATATCGTATCTGCATCACAGTCATAGCGCAGCTCAATCAGCTTCTGGATATTGCCGGATGTATCGCCCTTGCGCCACAAAGAGCCGCGCGAACGCGACCAGTAACAGATCCGTCCAGTGGCCAGTGTCTCAGCAAGACTGTTTTTATTCATCCAGGCCATCATCAGCACCTCGCCTGTGTCAAATTGTTGGGCGATAGCCGGGATAAGTCCATCTGCCGTGAACTGCAATGCTTCAGGTAAGGGGGGAATATCCGTCATGTCAAAGCCTCTGTTGCCGTATTTGTGATAATTTTCATCGAAATTTTCTGGATTTTCCTTGTGATTCTCTTCCTTAATAAAGCAAGATTTTCACATCGCGCAGCTTAACACGCCCACTGAAAGGACGCTAGACCATGTCCCTGACCTTGCGAAAAAAAGTCTTTATCACCGCGGCCTTGACGGGTTCAGGCGGCACACAGAACAAAAGCCTCAATGTTCCGCGCAGCCCGCAGCAGATTTCAAAAGCTGCGATTGCGGCTGCAAAGGCCGGAGCAGCTGTGGTGCATTGTCATGTGCGCGATCCAAAAACTGGCGAGCCAGCCCGTGAACTGGCCCTTTATCGGGAGGTTACAGAGCTCATCCGCGCAGCTGATGTGGATCTTGTACTGAACCTGACCGCTGGGATGGGTGGCGATCTGGTCACTGGCCCGCCTGATGCGCCTTTGCCGCTGAACGAGGCGGAAACAGATATGGCTTCAGCAACAGACAGGGTGGCCCATATCGCGGCCTGCCGGCCAGAAATTTGCACTCTTGATTGCGGCACCATGAACTTTGCCGAAGCAGATTATGTAATGACCAATACGCCGGGTATGTTGCGCGAAATGGCGGGGTTGATGCGTGATATCGGCGTTCGGCCTGAAATTGAAGCGTTTGACACCGGCCATTTATGGCTTGCTAAACAATTGGCATCAGAAGGGCTTATTGATGAACCGGTTATGGTTCAGTTGTGTATGGGTATTCCCTGGGGTGCACCTGATGACCTGAACACATTAATGGCGATGGTCAATAATGTGCCGGACAGCTGGGTCTTTTCTACCTTTTCTATTGGACGTAATCAGATGCCTTATGTGGCGGCAGCGGTTCTGTCAGGTGGTAACGTCCGGGTAGGATTGGAAGATAATCTGTATCTTGAGCGCGGCGTTCTGGCAACAAATGACCAGCTTGTCGCAAAGGCCGCCAGCATCATTGACTCCATGGGAGTGGGGTTGATGACCCCTCAAGAGGTTCGGGCCGAATTACAACTTGAAAAGCGTATGCCTGCATGACCAACAGAAAAGGACATATAACAGACAAAACACGGATAGCTGCTGTTATTGGAGGTGGTGTTATTGGTGGTGGCTGGGTTGCCCGTTTCCTTCTAAATGGATGGAAAGTGCATATATTTGACTCTGACCCGGATGCCGCCCCTAAAATTATAGACGTTCTCGAAAATGCCCGAGCCAGCCTACCCCTGCTGGCTGATACGGCCTTGCCAGAAGAAGGCCAGCTTGTCTTCTGTGATACGCTGGAACAGGCGGCTTCAGGTGCGCACTGGATACAGGAATCAGTTCCTGAAAGGCTGCTGACTAAAAAAAAGGTCTTTGCTGCGCTTCAGAACGCTGCAGACCATAATGCCATTATTGCCTCATCTACATCTGGCTTTACTCCAACCCAACTGCGCGAGGGGGCCTCCTATCCGGACCAGATCATTGTTGCTCATCCCTATAACCCCGTATATCTGCTGCCTGTGGTTGAGCTCGTCGGTGGAGCAGATAACTCTTACATTCAAAGGGCTGCGACCTTGCTGGCCGCACTTGGAATGAAGCCAGTTATTCTTAGAGCTGAAATTGATGCCCATATCGGCGATCGCCTGCTGGAAGCGGTCTGGCGCGAAGCGTTATGGTTGGTAAGGGACGGCATCGCGACCACACAAGATATTGACCAGATCATCACTCACGGTTTCGGTTTACGCTGGGCTCAGATGGGACTGTTTGAAACCTATCGTATGGCTGGGGGTGAAGCTGGGATGCGTCATTTTTTGGCGCAGTTTGGCCCGGCCTTGGCCTGGCCCTGGACAAAGCTCATGGATGTGCCTGAGCTTGATGACGCACTGATAGACAAAATAGTCAGCCAGTCAGATGAGCAGTCTGGCCATCTGTCTATCCAACAGTTGGAACAGATCCGTGATCGTAATCTGGTTGGGTTTCTGCAGGTGTTGAAAAACCATCACTGGGCCGCTGGACAGGCCTTAAAGGAGTGGGATGATAAAAGCCCTTACAAAGCAAGTAATGTCGCCGCTCAAGCTCCTTTTTGTCAGTATACAGCCCGGGTGCTGCCTTCCTGGATTGACTATAACGGACATATGACAGAATTCCGTTATCTGCAGGTTATGAGTGAGGCGTCTGACATATTGCTAGCGACGGTGGGGCTGGATGAGGCCTATGTCGAGATTGGCCATAGCGTCTACACGGTAGAGACCCATATCCGGCATCTGGCTGAAGCCACACTGGGTGAGCAGTTCGCCGTCTCAACGCAAATTATAAGCGCAGATGAAAAACGTGTCCACCTTTGGCATGCCTGTGTGACGAATAAGGGTAAGGAAATCGCGACGGGTGAGCAAATGTGGATCCATGTTGATATGAAGGCAGGCTGCACAACTCCCTTCAAACCACCGCTGAAAGAAAATATTGCCGCCCTTGCTGCCGCCCATGCCCATTTGCCTCTGCCAGTTGGGGCTGGCCGTTCTATTGGGGGAAGGTAGAGGGGAATTTACCCATGCATCTGTGCAGCAAACTGGCAGATGATAGCTGGCGGGCTATCAGGATATATATCCCGTCGCTGGCCGAAAAACTGATGTCTCATCGTAAATCTGTCGGGCAGGGCGGAGGCCAGCTCGCCCTCACACACCAGAAAATCAGGGTTTGATGGCCGGCCAAAGATTTCATTGCCCTTTCCGAAGGTCTCATAGAGCAGCAGTCCGCCTGGACGTACCAGAGCGAAGATCTGTCCCAGCAGTGGGCGGTGTAAATAGTTTGTTACCAGCACAAGGTCAAATAGCCTGTCGTCCAACGCTTCTGCTAGCACGAGACCTTTGCGTTCCAGATCAAGGCAGACAGCCGTTATTTCTTTGCGCCCTTCAAGGTCAGCGGTCAGCTTTTCCAAAATCTGGCGGTTTGCATCCACGGCGGTTATCTTGAAGCTTGCTTCATACCCTCTTTTGCGAACGGCGATGATATGCCTGCCTTTCCCACAAGCCAGATCAACCAGATTAACAGGCTCTTTGGCTACATTTTCAGGCCGAGCCGCCAACCAGCTGTCAATTTGTTTCATAATAAAGGGTGAGGGAGGGGTGGGATCGGTCATCTCTTGCTGCTGTGATTTGCGGGGAGAAACATTTGCTGGCCGTCCAGCGTGAAGGCTGCTATTTGTTGTTGGCCTTCAATGGAGCTCAGCCAATCTGCAAACTGGTTTGCCCCGCCCTGATTTACAAACGGGCAATGGGAAGGATTGACCGTCAATACCGAATAACGATTTAAAAGGCTGTCGCTGGTATCTTCATAAAGCAGCCTGTGGCGAGACTTATTGCCAAAGGCCAGCCAGGTGCTGATATCACTAAGCAGATAGGCGTCGAGTTGGACAGCCAGATTAATGCTGGCCCCCATGCCCTGCCCGGCTTCCAGATACCAGCTACCGGGCGCGGAGGAGAGATTAATACCTGCCTCTGACCATAAGCGACGTTCACGCGTGTGAGTGCCGCTGTCATCTCCTCTGGACAAGAAACGTGACCGTGAGTTAGCAATTGCTCTCAACGCTGCAGAAACCGTTGCGGCATCTTTGACATTCGCCGGGTCATCTGCCGGGCCAAGCAGCACAAAGTGGTTCTGCATCACCTCCAGACGCCGCGCCCCAAAGCCTTTTTTCATAAAGGCTTTTTCATCCTCAGGGGAATGGACTAGAACCAGATCCCCATCACAATTGGCTGCATTGCGCAGGGCCTGACCTGTGCCAACGGCCACCACCCGTACCTCAATACCGGATTTTTTTGTAAATGCAGGTAGTAGCACATCATAAAGACCTGAATTCAGAGTTGAAGTTGTCGATTGCAAAAGGAGATGCCGCTTATCCGCAGCAGCAGGTATCACCGCTATCAGGCCCCAAACAGACCCAGCGACTATAACGGTTTTTATCAGGTGAAACATAGCCTTGCTTAGATACAGCAGTTTCATGGCACTATTCAGTCTGATAAATGTTGAAAATCAAATTGTCCTTACCATGCTTAACTGTGCATGGCCTAATGATTGTAATACTACAAAACAACAATGTATTGTCGCAAGGATGATTCTGCAGCGTTCAAAGAGGTGAATAACATGGCGTCTTCGCTGTCAAATGCTGAACTGAAATTGTCTGTCCCGCTGCAGTCAGACCAAACTCATCAGGCCCAACGTGGGGCAGGTGTGCGCCTGAAGCTTTTTGTGGGCCCAGCAGCGATTGGCATTGGCCAAATTGACTTGCTAGACTGCATTGGCCGGACAGGCTCTCTTGTCCTTGCCGCCACCCAGATGAATATGGATGAAACACGTGCAGAAAGTCTGCTGGCGCTGACTTCGGCAGGGTTCTCAAAACCCCTTGTCATTTCGGCAGAGACGGACAGCAATTTACTTGAACTCACAGAATTAGGTGCTGCTCTTATCCATCGTTACCGTAAGCAAGACAGCTATATACAGAATTCATCAACTGATTTGAAAGACTGGCTGACTAAGCAACAGGTGTCGAACTGACACAACTTTCTCAAACCCCATGAAGAGTTAATAAAGGAGAGAATAGCTATGGAATTGCCCCAATGGCATCACCGCCCACAAGTCAAACAGAAAGGTCTTTTGGATCAAGACGCTTTTCTACGTGTGGCAGACCAGTTTATATCGTTGGCGAATGACAGAAACAAAAAGATTCTGGCTACTGAACTGCATTTTGCTCTCATGTATGCAGCGGCCCGCTACACAGGCCATGTCGGTAAAAATGTTGTTAATATTGAAGATCAGGATAACTGGATTACCCATATGACGGCACAGTTTCAGGACATGTTACGCGAAAATATGGCCGATCCTGCCCTGTAAGATGAAAAGGTCTGCCTGATGATTTATCCTGGACGCATATCTTCCTGTATCAAACTTGTGCTATATAGCGCAGTCTGTTTTTGTGTATGGGCTGTAATTGCTCCGTTTGGCGGGATCCAGGCCTATGCTGGCGATTCAGCTCTACTGGAAAAGGGAGAGAGGCTAGTGCGCCAGCACTGTACACGTTGTCATGTGGTTGGTGACTTGAACAAATATGGTGGTATAGGCTCTACCCCGTCTTTTGGAGCGATTAAATCCCTGACTGACTGGCAGGACAGGTTTGCCGCTTTCTGGTCGCTTCTGCCACATCCGTCTGTAGTGCAAGTGGAGGGATTGTCGCCTGAACGGCCGAAAGGCTTATTAGCAACAACCAAACAGATTTTTCTGAATATGGATGACGTGGATGCTATTCAAGCCTATGTCAACACTGTGCCGGTCAAAGATTTGGGTGGTGGTATCAGTTACCGCTAGCAATTTGATGAAACCGATGAAAGATGAGGAGATAAAAACATGGCTGATAAAAAACCTGATATGTCGGAGATGAGCGCAAGTGAAACTGCGATGCGTAAATTTCTGAAACAGCTGGGGGTGACCACCCATCAGAAGCTCGAAGCTGCACTTCAGGCGCGCCTTAAAGATGGCACGGCCGATGCTGGTGAGCGGCTAACAGTTTCTGCCCAGATTGCAATCCCGGAGTTGGGTTTCACACATGAGATACAGGCTGAATTGATGGTGCCGGAGGCAGATGACAGCTGATGCAGGCCATTACTGAAGAGCAGATTCTTGCGGCTCTGTCCGCCGTTCAGGATCCCTCACAAAATAAAGATATTGTTGCGTTGGGTCTGGTGCAGGCAATTCAGATCAAAGACAGCAATATAAGTTTTATGCTGGTGGTTCCGCCACATCGCGGCCCGGCAATGGAACCAATTCGGAAACGTGCGGAACAGGTCGCGCTTTCGATAGAGGGTGTGACCAGCGCAACTGTTCTTGTCACAGCACATGAAAGCCGCGCAGACAGTCTCTCTGCTAGCTCATCTAGTGATGGAACAGCGGCTGGGCAGGTGAAGGAAAAAATTCTGGAAAGTAAAGTCCGCCGGTTTATTGCAGTGGCCTCTGGCAAGGGCGGAGTTGGGAAATCAACAACAGCGGTGAACCTAGCTATTGCGCTCAAACTGGAAGGCTTGCGTGTTGGCTTGCTTGATGCTGATGTCTATGGCCCGTCACAGCCCCGAATGCTTGGTGTTTCCGGCAAGCCGCCTGCAGTCGGCGGGGATATGGTTGCCCCACTTGAAAATTATGGAATTAAGCTGATGTCAATGGGACTTCTAGTACCAGATGACACGGCGATGATATGGCGTGGACCGATGGTTCAGTCTGCCCTAACGCAAATGCTAAATTCGGTTGCTTGGGGAGAACTAGATGTGATTGTTATTGACCTGCCACCAGGCACAGGTGATATCCAGATTTCCCTCGCTCAGCAGGTCAATCTCGCCGGGGCGGTAATTGTTTCTACACCACAGGATATTGCCCTTCTGGATGTTGTCAAAGCTTTGACCATGTTCGAAAAAGCGAAGGTGCCAATTTTGGGTATGGTCCAGAATATGGCGGTTTGGCACTGTCCAGACTGTGGCCGTGTTGATCATATTTTTGGAGAGGGTGGGGCAGCTGACGAAGCTAGCCGCCGTGGTATTGACCTGATAGGAGATATCCCCTTATCTCTTGCTGTCCGGCAGGGATCCGACTCAGGCCTGCCCGTGATACTGTCAGAACCCCATTCAGCACATGCTGCTGCCTATAAAAAGATTGCGGCCAGTCTTATTGAACGGGCAGACTTACGATCGGAAAAAACGTCATGACACTCTATTACGAAACTGATCCCGCTGATGAAAACACAGTCCCGCAATTGCCGCCTCTGCTCAGCGCGGAAGCCGTGGAAACAGGTGATGTTCAGGCCAAGGCAGTGGCGCGTGCTGCGGCAGGTGAGGTCGGACTGGTCTGCTATGCAACAGCTGGCCCGTTGCTTGATTTTGCTGTCACGCTGGCCCCCGAAGTCGATGCTGTCACATCTGCGCAGATGCAGCATGCGCTGATTGTTGCGGTGGGCGATGCAATCGGTGCTTTGGCCCCGCCTGAAGTTGTTGTGACCTATCAGTATCCAGGTACAATTTTCTTTAATCGCGGCATTGCTGGTGTGATTACAATGACACAGGGCCCGGTCTCTACAGAAACAGGCTGCCCGGCCTGGATGGTGGTGTCTGCCCGTCTGCGTCTGTCTGGCGAGATGCAGGCGATGCCGCTAGAGTTCCGCATGGAAAACACCTCTCTAGAAGAAGAAGGAGCAGGCTTTATTTCGCGCACCCGTCTCCTGGAAGCTTGTTGCCGCCATTTTTTGGTTTGGTTACATAAATGGGAAGAAGAAGGCTTCCGTCCTGTTCATGACATGTGGTCAAACCGTGCAGAAAAAAATGTTGATTTGCGGGTGGCAGATGGCCGCACAGCAGAATGGCTTGGCTTAGATGAAGGCGGTGCCGGCCTTTTGAAGCTTGATGGTGAAGCGGTTGTGGTCACACTTGCGGATTCTGCACAACTATTTGCTGTTCCTGATTTGCAAGACAGGCCTTCATCAGGAGAAGCGGAATGAAACTAGCCCGCACAATCCGCTTTGATGCCTCGGATGAACATGTTTTTGCGCATGCTGCAGATGAGGGTGAATGGGCCATTTCTGGCAGCTTCTCCTTTGCCCACATCACGGATCAACAGCTGACTGGCAAAACAAAACAGGCCTTTGCAAATGGCTTTCTGGCTGTGCCGTCTTTTGGCTATTCAACACTTGTCTCTGTGGCAACAGCCAGTGATGCTGATATTGCCCTGTTGCGTTCTGCATTGGTTGATCATTTTATCTCTGTTTACGGCGCACCAGATGCGCAGGCTGCCGGTGCAGCGGCAGATGAGGAAATTAGCTTTATGGCGGAGATTTGTCATGAACATAAAACAGGTACATTACTTAGCCTGCAGCGCAGCCTGACAGATGAAGGCATAAAAGAACAGTTTCGTGCACTGGCCAAGGCGGAATCCTGTGCAGAGCAGAAAATCTGGCAGATTGTTGAAGAGGATAAAACAGATGAACAGCACAACAGCGGCACAAACGCCTGATTTTTGGCTGACCTCTGGCTGGCATTTATGTGATCATGGGCCAGATGGTGGGCTGATGCCGTCAGCTGATTTTATGTTGGCCTATTTTAATAGGCCTGAACTGGCTTTGGTCGAAGAATCCTGCGCAGCAGAAACAGCCTTGCATGAAAAGCTGATATCTGATCCTTTTGCGGTGGTAACTGAAGACGAGCTGGCCGTACTTGCTGACCCTGATGTGGCACATAATTATAGGGCGGTTTTGGCGTTCCGTCAGTTTGTGGCTGAGTATGATACGCTGCAATCTGCCTATATGGCGATTGCGCAAGGGGCATCTGTATCCTTTCCGCCCTTGTTTGTTGAACAGATGGCGCAAATCATCCTGCGTGAAATTCTTGATGGCGTAGATGACCCTCTGCAAATCCGCGCTGCAGAAATTCTTTTTCGCAGTCAGTCTGTGACAACTGAAGATGGCCGCATCATGATAGCGGATCAGTCCACGGTTCAGCTGCAGGCGGATTATCAGCGCAGCCTGAAACAACAAGAGCGCCCGGAAGAAGTGCAGATAGATATCCTGACCTCAGAAACGAAACAGCTCTATTGGGAACGCTCTGACCGTTTTGATACCTCCGTTGATATTGCGTTTACCCAGCCAGGTCTGGATGCGTTTGCGCGAGTTCTTGAAAAATGGGTGGCACATTTTCTTCATCTGCAGGTGACCATCACGCCGTTGGTGAAAATAGAAGATGACCACTGGCTTTGGCATCTGGGGCTGGATATGAACGCCACTGCCATTCTGAATGATCTTTATGCTGGCAAAGACGTGTCCGAAGACCGCTTGCGCGAGATTCTGTGTTTGTTCAAACTGACCGCAGAAACTGGCCTTAAGCCGGAAATGGCGGGTCATCCTGTCTATATGGGGCTAGCTATGAACGCTGCGGGTATCGTGTCAGCCAAGCCTCAGAACTTATTGGTAAATCTGCCACTCAGCGATGCGTGAGGCCCGCCTGGTTGGAAACTGATTACACTCTGAACTAGACCTTTGACCGCTTCAGCTCGGCCCTTAATTCAGATAATCATCGGTGGTGCGCGGCTTCGGCCGCTCGCCGACATCGACCATCTTATCGCCCTGGCTAAACATCGCTTCTACCCGGCAATCTTCACACATTTTAAGCATATCAGTCCGACCTTCTGCCTGGAACATGCTGTGGCCAGACAGTTTGTTTATCACATTTTCAATCGATTTGGTGGTGCCAAAGGCTTTACCGCAGCTGGTACAATGGAAGGGTTCATCCTCAATTACCAGTTCCGTGGCCATGGCCTTATCTGACAGATTGAATTGAGGGACCAGTGTGATTACTTTTTCAGGACAAGTCGCCACGCAAATTCCACATTGCAGACAGGCATCTTCTCTGAATAGCAATTGTGGCGCATCAGGATTATCCTGCAGCGCTCCAGCTGGACAAGCTCCGACACAAGACAGGCAGATGGTGCATTTATCTGTGTCAATATCCACCCGCCCATAGGGTGCGCCCTCAGGTAAGGGAATAACATCCGTATCTGCCCCGTTTGCCTTGCTTAGGCCCCGCAGACCAAGGCGGGTCACAGCGCGTGGACTGCCCATGGCGGCAAAGGGTGCGGGGGTATATTTGCTGGTTTTTGCCTTTTGCCAAAAGATTTGCTCAACCTCGTGTGGGTCGCTTTTATCTATCAGCACAAAACGGTTTTTGCTGGCCACACCTGTTCCTGTCAGCAACGCCTCTGCCAGTTCAATCTGCTGATGCAGACTAGCATATTCTGGCCCTTTGCGGGGGTCCATCAGCACAAAAATACGCTCAAATCCCAGGGTCACGGCCCCGGCCAGCAAGTCATGTCCGACCCTGCCAACAGAATGCATCTCATAAGGGATCAAGGCTGCTGGCAAGCCCCTGCCATAACGGGCCAGCATGTCAATCATTTCACCTCCCCATTGTCCGTCATGCAGCAGCAACTGCGCAGCTGTCCCGCCAGCTTCACCATAATAGTGAAGTAGATTGGCAAGGCTCGTCAGACTGCCATCGATCGGTGGAAAGGCTGTCTGTGCTGCTCCGGACGGACACACGGCCCCGCACATGCCGCAGCCCCCGCAGACAGCCGGG
>CABYIQ010000008.1 GCA_902518965.1 uncultured SAR116 cluster alpha proteobacterium
TTCCGACTAATCCAGTAATTTCTGTTCCTACAAAAGTAATAATCGGGGTAGCGCTATTGCGAAAAACAATGTCGCGTACAGTTTTTGTTCTCAGGCCACATGCCCGAGCATATCGAACTGAATCGGAGGCTATAACCTCTAGAGCGATAGCCCTTGTTTGCTTAATTATGGGGGCCGCTGAGACGATCGCAAGGCAAACAACTGGTAAGACCAAATGTGCAAACGCTGAATGTGCTGCCCGCCAATTGGCAGTTAGCAAGCTGTCAATTAAGTAGCTCCCGGTAATGAAGTCAGGTGGACTGACCATTAGTGATATTCGTCCCATACCTGGCGGTGCCCATCTTAGCAAATAGAAGAAGACAAACAGCATGACAAGGCCAAGCCAATAGGTCGGAATTGAAAATCCAAGCAGCGACATAACACGTGTGGTTTGGTCAAAACGGCCATTAGGATTAAATGCAGCTCGAAGGCCCAGCGGCACACCGATGAGTGTGCCAAGACCAATGCCCCAGAACAGCAGCTCAAGTGAAATTAAAGAACGTGACGAAATATCTTCAAGGACGGGTCTATTGGAAAGCCAGCTTTCCCCTAAGTCACCTTGAACTACATTACCGGCATAAATCAGAAATTGTTTCCACAAAGGCTGGTCAAGACCAAGTTCTTTGCGGATCATGTCAAATTCTTCAGCTGTAGCAGTTGGACCTGCTAAGAGACCAACTGGGTCTAGTCCTCCGACCCGGACTAACATAAAGGTTAAGAAGACCACCCCGACCAAAAGCGGAATAACCATAAGTGTGCGTCGAAAAATAAACTGTGAAAAATTCATAATTTAGGCGCTTGTTCGAGCAAGTTAATTGAAATGAATATGAGAAATAAAGAGCATTGCCGCCAGAAGATTGGCGGCAATGCTAATCAAAGTGTTAGTCCATCTTCAGTTCACGCCAGCGCTCATGTTCGTCCGGATAATGTACCCAGCCACTCAGCTTGGGGTTCATTGCTTCGAATGTTGCTGGATAAGTTGTCAAAATCCATGGAGCATCAGTGACCCACAGCTTCTGCGCTTCGTCCATCATTGCCAGACGCTTACCGGCATCCAGCTCCTCGCGTGACTTGTCGATCAACTCGTCCACCCGAGAGTTGCTGTAAGCTGCTCGGTTGGAAACACCTTTAGAGTGTGAAATCAGATACATGGTATAAACTGGATCCAAAACGATTGGCCCATCTTCCCAAGTGAAGAAACACATACTCATCTTTTTTGGTGAACCTTTAGCCCGCATTTCTGAGGTTGTTACGCGGGTAGGCTGCACAGTCACGCCAATTTTCTTCAACATATCCGCTACCTGGATTGCAACAGGCTCCTGATGCCAGAAAGCATCTGCATAGAGGAGCTTGATTGGTTCGGAAATACCGTTTGGAAAACCGGCCTCAGCCAGAAGTGCCTTAGCTTTGCTCGGATTGTAGTCATAAGGATAGTGATTTGGGTTATACCCATCCACAATCGGAGGCACAACTGATTTTGCGATATCCGCCTGACCTGCAAAAACTGCTTTATTCAGAGCATCCTTATCAATTGCATAGTTAAATGCCTGACGAACTCGAACGTCATCAAAAGGCTTACATTTTGGGTTCATTCGTGCAGAAGCGATAGAGCGACCAGAAGCGCGATCTACTTTCACATTCGAATCCTTCTGCAAATCAACCACCTTTTGAATAGATGGGCGGTCAATTAAATGTACCTGACCAGTTTTCAGCAAAGTAACCCGGCTAGCTTCAGACGGTACTTCTTTATAGATCACCTTATCGAAATGTAATTTTCCGCCGAAATAGTTTTTATTGGCAACATAAACAGCCTGATCATCCGGGCGCAAAGTTTCGAGATGATATGCTCCAAATCCTGCGGTGTTTGACTGCATCCACTTCAATGCCCAAGGGTCTTCGGTGGTGGCGTGCTTTTTGACTTCTGTCGAGTCATAAATTCCTGGAACATAAAGTGTTAGTGCTTTCAGGAAGATTGAACTAGGTGCCGATAATGTGAACTCAACTTCGTATTTTGAGATCGCTTTGACACCAGTTACATTTGACACCCGAGCGATAAAGTTCCCTGTCCGCTTCTGAGCAAATGATTTTGACCAACTCCACTCCACATCATCTGCAGTCAGCTCATTGCCATATGGGCTCTTAATGCCTTCACGCAGTTTAAATACCCATGTTTTGCCATCAGGAGATATTTTCCAGCTTTCAGCCAGATGTGGCTTAACGGTTGCTGGGTCATTTTTCATCTGGCCATCAACCATCTTTTTGCCGTAAACAACCAAATTTTCATAAGTCTGTACAACTACATTCTGGGTGTGAGTCTTTAGAGCATCACCGTCAAAACCTTCTGGAACTTGAGGTGAGGCTACTATTAGTGTTTCTGCTGAAGCAGCGGCCGCCATTGCCGAAAAGGCTAAAGAGGCTGCGGCAGATACCAGCAACTTGTTTTTGTGTTTTCGCATTTTATCCTCCCTTTCAAATAGGATACACAAAACAGACAGGTCAGCTTTTCTGAGGATTGAAGAAAGGAACACGGAAGTTGTCCTTCACTTCTTTCAGAATATCAATCACCTCGTACTGGGCATCAATTTGCCTGTTCAACTTTGGCGCTTCTAGCTGGTAGCGCCAATTACTGCCAAAACCTAGTGCCTTATCAACACTGACATAGGTTCCGCAATAAACTATGAAGTCACGCTTTGGAACGTTACTCACCCGCTCCCTCAAAACTGACAAAACGTCTGGTGGTGACAGAAATTTGTCCACGCCCACTTCTTGATACAGTCGGCCATCAACCCAGCTGCGTAAAATGCAGTCATCCCAGCTATCTGCTATATCATCCCAGATCCAAAATTTTGTCGCTAGGTGATTGACACAGGCTTGTTTTGAACCTGGTATAGATACGGTCTCAAGAGCCCTGTCGGTATGATCGCTTCCAACGCCAATATAAATCTGGTCGCTAACGTATATGACAATCTCCACTTCACCAGAAGTTTGCGTGGATTGTACAAACACTGAATCGCTAGTATCTAATGCATGCAATCCAATCGGATAGATCCTTGGAGCTGGCACATCAACGGCAATGTGGATACCAGATTTTGCGACCTCTTCCTGGTGAGCTACAGCTGACTGTGGGTCACGAGTGGCGGAGCCAAAATTGTACATACGTGCAATATGCAGAGATTGCTCTTTAATGTTCCCATCAATATGTTCCACGTTAATAGTTAACTTTTGCATAGGCCGTCCTTTTTTATGAATCGAATTCTGCTAAATCTAGGAGAACTGGATCAGTTCCGGGGCCAATATGTCTTCGCCACATCCAATAGCGTTTCAAGTTCCGCCCACCGGTGCTCCCAGGGCTAAATTCTTCACGCCCATGTAAAAAAGCTAAATTATTCATTACTAACAAGTCACCTGGGCGCAGCAATGTCTTGAAGTTCAGATCTGGCCTTTCCAGAACTTCATCCAAAAAATCTAATGCCTCAATTTGAACGGCACTCAGCGGTTCTCCAGCCATCTCCATACCGGGCGTAATCATTATCCGTGCGTAATGCACCATTAGTTCCCCATTTTTAAATTCGAGAATTGGTTTTTGAATGGTTGGGCCTTTTGATGGCCAAACATGGGATTGTGGAGCACGAAAATGATAGGTTTGAAAATAATGAGAAAGTAAATCTGGGCGCTCATTCATGATTGTTCCCAGGATAGATTGAGCAGAAATAATTGTGCTTTCACCACCTTGGTCTGAAGATTGGTAGCAAAAAAGCCCAAGGTAACAGGGCGGACGGGGCTCAAGACACCCATTGTCAGAATGTTTTGCTGAACGCTTAGCGCTAGCTCCTATGCGCGTAGGATCTGAATTTGCTGTGCCTTTATCTGCAACGGTAAAAAGGCGCAAATCATGGTCAATGCCTTGGCGCATAATCTGTCCAAAATAATTACAAATGGCCCAGCCTAGAATTTCGAACTCTTGCTCTGAGAGAGTCTCCGCTAAGTCTGTGTGGATAACAACAAAACCAAGGCCCTGGTCTAGTCTCTGACGCAGTTCTGGCATTTCTCTTGCCAGTGTTGGTAGACGAAAATCTTCCTGTGTTATCGTGTTTAGTTTTAGACCGTTAGCACGCACGAACTCTAATGAGCCAATAATTTCATCGCGGACTTGAGGGCTTAAATGAAAGTGAATGATTTCAGACTTAGCCGTTAAATCTTTGTCACTCCAACACCGTTCAGGCCATTTCTCTTTGGTCTGATTATGAAATTCAACTAGTTCTTCGTGTGATAGGCAAGTAGCTGTCATGCTATTAGCGTCGAAATCGGGCGATGATGAAAGCGACTCTTTTTGCAATACAAACTCTCTAATCAAAAAGAAAATTTACGGTATTGATTACTGTGGAGTAGTCAAAAAGTTGTTGTCAATGCCTGACAGCCGTTTTTGCCAATAAATAATAATTCTATACATGCTATTTTCATTGCCAATTTATTTTTTAGCAATCAGGTAATCAGCAGTTCGAAGTGCAATAGCCTGAATTGTATTAGTCGGATTTACAGCCGCGGCTGTTACGAAAGCTGAACCGTCAATTACAAATAGGCCTTGGACATCATGGGTCTCACACCATTTGTTTAGAACTGACTTTTCAGGATTGTTCCCCATGCGAGCGGTTCCCATTAGGTGAAAACCAGCTTCGGGCAATGAAGGGCTATCAAAAGTTTCATAACAGCCCGCCTGAAGCAAAGCTTTTTTGGCCATCTTCATGCCCATTTTCAGTGCTTTTTTTGCGGAAACTGGAGTCTTGTAAATCATCCGGGCTGCCGGTAGGCCGTCATCTGCTATATTTGTTTCACTGAGTACGACTTGGTTAGCTAGGTCTGGCATATCATCAGAGCAAATAGACAGACTATAAACATGGCCAAAGTGGCGTAGAAAATCATTATGGTGGTCATTTCCCCATGCAATCCTGCGCCCCATAGAGCCGCTAGCCGTCAACGCGGGGCCATGTGTGCCAAGAGCTTGCATTTTGAAACCGCGTTTGAAGTCACGGTTTCTATCTGTTTCATAAAAATGGTGACTTACGAAACTCCCTGCAGAAATCCCCTTGTGGCCTTCAACCAGATCCTCAAATAGGCCAGATACCCTGGCTAGAGGATGTAGCATTAGGTTTTTGCCGACCAGACTGGATTTATTGGCTAATCCTTTATGTTGGGTTTTATCTGCTGACAGTTTAAGTAAGCGAGCCGAGCCGACTGCATTACAGGCTAAAAGCACTCTTGGAGCTAACAACCTTTCTTCTTTGCCTGTTCTGTCCAAATATAAAACACCGCTTACCGAGCTAGAAGAGTCAGTAAGAATTTTAGTAACTCGCGTTTTAGTGAAAAGTCTTGCACCAGCCTTTATTGCCAGCGGCCAATATGTAATATCAGTGCTGGCTTTAGCCTTATGCGGACAATTTAGCTCACAGGGACCACAATGGTTGCATTGGCCACGCCCACTCCCATAAGGTTGTGAGTTCACGGCCATCTCTGCTGGCCACCATGACCACCCCAGTTCATTAAAAGCGTTGGCAATACGTTTTGCCCCCTCTGATAATGGCAAAGGGGGTAGCCTGTGGGGCGCGTCAATCGGGTACGCGGTGTTGCCTGATAGTCCGCTAACACCCATCATTTTTTCATTTAGTTGATAATAAGGCAACAAATCTTGATAGCTTATTGGCCAGTCTTCTCCCACACCATCCATTGTTCGTGTGCAAAAATCAGACGGGTGGAAGCGTGGAAAGTGACATGACCACATAATTGTACTTCCGCCCACAGCAGAATACATAAGAGGTTTTATCTCACTGTCCTCTGCGTCAATTTGAAGATCAAATGTCAAACGACGCTGAGTTGGGTTGGGGCTCCAACAGGTTTGTCGTTTTATTTCCCAATCATTTTCATTTGCTGGAAAATCTCCGTCCTTTTGCCAGTCTCCGCGCTCTAAACAGGCGACTTTTAGTCCGCCTGCTGCCAATCTCCAGGCAGCAGCGGCTCCTGCAGCGCCAGCTCCAACAATAATAATGTCCAAACCCTTGTTTAGTTCATTTGGCTGATTTTCTGGCTTCATTAATTAATTGCCTTTGCACAAGCGCCTGCTTACCATTTTTTTACCTTAGTGTTTTTTTGGGTAAGGGCAAATGTCGTTCGAAGTTTCCAGTTTGTGCGATTCAATAGACAAAATGATGCAAAAGCATCTACCAGTTGAAGAAGTTAGACGACGAGATGCGGCCGGTGAGCCGCCAGACCACCTCTTAGAAGTTTTTGCTGATATGGGTTTGTTCAGACTAGTTATGTCAGAAAAAGAAGGTGGTTTAGGAGGCAGCTGGGAACAGCTCTCAATTATACAGGAGAGAATTGGTTATCATGCGACCATGGCAGCCTTGCTTTTCAACAGAGTAACCTGCTTTGGGATGATGACTTTGATAACATCTGGCAGCCCAACTCAGAAACAAGCCTGGATCCCAAAATTGCTTGCTGGAAAGGGGGCCTTTGCACTTGCCTTGAGTGAAGCAGAAGCTGGTAGCGATGCAGGCGCCTTGCAGACACGAGCCGTAAAGAGCGGTAAAAATTGGAAAATCACAGGCAGGAAGATTTGGATTAGTGGCGCAAAGGCTGCTCTGCAAATGGTAGTTGCGGCTCGTACAGATTCAAAAAGCAGAGGTGGAAAAGGAGTAACCTTATTTTTGGTTTCACCAAATGCTAAAGGAATATCTATGACACCGTTGGAAAAAATTGGAAATCGCTGCTCTTTATCATATGATATTGGCTTTGATGAAGTTGTAGTCTCTGATGAAGCGCGTTTAGGGGTGATCGGTGAAGGTTTTGACTGTCTTAAAAAAACACTGTTTTATGCTCGTTCTGGATTAGCATCGGCAGTTGTTGGGACTGCACAGGCAGCTGTGGATGCTGCTCTGGTTCACGCCCGGGAACGCAAACAATTTGGCCAATCGATTGGACGTTTTCAGGTGCTAGCACATAGGCTGGCACATATGCAAACAGATGTAGATCTGGCGCGTCTTCTTACCCGAGAACTTGCTAAGTCAATTGATGCAGGTAAAGACTGTACGCGGTTATCTGCACAGGCCAAGCTGGTTACTACTGAAACTTTGAAAAAAATTACTGAGCAAGGAATGCAAATTATGGCCAGCGCTGGTTATGCAGTTGAGAGTGATATGCAACGATATTGGCGGGATGCTCGATTATATACTTTTGGCGAAGGTTCGAGCGAAATTTTGTTGGATCTTATCGCGCAAGATATAGGAGTAGGAAGAGGGATTTAGAATGACTAAGGCAGATCACACACTTCTGGCGATAGACACCGTTGTGAATCCTCATACATCCGAAATAGTAAAGATGCGCCCAGACTGGTCGGGGCGTTTTCATAAAGGTAAGTTTGGCCGTGATGATTCGGTGATGCAGGGGTATAGCTATGCAGAAATGCTGCGGCAAATGGATTCGGCGCGCATTGAAAAAGCTTTTCTCGTGGCCAACAAAACTGGCCAGTTAGGGCTTCAGGGCAGCTGGCATTTGCCTTATGAGATTGTAGCAAAAGCAGTTCAGAAATTTCCTGATCGCTTTTATGGTTTAGCTGGACTAGATCCTACAGAGGGCATGGAAGGAGTATACGCGCTGACTGAGGCGGTGGAAAGGTATGGTTTCATCGGTGCCCATGGTTATCCGCATTGGTTTGAGTTGGCCCCAGATAATGCCCGTTGGTATCCATTCTATAGCAAATGTGTGGAGCTAGATATTCCGATATTGTTGCAAGTAGGCCAGTCCCTTGTTTACGAACCAAAGCGGCCTCTGCAATCTGTGGGTCGTCCAATTAGCCTCGATCCAGTTGCTTGTCATTTTCCAGAATTGAAGTTGGTTGGAATTCACATAGGCATACCTTGGACAGATGAAATGATTGCGATGGCTTGGAAACATGACAACGTCTACATTATTGCAGACGCTCATGCTCCTAAATACTGGCCGGAGAGTTTTGTGCGTTTTATTGATAGCTATGGGCGACACAAGGTGATGTTTGGGACTGATTTTCCAGTTTTAACATTTGAGCGTTACCGACGTGAAGTAGATGACCTTGGATTAAGGGCTGAGTCTTATAAAGCTTTTATTCGCGGTAACGCGGAGCGAGTTTTCAAGTTGTAGAAATGATTATAGATCTGCCATTCAAAGAACGTTCTGTCATAACAAAAATTCAAGAGAAAAACTTTTCTCAAACCATGGATTTATGTTTCTCCCGTCATCCTTATTATCGTGCCCAATTTAAACAAATGGGGCTCTTGCGAGGTGATATAAAAAGTTTAGCAGATATTCATCTTTTACCTGTAATCTCGAAAAAGGATTATGCTGCAGAACCTGAAGCCTTTCGTTTGGAAACAACAGGCCTAGAAGAAGAAGCTACTATTAATTGGGATGTAATGCATACTACGGGCACAAGTGGTGGCAGGCCCACTCCTTTTTATTCAACCAGCTATGATTTCTTCAATACGCTTACTGCTAACCGCAGAGCTTTAGAGATAAGACAGGTGCGTGACACTGATAGTGTTGCGAATCTCTGCCCAATGACTCTTTACCCATATGGGGCTTATCACCGCACTATTGCAGCTGCTAATGTCATGAAAATCCCTGTAATTAGTCCATTACCTGGTCGTCCCTCGAAGCATTTTCATTGGACCGCCGGTCTTGATGAGGTCGTCGAGACAGTTTCTCGAACGAAAGCAACAATATTATGGGGGGTCACAAGCTTTGTGCGGAGGGTGTTAATGCGTGCTGAAGAGTTGCGTGCTGATTTTTCTGAGGTACGGTTGGCCTTTGTGACCGGTGAGGCGGTGAGCAGTGAAATGCGCCGAGACTTAACAAACAGAATGCGCAGAATTGGTCGCAAAGATGCTTTTATTAGTATTTCCTATGCAGCTACGGAAATGCAGGTAGGGTCTGTGGAATGCTGTCCAGATTCCGGCTATCACAATCCTGCCCCAGATCATTTTTATTTTGAGATCGTTGATCCAGACACGCACAAACCTCTTCCTGAAGGGGAACGTGGCCTGTCTGTACTCACTCATCTAGACCGTCGTGGAACTGTCCTTTTGCGCTACGCTTTGGGTGATTTTGCAGCGCTCAGCACAGAGCAATGCCCACATTGCGGTAGCTGGACCGACCGGTTTATAGGGATGCCTTCGCGGGCGGATGATTTAGTTAAGGTTAAAGGAATGCTTATAAATCCAGAAGTGGTAACGGATTTGTTGTTGGCTGACGGACAGGTGGGAGAATTTCAGATCATAGTGGAAAAAGAGGTGCAAAATGACCCACTTTCTGCAGATAGATTTCGGCTGCTGTTAGATATCGATCCAAAGACTGATATTGAACGGATTGCTGAATCTGTTCGTGTGGCTATTGGAGTACGGCCGATTATTGAGCGTTCCGAACGAACAGC
This sequence comes from uncultured SAR116 cluster alpha proteobacterium, assembly GCA_902518965.1. Classification (GTDB taxonomy): domain Bacteria; phylum Pseudomonadota; class Alphaproteobacteria; order Puniceispirillales; family Puniceispirillaceae; genus JADHLI01. The sequence continues at coordinate 9,497 of CABYIQ010000008.1, forward strand.
TATTTTTGACCCAGATAAATCTCTAAAAGCAAAAAGGTTTGTCGATTTACGGGGTCAGTTGTAAAGGGTTTTAAATATGGCGCAGCATAATCTTTATCCGAATGTCTTCAGGCCTCTGAAAATTGGACAGACTGAGGTGCGCAACCGTATTTTTGTTCCAGCCCATACCACCAATTATGGTGAGAATAATTTACCTTCAGACCGCCATTTAGCCTACCACAAAGCGCGAGCGGCAGGTGGGGCGGGGTTAATAATTTTTGAAGGTATTCGGGTTCATAAATCCTCGCTAGGCCGGCAGCAGGGTGTAAATGGCTATGAAGCCGCTTCGATACCCAAATTCAGTGAAATAGCCAAGGCAGTGCAGGGTGAGGGAAGCCGCCTTTTTGGACAAATTTTGCATCTAGGGCGACATATCGATGGGAATTTTGCAAGGATGGCCTCGTGGTCAGCATCCTCTATACCGTGGACAGCGACGGCTCCGGCCCCACACCCAATGACTGAAAATGAAATTAAATTAGTTATAGGAGCACATGCAGATGTAGCTGCTAACCTATTGGAAGCTGGGTTAGATGGTATTGAATTACAGCTTGCCCATGGTCATCTACTGCAACAGTTTTTATCGCCTATAGCAAATGAGCGTGGAGATAAATATGGCGGTAACTTAGAAAACCGAATGCGCATTGTGCTGGAAACAGCCACAGCAGTTCGCCAAATGATCGGGGCAGACCGCACCATGGGTGTAAGAATAAGCGCAGATGAATTTCTACAAGGTGGGCTAACACTCGATGATATGTGCGCAGTGATTTTCAAGCTTGCTTCAGCTGTTCAGCTTGATTTTGTAAACGTTTCACATTCTGCCTATCATGGCAGCTATACTATTTCTACTCAGATGGCCGACATGGCTTTTAGTAATCAGCAATTTAGATATCTAACAGAGGCGATAAGTACAAATCTTGATGGATTAGAAAGAAAGCCAGTGATTATGTCAGTTTGTCGTTACAATCGCGTCGAATTGGCAGAAGATATGTTAGCGACTGGAAAGGCTGATATGATAGGTATGGCCCGCGCTCATGTAGCTGATCCCGATTTAGTTAATAAGGCTTACTCAGGAAACGTTAAGGACACCATTCCTTGTATTGGATGTAATCAGGGTTGTGCAGATATGCTAGCCCAGTCACTTGCGATATCATGTTTGACAAACCCAAGAGCCGGCAAGGAGGCAGATTGGCCAGCTCCTCTCCTGCAATCAACCAAAGTTAAAAAACCAGTGTTAGTCGTTGGCGGCGGCCCAGCGGGGATGGAAGCGTCTGGTATTTTAGCAGAGCGGGGATTTTCAGTGACGCTTGCAGACAGTCATTCAGTTTTAGGAGGCACTTTAAATTGGCTGGAAAAAATGCCGTTGCGAAAGGAATTTTTGCAGTTAAAAAAGCGTCAGATGCGGCGTCTTGAGCAGCATAAGGTGAACCTTCAGCTGGAGTGTAAAGTCGAAGATGATATGCTAGAGAAGCATCAAGATAGCCACATTATCTGGGCTGCTGGAGCTCAGGCTCAGGCTCAGGCTCTATCTAGTGGCGGGCTCGCACTTACTCTCGAACAAGCTCTTACAGACCCGGAAAAACTTGGAAAAAAAGTTTTGATGGTTGACCATCTCGGCACCTGGGCTGTTGTTTCAGTGGCAGAATTTCTCGCCGATATAGGAAAACAAGTAAGCCTTATCGTGCCAACGGGCATCGCTGGTTGGAAAATAAGCATCTATAGTTCCTTTGCCTTAAAACATCGATTAAAAGAAAAAAATGTTCAATTGATCCCGGGTCACCGGTTACTTGATTTTGCAAATGGGCGTGCGGATATTGAAGATTTGTCTGTACATGATAGTACTCAGGCCCTCTTAGCGGATAGTGTTATCGCACCAATTTCCGGCAAACCAAATGGGCCACCGGATAAGGATAGAGCTATTTTGAATATTGGCGATAGTGTATCGGCCAGAACTGCCCTTGAAGCGGTGTATGAGGGACATGAAACAGCCTTATTCTTGGGGAGTTGAAACAACTATTTAATCAGCTTATGGACAAGTCTATTGGGCGCTATAGCCGCCATCTACTAATAGATCTGTGCCGGTAATAAAAGATGATGCGTCGGAAGCAAGAAACAAAGCTGCTTTGGCTATGTCTTCAGCTTCTCCCAAGCGACCTAATGGATATGCTGTCTTGAGTGCTTTTTCTGCCTCTTCTGCTGTACCATAAATCTCAGTTAGTCGAGGAGTAAGAACAGCGCCTGGAGAAAGTGCTACCACTCTAATGCCGTCCTCAGCATGGTCTAGGGCTAGAGCTCGGGTAAATTGTAATATTCCACCTTTAGTGGTGCAGTAAGGAACCGCACCTTTAATTGCAACGTGGCCTAGCTGAGAAGCTATATTTATAATGACTCCGTTGCCTAAAGCCTGCATCTGAGGTATCACCATTTTGGAAATCAAAAATGCCCCAGTTAGGTTAACTGAAATTGCCGTTTGCCATTCTTCAAGAGACAATTCAGTGATCGGTGCGCGCCGTGTGCGAGCTGCTGCATTGTTCACCAGAATATCAACAGCTTTGTTTTTTTTCAAAATTGGGGAGAGTTTTGTTTCAAGCTGTTCTGCGTCTGATATATCAACCTCTACGATGGAAGTTTTTTCCCCGAACTCTTCTTTAAGGGTTTTGAGTGGGTCTAATGATTGGTCCACTAGAATCAGATGCGCTCCAGCAGTATGATAACTTCTGGCAATAGCTTGCCCAATTCCCTGAGCTGCACCGCTGACCAATGCTGTTTTTCCTTTAAGGTCATTCAGCATTTCTATTGGCTCTCCTGACTGGATGAATTTGCCTTATACTGTTTCTTTTCAGCCGGCCAAACACTTCATTGAAGTGCTTCAAGAATTGCCTCAGCACTAGAACCAGTCAATTGACCAGGCTCTTCAATAAAGGAATGTATAATGATACCTTTGTCTGCAATAAAGCCGCATCGTTTTGCTCGTTCACCCAAAACTGGTCCAAAATCCCTTGTCACTCCCAAGGCTTGGGCTAGTTCAGCTCGGCTGTCTGCAAGCATTACAATTTTGCCTAAGGCTCCAACTTGTTCTCCCCAGGCCTTCATAACATGAGCATCATTCACTGATATGCAGGCTACAACATCAACAGCTTTCCTAGCGAATGAGTCAAAGAGCCGAACAAAACCAGGTAAATGGGTGTTTGTGCAGGTCTGCGTAAAGGCGCCAGGTACGTAAAAGAAAACAACTCTTCTCTCTCCGCACCAGTCTAAAAGATTAATTTCCTCGACGGAGTCTTCTGTTTTTGTGTGAATTGTAACGTTAGGAAGTTTTGTTCCGACAGCTAAAGCCATTTCAGCACCCAAATAAATTAATTGCAAAATTTACCTATTTCACTAAATCAAATTCATTTGCAGTTGTCCACTTAGAGACTTTTATAATCAATGCATACGGTGATTATTTCAATGTGTGGCCATCTAAGAACTGAATTGGTCCTCGTATGCAAATAATGAAACTGCGCCTCCAGTATGAAGGAAGATGACATCTCCATCCTCTGAAATTTGGCCAGACTGAATCTGGCCAATCAATCCTGCCATGCCCTTTCCTGAATAGACGGGATCGAGCAAAATACCCTCATTACGGGCGAGCATATTTGTGGCCTCAACCATTGTCTGAGTTGGAATGCCATATCCTTCGCCAACATAGCCATCATCTACGATTACCTTTTCGCGGGGTAGGGGTTTGTCTGTAAGCTGGGCAGCAGTTTTCACAGCTAGATTGTAAACATTTTCAATTTGGACCTGTTCTGGCTGACGCACGCTTATACCTAGGATCGGAATATCGCATTTCAGAGCATGAAAACCAGCAATCATGCCAGCATGGGTGCCCGCGCTGCCTGTTGATAGGACAACAAGCTTAGGATGAATTTGCATGGCTTTACATTGCTCTAACAATTCCTGCGCTGTTGAAACATAGCCAAGTGCGCCAATTTCATTAGAACCGCCACCGGGAATAAAATATGCATTTCGCCCTTCTGACTTCAGTCGCTCAGTAACCGCTTTGGCTTCTGCGTTCATATCTAGGCCAGCGGGGCGGAATTCGATTTTTGTGTTAAACATGCGGTCAAATAGAACGTTTCCTGTCTGCTCATACTCTGCGCTTTTTTTAGGAACTCTGCGTTCAAGAAGAGCGTAACAGTCAATGCCAAGCTTACAGGCTGCTGCTGCTGTCTGGCGAACATGATTGGATTGCACCGCCCCTTGCGTGACAACAATGTCAGCCCCGATCTCCAAGGCATCTGCCATGAGAAATTCTAGCTTGCGTGTTTTATTTCCGCCAGTTGCAAGTCCGGTACAGTCATCCCGCTTTATCCATAAACGGGGCCCTTTTAGGGCTTTAGTTAATCGGGGCATTTCTTCCAATGCTGTTGGCTGGTGACATAAATTCACGCGTTTAAATCCCGCTAAAATGTCGCCCATATTGTTCCCCTTTTTATATTTGCAAGTGTTTCTATGCTCTAAAGTTTGGGTCAGTTCTCTGAAACTAGTCTTGAATCAAGAAGTTGACCCTCGCGCGCCAGGATTGGATAGGCAATTGAGGCGATGTGACTGTTAAATTCTTTAAATGCCAGTCCTGTTTCAAGATGCAAATCACTTGATTCAAGAACTTCTACCCGCCCTTTAGCCAAGCGTTTCAGATGGCTTTTTCTGCTTTTTCTTTGGCGTAGGGTAAATTCGTTCTTCTCTTCAAGTAATTGCCGCGCAATGCCAACATCACCAGAAACCAGAACATTGCCTGCTAAAGAGATATTTGCAATTACCTTGTCGTGCATGCTGCAAAGTTCCGCTAAACCCTCTGAAGAAAAGCGGATACCTTCTCGGTCTTTGTTTGCGGCAAGCTTTGAAAGTGTCTTTGAAATCACATCTCCTGCTGCTTCAATTGCGATTGCAAATTCAAGAAGGTTGCTCAATTCCTTTCGGTGGGCATCGTTGCTGTTTTTAATGCTGCTCACACCAGATAGTTCTGATACATAACGCCGCGTCCCATTAAGGGCTTCATTGATGACCAAATCTTTTTTTACAACCCTATCCATTTGCTTGACGTCATATTCCTTAAATAATTCCATGATGGGGAGCATCATTTCTTCGGTCAGTAGAAGCATCCTTTGTATTTCACGCCTAATACTCGCAATCGCTACTTCAATATTGTCTAAATTATCGTGATTAATCACAGAACGGTAATGCACTGGCATTTCATCTAAACTCGCTAATTCTTTAGCCATTAATTTTGAAGCTGCGCGTTCTAAAAGACCACTGAATGGCACAGCCAATAGCAATAATAAATTAAATGCTGTGATGTAGGAAGTACGCCGCGTGAACTATCTGAGAATTTTCCCCATTTGGATTTTAATAATTTAGATGAATGCTGGTGGCATCAAGGTGAAAAAGATCACCGCGGCATCTCTGTTGAGCCTGAAGAGGTTTTGATGGAAAGGGCGAGCAGGTTTTCTGCATATCTAAAGCGCGAAAACATTCACTCAACAGCAATTGTTTCTCATGGTAATTTTATTCGTGCGTTGACTGGAATAAAACCTAATAATTGTGACATACTTGAGTTTGACCCTCATTAATTTTTAGGAATATTTTCTGTTTCTAGACAATACAGGCTTGCAAATGGAGAAAAAATATATTTTGGCTATCGACCAGGGGACCACTTCAACCCGGGCGATCATCTTTGACCAGAAGCTCCAACCTCTGGCCACGGCACAAGAAGAGTTTGCTCAGCACTTTCCACAATCTGGCTGGGTGGAGCATGACCCTGAAGATTTATGGCTAACAACAGTAGCTATGTGTCAGCAGGCATGTGAGCGCGAGAATGTAGATCCTGTTCATATTGCTGCTATCGGCATCACTAACCAGCGTGAAACGACGATTGTTTGGAACCGGCATACTGGACGTGCGATATACAATGCCATTGTTTGGCAGGATCGCCGCACAGCTGATTATTGTCGATTCCTGAAAGAGGCCGGTCATGAACCAGAGGTTACGCGCAAGACAGGGTTGCTACTTGATCCCTATTTTTCGGCAACAAAGCTGAATTGGATTCTTGAAAATGTAGATGGTGCGCGCGCTGCAGCAGATGCTGGCGATCTTTTATTTGGAACAGTTGATAGTTATCTTATTTGGAGGCTCACAAACGGGGCCTCGCATGTAACTGACGCAACCAACGCTGCGCGAACCATGATGTACAACATCTCAGAGGGGTGTTGGGATGATGAGCTGTTGGCGTTGTTCGACATTCCCAAAAAAATGCTGCCACAAGTGCGAGACAGCTCTGGCGATTTTGGTGTGACACGACCTGATTTGTTCAGCGGTTTCAAAATTCCCATTTTAGGAGTGGCTGGCGATCAGCAGGCCGCTACCGTCGGTCAGGCCTGTTTTGAGCCTGGCATGGTCAAATCCACCTATGGTACTGGTTGTTTTGCTCTAATGAATACAGGCAATAAATTGGTTTTTTCCAATAACAAACTGCTTACCACCATTGCATATCAGATTAATGGTGAGCCAGTTTTTGCATTAGAGGGTTCAATTTTTGTTGCGGGTGCTGTGGTGCAGTGGCTGCGTGATGGGCTGAAAATGATTCAGCACGCCTCTGAGACAAAGGCATTGGCCGAAGCTGCCAGTGATACAGAACAGGTCTATTTTGTTCCCGCCTTTACTGGCCTTGGGGCGCCCTATTGGAATGCTGATTGCCGTGGTGCTATTTTTGGGCTTACCCGGAATACAGGTCCTGCAGAGATTGCAAAGGCAGCACTTGAAAGTGTGGCTTTTCAGACACGTGATTTGATTGAGGCGATGCGGGAGGATTGGGGAGGGTCTGGTCAGGCTGTCTTACGAATCGATGGTGGCATGGTTGCAAATGACTGGGCGATGCAGGCGTTGGCTGACCAACTTGGATCTCCTGTTGACCGGCCAACCATTACCGAAACAACAGCGGCCGGTGCTGCCTATCTTGCGGGACTGGCTGCAGGTCTCTGTCCAAAGCCGGCAGATTTCGCTCAGCAATGGGTGCTTGAAAAGCGCTTTGAACCTAGACAGTCTTGTGAACACACAGATACGCTTTATGTAGGATGGCAGCGTGCTGTGGCCCGGTTGCTTCATGACCCAAAAATCTGACTGCACCCTAACAGCAGATAAAGACCGTACTAGATAAGTTCTAAGTAAAAAAGATAGGAACACGTACAATGAGTAACGATCAATTAATGAAACAAGTGTTTATAGAGGGGCGTACTCATCGTATTTTCAAAGATAGGCCTATTGATGAAAGCTTGCTTCATCGGCTTTATGAATTAGCAAAAATTGCGCCTTCTTCCTCTAATCTTTGCCCCATGCGAATCTCGTTTGTAGTATCGAAGCAACAAAAGCAAAAGGTGATTGATGCAGCAGCAGAGGGCAATAAACCAAAAATTGAATCAGCACCTGTGGTAGCCATCGTTGCTCACGACACAAAATTTACCGACCATATTGAAAAATTAGCACCTCATATGAATGCTGAAACCTTTCGGCAGCAAAGTGAGGAAAAATTGAAACAAGTTGCAATAGAAAATAGCTGGCTGCAGGCTGGTTTTTTGATTTCAGCAGCGCGCGCCCTTGGTCTTGATTGTGGCCCGATGGGTGGTTTTAATAAGGCAATGATAGACAATACTTTTTATAAAGACTCTTCATGGCGCTCTAATTTTTTGATGAACATAGGATATGGTGATGAAACTCAACTGCATCCACGTGGCCATCGCCTTTCTTTTTATGATGCATGTTCAATTCTTTAATGGCGTTAAATGGAATTAGCTTTTTGGAACTACAGCTTAGTTCCATGGGCTTCTGTAGATTGGCAGAATTGATTCACGATTAATCCGTTAGCCTGTGGTACTGAAGTTTTAAATCATTTCGCCAAAACTAAGATATTCCTCCCTAAAATACATTCTCCCATATAGATAGACACAGACAATAGCTTATGATTTCATAATCACATGTCACGTCCTGTATTTATTGAGGCGGCTCTAAATGGCCCATGGTCGCAAAGACGACAGCCCCTGATGCCTGTGACAACTGATGCGTTGATTGCCCAGGGTATTGATTGCGCCAGAGCTGGAGCGTCAGTCATACATATCCATGTCTATGATCCTGACACTGGTCAACAATTCGAGAATTTTGATGCCTATAGGACAGTAATAGAGGGCATTCGTGAATATGAAGATGTGATTGTCTACCCCACATTGCCTCTTTCTGGCTTTGGTAAGACTGACCAGACCTTTACTGCTGAAGCCCGCTTTAAAACTGTTGAGAAACTTGCTAAAGCAGGTCTTCTGGAATGGTCCGTGATTGATCCTGGCACAACTCAGATAACAGAACTGGATCCCACAAATAGCGAACAAGTTCAGTTTTTATATATTAACAGTGAAGCTGAAATCAGATACGGTCTTGAGCTTGCCAGCCGGTATGATTTTGTTCCCAGCTTTGCTATTTATGAGCCGGGGTTTTTGCGCTTGGGCGCGATGCTCTTCAAAAATGCAAAGGGCTGCCCCAGACCGATTTACCGTTTTATGTTTTCTGATAAATTCAGCTTTGGCTTTCCGGCTGAGGAGATATATCTATTAGCCTACATCGACTTGTTAAAACAGACCAACCCAGAAGCGGTTTGGATGATTGCTGGTCTACAGGTCAATCTGAGAGGGATTGTTAGTACATGTCTTGAGGCGGGTGGGCACATCCGAACTGGTTTGGAAGATAGCTACTTTTATTCTGAGACAGGCAATCTCGAACTTGTGAGACAGACAACAAAAATTGTCCTCAATGAAAATTATGAGATTGGCACAGCAGCACAACTGCGCCAGCAACTAGCCTGACTTTAAATTTTTTACGTCCCAAAAATGGTGCATGGCCATTTCTTTGATTTAAATTAAATTAGCATAGGTAAATCAACTGGCGCACGGCTTGAAAGCAACTCCGCACCATCAGGGCGCACTACAATATTTTCTTCATGAACCATCATGAGCCCATCACCATAGCTAAGTGACGGTTCTATGGTAATCACCATATTTTCTTTCAATTCCGTTGCATCAAAGGAGGCGAGTGAAGGTTGTTCTGTTAATTGCATGCCCAATCCATGTCCAAGTCGACCTATATCTCCACCAGATTGATCCATTTCCGCTAAAACTGCCGCAATACACTCAAATAAATCTAGACATGTGTTTCCAGGTTTAGCGGCCTCTATTCCCGTTTGCGTAGCTCTCCACAAAACATCATAAGCTCTTTTTGAATCTTCAGTGGCATGTTCAATCGACCAATTCCGGTCAAAATCACAAAAGTAGCCATCCCAAGTGCAACCTGTATCAAGCATCATTATGTCTCCATGCTGAAGGGGACGTTGTGTTGGAGGTGAAATTACATTTGAGTAGCCCCCTTGACCGGCTGCGCCCACTAAATATGGTGCGTCATCAGCACCATGGCTGATCGCGCTCAGTCGAAACTCTCGAAACACCTCTTCAAGTGGGATTCCTATATGCGCAAACTCTGGAACAGCTTCAAAAGCCGCTGAGCCAATAGCACATATATATTTCAGTTTTTGAATTTCAGCTTTAGACTTAACCATCCGAAGTCCTTGCACAATGCCTGTTACATCAACTATCTTTAGACCTTGAAGAGAGGTATTCAGGCGTTCCCAGTCAGAAAGGGGCATCTGTAATTTAGTCTCATGCCCTTTCATTAAGCCAATTTTTTCGCGCTCTTTAGCGAATGGCTTGAGCAGGTCAATCAAAAGACTTATGCCGTCATCCTCTGGATTGGGGGCACCCCATGTACGAATATCCTCGATCCAAGTTTGCCGCATTAATTCGGCACCTATTTCAGGAATTATTGCGACTGGTTTTCCGGTCGCTGGTACGAACAAAAACCAAGGTCGAGTGGGACTTTGCCAAAATAAAGTATGAAAACCAGTAAAATAACGCACGTCCTGTTCACTCATTAATAGCATGCCAGCAACATCATTTGCAGCCATAAGAGTTTGCGCATTAGTTGTACGTTCACTGAATTCTTTATCTGGGAACCCTCGGATTGGTTTCTCAAGGCTGACTGGCATGATTTTAATTTCCATTTTTTGAGCACAGTTTTATGCCAAAACGCGTAGCATTTCATTTGTGACATATGTGCGTACAAAAGCAAAAATTAAATCATCAAATTACTTTAACTTTTGTACAGTAAGTCAAAAAGTAATTTTTAAAGAAACGGTGCTTGTTTAAGCAAAATATATACTTACTTATGTCGGATTTCTTGACGTAGAGCGTTCAGCGTAGCTGGAAATAAAGGACTATTTAGGTGTTTTTTTGGATTGAAGCTTTACAGAGGCGTAGTTGAGTTTCATTCCGATACAAATTGAGTTCGCATGGACGATGTGTTCTCTTGGGCGGTAACTCAAAGCCGGCCCCATACCCAAAGGGGGACACCCCTAGAAACTCAACTACTCAAGAATCTTAGCAGTAAATGGTGACTTGAGAAGTGCCAATTTGTGAAGAGTGTTTCACTAATTGAAATAATGTATCTCAGTTGTGCTGAATAACATTGTAAATAAAAAGCAGTTTTTACTTCTTGGGCGGCCTTTTTTCAAAACTGGGCAGTCCACTGGGTAAATAATGATAAGGCTGCAAGTCACAGGTAAATATTGCAGCCTTTGCCTCAAATGTGCTTGGATCGTCCAATGTTCCGACTTTTACTATCATTGAATTAGGACGAGATGGACTCTCCGTTCCAATTGCTGTTCCGCATTTATCACAAAAATGACGCGTGACCGGCGTTTCCAGATCTTTTCTAGAAAATGTAGTTACATTGCCTGAACTGTAACTGAACGAATCTTTGGGAAACACCATAACAATATTTGGATTACCACCCGTAATATACTGGCATTCCCTGCAATGACATTGGAAAGCAGTTTCTGGATCAGAACTAATTTCATATCTAATATTTTGGCAGTAACACCCACCAGAAATTTTCATTACTCCACCTCCGTTATCTGTTAGATAAGTTTCTCAGATTGAATGAGTTTTGCAAGCTTCAAAAAATCTATCGAAAAAAGAATTGGATACAGAATAGGCATTGAAACCACAAAATAAAATTAGTTAAATTTACTAAGGCTTTGATCTGATGGACTATGACGGTAAGCTGCCAAGTCTGCGTTGGCGGCCCCTGGTTTTTTGCTAGGTCGGCTGAAACTCCGGACTGTGGTTTTGTTCACAGAGTTTGGATATAAAAGTAGGTAAAATACATTGCATTCAGATATTTTGAAACTGCCATCTTCTGGAACTTATTTGGGTCGTGTCTGGAACCCAGCATTCTCAGGGCCGAGCGTTGTTACAATTAGAAATCGCAGAGTAGTAGATTTAACTTCTAAGGATGCGCCCCTTTCCTGTGATATTTGTGAAATGGAAGATCCTGTTGGTTTCATTAGATCAACTGTTGGGTTGGACTTAGGGGACATAGATGAAATTTCTGCTAACCCTGTTGAACTAGATAAATTACATTTTTTGGCGCCTTGTGATTTGCAAGCTGTTAAAGCTTGTGGGGTTACCTTTGCAGGTTCAATGGTCGAAAGAGTTATAGAAGAAAAAGCTGCTGGAGATCCATTAAAAGCCGAGGCAATTCGCCAAAGGGTGGGTGCCAAAATTGGTGAAAGCCTAATGAATATAGTGCCTGGATCAAAAAATGCGGAAAACGTAAAATCTTCGTTAATTGATGAAGGACTTTGGAGCCAATATTTAGAGGTGGGGATAGGGCCTGATGCTGAAGTGTTTTCAAAATGTCAGGTCCTGGCCTCTGTTGGTAACAATGCGAATGTGGGCCTCCATCCTTCGTCAAAATGGAACAATCCAGAACCTGAAATTGTTTTAGCAGTTAGCTCAAAAGGAAAAATTGTTGGTTGCACATTAGGAAACGACGTTAATTTGAGAGATATTGAAGGGCGCTCAGCGCTACTTTTATCAAAAGCAAAAGACAATAACGCATCTTCTTCAATAGGACCCCTTATTAGACTTTTTGATGAAACCTTTGACTTAACGTGTGTAAGAAACGCCGAATTGAAGCTGAGAGTGGAGGGGGAAGATGGGTTTATATTGAATGGGTCATCTTCTATGCAAAAAATTAGTCGAGATCCTATAGACCTAGTCAAGCAGACAATTGGAGATCATCATCAATACCCTGATGGTTTTATGCTTTATTTAGGTACCTTGTTTGCTCCAACTAAAGATCGAGATGAGGTGGGTGGGGGTTTTACGCATAAAATTAACGACAAGGTTACAATAAGCTGTGACGATATAGGCGTTTTAACAAACCAAGTGAAATATTCCACAGAATGCCAAAAATGGGAATTTGGTATCAGTCGATTAATGAGGAATTTATCTGAGAGGCACTTGCTCTAGCTACATCAAATTTACCGAGCACCTAAAACCAACAATCATTATCTTAATCTATAGCCTATCTTATTTTGAACAAACATTCACCAAAATACTGCCTGAAGTTTTCATTAAAAGGAGAGAATAGTAGTTCTCCTCCCTGAACTTTGGGCTGCCTTTGTGCAGCCCATTTTTATTTAAAAACATATTTTAGATAAAAAACCTCGCAGATTACTCTGCGAGGCATAGTCTTTGCTTAAGGGAGAATGTGACACTGGGTCATCCTCACCAATCCAATCCATCCAACGGCTCAGTGTCACACTTTTTTAACAGAGAAAACTCTCATTATTCAGCCTTTCCCTTTTAACTTTTTGAAATTGGTTTTTGCCGGTCGGATTGAGAGTAAAGGCTGGGACCTGTCTAAATTTAATTAGTTCAAGTAAGGAGACTGCAAAACAATTGCATGTTGCACGGTCTTCGGTGCTATGCTGTATATGCATGCTGAAGAATTTTTTACAGTTGAGAATAAAATGGTTTGGTGGCGCCGCAAAAAATTGAAGATCGAAACCCTTTGGTTTCGGATGGTTAAGTTTTTCTATTCGTTTCAAGCCAATAATTATAGAAAAGAAAACTATTTTTTTAACGCCACAATGGTAAATGTAAAAGAGGCAAATAGAAAAAGCATCGATCCAAGTGATGCAATTGTTAAATGTTCTTTTAAAGACAAGGATTACTTACTTCACTCCACTCCGACGAGTTTAATTCAAAACTATGCCCACAAATATGGTGTTTGGGAGCCAGACCTCGCCAATTTTATATATTGTATTCTTCAAAACCAGAGTCAAAGTGGTTTATTTATAGATATCGGAGCAAATGTTGGCGCTACAACGATTCCACAAGCGTTAAATTTTCCTTGTCTAGATTTCTTGTGTATTGAGGCTCATCCAACAGTTTTTCAGGCATTAAAAACGAACATTAAATTGAATTCGTTGGATAATATTTGTTGTGTTAATGGCGCTGTATCGAATAGAGCCAATGGAACTAAATTAAAATTTTATGCACAGAGATCCAATGCTAATAATTTAGGTTTATCATCATTACATCTAAATGATGATATTGAAGATTATGACGTTTTGTCGGTTGAAAGCATTAAAGTTGATCATCTGAACGAAGCTAATAGTGCCAAGGTATTGATGATTAAAGTCGATACCCAGGGTAGTGAGTTAGATGTACTCCAATCTTGTGTCAACATTATCAGACAAAATCATCCAATTATTCTATTTGAATTTGAAGAACGTTACCACGACAACCCTCAAAAAATGAGAAAAGACATAACCAAATTTTTTGAGGAACTAAACTATAAACTTTATACTGTGCCAAAATCAGAAAATGTTATGTTTCGATTACGCCTTGATAATTACTATCGGGGAGATGTCGTCGCTGTCCCAAATAAAGACCATTGATTGGGTTCATAAGTTTTTTACTCAAATTTTATGGAGTGCGTTGAATGGCAAAAGGTTACATGATTAGTGCGCATAGACGCGCTGCTGACCCAGAAAAAGCTTCAGCCTATAGGGAGTTAGCCATACCTGCTTTGTTATCGATGGGGGGGAAATTCTTGTCTTCGGGTGGCAGAGTTGTCGCAAAAGAAAACGGCTTGGCTGAGCGCACAATTCTCATTGAATTCGAGAGTTTTGAAGCCGCAGTGAACGCTTATGAAAGTGAGGCTTATCAAAAGGCTCTGAAACTATTAAGCGGAGGAGCTGACAGAGATGTAAGACTATTTGAAGGCGTTGATTGAGTTTAAGAGAATTTTAATTGAAATTAAACGTTTATTGGAAGAGTTTCATCCAAAGCCCACTCACTCATTGAATTGTCATAAATTTTTAAATTTTTAAACCCGAGCTGGTAAAGTATAAAGGCGTCAAGTGTGGCGGCTATCCCACCTCCGCAGTAATTAACAATGATATTATCCTTTGTTATCCCCATACTCTCTATAAGCTCTTGTGCCTTTTCAAATGAGATAAACTTTTCAGTATCCTCCTGGACAAATTTGTGAAAGGGAATGTTTAAGCTTTTTGGAATGTGACCCGGACGCCCATACCGTTTGCTTAAACCATCATGAATATCTTTTGTGAGAGCATTGATTAGGATGTGATTATTTGCGTTGATTGCTTCTAAAACATATTCTTTGTCTACAAAAATATCTTCTTTTAAATCCAAATTAAAATCGGCTGGCGGAAACTCAGTTATTCTAGTCTCTGTTGGAAGGCCTAAGTTTAGCCACTCTTGGAATCCGCCATTAAGTATGCTCACCTTTTTATAACCAACAACGTATAGCATCCACCAAAATCTTGTAGCCCATTGAATTCCATTCCGGGAATAGAGTATGACATGGCAATTATTGCCGACACCTTCGTGTTGAAAAGAGACTGCCAGTTCTGTCAACTCTGGGAGTGTAAAACTGTATGCGCTTCCTTTTTTTGAAAAACTATTTTGCAAGTCCAAGAAAGCTGAGTTAGGTATGTGGGCTTTTTTGTACTCTGACGATCCGCTAACTACATCATACGGCTTGGTAGGATGGTCGTCTGTATAGTTTAAAAAAGTCGAACAATCAAAAATGCGAACATTAGCATTATCTAGGTTTGAATTTAACCAAACACAATCCACTATTGATGATCGACTCCCATAAAAAGATCCATGTTTTGAATTCATTCAAAATACACTCTTCTGCGTTATTGGTTGGCCTACACTTTCTGACATGAAACATTAGAATACCTGAAAATCCAATGCTTGCACTTTCCTTATTAGTGGTTTTGGAACGGGTGGAAGGTAGTTTGACGCCCCACTAATGCACCAAAAGATACCTGACTGTCAACTATATCAATAGCTTAGCATTTCTGTAGCTTGGGTAAAGTACCTAATTCTGGATAACAGCCTAGGTTCGAGAACCATGACCCGGGAACACTGATGATATTTGGGAATCATAATTTTCCTAAATTGGGTATAATTGATTTTCTTTGTGAAGGTGATGGACGCCTTTATTGAGGGTCTTGCCGTTTGTCTTCAGATGAGACAGACTTTGATGTGATGTTGAGGTCAAAAAGTATAGAGAATTTTTTAAGTAGAAATATAATTTCTAATCAGCATGGGGGTTGTGATGAATAAACCAGTGGGCCCCGTTCACGATTTAATCATCCGGAATGGTCAAGTTGTTGATGGAACAGGCGCGGAAGGATTTGAAGGCGATATTGCTATCCGCGACGGTATTATTCAAGAAATTGGCCAAGTTCATGGTCACGGAAAAGAAGAGATTGATGCATCTGGTCACGTTGTAACTCCTGGTTTTGTAGATATCCATACCCATTATGATGGGCAAGCGATTTGGGATAAACACTTAAAGCCGTCTGCTATCCACGGGGTGACCTCTGTTGTTATGGGTAATTGTGGAGTTGGGTTTGCTCCTTGCCGTCCGGATGACCGGAACAAGTTGGTCGAGTTGATGGAAGGTGTCGAAGATATTCCGGCTCCTGTGATGCACGAGGGCCTTGAATGGTCATGGGAAACATTTCCAGAATATCTTGATGCACTGGATCGTGGGCAACGTGATACAGATATTTGTGCGTTGCTCCCTCATGCTGCGGTTCGAGTGTATGTGATGGGGGATCGGGCGATACGACATGAAGCGGCGACTCCTGAAGATATGGACCAAATGAGAAAATTGGCAGCAGAAGCTTCTCATGCTGGCGCTTTTGGATTCTCTTCATCACGGACAATTAGTCATAAAAGTAAAAAGGGTGATTTCACTCCTACTTTACGTGCAAATGAGCTTGAACTAACAGCCATAGCAAAAGGCTTGGCTGATGCTGGTCATGGGTTTATTGAAATGGTCTCTGATTGGGATGAACCTAGTCCGGAGGAAGAGTTTAAGATGTTCCGCCGCGTTGTGGAGGCAAGTGGAAGACCTATGGTATTTACCTGTAACCAGCGGCATGATGGGCGCGGCACATTTTGGAAAGACTTAATGACCTATGCAAGAGAAGCACGTGATGATGGTCATATCTTAAGACCTGTTGTCGCTCCACGTCCAATCGGCGTAATGCTTGGCCTTAACGGCTCCCAAAACCCGTTTTCTGGAACACCCACATATCGGTCTATTGAGCATTTGCCTCTTGACCAGAGAGTTGAGGCTATGTCTCAACCAAATATACGGACCAAAATTTTGTCAGAAGACCCAGTCAAACAAAGTACATTCCCACTCATACATCGAATCCTGTTTACACAAATGTTTCGACTTGGTTCTCCAGCTAATTATACACCTTCGCCTGAAGAATCGATTTCAGCTATGGCTCAAAACTTAGGCGTGTCTCCACAAGAGATGGCCTATGATATTTTGCTAGAAAATCAAGGACGTGGATTTATATATGCGCCCCTAGTGAATTATGCGAATTACACAATGGATGCATGTGCAGAAATGCTTGATGACCCATATTGCATAATGGGCCTTGGCGACGGCGGCGCACATGTGGGGTTTATTCTGGATGCTGGTTACCCAACTTGGTTAATCAGTTATTGGAACCAAAAACAGAAACGTTATTCTGTTGAAGAAACTGTGCGCAGGCTCACTTCTGACACTGCAAAAGCTGTTGGATTATTCGACCGTGGACGTATTGCGGTGGGGTTAAAAGCTGATTTAAACGTCATTGATTGGTCATCGGTAAGGGCAGGAGATCCTTACCTGATATCAGACCTTCCTGCTGGCGGCAGTCGCCTGATGCAGGAAGTTTTTGGTTACAAGGCGACAATCCTGTCCGGAGAGCTAACTTATCGTGATGGTGTTGCAACCGGAGCTACGCCCGGAAAACTTGTTCGAAGTCACGCCTAAAAGGCAAAAAGCTTCATTGAAATATGTTGGAGTTTTTTTGAGTGAACGGTTATTATCTTTGGAAACACTTCCATAGCCTTGAGAGGTGTTTTTTAAAGTAAGAAAATTTTCAATTTTTAACTTAGACTTTCACGCAATCAAGTCTACAAATCTCCTAGCTTTCGCTCCACCCGTAATTCTTGCTGGTGCATCAACTTTTCGGCAAAAGACATATGTTGGGCCATGATCTCCCTAGCCCGTTGGGCATCACCTGTTTCCAGAGCTTGGAGAAGATTGAGCTGAAACTCACGCCCTTTTGCCCACAGCTCGTGGTTCGGAGGCTCAAAAAGACGCCTTGTCGTTGTCACTTCGGATAAGACCTCAGCCATAAAGCCAATGATAAAGCCCAGAAGATGATTTTCAGCATGGGCGGCAAGTCTGGCATGAAAGCGAAGAGAGGCTTCGTGGTGGCGTCTGTCATCTTCCTTGCTCTGCGGTGGTGTCTCATATTCCTCAGTTATGGCCTCAAGTTCCCCTATTGCTGCCGCATCCAGTTTTCCCGCTAGATCAGCCGCAAGCTCCGGCTCCAGTTGTTTTCGTAACTGATAAATATCACTAATCGTTAGGTGCCTAAAATAGAAATAATTGGATAGCAAAGCACGTGTTCTAGTTTCTGATACTTCATGAACAAAACATCCACCACCTGGCCCCGTTCTGGTTTTGACAAGCCCTTGTGCTTCTAAAATACGCATTGCTTCGCGAATAGTTCCTTTCGCCATGCCAAAAAGCGTGATGAGCTCCGCTTCATTTGGCAGTTTGTCACCCGGCTTAAGTGCATTTGATACAACATATCCCTTGATCGCCTCTGCTACTTGCAGCGGTCGGCTGGCTCGGTTTTCAGCATTATTGTCACTGATTGAGTGGGAAGTGGCATGCGACATATGAACTAGCCTTCTGTAATGATAATTTAGGTTTTTTTTGGTGGCATGTTTTCTCTGCACGAGGACATCTAGCGGCAAAAGCACATCCTATGGGCGGGTTTAATGGGTCTGGCAACTCGAATTGTTGCTCAGTGTAGAGGTCAGCATTCTGACGCGGTGCTGTTCTGGCAAGCAGTTCTGTGTAAGGATGTAAGGCCTGTTGAAAAAGTTTGTCCGCGCGTCCTATTTCAACGATTTCACCATAATACATGACAGCTACCTTTTCACAAAAAGCTTCTATCACGGCAAGATCATGTGAAATAAACACATAGGTAAGGCCAAACTTTTCTTTTAGTTTTACCAGCAACTCAAGCAGTTGAGCCTGCACTGAAACATCCAGTGCAGAGACAGGTTCATCCAGAACAAGGATTTGTGATCCGGCCAGTAACGCCCGTGCAATCCCAATACGCTGGGCCTGACCTCCGGAAAACTCGTGGGGATAGCGATCAAGCGCTGATAAAGGCATGTTCACAGCAACCATGATTTCCTGCAATTTAATTTCTGCTTGCTGGTGGTTGAGTCCAGCAAGTGCCCTTAGCGGTGTAGCCAGAATCTGTCGGATAGTCTTACGTGGATTGAGGCTCCCTGCAGGATCTTGAAAGACATATTGTATTGCGCGATTGCGATCTGATGCCGGCATATCCTGCAAGGGGCTACCTTCAAGTCGAACTAAGCCGCCATCTGGAGTATAAAGTCCAACCATTAACCGGGCGAGTGTGGACTTCCCGCAGCCCGATTCGCCAATGATACCAAATCTTTCGCCAGGTTTAATTGATAGGGATACATTTTTTACAGCTGGCAATATACGATGCGGCTCAAAAATGCTTGTTCGTTTTAGGATAAAATTTTTATTTACTCCAGTTAGCTCCAAAATCGCTCTAACCATCGTCGAGCTCCATTCTGATGCATCTTAGCGAACGACCCCCAATCAAATTTACATCAATTGGCCTCTTTTGGCAGGCCGGTGTAACAAACGAGCATCTTGGTGCAAAAGCACATCCGTCAGGCAGATCTTCAAGCAACGGCGGGCTACCGTTGATAGCCCGAGGCATGGCCTGACCTTTGCCCAACTGTGGTAAGCAATCTAGGAGCGCTTTTGTGTAAGGGTGTCTGGGTTTTTCCAGCACCGCTTTTGTTGATCCAGCTTCGACGATCTGACCTGCATACATGACTGCAATTCTATCGCTAATTTGCGCGACAACATTCATGTCATGTGAGATGAAAAGTAGTGCCAATCCACGCTCGCGCTGCAGACGCTTAAGAATATGCAGAATTTGTGCCTGCACGGTTACATCAAGTGCTGTGGTGGGCTCATCAGCAATGATCAATTCAGGGTCGTTTGCGAGCGCTATGGCAATGCCGATCCGTTGTCGCATTCCACCAGAAAGCTCATGCGGATAGGACTTCATTACGCGTTCTGGACTAGCAATCCTGACATCTTTGAGAAGTTGTACTGCCTTAGCTTCAAGTGCTCTCCGGCCCATACTACCATCATGTACTTTAATGCTTTCAATAAGCTGGTCACAGATATTGTGCAAAGGATGAAGGCTGGAATTCGGGTCCTGAAAAACATAAGCAATGCGTTTCCCGCGATACTCTCGCATTTGCTCAAATTTCAAAGATAGAAGGTCTGTCCCTTCAAATAGGATCTTCCCACCAGTAATCACTGCTGGAGGTGAAGCAACAAGTCCTGTCAACGACAACGCTGTAACCGATTTTCCAGAACCACTCTCGCCAACCAGAGCTAAGCATTCTCCTCTACCAATATGAAAACTTACATCACGGATAGCCTTAGTGGTTTTGCCAGCTATTTGAAAATCTGTTTTCAACCCAGACACAGAAAGTAGACCGCGCTCTTCAGTTCTTGGCAGTGGCAAGTCGCGGTCTATTTTTGTTATAGGCAAAGCTCTTCGGAGGGCTCCTTTAGCTAGCCGCGGATCTAAAGCATCACGGATTCCATCCCCCAGAAGATTGATCCCCATGACTATGGCAAAAATCATTATTCCCGGAATCAGTGATGTATGGGGGTGGGTGATGAGAGCAGCGCGTCCCTCCCCAAGCATAGAGCCAAGATCGGATTGAGGTGGCTGAGAGCCGAGCCCAAGAAACGACAGCCCAGCTGTTTCTAAGATCATCCAGCCTACCGTTGTCGAAAAAGCGACAACAATCACAGAGATAAGATTGGGCATTAATTCAAACAGCAGCAGTGAGAATGTATTTCGCCCAGAAAGCTTTGCAGCAGCAATGTAATCAGATTGCGCGATAGCGAGTGTCGCCCCACGAACATTACGGGCAAAGAAAGGGATGTTTACGATCGCAACGGCGATCAGCGCATTCATCAGACTTGGGCCCAACACTGCAACAATGGCCAGTGCAAGTAGTATATAAGGAAAGGCCATCAGCACATCAATCGAGCGCATTAGGATCATATCTAGGCGCCCTCCATAATAGCCAGCAAGAATACCTATCAATGATCCTGCAGTCGCGGCTATTATAGCGGCAGCAACTCCTACCATTAGGCTTAGACGAGTGCCCCAGAGAAGGCGTGAGAGAATGTCTCTACCCAAATGATCTGCGCCGAGAAGGTGGCCTTCTCCAAACGGAAGCATAAACCGGTTTGATGTATCAATTACATTAGGGTCGGTTAGACCGAAGACCGGTGTTAACAGTGAGACTATGAGTATTAGTAAGAGCATGACTGCGCCGAAGGCAGCTAAGCGATTGCGTATAATTCTGGTCACCAGTTCCATGATCAGCTTTTAACTCTTGGATCAAGCCACAATTGGGCAGCGTCAACGATTATATTGAAGATGACATAACAACTTGCGACGAAAAGAACACCGCCTTGGACTAGTATGATGTCTCGGGCAAGGATTGCATCCACCAGCATGCGTCCCACACCCGGCCATTGAAAAACGATCTCAATATATACCGCGCCTGAGAGAACAAATCCGGCCTGTAGGCCTAAAACGGGGAGGATTGAGACAATCGCATGGCGTAACGCGTGGCGAAGGATGACCCGTCTTTCAGGTGCACCTTTAGCCCGGGCAGTGCGTATGAAATCCAGCCGAAGAACCTCCAGCATCGCAGCTCGTGACAAGCGGGCTATCACCCCAGTGGCGACGGCGGCCAGCGCTAGCGCTGGCATAACAAGATGGCTAAGGAGATCAGAAAGGCCGCCTCCACCGTACAAGGCATACATCCCAGAGGCAGGAAACCATCTCAATTGGACCGCAAAATAAAGGATCATCATCATCCCAAGAAAAAATGATGGGACAGAAATGCCTATTAGTACGGAAAAGGTAATGAATTTATCAGCCCAGCTATACTGACGTGTTGCCGAAATGACACCTGCCATGATTCCGAGAAGCGAGCAAATTAAAAAAGCCGTCCCTGAAAGAATCAGTGTAGCATGGAACCGCTCGATAATTTCATCGATTACTGGGCGGTTGAGGGCAAAGGAGCGGCCAAAATCCCCTTGGAGAATATTGCCAAGCCAAATGAAGTATCGCTGGAATAGTGGCCGATCGAGACCAAGCTGCTGATTAAGCTGTGCAACATTTTCCGGTGTTGAATATGAGCCAAGGATCGCCATTGCCGGATCACCTGGGATCAGAGAGAGAATTACAAAAACGACCAGCGTTATTCCAAGTAGGACAGGCACTGCCGCCAGAATTCTTAAGATTAAATAGCGAGTCATAGCAAAGAGACTAAATCGCAAAAAGTGTGCTGGCCATCATTATAATGGCCAGCACCAAGTTCACTTTATTTTTTTTGAACGTCCTTTAGGAGGAGGAGGAAGGACGGTTGCAGAGAGAAGTTCTGTACCTTGCTGCTCGTCACCGCATTTTGTTTCCAGTTGGCGACAAACACCCATGGAGCATCTTCCTGAACGACGGTCTGCATTTCTTTGTAGAGGCGGGCTCTTTCGGCTTGATCGGTTGAGGAACGCGCAGCTTCTAGCAACTCATCCACCTTTGGGTTAGAATAGTAGCCAGAATTGAAGCCACCCTTGTCCGGCCAGGCTGCCGTGCGTAAGGCCAAATAAGGCAGGGTATCAGGATCGTTTGTCATCCAAGCCATTTCAGCCATGTCTGCTTTGCCTTCAAGGCCAGGGTTCACCTCACCCAGAAACGCGTTCCATTCGAACGTCTTGATTTCAACATCAAAACCTACTGCGGAAAGATCTGCCTGGATCGCTGTGCCCATCGCCACCGGGTCAAGCATGCCGGAACCACCCTGGGTCACGTAGAAGGTTAGTTTTGCATTGGAAACACCAGCTTCTTTCAAGAGGGCTTTGGCTTTTGCTGGGTCGTAAGGATATGGCTCGAGTGCATCATTATAAGCCCAAGCAAAAGCTGGTGGTGTCGGTCCCGCTGCTATGGCTGCTGTTCCTTCGAGTACGTCTTCAACAATGGCCTTTTTGTTGATGGCATAATTCGCCGCTTGACGCACCAACTTGTTTGCAAAAGGACCTTCCTTGGCATTTAGAATGAGGAACCAAACATGCGGCCCTGCCTGCTCAGCAACAGCAAAATTATTGCCAGAGAATTTTGCCAGTGACGTGGGTGGAACTTCTACCATCATGTCAATTCCGCCAGAAAGCATTTCAGCAACACGTGTATTCCCATCGGTGATAGGACGAAAGATTACGGCTTCGGTGCCTGCTTTGCCTTCCCAATGCCCTTCATTTCTGGAAACAATAACAGCTTCATTTGACTTCCAGGTGTCAAACTTGAATGCCCCTGTTCCAACAGGGTTGCGGCCAAAATCTTTGCCATACTTCTTTATCGCAGCAGGGGAGGCAATAAGCCCTGTCGGATAGGCAAGATTTGAGAGAAATGGAGCGTACGGCGCATTTAGTGTAAAGCGAACGGTACTGCTATTTACAGCCTCAACTTTTTCAATAGCAGAGAAAAAGAAACTAAGCGGAAATGGCCCAGTATTGTGGAAAGGATGTTTGTCATCAAGCATCCGATCGAAGTTGAACTTAACAGCATCTGCATCAACATTAGTGCCATCTTGGAATTTCACACCTGAACGGAGTTTGAAGGTGTAAGTCTTTCCATCAGCGCTAATGTCCCAGCTCTCTGCAAGAGCAGGTTCAACCTCAAGAGCGCCATCTTTGTAACGCACGAGGCCATCATAAATGTTCATAAGGATACGGAAGTCATTGACCGCCGTCACAGTAGCTGGATCAAGAGATTTGGGTTCGGCGATCTGTCCCACCACTAGCACATTGTCTGGAGTGCTAGCTGAAACAGAGCCCATAAAAAATCCACTTGATACTACCAGCATAATAGCCGCAAATACGGTGCGGTAAGCCGATTTAATAATAATCATGGTAGTTACCTCCCATTCGGTTGACATTGCAACAGTCAATTTATCATGATAAATATTGATCATGATAAATAGGCAAATCAAGAAAAAAATGTTTTTACCAAAACCAGTAAATTTGACAAAGATTACCCATGACTTTCTCACTTCTTCATCTAGATAAACCTTCCGGCTGCTTTGCTGGGGCTACTGCAACAGGTAATCTTTGTGTTGGTGGCTGGGTTTTGCGAGGCCACCCACACGTAGGTCTTACCGCATCCCAAGGCGCAGAACCAAGCGTTCTCTGGGGAGAAGACGCACTTATCCAGATGCAAAAAGGATTATCGGCACCTAGTGCAGTTGAGCATGTTACCCGAATTGACCCAAGGAGAGAGTGGCGGCAGATGGCAGCTATCGGTTGCGACGGCAAGGTAAGCGCTTTCAGCGGCCAGCAGAACGGACCTATTATAGACGAAATTATTGAAGATGGGCTGATTCTGACGGGAAATATTCTCAGTAATGAAACCGTTCTGGCTAGTATGTATGATACATTTATTGGTTCTAGTGCTTCTATTGGAGATAGGCTTATTGCTGCTCTTAGGGCTGGCGAAAAAGCTGGTGGTGACAGTCGAGGATTAATGTCGGCAGCACTACTTATTTTACCACCTGATTCTCCGCCTTTGACGCTTCGGGTGGATTTTGATGAAACGCCGATTGATCGGCTGGAATTGTTGCTTCAAAAAACAAGGGAACCAGCTTACAGCACTTGGCTAAAGACTCTTCCCCATCATCCGGATCCTCATATTGCTGATATTACCCAGAGCGCTGAATAGAAAATGAGCGGAAAGATAACAGCCATGCTGGATGATATTGCCTCCTGCTCTGATGGACGGCCAGGTGTAACACGGTTACCTTTTACATCAGAGCACCATCGTGCAGCCGCCATAATTAAAGGGTGGATGGAGGAGACAGGTCTTGCTGTGCACATGGATGCTGCTGGAACAATAATCGGAAGGCGCGAAGGTGTAGCTGACGGCCCAACGCTACTCTTCGGTTCACACCAGGATTCAGTCCGCAACGGTGGCAAATACGATGGGATTATGGGGGTGTTGCTTCCAATTCTTGCACTGCGGGAAATTAAAAATTTGTCCCTTCCCTTTTCTGTTCAAGTTATGGCCTTTGCTGATGAAGAAGGAGTTCGCTTTCCGACAGCTTTGATAGGTTCGCGAGCTCTTGCAGGAAGCTTCGATCCATCTGCCCTGGAACTTAAAGACCAAGACGGAATTTCCATACATGATGCAATGGTTGAATTTGGTCTTAGGCCAGATGGAATAGAATCACTTGATCTAAGAAACAGGTCAATCATTGGTTATGTCGAAACCCATATTGAACAGGGGCCGGTGCTGGATAATGAAAATGTACCTCTTGGCGTCGTCACAGCCATTGCCGGCATAGAGCGCCACCATATTTCTTTAAGGGGAATTGCAGGGCACGCCGGAACAACCCCAATGCGTGGGCGACAGGATCCGTTGACTTGTGCTGCTGAGTTTTTATTGGCGGCAGAGAGAATTGCCAGTGAAACACCTGATCTCATTGCCACTATTGGCAAGCTGAATGTTTTGCCGAATGCAGTCAATGTGATCCCAGGTGAAGTTTCAATGATCTTAGAAATAAGATCTGCGGTGGATAGAGTTCGCGAACAGGGCGGTAAGTCTATTATCAATGAGATGAGGGAGATTGCCGCGGGCCGCGCCATCGATTTTACCTGCCGGAAGACATACACTCAACGAGCAGTGCCATGCGACGCGAAGCTAAAAAATTTGTTAAAGAAAGCAGTTTATTCTAGTCACTACGAAGCTAAAGAACTTCCTTCTGGCGCAACCCACGACGCTTCTGCCATGGCAGACCTATGCCCGATTGCAATGTTATTTGTAAGATGCCATGGAGGAATAAGCCACACACCGGAAGAACTTGCTGAAGAAGCAGATATGCAGGAAGCGGTGAATTGTCTGGTTAATTTCTTGAAGCTTTTAAAATAAACAAACCACCAACTAAAAGGGCCTTACTTCGGATAACATCCCAGTTTCTAGGTGCCAAAACGTAAAATTGAAGTTACTGATTTTCTTTGGTAATCAGATTAGGACTAAAGGTGAAGGGGCGGGCTTAAAACAGGTTCATCTGCGGCTTTTGGACCGCGGTCCTTTGATGGGTTGGCAGAGCATCTAGAAAGTGGTTTCATGACCCTAAAGTTCTGAATTCTTATTTTTGTTTATTAAGAAAGTTTTTAGGGTGTCAAATAACAACCTATTCAGCCCTGCAAATATAAGAGGCGTCGATTTTCCAAACAGGATAGTCGTGCCACCAATGTGTCAATATTCTGCACATGAAGGATATGTAGATGATTGGCATCTAGTGAATTTGGGTCGATTCGCCATGGGTGGTGCTGGATTAATTATAACTGAAGCCACCGCTGTTCAAAAAAAAGGCCGCATAACCCACGGCTGTCCGGGCATTTGGAAAGACGAGCAAATCATTGGGCACTCAAGAATAGCGCAATTCATTTCTAGAAACGGAGCCATTCCTGGCATCCAACTGGGACATGCTGGGAGAAAGGCAAGCATGCAAAGGCCATGGTATGGGAATGGCCCTTTAAATGAAGATGATTTTGAGCGTGGAGATATGCCGTGGAATATTGTTGCACCATCGGCTTGCTCGGTGGGTGAGGGGTGGCAAATTCCTGAAGAGATGTCTGAAGAACAAATTTGTGAATTGATCGATGATTTCATAGCCGCTGCGAGGCGAGCTATAAGCGCAGGCTATAAAGTAATAGAGTTACATGGCGCTCATGGTTATTTAATTCATAGCTTCTTATCGCCCGTGAGCAACAAACGAACTGATAAATATGGAGGTGACTTATCTGGACGCATGAAGTTGGCAATTGACATCTCAAGTGCTTTAAGACGCTCTATCTCAGATGAAACGCCGTTGTTTTTTAGAGTTTCCTCAACAGACAATCTTGAAAATGGTTGGTCTATCGAAGATTCGGTGGAGCTCGCGAAGGAACTAAAAAAAGTTGGTGTGGATGTAATCGATTGTTCTTCTGGCGGTATTTCTGGATCTGCAACAGCAGCCAGAGGCAAAAGAATGCCAGGGTATCAGGTCCCTTTTGCAGAAAAAATCAAACAGAACGCTGATATAATGACGATGGCAGTTGGTCTAATCACCCACCCAGAACAAGCAAATCAGATTATCGAAAGTGGAAAAGCAGATCTTGTTGCAGTCGCAAGAGAAGCTTTGTTTAACCCTATGTGGGCTGCGCAGGCGGCGCAATATCTGAATCAAGATAAACAGTTTACACTTTGGCCAAAACAATCTGGGTGGTGGTTAGAGAGACGTGAAAAATCTTCAGAATTCTACAGTCCAGACTTAAATAGTGATTGAGCAAGATGTGGGCGTTGTCTGGAATATCAATCGCTGTGCACGATCTCGAACTTACAGAGTATTTCTATGGAAAGGTTTTGGGACTTGGAACGCCAAAAGAACGAAATAATTCAAATTGTATATTTGCATCATCTCATTCAGTTCTTCGCCTGAGTAAGCCTTCAAATAAACTTATCAAAAACGCAAACGCTGTTTTTAAATCAGCTCTAAACAGTTACGTTATGCTGGAAATTCCTAACCTGGAAGAAGCAGAAGCGTTACTTAAAAATAATAGGGCAAACTTTAAAAAGGTATCTGGCTCTAAAGATATTGCAGATAGCTTGTGCATATCTCTGCCCTGCCAAAATATTTTGATGGTTTACGCGTCAATTTGTCAGGTTTTTGAAGAAGATTTTGAGCAGGTAACTTTTGAAAACTGGAAGCTACATCATGTCAATCTGCAAGCAGCTGATGTCAGAAAGTCTGTAAAGTTTATTGCCACAAACCTCGGGTTTAAAGAGGGCAGTTGGAGAGCTCCAGATGGAAAAGGTGATTTCAGCATAGATCCGAGGGATTTATCAGTGTTTCCACTTGGTAGCTTCAATGGTGGTTTACACATCATAAAGCCCGATCCTGGCTTCGCTTTGCGCAATAATTTCGCTCATAATCCATCTATAGGCGGACATCCAGCAATAGTGGTTCAGGATATTCAAGAAGTGAAAAATCGATTAGAAGCAGAAAACGTTTTAATCACGGACGCGGGCACATATGCAATGGTAGATATGCATCAAATCTATTGTCTTGATCCAAGTGGAAATGTAATCGAGGTCAATCAATACAAACCAGAATGATTTTTCCATTATAGTGTATGATTAAACTTCAAATTTGTTGATGGGGCTGTGGCTGCGCGGCCTGCGGCTTGCGGACCGCGGTTGTATGATGGGTTGGCAGAGGTGGTGAGGTGTAGTTGAGATTCAGTCCAATACAAATCGGTTCGTAATGATAATGTGTCTTCTTGGGCGGTAATTCCTAGCCGGTCCTATGCCACCCCCTAGAAACTCAACTGCAATGATATCGTAACAGCAATTGGCGACTTTCAAAGTGCTGATATGTTAAGAACGTTTCACTTATTGAAATTCTATCTTGTATCAGTCTCTGATGTCTTCAAAGAATAAATCCGCTAATATCAGAATCGAGTTATGCAATTTGTTCTGAACGCTGAAGCGTCCACAGGTCTAAGTAACGTCCGTTCTGTTTTAATAATTCTCTGTGCGTCCCAACCTCAACCACGACACCATTTTCCAACACAATGATTTTATCGGCTTTCAATACTGTTGAAAGCCGATGAGCAATCATGACCACTGTTCTGCCCTGACTAGCTCTTTCAAGGGCCTCTTGGATTTCGTGCTCGGTTTCGCTGTCAAGGGCACTTGTTGCCTCATCTAGTAACAAAATTGGGGGATCTTTTAAAAGTGTGCGTGCGATGCCAACCCTTTGTTTTTCGCCACCAGACAGCTTTAATCCGCGTTCGCCAACAACTGTGTCGTATTTTTGTGGCAATGACATAATGAATTTGTGGATTTGTGCATTTTTGGCAGCATTAATAACTTCAGTATGAGTGGCATTTTCGCGTCCATATGCGATATTATAGTGGATTGTGTCATTAAAAAGCACAGTATCCTGAGGAACAACACCGATAGCCTGATGCAGACTGTCTTGAGTAATGTCACGCACATCCTGCCCATCGATGAGGACTGCACCGTTTGTAACGTCATAAAACCGGAACAAAAGACGGCCAATTGTGGACTTTCCGCTTCCTGATGGTCCGACAATTGCGACAGTTTTTCCAGCAGGTACATCAACAGTTATTTCCTTAAGAATTTGTCGTCCCTGATCATATGAAAAGCTAACTTTTTTGAAATGAAGGTTACCGCTAGCGATTTTCAGTGCTGGCGCCTTTACGCGGTCTTTTATTTCAGTTGGCTCATCAAGAAGATCAAACATTTGTCTCATATCAACCAGGGCCTGCCTGATTTCTCGGTAAACCGTGCCGAGAAAATTTAGTGGCATTGTGATTTGAATCATGTAGGCATTGACCAGCACAAAATCACCAACAGTGAGTTCACCAGCCTGAACGCCCAAAGCAGCAAGAAGCATAACGGATAGTAGACCAATTGTAATCAGAACCGTCTGGCCAAAATTTAAAAATGCCAGTGAATAGCTTGTTTTAAGAGCAGCAGCTTCATATCCTGCCATCGCAATGTCATACCGCGCAGCCTCTCGCTTGGCAGCTCCAAAATACTTTACTGTTTCAAAATTTAACAGGCTATCTATGGCCTTTTGATTGGCGTCCGTATCGTTTTCATTCATCTTGCGCCGTAGTTTCACACGCCACTCTGTGACGCCAAATGTGAACCAGACATATATGCCAATGGTGGCGAGTATAATGCCAACATATCGCCAATCTTGCAGTTTCCAAAATATGGCCAGGCTGATAAAAATTAATTCAAGTAACAAAGGCCCTGTTGAAAATACCAGATACCGTAATAGGAACTCGACACCCTTTACACCTCGCTCAATAATCCTACTCAAACCACCTGTCTTTCGGGTAATGTGATATCGCATAGACAACTTGTGAATATGTTCGAAAGTTTCCAGTGCCAGCCGACGCAGGGCACGTTGTGCGACCTTTGCAAAAAGTGAATCACGAAGCTGTTGGAAACCATTTGTCGCTATCCGAGCAAAAGCGTATGCAACTGTTAACCCAATTGCACCTAGCGCAAAATTTGGTATATTCTCTCCCGCAAGATCATCGACGGCCCATGCCTGTAATATGGGGCCAAGAATTGCGATTGCCTTTGCTGCCACTAATGCTAAAAGAGCTAGCGCAACTCGCGCACGAAGGTTGAAATTATTTGACGGCCAGATGAACGGAGCGACACGTTTTATTACGCGCCACGCAGCTTCGCCTTCACTCTGTTCAGATGCAGGCTTGGAATTCAACGAACTTTTTATGTGGCTGCTCCTGATTTAAAATTTTACCCTTAAAAAACCGGCTCAAGGGCAACCTTACATTCGAATTTAGAGTGCACAAAATGATACCGCAGATTTTCTGCAAAGACTTGAGCATTAATTCAAATAAAGATGTGATACAGCGTGCAGATTTTAAGCAGAAGGCTTGTTTTCAGGTTGTTTGATAGAATTGCATTTGTTATCAGAGCACCAACAACCGTGTTTCATTTTACTTGCTGCTGCGACAACTAATGCTCCAATAAACAAACCAGAGATAAGGTGTACTTTTGCATTTATAGCACTAGCTAAAAACATTTTTTCATTATCCTTCTTTATGCCAAACTTGTTGCGTTTGGCAGAATTTGCGCATGAGAATAAGCACCAACAGGAACGCTGTGGTTGTCATAATTCTATCGAGTTTTTGAAATAGGTTAACCATACATGTATTTACGAGTTGTAGGGCTTTTGGTTCACTATCATGTAGAATGTCTTCCATAAAGCGGCGGCCGGTATTGAGGATGTGTTTTGTGAGATTGTCTAGCCTCAGGTTCCAGGTCCGAGTGCCAATTACAGCGCTCCTGAACCTCGAACTGGGTTACTGATTGGCTTTGGCAATCAGGTTTGGTTTTGTTTGAAGAGGTGGGGTTAAAAAAAGGCGCGTCTGCGGCTATCGGACTGCAGTCGTGTGATGGGTTGGCAGAACTGTCAGACCGTGGTCTTGTTTAGCCCTAAATCTTGAAGTATAACTCAATCTCATCGAAGGACTTCAATCTACCTAATCACTGTTCGATAAATAAGTACAAAAACAACAAAGCAGAAAGGGTATTCATAAAGAAATCAAATCTATTTTTCTGAGCAACAAGTACCTTAAATTACAAGTCATTGAAGCTGAGACATACATTTGCAGGAATTAAGTGATGAGAACACTGTTTAAAAGCTGTCACATGAAGCAACAACAGAAAATATTCCCTTAGGCATTGATTGCATCATAGTAAAAGTTTTGCTTTCAACATCAAAAGTAACGATTGCTACAGTAACCTTTGAACCATCAATTAGCACGGCTGTGTCCGTCCCATGGTAAATTTTATTTTTTACTGACAATTCCAATTCAACATCGTATGGAGAGTCAAAGGCACCTCCGCTCAATTGCATTAGCTGGTTATCTACTGCCATTTTAAATGGTTTGAATCTGACTTCTGTTACACCATCGGCAGTGTTTTCTTGCCCTTCATCAGCAATACAGTAATACACCGTCTTTGCCCACGCTGGATGAAAAAACAGAGCCAGAAGAATAGCACTCACTATGTGTCTTATCACTCACTCACTCACTTTCACATCGTTCCTATTTGACTCTCTCATAAAAACACTGTCATCCGTGTTATAATCTCAACTTAATCCCTCTGTTACAAGTCATTCAAGCTGAAATCCACCGTTGCAGATAAGCAAAATATCATGACAACATTGCCGAAGTTCACAGGGAGTTAATGTTGTCTAAGCGGATGGTGCTTTTTGCTATGGCGAGTCCACGTGTAATTGCTCAGCATTCAGAACACGCTTTTTCAATAATGATATTTATTTTTGTTTTTATTGTCTGTGGTGGAGAGTAGGTCTGCGCTACTATCATGCAACAATTCCAATTAAACTGGCAGTATAGCTGTAGTTCAATTGGAAATGGTGCTTCAGTGTAGCGCAGACCTACTTCTCAGCCGCACCATTACCTTACTCATCGTACCCACGATACCCACGTCAACCCACTATTATCCCGAGCTTTTCGGTGTGTAACTGACTGGGTGGGTTTGCTGTTGAATAACTTTATAGTCATATCTTTCAACATGCCTCGTCCTAACTCCCAGTTCGCTTGCAAGGCTAATCTTTCTTGGACTGTGTCAACCACTGAGCGAAACGCAATGCCGGCCATATTGCAAGTAGTTGTGCTGCAATAAAAAAGCCGCTGGCTTGAGGTGCAATTCCAGAAAAAGTATCTGAAAACGACCTTGCAATTGTGACAGCTGGATTTGCAAAGCTTGTTGAAGATGTGAACCAGTATCCAGCAGAAATATAAAGCCCAACCAGAAGTGGGACATTAGTTGGTGCATTGATACGCCCCATCAAAATGACAAATATCAAGCCAAATGTAGCCACGAATTCAGCTAAATATATCGGGGGGCTGGCTCTATCTGTTTGTGCAATTTGCAATATCGATAAGTCAAACATCACATGGGCAAGCGCAGTCCCCGCAATACCGCCAACAACTTGACTAATAATATAGAAAAAAGATGCTATGGCAGACAAATCTCCAGAGCAGTAAAATGTTAGTGTTACTGCTGGGTTAAAGTGAGCCCCCGATACTGGTCCTAAAATAGTTATTAGGACAAATAGTATACAGCCTGTTGCTAGAGTATTGCCAATCAATGCGATAGCGTCTATTCCGCCAGATAATTGATTTGCCATAATCCCAGAGCCAACCACCGTTGCAACAAGGAGTAACGTTCCAATAGCTTCAGCACATAATTTTCTTATCATTATTCAAACCCTCGTACCTTCGATAACTGGAACATTTTTTGACTCCAACTGAGTCAACGAAATGCCTCATTGACTTGGGAAGCTGTCTGGCTGGTCACTTACTTCTGAAATAATCTCGATTGAGAGGTTGGGACGCTATTTTACAAATTAGCCAAAAAACAGCAAAAACTAGCCAGATTATCAGTTCAGTTAAAGGGACATCACTTTTAAACACGATAATTCCACCGGTTAGTACAAGATAAAAAAGATACTGGGTTAAAAAATGTATCGGCAGATACTCTTGATTTCGCCCAATAATGTGAAGAACACCATAATGGGCAAAGGTGAGGAGAATTGCTATTCTGATGGCTTGTAGTCGATTAATGGGTATCTCTTCAGCACTGGAAGTTACCCATGGAAAATAGATAGTGATGCCTAGAAATTCGGAAGCCGAGACAGTGATGGTCCAAATCACAAACAGTGCAATGACAGCATTTGCAAGAAGCTTAAGCATCTATATTTTTACCATTGTTTATTCACCATCAGTTTAGCTACATTTAATTCAGATGGTGAATATGGAATATTTGTGGAGAAATTAAAAGAATTCAATTCTGATAGAGTTGAAAAATAATATTGTTCAATTTATTGGTTCTTTTTCAGAGGTAACCAAATTTGTCATCACGTTCATGGTTTCTGCTTTTCAGCCTTGCCTTTATCTGGGGAGCATCATTCTACTTCATTGAAATTGGATTAATCTACCTAGACCCTTTTTGGCTGGTAAGTATAAGGCTTTTATTTGGGGCTTTACCGCTGGTGTTGTGGTTGTTTCTTCGAAAAATAAAACTGCCTATAAAACTACGCTTTTGGACATCTGTTATGGTAATGGGTGTCCTAAACAATTTTTTGCCTTTCAACTTCATAGCCTTTGGCCAATTACATGTGACTGGTGGAATGGCTTCTATTGTAAATGCGAACACCGCCTTCATGGGTGTAATTGTTTCTGGTCTTTTTTTGGCCACTGAACCAGCGACTTGGAACAGGGTTGTTGGTGTAATTATTGGGGTTGCCGGAGTTGCCATAGCAATTGGGGTTACGTCTGAATTACCCACAGGAGATGCCAGCTACTTATTATTGGGGAGTCTGGCAATTATTCTAGCTACAATAGCTTATGCATTTGCTGGTGTTTGGGGGAAAGTAAAATTAGCTGAATATTCGCCAACCCAAAGTGCAGTTGGTATGCTTATATGTTCCTCATTTATCTCAGTTTTATGCAGCTTTCTTATTTCTGGGCCACCAAGCATGGTGATGGTGAGTCATCCATTTGACCTGATACAGGTGGTTTTGGGATTGGGTGTTTTGGGAACTGCGCTGGCTTATCCATTGTATTTTAAAATACTAGAGGTAGAAGGGTCATCGAATTTGATGCTGGTAACAATTATAGTTCCAGTATTTGCGATAATTCTTGACGGCATACTATTGAATCAATTTGTTACAGGGTCTGATTTATTTGGTTTCGCTTTAATTGCGATAGGCCTATTTATTATGGATGGGCGTCTAAAATGGTTAACGGGCAATTGAGCCAATCTGTCACA
Organism: uncultured SAR116 cluster alpha proteobacterium; assembly: GCA_902518965.1. Lineage (GTDB taxonomy): Bacteria > Pseudomonadota > Alphaproteobacteria > Puniceispirillales > Puniceispirillaceae > JADHLI01. Next base: position 43,641 of record CABYIQ010000008.1, read on the forward strand.
CAACCCATGAACACATAACCTATACACCCCCTATGGCCCATGCACGGGGTAGGACACATGATGTGTAATCATGTTAAATGCACAGATAAGAGATACATTTAAGGTGCATTTTATTAAGGTAAATGTATAATCACTTTAAAATGACCTTGCAGTTACTATCTGACTAGGTGGATAAAATGGTTCGTATACTATTTACACTTGTACTGAGTTTGACAATATCAGCATCCGCTTGGGCTGGAAATTGGAATGCCAAGGGCAAAGACAAGCCAAAAGACCTTTTCGGTGTGGTCCTGACTAACAATGAACACAAGGTCCAGAAAGGCAATATTGCACTTTTGGATACAACAAATAATCGTCTTGTTGAAATAGGCCTTAATGGCAAAACATTGTGGACAGCAGATTTACCCAAAGGGTTTGCAAACTATAAAAATCTAAACGGAGGCAGTGATATTGAGTGGCTGGACTCTTCAGACACTTTCTTAGTGGCTGTTCCCAATACTGGTTTTTTTGAGATGGACCGGAAGGGGAAAGTTCTAAACAAATGTATGAACAAATTTATCAGTCATGACGTTGATAAACTTAATGACGGTTCATTCGTGTTTGTTAATGGATGGGACGACAAAGGTAAAGATGAGCCAATCATCACGAAGGTATCGAGTGATTGCAAAGTTCTTTGGGTAAAAAAGAAAGATTTTTTCCAAGTTGAAGAAAAAGACCTAAATAGTCGCTTTCTGAAAGACAAAGCCTTTTTGCACGTGAACTCCATCCGAGTCCTGCCAAATAACGATATTATGGTAAGCATTCGCAATTATGACCAAGTGGTAATCATAAGAGATGAAAAAATCTTGAAACGTTTTAAAAATGCTCCGGGGGTTCATGACCCATCAGATGTTATCGTTGAGGAAAATGAACAGGTTTTTTATTACGCAAACCGGGCTAGGCCACAACAAATTATTAGACGTAATTTCGAAAACCCTGATGCCGAACCACAGGTGATATGGAGCACACCTGGCAGGGAATGGGCACCACTTAGAACAGTTCAGAAATTAGGCAATGGGAATTGGTTAATTACCGGTTCTAAAAATATAGGCCAAATTACACCCAGCGGAAATTTAGTTTGGGGGATTCAATTTCCAGAATTCAGACATCAACGGGAAACAAAGAAAAAAGCTACCTACATATACAAGGCCGCCTTTGTTTCTCCATAAACGCTAGGCTGTGTAACACCCCATAAACATAATACCCACACACCCCCTATGGCCCATGCATGGGGTGGATCACATGATGTGTAATCACTCGCAGTGCAAAGTTAAGTGATACATGTAAGTGACTATTCGTTAGGGTTATAAATACACCTAAATGCTTATCCATAGATTATTGGGAATAGCACTCTCAGTGATACACTTACTCTGTACTGATAACGGTAAGCATTTACTGATGTACAAACTGATGTACATTTTGTGCCTATTGACAGTGAATGCAGGAAACTTAACCTATTGATAAGGCTTACATAGAGATGCAGCTTGGTGCATGGGTACAGTATCAATCACCCTTCACCCGCTCCAATTTCCAAGACAAAAGGTCCGTGGACCGCGGTACAAGTTACTGTTTCCAAACAGCTTATGCTTCGGAGCAAGAATCAGCTTTATGTCTGTGCGGGTAAGGTTGCAGGCAAGCTTGAGTAGGAACGCCGTGCTACTAGCGTCCGCCTAAAGGGGGTTTCCTCTATTAAAAGAGTGTGACACTGAGCCGTTGGATTGTTTGGATTGGTGAGGATGACCCAGTGTCACATTCTCCCTTAAGCAAAGACTATGCCTCGCAGAGAAATCTGCGGGGCTTTTTTGATAAAAAATGCCTCCAATAAAAATGGGCTGCACAAAGGCAGCCCAAAGTTCAGGGAGGAGAACTGTTATTCTCATCTTTTAATGGGAACTTCGGGCTGTAATTTGGTAGATGTTTGTCCAGAATGAGGCTGGCTCAGAACTTGCACTCAGCCTGAGGATTATAATTAAATTATGATTGTTCTCTCAGATTGTTTGCTTGAACCCCTTTAAGACGTAAAGCCAGCATGCGTGAAAAGCGGAACTTGGGAAATTGCGCACTTGCAAAGAATATCACTGCCCAGTGTAGGGCAAGCTTTTCAGACCATCTTTAAACCAGCCTGTGATCCCATTGCGCAGGTGACTAAGATTTGAATAACCGAGTTGATTGACAAGAGCATTTCCTATCTTTGTTGTTCTATTACCAGTTCGGCAATACAGCACTATTTGGGTATTTAAAGATGGAACAAGGGATAAAAATTTTTCTTGAAAATCTTTATGGAGACGGCCGCCTTTTGTGAAAGCAGTTATTGTTTCTGCACCGTCTATAATTCCTGTTTTTTGCCATTCATCCTCTCTGCGAATATCAACAATCACAGCACCTTGAGCTTGCGCCTCTAATAATTCACCTGAGTTCACCTGTCCCAGTGTCAAAGGTCTGCTGACTGCTACTAGTTCAACTTCAAAAATCAGAGTGGCATTTGGCGGTATCACCCCTCCCGCCCCTGCGATTCCATAACCCATTTCAGGTGGGATTGTCAGACGGCGAATTTCCCCAATGGCCATACCCTCAATACCTAAGTCCCAGCCTTTTATCACTTGGCCTTTTCCAAGTATGAAGCTGAACGGCTTCCCACGTGGGCGCGAGGCATCAAAAACTGTCCCATCGGTAAATTTGCCCTCATAATGGACAGAGATTTGTTGGTTTGCGGTCGCGAGTTTGCCGCTTCCCTTTTGCAGCGTTTCAACAATAAATCCCTCATTTGCTATAGCTGGCAAAGAACCTAAAACCCACATTGCAAACATAAGCGTAAAAATACGTTTAATCATGATAATTTCCAGTTCTGATGACTGCTGCTATATCGCTAATTGTTATCAAGATTGTTTCAGAAAGTCATGTAGTCACTATCTTCAATCACACTTCCGAGATGATGTGAATTGAATGAGCGGGCGCATTATTTAGTTCTCTAACAAATGGTCGAATTTATCTATTAATCCTTCAAAAACCTCAACTCGAGCGCCAGTATCTCTAATTTCATTCAACTTTCCATCACCAAATTTTCTTAAAAATGTTTTTGCGGACTTTTCTTCATCATAGATCCGGATAGCAATTCTTTGCTCAGGTTTTGGATTTAGCGTAATTCGATAAATCAACCCGTATTCCTTCGCTTCTTGCAAAACCATTGGATTTAGGAGCGCTTCAGCACCTTTACGCGCAAATTCGTTTTGAAATGTGATCTTTATTATCCGAGCATACATTGCGGTTCACCCCAATAGCGAAATACTAAAGTAAGTTTTCCAGAGGTCGTCTAATTTGCCAACCCCCATATAGCGTTGATGCGGAGCAGGTTCAGTGGGAGTCCTTTTTATGCGGCCACCACGAAATTGCCCATGAGATCGATTGCAATAGGTTTATAAGAACCCTCCCATTCCTGCCATCTATGTAATGGAACAAAAAATGAAGCTGGCGGTGCAACATTTGCACAGCTGTGCTGCATATCAACTGCTGTTAGATCCAAATTAAATGTATTTGACTAAATCCTCGTTGAGTTTTTTGAAAGGAGAAAAGTTATGAGATTACTATTAATTACTATATTGGCAGGATTTATTCCTACAATGGCTTTTGCCGATGGTCATACAACCCCGGGTGCTGGTTATGGCACGGCGATAACTGTTGGCTCAAAGAAAATAGAAGGCACTTCAGGCGTTCTAGTGCATCAGACCACGAATGATGTTTGGATTTGGGAAAACCCCCTAAAAGGATTTCCAAAGGCTACAAGCGCTACTTGCGACCAATTTTTTGCTTTTGCATCAGGTCAGCAACAACCAATTGGTGGCTCCTTCACCTGTCAGTCAGTTGATGGAGACGGAGATGGTTTAATTAGCACAGGAGCCTTTCAGCAAGATGGTACGGCCCTGATTACTCAAATCGCAGGCACGGGTAAGTGGGCGCAACACGTTGGGACACAATTTATAGGGAAAACCGATATTCAGGCTGATATGTCCACATCTGTGTATTCATGGACACCAAAAAAATAGGACCGCTTCCTAGACTTTTCCACTTCTGGCCAGTGATGACAAGAATTTCAGAAAGGTGAAGACGGCGTCTAGCATGAAGCATTTGGCGGGAACTTAATTGTTGATAAATGTTGGACGCAAGCACCTCCGCTCAACAACCCTACCCTCCAATCAAAAGATAACTTCGGCTATTAATTAAAATGCATCAGCAACTCTGGTGTGTGCAGAGTGACTTTCGGGCCATGGTCCTTGAATCCCGGGCCACAAATACCGGGCATTATATTTTGTGTCGGAACAACGGTCTGTTTACAGGTGATTGTCGTAAGACTCAGATAACAAGTTTGCACGCTAGGTGCCGCTCGAGCCAAGCCGACCAACTGCGGCCAGGTCATGAGGCCGGAAGACATCCCGTCCGGAGAGGAACACATGGAACGTTTCGCTGATTTCGTAGTGAACAATAGGATTAAAGTGGCAATTGCGACCATGCTGATGGCCTTCGCAATCTTTGCCGGCATTCCCAATTTGAAGCTTGATACAGATGGCCGGGTCTTTATGGCTGCCGACAATCCTGACAAGATTCTGCTCGACAGGTTTGAACAGGAATTTGCCAAAGACGACAATCTGGCAATCATCGTTGTGCCCAAAGATGGAGAGGTCTTCACGCCAAAAACGCTCGGCGCGATTGGCGCGATGACTGAGGACCTGTGGAACCTTCCTTATATACGGTTGGTCAATTCGATCACACGGTTCCAAAACACCTATGCCGATGGCGACATGATGGTGGTCAAAGATCTGGTGCCCGAACCATCCACGGTCACCGTTGAGGAAGCTGCCGCCGCGAAGATCGCCGCACTTGACCGAATTGAACTCCGTAACAGCCTGATAAATGAAGACGGCTCAGCCACGGCAATTTCGGTGATCTTCCGCCTACCTGGTATCGATCTTGTTTCGGAAATTCCGGATATCAATGCCGAGTTCGAGCCGCTACTAGAACAATACCGCGCTGACTATCCAGACATCACATTCAAAGCCAGCGGCTCAGTTGCGATCAGCCAGGCCTTTGCCACAGCCAGCCAGAGAGATGGTGAAACCCTGACCCCGGCGATGCTGTTGTCGATGCTGTTAATAGTGGGGCTGCTGTTGCGATCAGCCACTGGGTCGCTGCTGATTTTGATTCTCGCGGCACTGTCGGCACTGGTCTCGCTAGGCGCGCTGGGATGGACCCACATTCCAATCAATTCCGCTACCGCCGTTGCCCCGCTCATGGTCATCACCCTTGCCGTGGCCAGCAGTGTCCATGTGCTCTCCTCAGTCCGCCAGACGATGCTGGAGACCGCCGACCGCACCATCTGGGCACGCCGTGCGCTGACTGACCACGGGCTTGGCATCACGGTGGCTGTCTTCACCACGGCCATTGGCTTTCTGTCGTTGAATTTCTCAATCTCGCCGCCCTTCCGCCAGCTTGGCAACATGGTGGCAGGCGGCATGATCGGCGTCTGGGTCTTTACTATGTTCCTGCTTCCCGGGCTGATCTGCTGGGTTCCAATCCGCCAGAAGCGTGACGAAGCGTCGGTCGACCGCCTCATGGTCGCGCTGGCTGAGTTTGTTATCCGCCATCAGAGGCGCCTTCTTCTTGGCATTCCAGCGATCATTATTGGGTTTGGCGCCGGCATCTCACAAATTAAGCTCGAGGATGATTTCCTGCGCTATTTTGACGAGAGTTTCGAGACGCGCCAGGCAACCGACCTCTATGAAACCAAGCTTGGCGGACTGAATGTCCTCGAATATTCAGTCGATACCGGAGAAGAGAACGGCATCAATTCGGTCGAATATCTGAAAAAGCTTGATGATTTGTCAGCCTTCCTGCGCGCGCAGCCGGAGGTCAGCCACATCCGGTCGCTTAGCGACACGATCAAGCGGCTGAACATGAATATGAATGGCGACGATTCTGCCTTCTACCGGATTCCGGAGAGTGACGAGGAAGCCTCGCAGTTCTTGTTCCTGTACGAGTTGTCGCTTGGCTATGGCATGGACCTGACAGACCAGATCAATGTCGACCGCTCCTCGACTCGGGTCTCAGCCTTTGTCGGCTATGCCACAACACGCCAGCTGATCGCGCTCGACGAAAAGGTTCAGACATGGTTTGACGCAAACGCACCTGAACTTAAGAGCCCGGTCACCGGCCAGACGCATGTCTATACGATGATCTCAGCCCGCGACGTGCCGTCGATGCTGCGGGGCACGACACTTGCGCTTGTGTTCATATCCTTTGTGATTTTCCTTGTGCTCCGTAATCTCAAGCTTGGCATCGTCTCCCTGGCACCGAACCTACTGCCGGCGATGATGGGCTTTGGCCTATGGGGCTATATGGTCGGTAATGTGACGTTAGCCGTATCTATTGTCGTGGCCATGACGCTCGGCATCGTTGTCGATGACACAGTGCATTTCATGCTGAAATACGCCAATGCCCGCAAACGTGGCAAAAGCGCAGAGGACAGTGTGCGCCATGCTTTCAAATCGGTTGGTATGGCACTGACAGTGACCTCGCTCGGTCTTGTCATCGGCTTTACCATTCTTGGCCAGTCCGGCTTTGCGGTGAACCGCGACATGGCCAGGCTGACAGCCATCACACTCAGCTTTGCACTGTTTGTTGATTTCCTCTTCCTCCCACCGCTTCTGATGTTTCTGGACAGGATAAAAACCATGAAGATCAATGCCACCTCCACCGCTTCGCTTGCGATGATCACCACCCTTGCCAGCGCAGCGTTGTTGCTTCCGCTGGCCAAGCCGGTCGAGGCCTCCAATGAAAAGGGGCTCGCCATAGCAACCGAAGTCGACAACCGCGACAAAGGGTGGGGCGACGTCACCGTCGAGGGCGAAATGGTGCTGAAGAACAAGGCCGGCAATGAGTCGGTGCGCAAGTTCCGCTCCACTATTCTGGAGGCCGCTGATGTCTCGGAAGGTGACCGTTCGATCATCACCTTCTCGCAGCCGCGCGATGTGCGTGGCACGGCCCTGCTGACCCATTCGAAAATCGAGCCAGATGATGATTCGCAATGGATCTTCCTGCCGGCGGTGAAGCGGGTGAAACGCATTTCCTCCTCGAACCGGACAGGCAAATTCGTCTCCTCAGAATTCTCCTATGAGGACCTGGGATCAGAGGAGGTCGCCGATAATGAGCATATCTGGCTGGAAGATGCGCCCTGCGTACATGACAACGCGCTGACCTGCGCCGCTGTGGAAAGCCGCCCAAAAAACAAGCGGTCCGGCTATTCAAAGCGTGTGTCCTTCATCGATCTTGATCAATATCGGGTGCATCAGATTGATTTCTACAACCGCCGCGGCGACCTTGAAAAATCGCTGAAGTTTAAGGACTACAAACAATATGAGAGGGCGTTCTGGCGTGCCCACACCATGCTCATGGACAATATGCAAACGGGCAAATCAACACGGCTCTCCTGGGGCGAATACAGCTTTCGCCAGGGGCTAAGCGAGCGTGACTTCACACCGCAGAGACTTCCCAAGGCCTACCGATGATCGCGAAAATTACCTTGTGCCTTACCGTTGTCTTCTCAGCGGCATTGGCCACTTTTGCTTGCCTGACAGGTCATTCAGCCAGAGCCGAGATCGGTACCGAGCATCGCGGTGAAATCATAGTGGAAGCAAGCTGGTATCCGCAAAGCGCAGCCTATGCCGGCCAGAAAAATAGCTTTGTCTATCTTGAAGCGCGTCCTGAACTGGTGATCTATGGCGATTCTGCCGAAGCGCGAGTCCAACCCCGCATCAGCGGCGGAACGGCTGGCGACGGCCTCATTGACTTCCGTGAGGCCTATGTTACCGCGCGCCTTGGCGACGCCGATATCCTTGTCGGCAGCACCATCCTTTTCTGGGGCAAGGTGGAAAGCTATAATCTGGTCGATGTGGTCAATGCTAAGGATTTCAGCCGTGGCTTGATGCGAAGCGAAAAACTCGGCGCGCCGATGCTGCGCCTGTCCTGGCCGGTTGGACCCGGGCAGCTTGACCTTTTAGCAATCGATTTTGCCGAGAACATCTATCCCGGGATGGCGAGCCGCGAACGGCCGGCGCTTCGCATTGCGAACGGAGCCAGCTATTCCAGCGGGGCCAAGCGTGACGACATCGCCAACGCCGTCCGCTGGTCCGGATATTTCAACAATATTGATCTTGGCGTTAGCTGGTTTCGCGGTACTGGCTCCGCCCCGCGGCTTCTGCCACAGTCGGACGGCACACTGAAGCCGGATTATAGCCGCATCACCCAAGCCGGGCTCGATATCCAGTATCTTCGCGGCGATTCCATATTGAAGGCCGAACTAGTCCGGCGGTCTGGTCAGTATAACAGGCTTGGCATGACGCCAACCTATCACGCCGGTGTCTTTGGGATCGAACATAATATCTATGGAATCATGGATGGAGGCCAGGACATTGTGCTGCTCGGCGAATATGCCCGCGACAGCCGCAAGGGCCTGGCGCATAGCGGCTTACAGAACGACCTGACGGTCGGCGGCCGTTGGCTTTGGAATGATGTCGAAGACACCGAGGTGCTTGGCCTTCTAACTCGCGACCTTAACAATGGCGCACAAACAATAACAGTCAGCATCGATCGTCGAATTTCCGAAGAAGTAACCTTCGAGGCCAGCGCCAGAGGCACGTCGCGCTATGCCAGCGACCCGAACAGTTCGGCGTTGCAGAAGGACAGCGCCGTGATCATGGCTCTAATCTACAGGTTTTAAGGGCCGGAATAAATTTCTCGTCCACATATGCGGCGTAGGGTAGTGGGCCCAGCAGTAATCGAACTCCCGACATGCAGATTATGATTCCACTAACCTAAACAAAATTACCTTCCTCTAAAATAGCCTAAATATCACAGGACCGCGCAGCAACAGCCCCCACCCCCCGAACAAAAACCATAGCTGATTGCCAAAGGCAATCAGTAACCCCGGTCCGTGGTCCACGGACCTTAGAACTGGGTTCAGGCAAGGTTGCGGGTAAGGTTTTGATAGTTGACCATATGGGCTAATATGCTAAGCTATTGATATAGCTGGATTCAGTCACAAATTGGCGCGTGTGTTAGGCTTCGAACTTCCCTTCACCCGCTCCAAATCATCAATCACATGATGTGTATCTCATTGAAATGTAAGCATGTGCTATGTTTGCAGGAGATGAGTGATGTACAAAGTGATGTACAATTCCAATGCCCATTACGTGTCATGCAGGGCTGGTATCTATTACTACACAAGACGTGTTCCTATTGATGTAAGACAGTATTATGCCTCCCCTCGCCTATCCTTTAGTCTGAGAACCAAGTCATATTCCGGGGCTGTTCGTGCAGCTCGGTCAGTGACACAGCGTTTTGAGGATTTTACGAGCATTAGACATGTCTTTTGAATACTTCTGTCCTGCCGTTTTCAAAAACAAGCAATGTATCGAAAGGCTCTTTGCTATTTCCCATCTCCATGCCTGGAGAACCAATAGGCATTCCGGGAACAGTCAAACCAAGGGCCTGTGGCCTCTCAATTAGCAACCTATATATATCACTCACCGGCACATGGCCTTCAATAAAATATTGGCTAATGGTTGCTGTGTGACATGAATTCAGTTCGGTTGGTATATCTAATTGTGATTTTATAGACTTTAATACCTCATCATTTACGAATTGAACTTCGGCTCTCACCCCACCCAAAATCATCCTTTTGACCCATTCACCGCAACAACCACAAGTTTCTGTCCGGTAAACAATTAAAGTCTCGGACATGGAAAAAACATTGGCTGGGATTGCAGTGATTGCAAGAGTTCCAATAATAAAGTCGCGTCGGTTCATTGATGAGCCTCATTTAGATGATTGATTAGAAACATAAATGGTCAAACTCTTTCAATTGTTCAATACATGGTTTCTATAATTTAGTCTGTGCATGGGCTTTAAAGGGAATACAATGATTTTTAGATTGCTGTGCAAATTGATTAAAGCCATCATTAAATGATTGCAGTCTTGCACTAGTTCTCATTAAATGAAAAGGGGGAGGTGTCCATTTGCTAGCAAATTACCTCGAATATGTCTTTAAACCGAGAACACGTTATCCAAAAAGTTGGGCTCCAGCTTTTACTGCCATACAACTTGGTTTTATTGCTGGCGGTATTGGTCTTGTTGGCAGAGACGCACTCTTGTTTTTTACAGTGCAAAATTGGCATTTAGTAATCTTTGCTGAACTTTGTTTTGCATCAATTATCGCTCTTGGGTTTTTATTACACACTTTGGGTTATGCCCAAGTTGGAGTCGTCATCTCATGTTTGGCTGGTGTAGGCTCGGCTACAGCCTTTATTACACTTTTGGGATGGGATTCCATGTTCCATCTTTGGTATATTAATTTGGCAATCCTTTTGATTGCGGTGCCGATACGAATTAGTCTTAAGACGGCATTAGCTGGACTCATTATTTTACTTTATGGGGGAATGTTTTTTAATTTTTCTAGTCAAGATGGTTACGTTAATGTTCCCTACCTCACAGCAAGCCTTTTAGGTTTAAGTAATATTTTTGGTACCCTACTTGTTCTCGGCATTCCGATGGGCATGTATTCAAAATTTTTAGTCCAAGAACGTGAAACCTCGGAGAGATTGCTCCACAATATAATGCCAAAACAAATAGCCGAAATTCTGAAAAACTCCTCAGAACCAGTGGCCTTAGAAAATCCAGATATTAGCGTTATGATGGCTGACATAGTAAACTTCACATCATTTTCTGATAATGTTTCTGCGGAAAAGGTGGTCAAATTATTAAATGGCATTTTTTCAAGATTTGATGAAGTTGTTCTAGAGTATAGTGTTGAAAAAATTAAAACCATTGGGGACGCTTACATGGTTGTAGCAGGACTGCCAGAGGCAAGGGCTGACCATGCGCAAATATTGGTGGATATGTCCGCCAAATTTATAGAAATTGCAAGCGAATATAATGACCACGAGGGAAACCCAATTCAAATTAGGATTGGCATCCACTCTGGGCCAGCAGTTTCAGGTGTAATTGGGAAATCAAAGTTTGCATTTGACGTTTGGGGAGATACAATCAATACCGCCGCTCGCCTTGAGAGCAATGGTGAGCCTGGCAAAATACACCTCTCACAAAGAACTTTTGACCTGCTTGACAAAAACTCCAGTTTTAATGTCAGAAGCCAATCAATTAGTATGAAGGGCAAGGGAGTAATGCAGACAATTTTAATTGGTCAGGCTGTCAAGCAATAAGACAATTTCTTTCAGTGAACCATCGTTCTTTTTGAGTCTTGATACAACCGTTTTATTTTTATTATTCACGGCCATGTTCTCAGCCGGTACCACCGCTGCCGAACGTTCCACTTATCTTTGGAAATTTTCACTTACTGCCATTTGGTAATTATCTGGTTCTGGGGTTTTCATTTTACATGTTTTGATCAATCATTTCCCATGGTCACTGATAAGATACATGAAGTGTTAACGACTGGTATTGGACACATAGGATGTGTTTCTTCATCTTTGAGACCATTTCATTCTGATGTTTTGGGTGTCATTTACAATCGGGATTCTGAGGAGATATCTTGTTGTCTTAATAGAGAGTCCAGCGAGCCATTCTTGAATAATTTGGTTGTTGGCTCAATGGTCAGCCTTTTTGTAGGTGCTATTAGCCATGAAGCTTATAACATAAAAGGACCTGTAACAGCGTTACGGGATGTTCAAGAAAATGAAAAATTTGTCTGTGATAAATTAAGGCATGGGATTTACGAACCTTTCGCTGCATTAGGGATCACGCAAGATTTAGCAGACAGGTATTGGTTGAGAACTCCAAACGTGACGGTAGTATTTAAAGTGAATAAAATTTTTATCCAAACGCCTGGACCAGACGCAGGCAAGCAAGTCTAGGTAATTCTGAGAAATTCTATGATTAATGAAGAACATCTTCCAGCTCTCCAAGGTATGTTTCCAAGTTGGATTACCACGTCATCAAGCGAAGGTGAACCTAATACAACCGTCATCTCTCAAATATGGTATGTAAGTGCAAATGAGGTTGCATTGTCATTTCAATTTTTCAATAAGACAAAAAAAAACATCAGTCAAAATCCCTTTGCTTACGCTACAATTTTAAATCCTGAGAATTTTGATATGTTTAATTTAGAGCTACAATATGCGCGTACTGAGAGTGATGGTGACCTATTTGATGAAATGGATATGAAACTCGAAGCAATCGCCTCCATGACTGGAATGTCTGGTATTTTTGAATTGAAAGGTGCAGACATTTATAAAGTGCTGTCAATTATAAAAACAAATTGAAAAGCAGCTGCCAGGTTTCATGGTTATGATGGTGTTTCCAGATGAATATGGAGCCTCATTTTGATGCATGAAAATGACATCGACGATGTAAAACGTCTGTTAGAACGTCGAAATAACGAAATCAATATTATTGAAAAAGTTGCATCTAAAATAAACAAATCATTGGATATGGATGTGATCGCCAATACTATGCTGGAAAGTATGCACGAGTATTTTGACTTCGAACACTCCATGATACTTTTAGTAGATCAGAATGAAAGCTCCCTCAAAGTAATTGCAACTTATGGCTACGATGACCAGGGTATTGGCGCTGAGGTGAAAATTGGCGTTGGTGTTATAGGCATGGTAGCCAAAAAGAAAAAATTAATGCGATTGGGTAATATGGGCGCGCAAAAACAATACGTTAACGCGATCAAAGAGCAAGTCCAGCCTGTGAACAAAGGAAAACCTTTGGACGAAATAGTTTTACCAGGCCTTCAAAATGCCGAAAGTCAAGTGGCGATCCCAATGTTGATAGAAAACGAGCTTATAGGAGTGTTTTCAGTTGAAAGTGATAGGGTAAATATTTTTGATAAGTCAGATGAGCTTATCATTAAAATATTAGCTAATCAGGCAGCTAGCGCACTTCAAAATGCCAAACTTTACAATTTAGAACAACAACGCTTACGCGAACTAGACAGAGCCCATGCAGAGTTAGCTGACTTAAACTTAAATTTGGAAAAAAAAGTGTCTGACCGGACAGAGGAATTGGTCGCGCTGTCTGAAAAACTCTCAAAATATTTTTCTCCACAAGTTTACGATTCAATTTTTTCTGGAGAATTAGATGTAAAAATTCAAACACAGCGGAAGCCACTCACTGTATTTTTCTGTGATCTCCAGGGTTTTACACACTTAACGGAAAAATTGGAACCTGAGATATTGACTGAAATTTTGACTGAATATTTAACAGCGATGTCTAGGATTGCTATCAATTGGGGCGGGACTATAGATAAATATATTGGTGATGCAATCTTAGTATTTTTTGGTGATCCAGAAAGTAAAGGAAACAAAGAGGATGCAATCGCATGTGTTTCCATGGCGCTTGAGATGCTTGATAAATTAGAATCCTTGAGGGAGGGTTGGCGGGAAAGAGGAATAGCTAGCTCTCTTAACGCGAGAATAGGAATACACTCAGGTGTATGCACAGTTGGAAATTTTGGCTCAGAAGATCGTTTAGATTACACCGTTATAGGAAATGGTGTCAATTTGGCATCAAGACTTGAGTCAAGCGCAGAGCCGAACAAAATTTTAATATCGGAAGACACTTATCTTCTAGTTAAAGATGAGATGAAATGCGTCAAAAAACAGGATATCTCAGTAAAGGGAATTTCTTATCCAATTAAAACCTATGAGGTTTCAGGTTTTTCGGCAAATAGTGACTCTTATTCATCGAAGCTTGTCAAATCAATCCCGGGCCTCTCATTAACTTTTGACCCAAATGAAATAGAAGATAACGATCGAGCAATGAAGCTGATTTCTGAGATTCTAAGTCGACTGGTTTAGTGAACTTTTGAAATTTCAAAAATGCTATTTTAAACAATGCACAAAGCCGCCGCTCTATATAAGCCTAATTAATAGGTTTTTTGTCCTACATTCACTGTCAATATGGTGTTTGAATGAAATACCCAATTATAATAATACGGAACTGGTGCCGCTAGAAATAGAATAGCGACGGTGTTTGTTTCTGATAAATCAAAAAACTAATGAACACTGAGGCTAATTCTGACCCACTCTCCTTTTCTGAAGTTGACGCAAGCGGTCACTCAAGACTGCTACGACCCCCCTAATGATAATATCAGTTTCTGCTAGCTTTTTTTCAAAATCCTCTTTCGTGACGTGGACAACGTCAACCTCAGAATAGGCTCTTGCAGTGGCAGTCCTAAGTTCTGAATCTATCACTCCCATCTCGCCAATAATTTCTGTTTCTTTAAGCGTAATATCTGGTTTGTTAGATGATAAATTTCCTGGAAAATACACACCAACACTCCCAGAGGCGATAAGATATAACCCATCCGCTGCATCGCCCACATTGAATATTACCTGTCCCGCATTGTATCGCTTTTTTTCCATGGTCTCCCTCATTAGAAAATATTTTTCTGAACTACGAATGATAGTAAGGAAAAAATAAAACTATGAACATATTCATAATGATTAAATTCATTTGGCTCAATTCTGCCCTCGCACAAATTACGAAATATAGTGAAAATCAGTCAAACAAAGGTTAACGCTTCATGGGCAATGTACGGCAAACAGTTTATAAGAAAGACTACCGTGTCATTTGAAGGAATTGTTGTATCAGAGGGATTAAAACATGCGGAGCATCCTCCTGACAAAAATGTCCAGCGCCAGGTATTTCAACAACTGGTGCATTTGGATATAAACTCTTGAAATCATCAATTTGATATTGCGGATCAATTGCATTATCCTCCATGCCAACAGCAAGCATTGCTGGCTTACTCTTTATTTCGTCTAACATAGGAAAACCTTCTTTGACGTATGGCACTATTCGACGAAGTAGTGCATCAAGAGGGAATTCAATTGCGCCAATTGCTGAATTTTTATCCGGAAAAGCGGAAGCATAGGCTCTTACCCAATTGGGATCCAGTGCTTCATTCGTTTTCAGTCCAAGACGTTGCATTATAGAAACTAAACTCGTTCCAATATTTCCAAGCACCTCTTCGATAGTTCCAGCGTTATAAAGTTCTCCCACAAATTGAAACCATGGGGAAATGACTGTTTGACGGATCCCACCATAACCAGTCACGGAGTTTAAAAATATAAATCGTGAAACCTGTTCTGAGTTTCGCAGAGCATAGGCAACGCCAATGGGCCCACCCCAATCTTGCATGACAAAGGTAATCTCAGTTAGTTCTAATTTTTCAATGAGGCCAGCTAAATTATCTACATGGGTTTTTAAAGTGTATTCGCGATCTTGGGGTGTCTCGCTTTTTCCAAATCCCATATGATCTGGTACAATAACCCGATTATCGCGAGACAGCGGCGGAATAAACTTTCTATAAATATATCCCCAAGTTGGTTCTCCGTGTAAGCAAATTATTGGTGTCCCTACACCCTCATCAACATAATGCATTTTGAACCCATTTCCTGAAAAGAAATTTGGTTTAAAGGGCCATGTATCGTTAAAAGTTTCTTGAGCAAGAATCATAAGACCTCTGATCATATCAATTAGTGTTAGAAATAAAACCACGGTCCGACGTCTCTGCCAACCCATCGTAGAACCGCAGTCCGTGAGCCGCAGACCGCGCAACCACAGCCCTCACCCCCTCAAACAAACCTAGAGCTGGTTGCCAAAGCCAATCAGTAACCCCCGTTTCGAGGTTCGCGAGCCGCGAAACTCGGAACTGGGCTGTTATCCAAACTGTTATCCAGAATAAGGCACTTTACCTTTAGTGCGGATGTGCTAAGCTATTGATATAGTTGAAAGTCAGGTATCTTTTGGTGCATGGGTAGGGCGTCGAACCTCCCTTCACCCGCTCCAAAACTACCAAGATCCAAGGTGCAAGTGCCTGATTTTCAAGCATGCTGGTTCTGCGTCTCGGGTTCTAGAACCTCGATCCTTTTTAGCCATTTCTGCTTCACCTTTAGGTCATATCCAAGCCCATATTTTTGACCAATATGGGTTGTTGCCCAACCCCCCAAGGAATCCACGATATCAGAAGGGCACTCTATATTTCGAAGTCTGTCCCGGAAACTGTGCCTGAATGAGTGTACCACACACCCATCAGGAACTCTTGGCTTTAGCCACTTGTTGATAGCGGCACTAGCGGAGTTTGAATTCAGTTCCTTGTCCCTTATGTAACTTGGGAAGGCAAACTCGTGGTTCGAATTGACTATGCGTTTTGCAGCCCAAAGCGACGCGCCAACAAGGGGTATTTGTCTTTCACTGCTCTTGGTTTTCAAAGGTCGCCATGGATATGCTAGAAGATTTACATGGGGGATGTCACTGTTAACACTGATATCTTTTACGTGAAGCCCTGCCGCTTCAGATAAACGCATTCCAGTATCGCTTATTAGGGCAATCAGCCAGCGGTTGTCGTCATCAATATCCATGCATTCAGTTTGAAGGTTGTGAATGAATGGCAATGGAATAGGCAATCTTCTTTTGGTTGCAAAATCGTCAGGAATAAAAGTAGCAGCGAATGGGTTGTTGCAATTAAGCCCTCGTTCTTTTATCGCCAGATTCAAAATTGATTTAATGCAGGAGAATATTCGTCTAACCGAAGATGAAGTAAGGCCTTTTGAAAATAGATGCTCTCTGAAGGCTGAAGCATCGCTGAAGGTGAGGGCTGTTATTTCAGCTGCAGGTGCTGTTTCTTTTAGGTAGGTAACTGCGCGATGTGCAACTTGGAAAAAAGTCTTCCTGCGTCCACCACCTTTCAACGATAGATAAAGTTCTAAGGCATCATCGAGTGTGAAGTTAGACTGTGGTGAAGACGCTGGTAGGTTTTGGCGGACATAAAGGCCAAGTTCCCTGCTATGAAAAAGCTCAAGTCGTAAGCTTTCCCAATACCTTTCCAATCTATCTGAAAGCGTTTGTGCCGAACGCAACGCTTTGTCCTGCGACCTCGTTCGCAGGGATATGATCACGCGGTCTTTGTTGAAACGCTTATGAAGGTCTGCCGGAACACGACGAGAGTAGTAATAGATGCCATTACGGCTGATTAAATAGGAGCTATTCTGGATCACAGTTTGGTACACACTTCCTGACGTCAAACATTAAAATGCTTGAAAATCAGG
Source organism: uncultured SAR116 cluster alpha proteobacterium (assembly GCA_902518965.1). Taxonomy (GTDB): domain Bacteria; phylum Pseudomonadota; class Alphaproteobacteria; order Puniceispirillales; family Puniceispirillaceae; genus JADHLI01. The sequence continues at coordinate 60,803 of CABYIQ010000008.1, forward strand.
CACTTGCACCTTGGATCTTGGTAGTTTTGGAGCGGGTGAAGGGATTCGAACCCTCGACCCCAACCTTGGCAAGGTTGTGCTCTACCCCTGAGCTACACCCGCATCGCCGCATGGTTATAGCAGGTGACAGGCGAGAATATCAAGGGGAAAAAGAAGGCCGAAAGAAACTTTGAACTCCCTCTATAACGCTGCTTTCAACGCTTCTACCACCCTGTCCTGTATAGTGGAATCGAGATAGGGGTGCATCGGCAGGGCTAGCACATCTGCTGCTAGCGCTTCAGTGACTTTCAGGTTGCCTCTGGAGATGGGATAGTGTGCGTAGGGTTTTTGTGTATGCATAGGGTGCGGATAATAGACGGCTGTTGGCACGCCATCTTTTCTCATACTGTCCTGTACCGCTTTCCGGTCTGTGCCTTTCGGCAGACGGATCACGTATTGTGCCCAGCTAGAGGTCGCTGTCGCAGATAATTCTGGAATGATTACGCCGCAACCAGCCAGCTTATCAGCATACCGGTCAGCTGCCTTTTGGCGCAAAGTTAATTCTTCATCGAAAATGCCCAGCTTAGCCAAAAGCACAGCAGCTTGAATAGTATCCAGGCGCGCTGTCATACCAAGCCGCTCATTCTCATACTTATCTGCACCCTGTCCATGTACCCTTGCAGACCGGGCAATTGCGGCTAGCTGGTCATCATTGGTAAATAGCGCACCGCCATCCCCATAACAGCCTAGTGGCTTAGCCGGAAAAAAGCTGGTGGCTGTGGCTGAACCGAATGTGCCGACGACATTATCAGACAGGGTGGATCCAAAGCTCTGGGCTGCATCATCCAGCATCCATAGTCCGCTGTCTTGTGAAAAAGTCGCAATTCTGTCCAGCGCAGCAGGCTGACCAAACAGGCCAACTGGGATTATGCCAACCACGTTCAGCCCTGCCTTCTGGCCTGCGGCTAGCGCATCTACAAGTCGGTCTGGGTCGAGATTAAAGCTGCTCTCTTCTACCTCAGCAAAAATAGGCACCGCGCCTAGCACGGCGATCGCTTCTGCGCTGGCTGCAAACGTAAAGCTTGGCACAATCACTCCTTCGCCGGGCTTCACTCCCAGCCCCAAAAGGCCAAGAATCAGCGCATCCGTTCCGGATGAACAAGAAATTGCATGTTTCACATTCAACCGCTTGCAAAAGTTAGCTTCTAGCTCGTCAACTTCTGGACCCATGATGTATCGACCATGATCTAGAACCTTATTTAGACGAGCGTCTATCTCAGGGCGTAGACGTCTTTGCTGGGTGGCTAGATCAATAAAGGAAACAGTCATTAGTCTTAACACTCCGTTTTTACGTCTCATTAAGCTGCTGCAAGCAGCCAGTCATTTGTTCCATAACAGTCTGAACTGCGACGCCTTCCTTGCCATCTGTCAGGGCCGGCTCGCCAGTTTGGCAGACCTTAATAAAAGCTGAAACTTCCTCTTTTAAAGGTTCGTTCTCTTTAACCGGGAGATGGACGGGGTTAGCGCGTTCCACCACAAACAGCTCGCCAGCTTGTGTGATATGATCGCTGAACAGTGTCAGCTTTTCTGGCCAGGGCTTAGTATCATCAAACATTAAAGAACCGGTCTGGCCAGTTACAATCAGCCGATGTTCTTTGATTGGATTTATCCAGCTTGTGGTCATGCCCGCACTTACTCCTCCGGCGAAACCCAGCCCTGTGGATAACACATCGATAATGCCAGGCGTAATATGAGCGGCTCCATGACAGGTCACGGAAGTGGGCAGGCTGCCAGTCAGCGCCAGAATCAGAGATAAATCATGCGGACATAAATCAAATAGTGCAGATTCTGTATTGCGGATGCGGCCCATGGCTAATCTGTTTGCCTGTATATGTCGAAGCTTTCCAACTGCCCCGCCTTTCACCTGCGCTAACAATTCGATAAAGGCTGGATGATAGCGGATCAGATGGCCTATCATTAGTTGACGATTTGCCTTTATTGCAGCTCTGTTCATCGACTTGGCTGATGCTAGGTGCAGGCTCATCGGCTTTTCAACAAAGACATGTTTGCCTGCTCCCAGCGCCTCTACAGCTAGCTGCTCATGAACTTGGGCAGAAGCAGAAATCATCACACCATGAATGTTTTTATCAGCACAGACAGTTGGAAAAACTGCTGCATGTGTTGAAAAGTTCTGCGCAAATTCAGCTGCTTTTTCAGAACTGCTATCAACAACGTAATGTAGCACGCCTAGACGGGCACAAATCCTTGCAATATTTCGGCCCCACATTCCACAGCCAATCACAGCAATTTTAATGTTTTGATGAGCGCTCATGAAACGATCCATCTGCAATGAGTTAGCGACTTAAGAAACTATTGTCTCTCTTAAGCCACCCCAATGCAGTGGGTCAATTGTTGCATTTTGTTACATTACGATTGCTTTTCTCTATCTGCTGAACTCCTCTCCTGTTTCTTGTCATTTAACAGGAAGGCCGCTACAATTTTCCCATAGTTTTTTTACCGCCTATATGCAGAGTTTTCAGAATTGGATGCCTCTTCAGCTTTTCAAGATAGCCTGCCAATTACATCTGATCAGCTTCTTGAAATGCTGACAGATAAAGGCTTTTTCTATCAACGTATTGACCATATACCGTTGCGCACAGTTGCTGATTCAAAACAAGTCAGGGATGGGTTCTTAACAGCGCAACAAGGTGGAGGCCATATTAAAAACCTATATTTGCGGGATAAGAAGAAAAATAGTTTTCTGTTGGTGCTCCCTGAAGATGCAGAACTTGATTTGAAAGCGCTTCCGGCTCTTATTGGCTCGTCCCGTCTGTCTTTTGGCTCAGAAAATCGGCTGTTTGACAATCTGGGCGTTCGGCCAGGAGCCGTGACGCCATTGGCCATGGTTACTGGTGTTCATCATGCTGTTACCTTATATATGGACAGTCGCTTGCGCGAGGTTGTTTATCTGTACATGCATCCGCTTGTCAATGACCGCACTGTGGCAATGAGACCTGAGGATGTCGAAGCATTCCTGAAGCAACATGGAGTTGTTATTAACTGGGTTGAACTTTGACAATTTTTTGACCCAGCACCAAAAGAAGAACATTTTAAAATTAAGGCTACAGCTCAGCCAGTTTATTTGTTAAACATAGTCAAATTTCTTACATGCTTTTATTTGGATTGACCTATGATAGACCCGATTATTTCTAATGCACCAGCTGTTGATATCGTTGATGTCACAATTGATAATTTTATGTCTGAGGTCATTGAGGTAAGTAACAGTAAAGCGGTAATTGTACAGTTTTGGGCACCTTGGTGTGGGCCGTGTAAACAGCTTGGACCAGTATTAGAAAAGGTGATTTCCGGCTATAATAATCTGCGACTTGCTCGAGTGAATATTGATGAAAATCAGCAGATTGCCGCTCAGATGCAGGTCCAGTCCGTCCCTACTGTTTATGCAATTGTTGAAGGCCGCCCTGTTGACGGGTTTGCTGGGGCTCAACCTGAGTCTGCAGTTCGACAGTTTGTTGAAAAGATTATGCATGAGGCCCCAGGTGCTGTGGATATCAGCCCATTACTCGACGCTGGTGAGGCGGCTCTTGAAGCTCAGAATGCGAAACAGGCCTTATCTGAGTTTCAGCAGGCTCTGGCGGCACAGCCAGAATCTCTATTGGCTTTGTCTGGTCTTGTGCGTACTTTGATCATGATGGGTGATACTGAAAGTGCCCGTGAAATTATTGATAATCTGGGAGAGGATAGGCAGGACCAGCCCGAGATGAGAGATGCCCTTGCTGCCGTTCAGTTGGCTGAACGGGCAGGGGAAACTGCATCTGAAATTCAACCGCTTCGATTGAAGCTGGCTGCGCAGCCTGATGATCTCCAGGTGCATCAGGATTTGGCACTGGCGTTATTTGCCAGTGGCGAAAATGAAGAAGCTATGGATATTCTTCTAGCTTCCATAAAACTCGATAACAGCTGGCAGAACGGAGCGGCAAAAACGCAGCTTTTTGAAATCTTCAACGCCCTCGGCCACACCCATGCAGCTGTTGTGTCTGCTCGCAGAAAGTTATCTACCTATTTGTTTTCCTGATTTCTGCTCTATATTTAAAACGTGGAAGGACGAGACTTGGCTTATTGCCGATTCTAGTCAACTGGCAGGTTAAGCGCAGCTAGTAAATTCAGAGGTAGACTTTATGGGCGCATCACGCGGTCCGTTTGAACCAGAATATTCAGAACTCCCCGGTCAGATACCTGTCTTTCCGTTGTCAGGTGCCTTGTTGCTGCCCGGCGGGCGACTGCCTTTGAATATTTTTGAGCCACGTTACCTTTCCATGGTGCGTGATGTGATGGCACAGCCACATCGCCTGATAGGTATGATTCAAACTCGCGATGACAGTGAAGATGATAAACTTTTTGATGTGGGG
>CABYIQ010000009.1 GCA_902518965.1 uncultured SAR116 cluster alpha proteobacterium
CCATACAGAACTGCGCCATCCGGCCTTTCGCAAGACAGATGGGTTTATCGCCCTGTGCCGTTTTGCAGACCAGCTGCGCGGGCAGGGCCGGTTCACGCATATCGTGAATATTGGAATCGGTGGGTCTGATCTTGGTCCTGCGATGGTCTATCGCGCACTTGCGGCGTTTCACTCTGGTCCGCAAGTTTATTTTGTGGGCAATATTGATCCATCAGATTTAAACGATGTGTTGGCCTGCTGCCCTTCAGATAGAACGCTGTTCATTATCACCTCAAAGACTTTTACAACAGCTGAAACCATGGCAAATGCCGCACTGGCCAGAGGCTGGCTTGAAGCGGCAGGCTGTACTGTATCTGAACATATGGCCGGAGTTACAGCTGCCCCAGCGCTGGCCAGTGACTGGGGCCTGTCTGAAGATCAGATTTTTCCCTTTTCTGAGGGGGTTGGCGGGCGCTATTCGCTGTGGTCGTCAGTTGGTCTACCAGTTATGTTGGGTATTGGCAGTGACCGGTTTGTCCAGATTCTGGACGGGGCCTATGTTATGGATTGTCATTTTGCAGATACAGATTTCAACCGTAATATTCCTGTGTTGATGGGGCTGCTGCGGGTCTGGCACCGAACTTTTCTAGGGCGCTCATCTTACGGGCTGATGCCTTATGATCAGCGCCTTGGCCGTTTGCCGGCCTGGGCTCAGCAGTTGGATATGGAAAGCAATGGCAAATCGGTCACCCGAGAAGGACATATGCTGGCTATGGGATCTGGTCCGCTAATTTGGGGTGAGCCAGGCACAAATGGCCAACACAGTTTTTTCCAGTGGCTGCATCAGGGCACTGATATCGTGCCCGTAGATATTCTTGTTCCCCGCCAGCCAAACGGGGTAGACCAATTCACCAGCCCTAGCTTGCAGGCGGCTGCAGAGGCCAGCCACAGAACGCTGGCGGTGAATGCGGTGGCCCAGGCCGAGGCATTGGCCCTTGGATCAGAAAACAAAAAACAGCCGCACCGGCATTTTGCTGGTAATCGTCCATCAGCTTTGATCAGCTGGGATCGCACAACTCCTTTTGCACTTGGCCGTCTGCTGGCTTTATATGAACATATCACGACGGTATCCGGCTTTATCTGGGATGTGAACAGCTTTGACCAATGGGGCGTAGAGCTTGGAAAACAAATGGCCAGTCTACTTGCCCATTCGTCAGAAAATCAGTCAGGCGCTGGGCCGCAGAAACAGTTCAGTTGGTCTGCTGGCCTGTTTTTGGCTGCACTTGACCAAAAGGAAAAGTAGGATATATATCTGGGTTGTCTTGGTGACGATTTCACTGGTTCCAGCGATTTAGGTAAAACTCTGCCAAAAGTCGGCATGCGCGTTGTCCAATATCTCGATGTGCCGGATTGCCTGCGTCAGCGCCAGCATTCAGGAGAAAAATTCCATGGATCCAATTATTTCGGTCACAGCTTTAGATAAAACGTACCGCTCTGGCCAACGGGCCTTAAAAGGCGTCTCTCTTGAGATCAGGTCAGGTGAGATTCTGGCGTTATTAGGGCCTAACGGGGCAGGGAAAACAACGCTGATTTCCATGATCTGCGGACTGACCTCGCCCAGTTCGGGGCAAATAACTGTTGGCGGTTATGATATCGTTACCGATTATCGTGCAGCTCGTTCCCTCATTGGCCTTGTGCCGCAGGAAGTGGCGCTAGAACCATTTGAAAAAGTGCTCAATACAGTGAAGTTTTCACGTGGGCTATTCGGCCATCCGCCGGACGCTGCATATGTAGAGCAGATTTTACGCCAGCTGTCTTTATGGGATAAGCGCAACACTCCAATAAAAGAATTATCTGGTGGAATGAAACGACGAGTTTTGATTGCCAAAGCGCTCAGCCATCAGCCTAAAATCCTCTTTCTGGACGAACCAACAGCTGGTGTAGATGTGGAACTGCGCAAAGATATGTGGGACGTCGTGGGCAAGCTTAAAGCTTCCGGGGTAACGATTGTGCTGACCACTCATTATATCGAAGAGGCAGAAGCCATTGCTGACCGAGTGGGGGTAATAGCAGATGGCGACATTCTGCTGGTTGAAGACAAAGACAAGCTGATGGCTCAGATGGGCATTAAAGAGCTTTATATTGAGCTGCAGAAACCCATCAAAGCTATCCCGCCTGCCCTTGCCAGCTATGATTTGTGGCTTGCAGAAGATGGCGGCCGTCTAACCTATGTTTATGATACCAAGGCAGAACGAACTGGAATAACTGGGCTGCTTACAGATTTGTCTGCTGCTGGGTTGGCTTTGCGCGATCTGCAGACATCGCAGAGCTCTTTGGAAGATATTTTTGTTGATTTGGTGAAGGATTAAAAAGTTTATGAATATTCATGCAATCAAAGCTATTTATTTCTTCGAAATGGCGCGGACTTTCCGCACGCTTCTGCAATCCATAATTTCACCGGTGATATCAACAGCACTGTATTTTATCGTGTTTGGTTCAGCAATTGGTTCACGCATGGTTGCGATTGAAGGGGTCAGCTATGGGGCTTTTATTGTACCGGGACTCATTATGTTAACAGTTCTGATGCAGTCTGTCACAAATGCCTCATTCGGGATTTATTTTCCAAAATTTATCGGCACGATTTACGAGCCATTATCTGCACCTGTCTCCTATTTTGAAATTGTAGTCGGCTACGTAGGGGCAGCTGCCACCAAGTCCTTTGTGATTGGGTTGATTATTCTGGCGACTTCATTTTTGTTTGTGCCTGTGCAGATTGCGCATCCCTTTTGGATGCTGGGCTTTTTGCTGCTGACCTGCCTATCCTTTAGCCTATTAGGATTCATTATCGGCATATGGGCGCGTAATTTTGAACAGCTGAATTTGGTGCCGTCTCTGATTATTACCCCGCTTGTTTTTCTAGGGGGCAGTTTTTATTCCATCTCTATGCTGCCGCCTTTCTGGCAGACAGCCACTCTATTTAATCCGATTGTATATCTGGTTTCTGGTTTCCGCTGGTCTTTTTTTGATACAGCAGATGTAGCAGTTAGCTATAGCCTAGCTGCCATTTTTGTCTTTTCGGTCCTTTGCGTCAGCGTAATCAGCTGGATTTTTAAAACTGGCTATCGCCTGAAAAATTAGACTTTTAATGCTAAATCTCAAGAGAAGGCTGCTGACTGTGTTTCGAAAACGCAAAGTGATTTTAAAGCGGGCCAGTCATTAATCAGTATGGTTAAATATAGTCTCACTAAGTCTTAGTTTTCAAAAAGGCTTCACTAGATCAATTTTGAAGCATTTGTCCATGGCAACTTTAAGGTCTACGACTTCTGATAAACGTGCAGTGTTCCAAGGACTAAATTCCAGTAATAACGTTCCTTGGACCGGGCTTACTGATTGTCTTTGGCGCTCAGGTTTAGGTTTTGTTTTAAGGGGCTGGAGTTAAAAGAGGGTACCCTGCGGCTCCTGGGCCATAATCCCTCAGTAGGTGCTTCAAAGAACTCACCAAGAACCCAGGCACTGTCAGCTCGCTGTGGCAAGCGATTTCTTGGGGTCGTAGAACGGGATCGGCACGACAGTGCACGCGCGCGTTTCGCTCAACTTATCTACCTGTAGTACCCTGCCTGATGCCGTGTGGTCGATGCTGATCATCGCAAGAGCGATGTTTTTTTGCAGTCTTGGAGAATAGATCGCTGAAGTGACCGTGCCAACTTTTACGCCCTCTTTAAGGACAGGCCAAAAAAAGTCATTGGAGCCGACAAAGGGAGCGCCGTCAATTTCCAGGCCAACAAGCTGTTGCGACACCCCCCGCTCCTTGATCAAGGTCAAGGCCGCCTTGCTGATAAAATCGGCTTCCATATCCAGATCGACAAGACGTCCCATGCCCATCTCATAGGGGTTGTTCGCAAGGGTCATGTCAGCGTGGTAGGATAACATGCCAGCCTCGATCCTACGAATGCTTGATGTATGACCGGGCTTCAGGCCCAGAGGCCCACCCACGGCCATCAGATGCTCCCAAAGCTTTTCACCTTGTGTTCCGTCGCGCAGGAAAATCTCATAACCAAGTTCGCTCGACCATCCGGTCCGTGAAATAATCAAAGGTACGCCGTCCCAGTCAAATTCCATGAACCGATAGTATTTGAGTTCTGTGGGAGCATCGCCAAATGCTGCGCGCAGGACGTCGCGGGATTTCGGGCCTTGCAGTTGCAACGGTGACACGTCTGGTTCAGAAATGTCCACATCCATTCCAGAATTCACCGCAACGCCGCGTGCCCAAAGCAGCACATCACTGTCCGCAATGGACAGCCAGAAGTGATCCTCTGCTAGTTTCAAGAGGATCGGATCGTTGATGATCCCGCCGTCCTGATCTGTAATAAGCACATATTTGCATTGTCCAACCTGGCATTTGGATAGGTCACGGCAGCAAAGGAACTGGGTGAATTTTGCCGCGTCTGGGCCCTTGATTTGAACCTGACGCTCGACAGAGACGTCGCACAGGATCGCGTCATTAACCAGATACCAGAAATTCTGCCTCGGATCGCCAAAATCGCGGGGGATGTACATATGGTTGTAGACGGAAAATCCTTTGGCCCCCCAGCGCAAGGCTGCGTCAGAATAGGGTGATTTTCGTACCTGGGTGCCAAAGCTGAATTGGGCAAAGTTAAGTTCTTGAGACATGACGAGAAACCAGTTTTAAATGTTGGTAGGGGTGCTTTTTGGGCGGACCAGATCGCGAAGTTCGTTTTTGCGAATTTTCCCAGTGGTGGTCTTTGGCAGCTCGCCAAAAATCACTTTCTTGGGGCGTTGGTATCTGGCAAGGCGTGTCTTGGCGTGGGCTATAAGCTCATCCTCAGTAGCCTTGCCGGAGAGCTCAACAAAGGCGCAAGGCACTTCGCCCCATTTCTCGTCTGGCATTGCTACGACGGCACAAAGTCTGACAGCAGGATGTGAATACAGCGCTTTTTCTACCTCAATGGAGGAGATGTTTTCCCCTCCTGAGATGATGATATCCTTAGAGCGATCGCGGATTTCGATGTAGCCATCAGAGTGTTGCACTGCGAGGTCGCCGGACCAGAACCAACCATCCTTAAAGGCCTTGGCGGTCTCGCCGGGTGATTTGAGATAGCCTTTCATGACGATATTACCGCGAAACACAATTTCGCCCAGTGTCTCCCCATCCCATGGAACTTGCTCGCCGGTATCGGGGTTCAGAACCAGCACGTCTTCCTGCAATTCATAGGCTACCCCTTGGCGCGCCTTCAGTGTCGCACGGTCCTCAGAAGGTAGTGCGGCCCAGCTCGGTTTTTCCGCGCAAACCACCGCGGGGCCATATACCTCTGTCAGGCCGTAGACATGGGTGATGGAGATGCCCATTGCCTCCATTCCGGCAATTACGCTAGCAGGGGGTGGGGCGGCGGCGGTCATCATCTTGATCTTTTGCGGAAAGCTGCGTTTTTCCTCTGCGTCCAATATCATTGACATTATGATCGGCGCACCGCACAGATGGGTAACGCCATGATCAGCGAAGGCGTTGTATATCGCGTTGGCTTGTGGCGCACGCAGAAACACATGAGTTCCAGCGAGCATAGTGATGGTCCAGGGAAAACACCAGCCGTTACAGTGAAATAGTGGCAACGTCCAAAGGTAGACCGGATGATGCGGCATTTCCCAGGTGATGACGTTGTTGACCGCATTGGTCCAAGCACCACGATGGGAATAGACAACACCCTTGGGCCGCCCTGTGGTGCCAGAGGTGTAGTTCAGAGCAAGCGCATCCCATTCGTTATCAGGCAGAGAATAGGTGAAATTTGGATCGCCTTCCGCCAGCAGTGCCTCATAGGTAAGCGCGCCGATTTTCTTCCCGCCAAGACCTTCGCTGTCTTCGATGTCGATGACCAACAGATCACGGCCTGATTGGGTGACGGCCTCAGCGGCCAGTTCGGAAAATTCGGTATCTACCAGCAAAACCCCGGCGTTGCCGTGATCCAGAATGTAGGCGATCGTGCTCGCATCCAACCGCGTATTATTAGCATTTAGGACCGCGCCTAGCATTGGCACAGCCAGCGCGCATTCGAGTGCCTCAGGGATGTTCGGTGCGATCAAAGCGACGGTATCGCCCTTTCCAATGCCGCGTTGAGCTAGGGCAGAGGCCAGCCGCTTGCAACGTTCTGCAACCTCGCCCCAGTTGCGCTGGATGCGACCATGGATTTGCGCCGGTAGCTCTGGATGCACGCGCTCTACGCGTTTGAGAATTGAAACCGGAGACAGAGCCGAGTGGTTCGCTGCATTTTGGGCAAGCTCTGGCCCCTCATAGATCATTCGCCGGTCCAATCCGGCATTGGTTCTTTGCGGGTGAAGGCCCCAATACCAGCCTCGGCATCCTTGGCCATCATGTTTTCTGCCATAGTGCGACCGGCAAAGGTATAGGCCTCTTCCAAAGGCATCTCAACCTGTTCATAAAACGCTCGCTTGCCAATTTTGACGGCAGAGGGCGACTTGTTGGCAATGATGCGTGCCATATCCATGGAAGCTGTTTCCAACTCTGATAAAGGGACTACGCGGTTGACTAACCCGATTTCGGCAACGCGGCTAGCGGGCAAGAATTCCCCTAACAACAGCATTTCCATGGCCTGCTTGCGTGGCACATTGCGAGACAGCGCGACCATAGGGGTTGAGCAAAAGAGCCCGATATTCACACCTGATGTGGCAAAGGTCGCATCATCAGCGGCCACAGCCAGATCACAGGAAGCTACAAGCTGGCAGCCCGCCGCCGTGGTTATGCCCTTGACCTCGGCAATTACAGGTTGGGGCAATCGCACTATGCGAAGCATCATCGCAGAGCATTTAGCAAACAGGTCTTGGAAATACTGAAATCCGCCGTCAGCATCTGCCCGCCGTGCCGACATTTCCTTGAGGTTATGACCAGCACAAAAGTGGTTCCCGCTGCTGCGCAGGATTACTGCCTTGACACTGCGGTCTTCTGCAATTTGGTCAAATGTGTCTGAAAGAGCGCGAAGCATCTCTTCGGACAAGGCATTAATCGACTTTGGCGCGTTCAGTGTCAGAACAGCAACGCTATCGGTGTCGCTCCGTAGTAACAGATCATCGTTTTTCATTTCGCTCTCATAAGCCATTGAGTGGAACCTTCAGCATGGGTCTGCTGTTCTCGTTATACGAGATTTCAGTTGCCCGCGTATTCAATTGCAGAGACGGAATAATCACTTCAAAACTAATTATGATTTTAATAATGTTTTTAAGTTTATCCAATTTTAATTCCTTCAATGTGTTCATGATTGGGTCACCCGACTTTGCCCCGAGGTCCGTGAAGTCCTCAAATAGCTAGGTCAAGACGGGGCTTCCAGAAGGGGCGGAACAACTCGATCTTGGGACAACGGTTCATCACCACTTTTAGGCCTGCTTCTTCGGCCAGCCTCGCTGCGCGGTCATCATAAACGCCAATTTGGCCCCAAAGCACCGTGGCGCCAATTTCAATGGCCTTTTCAGTAATCTCATATAACTCCTCTTTTGGGCGGAATACCTCGACCATATCCACAGACCGGTTAATCTCCTCCAGAGAATGAAAGACACGTATGCCGCGAATTTCGGTCAGCTTTGGATTTGGATTTACCGGGATCATGTCATATCCGGTTTCATGCAGCACACGTAGTACGCCATAGCTGAACTTGGTCTTGTCGCCACTAGCGCCCACCATCGCAATGGTTTTGACTGAACGCAGGATGTCCGACAGATAGCCGGGTGCGTAATCATAGAGGTGATCGATGTCAGCTTCGGGCATTTAAGCCTCCTTGGGGGTCGCGATGTCTGCTTTAAGCTCATGTGGCTCCAGCGGATCAATGAAAGGGTTACGATAAAGTTTGTTGTGGCTTTCAACGCCGATTTCCAATCTGCAATCGCTAACCGCGCGGGCCACACACAGCAGAACATAGCCATTGTTAATCTGGCGATTATTCAATGCCACTTGTCTACGTTGATCCACCTCGCCAGCGATCAGTTTTGCAGCGCAGGTTATGCAGCCGCCATACTTGCAGCCATAGGGAAGATCGACACCTTGTTCGCGCAAAGCGTCCAGCAACGGACGCCGGGGATCAACTTGATAGGTTGCATCATCGCGGTTGGCGATTGTGATTGTTCGCATCTCGTTCACAGCCATATATCGCTTGTGCAATCGCCACCGGGATAGCGCGTTTCATGGCAGCGGCTGGGGCCATTTGGTTCCTGACCGAAATCAACAACGAAATCTTTGTTGATATTCATGCCGCCGTTTTTGACATCACAGTCGATCATCAGCATGACACCGCCCTGTGTACGAATTTCTGGGTAGAATTGGTTGTCCCAGGTAGAGAACAACGAGGTCGTGACATAAAGCCGTTTGCCATCAAGCGAGAGCTGAAACATTTGCGGGCCGCCAGCCACTTTGACACCGTTGATCTCGGGCGCTTTGCCCAGAAGCCCGCCCATCCAGACCTGCCCGGTTAGCACCGGATTGTGCGGATCAGAGATGTCGTATTGGCGCATATCACCGTGCAGCCAGTTGTTGAGGTAGAGGTATTTGTCATCCATTGACACAAGAATAGCCGACATCACGCCGGGCACAGGAATGGGCCATTCGGAATGTGGTTCATTCTCTACATCAATGATTTTTTCCCATTCCCATTTCCCTGCTTTGGACTTCCAAAAATGGATGACATTGGAGCTAAGAGCAGCACCGCAGAACCCATGCGTACTGTCTGGGTCATGCAGAAACTTTACTTCCAACGGGAGCAAGCCGTCTTCGCCAAGATACATCGTGTCGACTGGCACTTTTTTTTCAAAATCCCAGATGTGTAGGCGGCGACCATATTTCAGGTGGCCCACTTCCTCCAGATCAAATCCAGGCATAAATGTGTTCGGTGCGGCCCATTCAGAACTGACCATCACGTTATGGCGTGGTTGGTACCAAAAGTCATAACCAAATGGGATGTCGCCCATTGAGTTTTCCCAACGGCCAACGATCTCAAATTCCTTGTTCAGATGCAGATAGCCACCGGGCGCTTCGCCCTTTGCGTCACCTAGGAAGGAAATGATGATTTCAGAGCCCAGACAATGCACAGTGTGTGGGCCGCTCAGATTGGTTTTAGACTTGATCTCGGCCCCGTCAATCACCTTGTGCAGGCGTGGTGCAAATGGGTCCGTAGCTGTGTCGATAATATGGATGTTGTTAGACCGCACGCCTGGCACAAGCAGGTATTTACGGCTCATATCTGCGTCGTTGTGGCAGGAAGAACAGGCATTCCAGCCCATGTGATGCAATTCATCTCCGATGCCGGGCATTTCTAAGCGATGGATAACTTGGCTGTAGGTTGGACTTTCTGGATCCGCATCCACTGTCGCCAAATAGTCTGGCTTTTGGATGCCAGTCCCTGTGTAGATGGCGATTGTATATAACAGTTCCTCACGCGGTGCTCTGATCGCCTCTGCGGGGCTTGCATAGCCCGGGCCACAACACGCTCCGTCCATCTTCACATTTCTCCCTTGCGTTCATTTTTTAAATATCATAAACTGATAAAAAGATTATCGCAATGTAAAAATATGCATCTGGAACGCCTGACTTTAATACTCGAAGTTGTTGGACAAAAGGGCGAGGCTACAGTGGCCGAGATTTGCGCCCATTCAGACTTGCCCAAACCTTCTGCCTACAGGTTAGTGCAGGACCTTGTTAGTGTAGGTCTTCTGGAACCTGTGACCCGCGGGACGTTCTCTATTGGCTCACGCCTAAAGCGGATAACCCAAAGTGATCATTCTGATCGCGCCCTGCTTGAGGTGATTGCACCTGCGCTCAAGAAAGCTGCAACACAGTATGGCGCCGCATTTTTCCTGTCTCGGTTGCGTGGAAAATCCGTTGAAATTATCCATGTAGAAACTCCTGACACGGGGGTTTCCTATCTCCATCCTGGCTTGGGAAAACGCCCATTGCATGCCTGTTCTTGCTCCAAGGCCGTTGCTGCGTTTTTGCCTGAACTGCTCCTAACTAGCGATATGGAGGGCCGACTGCGCGCCTACACGGAATTCACGCTGACAAATGTGAATGATTTGGAAGCCGAGCTCGAAACAATCCGCAAGCGTGGCTTTGCAGAATGTGTCGAAGAGATTGAACGTGGCCTGTGTTCCGTCGCAGCGCCGCTTGCGCCTAGCGGGCCAGGTGCTGCAATGTCCATCGGTGCTGCCGGATCGGTACGGGTCTTCACGCCAGCGTTCCGCGGCAAACTTGGAACCCGGATTGCCCGAATTGCGCAGGATGTATCGGCAAATTTGGGCTGGGACGTTGCAGCAGACGCCAAACTGTCAGGTTAATTTTAAGGTGAACTTCCAATGTGAGTCTTTTCAAAATCTCGCTTGATTTGACCTTTTCTGCACATAAACAAAATTGTAACGTCGGGCGCTCGAGAGTTTTGCACTATTTGGAAGAGTTGGGCTCAAAACTGTAATCACCTGCAATTTGTATTCACTACAGTCAAGAATTACCGCAGGCAATTTGTAAAACATCACAAAAGGCCTGTCTTTCGGCCTGCTATGCATGTTGTTCAATTTTATATTATGCAAATGATGTAGTTGCCGAACCGCCCAACTCGCCTTAATCTAACGAACATGGATGGGAATGAGATTACACTAGATAAAATATACGCTTCTGACTTGCGTGACGTGGCGCTGCAAGACAAGTATGACCTGAATAAATCGACGGTGTTTGTTAGCGGCACACAGGCACTGGTGCGTTTATGTCTCTTGCAGGCTGAAAAGGATCGCAAAGCTGGTTTGAATACAGCCGGCTATGTGACCGGTTATAGGGGCTCGCCGCTGGGCGGAATCGACCTGCAGTTCAGCCAGGCTGAACAGGCCTTAACCCAGGCAGGCGTGACCTTTCATCCTGGTCTGAATGAGGATTTGGCGGCAACAGCGGTCTGGGGTACACAACAGGTCAATCTTCATGATGAAGGTAAAAAGGATGGTGTCTTTGCGATTTGGTATGGCAAGGGGCCTGGTGTTGATCGAACAGGGGATGTGTTCCGGCATGGTAATCTGGCCGGATCATCAACGTATGGCGGCGTCTTGGTGTTGATGGGCGATGACCATGCAGGCGAGAGCTCTACCGTCTGTCATCAGTCTGAATATGCGATGATGGACGCGATGATTCCGGTTCTGAACCCGGCCAATTTATCGGAGATGGTTGATTTCGGTCTTCAAGGCTGGGCGATGTCGCGTTTTGCCGGGGTCTGGGTTGGTATCAAATGTGTGAAGGATAACATTGAATCCACTGCCTCTGTCCGGCTGACTGCTGATGAATTTTCCAGCCACCTTCCTAATGATTACACGCTGCCTTCTGATGGGTTGAATATCCGGCGTCATGATGATCGCTTTACCCAGGAGCAGCGCCTGCATGCCCAGAAAATGGCAGCAGTCAAAGCCTTTGCTCGGGCGAACCGTCTCGACCGCGTTACCGTTGATGGCGGTTCAGCGCCCCAGTTTGGCATAGTGTCCACAGGCAAAGCCTATATGGATGTGATGCAGGCCCTGGCTGATTTGGGGATCGATGCGACAATGGCTGCCCAAGTTGGTTTGTCTGTATATAAGGTAGGGATGTCCTGGCCGCTTGACCCCGAAGGCATGACTGAATTTGCCGCCCCTCTGCAAAAAATGCTAGTTGTTGAAGAAAAGCGTGGCCTCATTGAGCCCCAGATTAAAGATTGTCTTTACGGTCAGGAAGGCGCACCGGCGATAATCGGAAAGTGTGATCATGACGGCAACCGCCTGCTGCCTGAAGAAGGCTCTATCAATGCCACACAGGTTGCACAGATTATTGCCGAACAGCTTCTGGATGGGGTCAAGCTTGACCGGTCTGTTAGTCACAATCTTGTTCGCATCAAGGCTCAGCTAAACCGATCTGTTGAAGCTCTGTCTTCAGCACGTCCGCCATATTTCTGCGCCGGTTGTCCGCATAATTCCTCTACTGTGCTACCTGAAGGCGCGCGTGGTTATGCGGGCATCGGCTGTCATTGGATGGCCCAGTTCATGGACCGGAATGTTGAAGGCAATACCCATATGGGAGGTGAGGGAGCAAACTGGATCGGTGAGGCCTGCTTTTCAACTCGCCAACATGTGTTCCAGAATATTGGTGATGGCACATTTAACCATTCTGGGTTGATGGCGATCCGAGCCGCAGTCGCTGCAAATGTGAACATCACCTATAAAATTTTATATAATGATGCGGTTGCCATGACAGGCGGACAGACACATGAAGGCGGGATGACAACAGTTGAAATCGCAAAATTGCTGGATGCGTCGGGTGTGCGTGAACTGGCTTTGGTGACAGATGATCTGAGCCGTCATGATCAATCAGCATATCCAGCCGGCGTTAGCTTTCACCACCGGGCTGAATTACAGCTTGTCCAGCAAAGTCTTGAACGAACAGAAGGGGTCACGGCGCTGATTTATGATCAGACCTGTGCTACTGAAAAACGCCGTCGCCGCAAGCGCGGCCTGATGCCAGATCCAGAAGAACGTATTTTCATTAACCCTGAAGTCTGCGAAGGTTGCGGGGATTGCGGGGTGCAGTCCAATTGTGTGGCAATATTGCCGCTGGAAACAGAGCTGGGCCGCAAACGTAAGATTGACCAGTCTGCCTGCAATAAGGATTTTTCTTGTGTGAAGGGCTTTTGCCCCAGCTTTGTGACCGTCTCCGGCGGGACAGTGCGCAAGCCAGATGCAGCGTCAGCTGTTGACGAAAAAATGCCTCTGCCGGCACCTGCTTTTGCTTTTGATAAGCCCGTGTCTTATGTGTTGACTGGTGTTGGCGGAACAGGTGTGGTGACGATTGCAGCCTTGCTGGGGATGGCGGCTCATATCGAAGGCAAGGGCTGCGGGATTATTGATATGGCTGGGCTGGCCCAGAAGGGTGGGGCGGTGACAAGCCATATTCGTCTCGCTCCTCGGCCAGAAGATATCTCGGCCATCAGGATTGGCCCTGGCGGGGCAGATGTGATGCTGGGCTGTGATATGTTGGTCAGCGCGGATTCGGCACTATTGAAGTTGATGAACCAATCCGGTCATGTGGTGGCCAATACCAACGAAATGCCGACAGGGGGGTTCACACGCGATACAGAAGAACGTCTGCCTGGCCCTGAAATGGCGGCGCGTCTGTGTGGGGTTGTAGATGAGGGGCAGGCAACCCTAATAGATACCAGCCGCATGGCCGTCAGGCTGCTAGGTGATACCATCGCTTCTAATTTGCTGCTGTTAGGGGTGGCCTGGCAGAAAGGTCTGATCCCGTTATCCTCTAATGCAGTTGAAAAGGCGATTACGCTTAATGGTATTGCTGTGCAGCAAAGCATTAATGCCTTTCGCTGGGGCCGGAAATGGGTTGTTGATGCAGGTGCGGTTGACAGGGAAGTTACTGCAGCTGAGGACAGGTCCGGTCTTGGCGCTGTCCAGCCTCTCACCGCATTGGATGATATCATCGCTGACCGGATGGCGCGCCTGACAAGCTATCAAAATTCCGCTTATGCTAGCCGATATCGTGAAAAGCTGGATAGTCTAATTGCTGTAGACACAGATGCGGGGCAGCATCTGTCCCGAGCAGTTGCACGGTATTTATATAAGATGATGGCGATCAAGGATGAATATGAAGTTGCCCGCCTCTATACAGATGGCCGCTTTGCAAATGCCTTATCCGCGCAGTTTGAGGGTGATGTTTCGATCTCTTATCATTTGGCACCGCCTATGTTTTCAGGCGCTGATCCGGTCACTGGCCGGCCAAAAAAGGCTGTCTATGGCAGCTGGGTAAGGCCCGTCATGTCGGTTCTGGCCAGCTGCAAAAGCTTGCGCGGGACAGTGTTTGATCTGTTTGGCTACACAGCTGAGCGCAAAGCCGAACGTGCCGCCCTGACGCGTTATGAGGCCCTGCTTGATGAAGTTGCCGCGCGTCTGACTGCTGCAAATTACACAGCAGCTGTGCAGCTGGTCTCTGTGCCGGAACAAATCCGCGGCTTCGGGCCTGTGCGTCATGCCCATCTTGTTGCCGCTGATAAGGCATATGCGGCAGCACAGGCTGAATTTGACAAGGCTTGTGATGCTGCCGCGGGGGCCAATTCTGGAAATAAGCCAAGAAAACGGTCTGCGTGATTGAAGACATGGCTTAGGAAATCCTTCTGTATTATAAAACTTGTGATCAGAATAGAGTATAAACGATGACTTATGTACCGCCGACAGATGATATGAAGTTTGCCCTACGCTATCTGGCCGGGTTTGACGCCGTGGCGGCGCTGCCTGCCTTTGCCGATACAGGTCTTGATTTGGCTGACGCGGTTATTGATGAAGCGGCCAAGCTGGCTTCAGATGTCATTGCCCCACTGAACCATGCTTCTGATCTGAAGGGGGCAGCCTATTCAGATACAGACAGTTCAGTTCAAACCCCAAATGGTTTTGCAGATGCTTACCGCGCCATGGCAGAGGGGGGCTGGACTTCAATGGAGGCGGAAGAGGCGTTTGGCGGCCAGAATATGCCGATGGCCCTAAGCGCGCCTGTTAATGAGATGTGGCAGTCTGCCAGTCTCAGCTTTGCTTTGTGTCATTTACTAACGCAAGGCCAGATTTACGCCCTGCAGAAATCAGCCTCACAAGCGCAGAAACAGATCTTTGTGCCGCCGATGGTCGAGGGGCGCTGGACCGGGACGATGAATCTCACCGAACCTCAGGCTGGAACTGATCTGGCAGCCATTAAGACGCGAGCCGTTAAACAGGATGATCACTATCTGATCACAGGTCAGAAAATCTATATCACCTATGGTGAACATGATATGGCTGAAAATATTATTCATCTGGTTCTAGCCCGCACACTTGATGCGCCGGAAGGTGTCAAGGGCATATCTGTCTTTATTGTGCCGAAATTTCTAGTCAATCCGGATGGCACTCTGGGCGCACGCAATGATGTGCGCTGTTTGTCGATTGAAAAGAAGTTGGGCATTAAAGCGTCCCCGACAGCTGTCATGCAGTATGGCGAGTCAGGGGGCGCGGTCGGCTATCTGGTAGGTGAGGAAAATCAAGGTCTTTCAATTATGTTTGGGATGATGAACCATGCCCGTTTTGCAGTTGGCTTGCAGGGCTTGTCTGTTGCGGAACGCGGCTACCAGCAGGCGGTTGATTATGCGCAGAACCGTGTGCAAGGCACTCCGATTGACCGCAGCTCCGGCGCATCTATCGCCCACCATCCTGATGTGCTGCGGCTTTTATCTGTGATGCGGGCAGAAATAGAAGCGATGCGTGGTCTTACAGTAATTGGCGGGGCCGCCCTTGACCTAGCCCGGCATGGCCCTGATGAAGACAAGGCTAAGCTTGATGAACGGGCCTCACTATTAATCCCAGTTATTAAGGGTTGGCTGACTGAACGTGCGGTCACGCTGACCTCTGATGCGGTGCAGGTCCATGGCGGCATGGGCTTTATTGAAGAAACAGGGGCTGCCCAGCATTACCGTGATTCACGGATATTGCCAATTTATGAAGGCACCACAGCCATTCAGGCAAATGATTTGATTTTCCGCAAGACGCTGCGCGATAGCGGGGCAGCTGTTCGCGCTTTGCTGGCAGAAATGGAAGCTGATCTAATAGGGCTAGATGACAGGCTAGCGGCTCCTATGCGAAGCGCCATAGCTACCACGCACCAGACCCTTGATTTTCTCTGTGGCACAGCAAATGACCCGCGCCGGGCAGCTGTCAGTTCAGTTGACTGGCTGATGATGCTGGGCTGGTTATGCGGAGGGTGGGTTATGGCCAGATCAGGTCATGTTGTGGCAATAGGCAAGGCAGAAGAGTTCTCACAAAGCTTTCTGGACGCCAAGCGCGTCACCGCAGATATTTATCTGCAGCAATGTCTGCCTCAACTTGAAAGGCTGGCCCGTGTTATTACCGTGGGCGGTGATGCGGTTCTGGCTATGGATCCGGACTGGTTGACCCGCCACTGATGCTGGTTTAACAAGCCCACTGAAACATAGCGTGGGGGCCGCTATTTGACTGACCCTTTAAATTTATACCAGAGGAAGACATTTTTATGAGCCAGGATTATAAATTTGATACGCTTTCGCTTCATGCGGGCCATATGCCTGACGATCGCCATGGTGCCCGTGCTGTGCCAATTTATCAGACCACCTCTTACATGTTCAAAGATACGCGCCATGCCGCTGCCCTGTATAATATGGAGGTAGGTGGACATCTTTATTCGCGGATCTCTAACCCGACTGTGGCGGTTCTTGAGCAGCGGCTTGCCGCCCTTGAAGAGGCTGCTGCTTGCACTGCAACAGCATCTGGTATGGCGGCTTTGTCTTCAGCTTTACTGACTATATGCTCATCAGGCGATCACATCGTGGCCTCCGCCCAGCTTTATGGGGCGAATGTGAATTTGCTGAAATATACCCTGCCCCGCTTTGGTATTGAAACCAGTTTTGTCTCTGCAACAGACCCTGATGGTATCAAGGCCGCAATCCAGCCAAATACCAAGTTGCTGTTTGGTGAAGTGGTGGGCAATCCCGGTCTCGATATCATGGATATCGAAGGTGTGGGACAGATTGCCCATGAGGCTGGCGTACCGCTGATCATTGATGCAACTTTTAACACGCCATGGCTGTTGAAGCCGCTCACAAAAGGAGCAGATATTGTTATTCATTCACTAACCAAATGGATTGGCGGGCATGGGATTGCCATTGGTGGAGCGGTTGTGGATGGCGGCCGCTTTGACTGGGGTGCATCTGATAAATTCCCCACAATCGCATCCCCGCATTATTCAATGGATGGGATAAATTTTCATGAAGAATTTGGCCCGGCAGCATTCACCGCAAAGCTGCGGGCAGAAGCGATGTATAATTTTGGACCCTGCCTGTCGCCAACTAATGCCTTTCACATTCTGCAGGGGCTGGAAACCCTGCCACTGCGTATGCAGCGTCATATGGATAATACCCGTGCACTGTTGGATTTTCTTAGCACTCATGAAGATGTCGCTTGGGTCCGCCATCCGGACCTCCCGGATCATCCCGGCCATGACATTGCCAAAAGGCTGATGCCGCGTGGAGCAGGCTCGATTATTGCTTTTGGTGTAAAAGGCGGGCGCGAGGCAGGCCGTGCTTTTATTGAAGCTGTTGAACTGTCCTCTCATCTGGCCAATGTAGGTGATGCGAAAACACTTGTGATTCACCCTGCTTCTACTACTCATTCACATATTGACGCAGACGCGATGAAGGCAGGAGGGTTGTCTGATGATATGATCCGTCTGTCTGTCGGTCTTGAGGATGTTGCTGATATTAAGGCTGATTTTGAAAGCGGCTTCAAAGCCGCCCGCCGGGTTGCTGCTGAGGAACAGCGCTAGGAACTGATTGAGGGCATAGATAAGGATAGGCGTGCAATGAAGTTTGAATTCGAACAAATATTTGTCCATATTGCAACGGGCGGCAGGGCGCACAAGGATGGCGCAGACTTTGTTGTCTTTTTGCATGGCAGCGGGCAGAGTCATCTGACCTGGGGTCTGCAGAGCCGGTATTTTGCCTATGAAGGCTATAACATTATTGCCCCTGATTTTCCTGGCCATGGTTTATCGGGTGGTGCGCCCCTGACCAGCATTGAGGATATGGCAGACTGGCTTGCTAGGCTTCTGGCGGCAATGGGTGTCCAGACAGCCGCCTTCATTGGCCATTCGCAAGGTTGTCTTGTCGCTCTGGAGATGGCCAGCCGGCATAGCGCATATGTTGACAAGCTGTGCCTGATCGCAGGTGCGGCAGCGATTCCGGTTAATGAATGGCTTGTGGATGCCTCTGCCTCAAAAATAGACGCCGCGATTGAGATGATGACTGGCTGGGGTCATGGAAGAACAGCCCATTTTCATGACAACACCCAACCGGGGTTTAATCATTTAGGCTTCGGCCGGGCTCTGATGGCAGGTCATGACAAAACCGCCCTGCATGCTGATTTGCAGGCCTGTAATGCCTATAATGAGGGAGCCGCTGCTGCTGCTGCTGTAACCCAGCCCTGCCATCTGATTCTGGCGGCCAGTGATAAAATGACACCGCTGAAACAGGGGCGCAAACTGGCTGGTATGATTCCTCATAGTACAATCACTGAAATTGCCGATGCAGGACATATGCTGCCCAGTGAACATCCTGACGCGGTCAATCTGCCTCTTGCCCAGTTTTTGGCGTCGTAAAGATATCGGCATTATCAGCTTTTATGGGGTGTGTAATGACATCTGTTTCTCAGTTTTCTAAAATTGCGGTCATTGGAGCCGGTACAATGGGCAGTGGGATTGCTGCCCAGATTGCCAATGCGGACCTGCCTGTTTTGCTTCTTGATTTGCCGGCCAAGACAGCTGGGCAGCCGCATGCGGCTGCTGCCGCGATTGACCGGTTACTGGAATCTGATCCGCCGCAGCTTATGCATAAAAAGCGGGCGCAGTTGATTGCAACTGGCACCATTGATGATGATTTTGATAAGCTGGCAGATTGTGATTTGGTCATCGAGGCGGTGATCGAACAGTTGCCGGTGAAACAGGCTTTATATAAACGCTTGCATCAGACGATCCCACCGAATTGTATTGTCACCTCAAACACTTCAACCATTCCTATAAGCCTGCTAATTGCCGAGATGCCAGTTGATTTTGCCCGCCGGTTTGCAATCACACATTATTTCAATCCGGTGCGCTTTATGCGGCTTTTGGAGCTTGTGCGGGGTGAGCAAACAGATGAGCCGGTAATCAAAAAGCTGACTGATTTTAATGACCGTGTGTTGGGCAAAGGCGTGGTCAGATGCGGCGATACACCAGGCTTTCTGGGCAACCGGGTCGGGGTCTATGCGCTGCAGCTAGCCCTGCATGAAGCTATCACTGCAGGCATTCCGATTGATACAGCTGATGCACTGGTGGGCCGTCCGTTTGGAATTCCCAAAACGGGCGTGTTTGGGCTTTATGATCTCATCGGGATTGATCTGATGTCTGATGTCGCCGCCTCTCTCCGCTCCATCCTGCCAGCAGATGATGCGTTTCATGCGGTGGGTGATGACCCGGCCCTTAACCAGGCGATGATTGCCGCTGGCTATACAGGCAATAAAGGCAAAGGTGGTTTCTATCGCGACACAGCGTCTGGGCGTGAGGTGCGGATCATTGAACAGGGAGGCGATGGCCTAGCTTGGCGAAGCGTCGCAACAGAACTGCCTGCCGCTGCTTCTGCCTCAGCAGAAGCGCAGGCGCGCCAGGCAGAGCCGCTTGACCCCGTCTTACAAGATACTAGTCCTGCAGGTCGCTTTGCCCAGACGGTTCTAGTTAAAATCCTGTCTTATGCAGCCTCTCTTATCCCAGAAATTTCGACCTCGCCTCAGGATATTGATGATGCGATGAAGCTGGGCTTTAACTGGCAGCGCGGCCCATTTGAGTTGATTGATGCGGTGGGCCTAGACAGGCTGTGCCAGTTAGCAGATGAACTGGGTCTTGCTTTGCCCCGTCAGCTGACAGCGCGCTGCCGTCCCTATTATGCGGTCCATGACAGTCAACTGAATATAGATACTCATGATAAAGGCTACCAGCCGGTTGCCCTGCCAGAGGGGGTAATGCGTTTTTCCCTTTCCCGGCGGACAGCTGAAAAGATCTATAGCAATGACGCTGCCAGCCTTTACCGGCTAGAGGGTAATTTGAGGTTAGTCGAATTTCACTCAAAGGCAAATGCGCTGAATGATCAGTCCATGCAGATTGTCGCCCAGGCTGCCGCTGATCACGGACATGGGATTGTGGTACATAATGATGCCCAGCATTTCTCAGCTGGTGTTGATCTCAACCAGTTTCTGGACTTTATCAAAGCGGGCAGCTGGACAGAGATGGACAGCTTTCTTGTTCGCTTCCAGAACGCTGTGAAGCAGTTGAAATATTGTCCTGTACCCGTTGTGGGTGCGCCATCTGGTTTGGCGGCAGGTGGCGGCTTTGAAGTGCTGATGCATTGCGATAAGCTTGTCGTGCATTCAAATTCAACCCTTGGCCTAGTTGAATCTGGGGTCGGGCTGGTGCCTTCTGGTGGCGGTGTGAAGGAGAGCTATCTGCGCTGGTATCAGGTCAGTGGTGACTGGGATGAGGCGGCCTGGCAGACCTGGATGCAGATAGGCTATGGTCGCACCGGCACATCACCTGAATTGTCCGCAAAATTTCAGTATTTCCGCACCGGTCATGATGTTGCACTTCTCAGCCGTGATCGGCTCCTCCCCCTGGCGATAGATACAGTTCGGCAGATGCAGGACAGTTACGTCCCGCCAAAGCCAACAGCTGTGCAACTGGCCTCACCTCAGCTGATGGACAAAATGAAGGCCTTCATGGAAGACGGTGTCGCCAGAGGAGATTTTGCTCCCCATAACAAGGTTGTAGCGATGCAGATTGCCACCATCATTGTGGCCAGTAAGGATGAAGCGCAGCACAGCGATGAGCAGGCTTTGTTCGACCGTGAAAGACGAGCGTTTCTAAACCTAGCAAAAACAGACAAGACCGGCAAATGGATCGCTGCCTTGTTGAGGGCATAAAGTGCGCTGAAGGTGCGGCGGGGGGGATTTCTTAGGCGCCCAGCCGGTAAGGCGGTTTGTCAGGCAGAGCTTCATCACGTGGGTCATGGCTGACCAGCAGGACAGGTAGCTTTCGCTTTACAGCTTCTTCACGGACCAGCTTCACCATCTCCTCACGCCGGCCTCCGTCAAGGCTTGAAAACGGCTCATCCAGCAACAGCGCCCGTGGTTGGGCTAACAGTGTGCGCAAAAGCGCAAGTCGGGCCTGCTGGCCGCCTGATAGGGTTTGCGGATCACGCAGGCCCATACCGGCCAGCCCAGCCTTGTCCAGCGCGGCTTTAATAGCGTTTGTGCGGGCTGTACCAGTGACATTAGCAACCAGTCCAAAGCCCAGATTATCCGCAACAGTCAGATGCGGAAATAATAGCGGGGTCTGAAATAACAGGCCAAGCTGGCGCCGCTCAGCAGGCAGATCAGAAACAATGCGCCCGCCCAGCCTGACTTGTCCGCTAGCGCGCAGTCCTGGTGTTTGCAGCCCGGCTATCCAGCGCAGCAGACTTGATTTTCCTGCCCCGCTTGGTGCAGTCAATAAGCAGATCTCGCCCGGGGCGATCGTCAGGTTTAGGCCGGAAAAGAGCGGAACCGCGCTAAAACCTAATTCAATGTCACATAATTCAAGCATATCAATCTCTGCTTCTATCGCCTGAAGGCCTTCTTTTCAGTGATGCAGTCTTTTAGCCTATTGCTGCGGTATAGCCGAACTCTGTTGTGAGTTGAAAGCTGTTTTGCCAGGCATTCAAAAATTTATGGTTTGTTTCGTAGATTCTTTACCTGTTTTTTATATACTGTCGCTAAATGGCCTGTCTGGCCACATCATTTGGGCCCTGTCCTCTCAGCGGGGTCCTTATGTTACGAAACATGGAGGCTCCTATCATGACCGCACAGCTTTCTTTTCCTTCATTTTCTGTTCTCTGGATGTTGTCTGCCTTAAAGGCACTATTTGCTGCAGGGCTTATGGCTTTTCTGCCTTTTTCGACCATGGCTGCAGATAAATTTGAAACCTTTGTTGATCAGGCCCGTGGTCAGTCTGTTTATTTCAATGCTTGGGGCGGCTCGCCGGCAATTAATGCCTATATTGCCTGGGCAGCAGATCAGCTGAAAGTCCGGAACGATATTACCCTTATTCATGTCAAGCTGACCGATACGGCTGATGCGGTCAGCCGCATTCTGGCGGAGAAGACAGCCGGCAAGACATCTGGCGGCTCTGTTGATCTGGTTTGGGTAAATGGCGAGAATTTTGCCTCGCTGAAACGCCAGAACCTGCTTCAGGATGAAGGCTGGGCCTTTTCCCTGCCGTCTTTTACCTATACGGATTCTGCTGCACTGCCTGCGCTTATAAGTGATTTTGCAACCCCAACAGACGGACTTGAATCGCCCTGGGGCCGGGCCCAGCTGGTGTTTGGCTATGATACAGCTTATGTGGCCGCTCCTCCACGCTCAGCCGCCGCGCTGTCTAACTGGGTAAAGCAGGACGACAATCAGGGCCGTTTTACTTTTCCAAGGCCCCCTGACTTTACAGGCACCAGTTTTTTGAAACAGATTGCGCTGGAAGTTGTGCCGGACAGCAGCATATTTGCAGCACCTGCCCCTGCTGACATGGATTCTGCGGATGCGATGCTCGAGCCCCTTTGGGCCTGGCTTGCGGATGTGTCCTCTAATTTGTGGCGGGCAGGCCGGCATTACCCAGTCAACTATACTGATATGGTGCGCCTGCTGGGAGATGGAGAGGTGGCAATTGCCATGGCCTTTAATCCAGCCGAATTCTCAAACGGGATTGCACAAGGCATTCTGCCGGATACTGTCCGCAGCTATATTCATGAGGGCGGCACGCTGGCAAATGTGCATTTTGTGGCGATCCCCTTTAATGCGAATGGTCCGGCGGCTAAGGTAGTGGCCAATTTTCTGCTCTCACCAGAAGCCCAGCTGCGCAAAGCCAATTCTGAGATCTGGGGCGATCCGACCGTCTTATCGATGGCCAAATTGCCCCCTGAAGATGCTGCTGCCTTTGCTAGTCTGCCGCGTGGGATAGCGACTTTATCTGATGCGCAACTATCACGCAGTCTTGCTGAACCGCACCCATCCTGGGTGAAGGTAATTGAACAGGGCTGGGAGAAACGCTATGCCGCAAATTAGGTTTGAGCGGATGTATAAAAGGTGACCTCCCGCATGTCAGGCCAGCTCTTTACCGCCCACCATACGGTTCTGGCGGCCGGTACTAAAGTGATTCTGGTTTTTGTCCTTACGCCGGTGCTGGCCGGGCTTGTCGGGGCTGTGTTGCCGGCAACAGGCTGGTTCCCACCTTTAGGTGGGGATTCGATTTCACTTTCACCACTGCGCAACTTTCTGTTAGAACCAGGCCTCATGACATCTGTCAGTCTCTCCATCTTTACTGCATTGATGGCGACCACATTGTCTTATTTGTTGGCGATAGGTCTGCTGGCGGTTCTGGTGGGCACAGGCGGGGGAGCGTTTCTGACCCGTTTGATCTCACCGCTGCTGTCTGTCCCACATATCACCATAGCGGTGGGTTTTTTATTTCTGCTGCAGCCCAGCGGCTGGCTGATACGCCTCCTCTCGCCGTGGGCTACAGGTTGGGACCGGCCGCCCAATCTGAATCTTGTGCCGGATGAAGCGGGCTGGATGCTGGTTACAGGGCTGGTGGCTAAGGAAGTGCCGTTCCTTATTTTGATGGGATTATCTGCGGCCAGCCAGATTGATGCTCGCCGCCTGCTGGAAGTTGGACGCTCGCTTGGATACGGCCCTCTGACTAGCTGGTATCTGGTGGTGCAACCCCAGCTGGGCCGTCGTCTTTTCCTGCCGGTGATGATTGTGCTGGTGTTTTCCGTCTCTGTTGTGGATATGGCCCTTGTGCTTGCCCCGTCTACACCGGCGCCGCTGGCGGTGCGCATTCTAGTCTGGTTCCGTGATCCAGATCTTATGCGCCAGTTTGTAGCTGCGGTGGGTGCGTTGGCCCAAATGGGTTTGGCACTGATCTGCTGTGCTATCTGGGTAGCTGCCTCTGCTATCTGCGCGCGGGTGATCCGTCACATCTGCTGGTCTGGCTGGCGGCTTACGACACATCCGCTTCTGGCTCGTGTAGGCCGATTCTGGCTGTTAGGACTGGCTGTTCTACCCTGCGCTTTGGCTGCAGCGGGGCTCACCTCATCTCTAATCTGGGCCTTTGCTGATATTTGGCGCTTTCCGGACGGCCTGCCATCCCGTTGGGGGCTGCAGGCTTGGATGATGACAAGTGATGGGCTGTTGCATGCGGCTTTAACCAGCCTTGTTCTGGGCTTGGCGGCAGCTTCTGTATCTGTGTTTGCAGCCGTGTTTTGGCTGGAAGGCGTTTCTGCTCGAACAAGGACAGGACAGATTGGGGCGGCGGACAGGTTGGCGGGCTCGCAAGCTGAGGGGCTGATTTATCTGCCACTTCTAATCCCCCAGGCTGCGTTTCTATTCGGGCTTCAGATCCTGCTGATATGGCTAGGGGCAGATGGTATGTTTCTGACACTTTTATGGGTACATGTAGTATTTGTCTTTCCTTATGTGATGCTGTCGCTGGGGCCGTCGTGGCGACGGTTTGATAGAAGTTTTACAGATTTGGCTGCCAATCTTGGTGCAGGGCCATGCCGTCGTTTCTGTGCGGTGAAACTACCAATTTTGCTGATCCCTGTATTGACTGCCTTTGCAGTGGGATTTGCTGTCTCACAAGCGTTATATCTGCCGACCGTATTTGCCAGTAACGGACGAATCGCAACCCTGACAACAGAAGCGGTAATCCTTGCATCAGGCGCCGGCCGTCAAACCCTGGGAGCTGCCTCTCTTTTACAGATGGCACTGCCGCTAGCTGTTTTTCTGTCGGCGGATTTGATTGGCTTAGCCAGATTCCGCCGCTTCAGCTGGTTCAGGGTTTAGGAGGACTTGTGTTTTGCACTAGATGTGGCGTTTGCCAGCTCTCAGCCATTGCCCGTCTGCTTGCACCTGTGTAACTTTTATCTGCGTATGAAAATTAGGATTGAATGGGTGCAGAAGGGTTAGTGGAAGGGATGACGGTGACAGGATATGACTTTACGGGCCGCAAGGTTGTGATCACTGGTGGAGGCAGCGGGACAGGGGCCTGTATGGCCCGTCATTTCGCGGCTTCTGGGGCGCATGTTATCATTGCTGGACGCCGCAAATCAGCTCTTGAGGCGGTTGCCGAAGGTTTCGATACGATCTACCCTTTCGTTTGCGATGTTACTATAGAAAAGGCTATTTCGGACCTGTTTGATTTTGTGGAGGCAAAAGAGGCTACCCAATCTGTGGCAGATATCGTGATCGCTAATGCTGGCATCGCGGCCAGCGCGCCCCTCGACAAGACAGATCGTAGCCTGTGGGACCAGATAATCGCAGTAAATCTGACTGGCCCGTTCCTGACGTTGCGTGAGGGGCTGGCACGAATGAAGGCGGCCCACTGCCGGCAGGGGCGGCTGATTGCGATTGCATCAATGACGGCCAAGCGAGCCTATCCATATATTTCGGCTTATGCTGCCAGCAAACATGGGGTTCTGGGGCTGGTGAAATCAGCAGCCTTAGAAGTTGCGGCTCTTGGCACTGGCGGCTCTGAATCTGAACAGAAAAATATCACAGTCAATGCGATCTGTCCGGGTTATCTGGATACTGAAATGACCCAGTCCTCAATTGCTAATATCGCCGAAAAAACAGGCCTTTCGTCCGAACAGGCAGCTGAAAAGCTGCATAGTTTCTCACCGCAGAAACGGCTATTCACGGCTGATGAGGTAGCTCAGGCGGCCCTTTATCTAGCTAGCCCGGCAGCGTCAGGCATTAATGGGCAGGCCCTGTCTATTGACGGGGGAGAAACCTGGTAAAACAGCAGCTACCAGCTGCCAGTATTTTCCATGGATGTCCAAGGTTCTGCTGGGGCCTGTGCCTCGCCTTCCTGCAGCAGTTCAAGCGAGATACCGTCAGGAGATTTAACAAAGGCCATGCGCCCATCACGTGGAGGCCGGTTAATAGTGACTCCCTCTGCCATCAGTTTAGCGCAGGTGGCGTAAATATCTTTCACGGTAAAAGCCAGGTGTCCAAAATTTCGGCCGCCTGTGTAGGTTTCCTCGCTGTCCCAGTTATAGGTCAACTCAACTTCTGGCGCGCGCTCAGCCTTGGCCTGTTTCAGATCCTGGTCTGCAGCCAGAAAGACAAGGGTGAATTTTCCTTCCGGTACATCCTTGCGGCGGGTTTCAACCATGCCCAGTTTACCAACAAAAAAATCGAGTGCAGCATCAATGTCGCCGACCCGGATCATTGTGTGAAGATATTTCATAAAACAGCTCTCTTTCTTGAAATGGATAAATGTATCCACTCTATATTTTTTCTGCTCAGAATAGCCTGTTCTGCTGGTAAACCTCAATCCACTTTTTTCATCAGACCGGTGCATATAAGATAAATTGACCTGTACAAAATTGCTGATATCTTAACAACACACCCGTGTAAACCTGACAAGCAAAGAAGAGACCTATCATGTCTGAAACTGTTCTTCATTATATTAACGGTAAAAAAACCAGTGGGTCATCAACCCGCAAAGCTGATGTATTTAATCCTGCTTTGGGCGAGAAGACAGCTGAGGTAGTGATGGGCGTTGCTGCTGATGTTGACGCTGCGGTTCAGGCGGCCAAAGCCTCCTTTCCAGCGTGGGCAAATACCCCGCCTGTGCGCCGCGCACGGGTGATATTCAAATTTCTTGAACTGGTTAAGCGCGATAAGGAAAAACTGGCCGCTGCGATTACGTCTGAACATGGCAAGGTGTTCACTGATGCCTGCGGTGAGGTGGAGCGTGGTATTGAGGTGTTGGAATTTTCATGTGGTATGCCTGCGCTGTTGAAAGGTGAATATTCAGCTCAGGCATCAACCGGCATAGATAACTGGACCTTCAGGCAGCCGTTGGGCATTGCCGCGGGGATAACCCCGTTTAATTTCCCTGTGATGGTGCCGATGTGGATGTATCCGTTAGCCATTGCTGCTGGGAACTGCTTTATCCTTAAGCCCAGCCCCACAGACCCGACAGCCTCGTTGATGATGGCTGATCTGCTGGCAGAAGCGGGGCTGCCAGATGGTGTATTTTCAGTCGTTCAGGGCGATAAGGAAGCTGTTGACGCGATTTTGGAAAATCAGTCTATTTCAGCTGTTTCCTTCGTCGGTTCGACCCCGATTGCACACTATATTTATGAAAAGGGGGCGGCAAACGGCAAACGTGTGCAGGCCTTAGGCGGTGCTAAAAATCATATGATGGTCATGCCAGATGCAGATCTAGATAAGACAGTTGATGCGCTTGTTGGCTCTGCCTATGGCTCAGCTGGGGAACGCTGCATGGCGATATCGGTTGCGGTTCTGGTTGGTGATGTAGGGGATAAAATCGTCCCACAGCTTGCAGAGCGTGCAAAGACGCTGAAAGTGAAGAATGGTATGGAGCTGGATGCTGAAATGGGTCCAATCGTCACATCAGCTGCACATGAGCGAATTACGTCCATGATCGAAAGGGGCGTCAAAGAAGGAGCTGACCTGGTTGTTGACGGGCGCGGTGTGTCTGTGCCGGGACATAATCAAGGGTATTTTATGGGTGGCAGCCTGTTTGACCATGTCACCCCGGAGATGAGCATTTATCAGGAAGAAATTTTTGGCCCGGTTTTATCCTGTGTGCGCGTTGAAAACTCAGCCGAAGGCATTGAGCTTATCAATAATCACCGTTATGGAAACGGTGTGTCTGTCTTTACCTCAGATGGGAATACAGCACGTGAATTCTCGCGCCAGATACAGGTAGGCATGGTTGGAGTTAACGTTCCTATACCTGTGCCAATGGCTTGGCATGGATTTGGTGGCTGGAAACAGTCTCTATTTGGAGATTTGCATGCGTTTGGCAATGAAGCCGTGCAATTCTACACAAAGCAGAAATCTGTAATGCAGCGTTGGCCAGACTCGATCGCCAAAGGGGCAGAATTTGTTATGCCAACAGCCAAATAGGCAGTTCATCTGTGCGTGATATTGAGGCAGATGGTGCGCAGCTGGATGCTGCCCCTGAGGTGATGTGCGACGCTGTAAATTTAACCCACCTGCTCACCTCTGTCCGCGCAGCAGGCAGCGCTATCCTTAAGGTTAGAGAACAGGGTGTTTCTGCCCGTTATAAGGCAGATGCCTCACCTGTCACACTTGCTGATGAACAAGCAAATGCCATCCTAGTGGCTGCGCTGGCCGACCTGTACCCGGACCTTCCGGTAATCTCAGAAGAAGAGTCTGGTAGCCATAAGCTGTCTCCTCAGGCGCTGTATGCTCTGGTTGACCCGCTGGACGGAACACGTGAATTTCTGCGCAGCGACAGTGCCGGCGCCTGGACTGTGAATATTGGCCTGATAAAAGACAGGTGCGCAATAGGCGGTATTGTCTACGCACCTTATCTTGACTGGTTATGCTGGGGCGGGCCAGCTACAGGTACGTGGCAGATAAAATCCGGCCAACTCTCCAAAGTGACTGTTCGGTCCTGTCCAGATACGGGCCCAGTTGCGGTGGCCAGCCGCTCACATCTTGATCTGCAGACAGAACAATTTCTTGACCAGCATGGAATTGAGCAGACCACATCTGTCGGCTCATCTCTAAAATTTTTGCTTCTGGCAACAGGTCAGGCTGATATTTATCCGCGATTTGGCCCAACCATGGAGTGGGACACAGCCGCAGGTGAAGCTGTGCTGGCTGGGGCAGGCGGAACAGTTTATGACGTGCAAGGACAGTTGCATCGTTACGGCAAGTCAGGTTGGCGTAACGGCCCGTTTATCGCCTGCGCCGGCTTTACAGTTTTCTGATCCCAAAAAAAGCTGTCTGCTTTTCCAGACAGACACTGGTTGAGCGTGTCTGATCCCAGAAACGTCTTGCTACTCAGATAAAAATTATGATTAGCTTTCAGACCTGATGTATGTGGGCAGGAGGATGTTATGAAAACACGCGCAGCTGTGGCGTTTGAGGCAGGTCAGCCTCTTGAGATAACTGAACTTGATTTAGCTGGACCTCAAGCGGGCGAAGTACTTGTTGAAATTAAGGCAACAGGCATCTGCCATACAGATGAATTTACACTTT
Source organism: uncultured SAR116 cluster alpha proteobacterium (assembly GCA_902518965.1). Lineage (GTDB taxonomy): Bacteria > Pseudomonadota > Alphaproteobacteria > Puniceispirillales > Puniceispirillaceae > JADHLI01. The sequence goes on from CABYIQ010000009.1 coordinate 28,711, forward strand.
CAGGAGCAGATCCTGAAGGGTTGTTTCCTGCTGTGCTGGGACACGAAGGGGCAGGTATTGTGCGTGAAATCGGGGCTGGGGTCACCTCGGTTAGTGTGGATGACCATGTGATCCCGCTCTACACGCCTGAATGCCGGGAATGTGATTATTGCCTGCACCCCAAAACCAATCTGTGTCAGGCCATTCGCACCACACAGGGCCAGGGCTTGATGCCGGACGGCACATCCCGCTTTTCGCACAAAGGTCTACAGGTACATCATTATATGGGAACCTCGACCTTTTCTAATTTCACGGTTCTGCCTGAAATTGCGCTTGCGCGTGTCAACAAGGCCGCGCCTTTTGATAAGATTTGCTATATTGGCTGCGGTGTAACAACAGGTATTGGTGCTGTGATTAACACCGCCAAAGCAGAGACAGGCTGTACAGCGATTGTTTTTGGACTTGGCGGGATCGGGCTGAATGTGATTCAGGGACTTCGCCTTATTGGAGCTCGCCAGATTGTTGGGGTTGACCTAAATGATGACAAGCGCGCATGGGGGGAACAGTTTGGCATGACTGATTTTGTCAATCCGGTTGCGGTGTCTGGTGATCTAACAGCCCATCTGATTGAAGTGACTGATGGCGGGGCTGACTATACTTTTGAATGCATAGGCAATACAGATGTGATGCGTGTGGCCCTGGAATCAGCGCATAAGGGCTGGGGTGAATCCATCATTATTGGTGTGGCCGGTGCGGGTAAAGAAATCGCAACCCGGCCCTTTCAGTTAGTTACAGGCCGGTCCTGGCGAGGGACGGCTTTTGGCGGTGCAAGGGGTCGCACGGATGTGCCGAAAATCGTGGACTGGTATATGGACGGACGGATTGAAATTGACCCGATGATTACCCATCACCTGAGCCTTGATGAAATTAATAAAGGCTTTGATCTGATGCATGAAGGTCAGTCAATCCGTTCTGTTGTCTCTTTCTGATAGTTAAAATAAAAGGTGCCCGGAACGCAGAAAAAGTTGTGGGCAGATAAGATATGGTGACAGCAACGGCTTTCAGAGAAGCATATTCGGCAGGCAAGGTGACAGCTCTGTCTTATGCGCAGGCCTGTCTTCAGGAAATTGAACGAAGTGATGGCCAGATACAGGCATGGGAACATCTTATGCCAGACGCGGTGCGTCAGATGGCAGAACAGGCCGATGCCGATCCGGCAGCAGATAATATGAAGCCTCTGCGAGGCGTGCCTGTGGGAATAAAGGATATCATCGATACATGTGATGCGCCGTGCAAATGGGGGTTAGCTGAGTTGGCAGGTCGCCAGCCAGCGGCTGACGCCACTCTGGTGACGAGCTTACGGCGTGCTGGTGCGATTATTTTTGGTAAAACAGTGACAACCGAATTTGCTTACCTTGAGAAAAGCCGGACCCGTAATCCGCATGATCACAGCTTCTCTCCAGGTGGGTCGTCCAGCGGGTCAGCTGCTGCGGTGGCCGCAGGTCATATCCCACTGGCAGTTGGCACGCAGACAGGTGGGTCTGTAATCCGCCCAGCTTCATACTGTCAGGTGCATGCGCTAAAACCCACACATACTGCAATTGACAAAGAGGGCGTGCTACAAACTTCTCAGACATTGGATCAGGTGGGGTTTTTTGCTAGCTGCCTAGATGATATTTGTCTTCTCTCCTCGGTTCTTGTGGATACGCCACCTCTGGCTGAGATAGAGCCTATTTCTGCGCCCCGCTTATTGATGTGGCAGGGGCTGTATGATGAGCAGGTGGAGCCCTATGTGCATGAGGGACTTCAGGCCATCGCCGCCCATCTAGGGGCTGTGGTTGATCTCTCTCCGGCGCCAAAGGAGCTAATTACCCGTTTTCAGGCTGCTCATAAAACCATTTATGATTTTGAGATCAGCCAGAACCTACACCCCATTATAGACCCGCAGCCAGATAAAATCTCAGCCCATGCAAAGGACGCGGTTCGGCGTGGCCGAAAGCTCAGCACAAAAGACTATCGAGAAGCACTTCTTGTGCGCGAAGACGCCCGATCGTTCATGGCCACTGTTTTTGCAGATTATGACGGGCTTCTGAGCGCGTCAGCAACAGGTCAGGCTCCAACCTTTGAAAACGGGACAGGTAATCCAGCCTGCAATACCTTATGGAGCCTGTGCGGCACCCCCTGTTTGTCGCTGCCCTTGTCCGGGCCGTTGCGCATAACAGGGCCAGCTGGACTTGGTGTTGGTCTTCAATTGACAGCCGGGCTTGGAGATGATGAAAAATTATTGCAGACTGGAATATGGCTAGAAGCTCGGTTGACCTGACTGGCTGACCTAACTGTTCACGAACAGACAGCGAAAGACATATAATGGCGAAACCACCTATCTTCATTGATAATTTGCAATATGCAAACTACTCACCCGCTTTGTTTGATGAAATGGCTGCAGCTGGATTATCAGCAGTCCATGTGACTATTTGCTATCATGAAAATTTTAGACAGACTGTTGAAAATATAATCACCTGGAACCGGCATATCGCTGCCCATCCACACAGGTTGATGTTCGGACGCACAGCTGCAGATGTCCATGCTGCGCACAGTTCCGGCCGGACAGCGATTTTCTACGGTTTGCAGAACTGCTCACCAATAGAAGATGATATCGGCCTTATTGAGATCCTGCATCAACTAGGGGTGCGCTTCATGCAGCTCAGCTATAATAACCAGTCTTTGCTGGCAACGGGTTGTTACGAGGCAGAAGATCCAGGTCTTACCCGTTTTGGTCGGCAGGCTATTAGAGAAATGAACAGGGTAGGGTTGGTGGTGGATATGAGTCATTCATCTGAAAGGTCGAGCTTTGAAGCGATTGAATGCTCATCCCGGCCAATCACCATTACCCATGCCAACCCCAGCTGGTGGCACCCGGCCAGGCGAAACAAATCGCATGAGTTGATTGAAGCCTTGACTGATGCAGGTGGTATGATCGGTTTTTCCTTATACCCACATCACTTAAAAAAGGGCAGCGGCTGCTTATTGGCGGATTTTGCAGAAATGGTAGCTGTAGCAGCTGAGCGGTATGGTGTTCATGCACTGGGCATTGGTTCTGATCTTTGCCAGGACCAGCCTGATTCAGTGGTTGAATGGATGCGCAATGGCCGCTGGTCAATTGAACGTGATTTTGGCGAAGGCAGTGCCGCTCAACCGGGCTTTCCGCCACAACCAAATTGGTTTGAAGGAATAAAGGATTTTCCCAATATCGCTGTTGGTCTGGCTGAGGTTGGGTTTTCAGCAGATGAAATTGCTGACATCATGGGGCTGAATTGGTTGCGGTTTTATGAGCAAAATTTTGGTGCTACTGCTCAGGGCGAAACCACGGGCTAAACGACAGAACTTATGCAGGCAAAACAAACGAAAATATGTGGTCAGGCGCTGCCCCGGCTGCGTCCGCCTGATGAGGTGATGAAGCTTTCGCGTCTGGGCTCATTTTTTCCTCATCGACTGAGCTTTATGCGCACCTTTATCCGCCGTGTGGCTGCAGAGGATGCATGCATGACCGTCACTGTGAATACCCTAGACCAGAATGGATATGGTCATGTGGTCTTATCCTTGCCGGTTAGCGGGAAGAATTTTTCACTTATTGCTTTCAGCCGCCCGCTGGATGATGCCGACCGGACAGATCGGGTCATTGCCACCAAATGGGATGCCAGCTTTTGTCTGTTCGACGGCATACCAGAACAGCAGGATATCCAGTATCTGGCCGATCAGGTTACCCGACAGGAAGCCGGCATCTATCACGATAAGGTGCTCACCCTCTCGCGTGCGAATAAATCAGTGCGTCTGTTTGCGCATGTTGTTGAACAGCTTGCTGCTGGCGCCCAACCTGACAGTGACCAGCTGACCGCAACTGGTTATCTGATGCGCACAACAGCTGTATACGGAAATGGGAAATTTGGGATTGCGGATCGTGACCGTCTAACTGGATATACCGGACTGACTGGCCCGTTCCAAGCAGAAATGTTGACTGTCTTTTTAATCCGTGAATTCACCTTGTTGCTGGCAGAACATTGTGCGCAACAGCAAGGTGGCAAAACAGCAGCTCGGCTTGATACGCCTGTCCGACGTTATATCGGGGTTGGTAATTCAACAGGGCTGGGTATGGCCCCTTTTCTGGTAAATCATCCGTGCCTTATTCACAGTTGGATCATGGCCCGTGAGGTGGCTTTGGCAACTGCACGTAATGTGAAAGCAGCCACACCGGCTCAACTGTCTCGTTTTTCTATACTGATGAGCAGGGCTGCAGCCCATGTCAACCAGTGGGAGGTTGACGACCCTATTCAGATGGCGCGCATTGAGGAGTTGCGTAAAGAACTTGCACAACAAATAAGCCTGCTGCGTGACCAGCCCCTGGCGGTGTTGAAGCCCTTTGCCGATGCGTTTGATCGGGTAAAGACCTGTTCTGAAGAGATGCAGGAGTTGATGGCATCCCTGCTGATCGAGCTGATCCCCGAACAGATTGATGGGATGGCGGACTGCATGGCTAATCCCTTCACGCCGCAGCTTTATCCATCAATGCGCCTATCTGAATTGTCTGCGTTGGTGGATACACATTACCGTTGGACGAATGATATTGATTTGTCTTCCCCGTCTGCACAGGCGCATTTCTGGTATGTGTCAGAAGAGAAGCTAGAACCGCGTATGGGTAACCGTTTTGACGAAGACGGCGCAGAACGGGAAATGCCGTTTAACATCCCTGCCTATGTGGCTGATCTGCGTCGTGCATTAAAGAGTGCTGATGACAGCCTTACGGTTGCTGAATTTCTGATTCATCATCCCGAACTGCGCCATATTGTAAGGCGTGTGCAGACAACAGCCCGTTATCCTTACGGAGAGATTAGGGATAATCTGGTTGATGGGGACTGCCGGCCTATTGATCTTTTAAGATGTAAGTTATCTTTTTTCGGAGCCAGTAAATTTGACCCCAAATCAGATCGCTGGACGCGCATCACCCTTTATCAGGGCGCACCCACAGCTGCAGATTTAGGCCACCCTGATAAGAAAGATCTAGATGATTGGCTGTTTGCGCTAAATCCGGCATGAGTTGGCCTCTGCCTGTTTTATATGTGAAGCAGTTGATCCGATGAGACGTCCCTGTTCTGCAAATGAGGTTTTACAGATTGCCCGTAAGGCCTGTATTGGCTCTGGGCTGGCTGTGGACCGTGCAGAGGATCTGGCAGAAGCGGCCGCACTGCTGCAATGTTCAGGTCAAGATGGTCTTGCTCAGTTGCTGGTTCTGTTAGAGGGGCATGAGGCGGCTTCAGCACATCTGCCTGCCACTTTCCAGATTGACTTGGTTGGCCGTTCCACAGACCAGCTGAGGGTCAGCCATCTGCGCCCGCATATCGAAGGCGTTGCTGTAATTGACTGGTTATTGGCCAATCCGCAGACAGGTACAGTATTCATCGAAAAAACAGATCATAAGATGTTGCTGATCGGACTTTTGGTCTGCGCTATTCAGCGCTTTGGCGGAGTGTTCATACTCCAGGCCTCGCATAAAGCTGAACCTGTTACTATAAGGGATGCTTCTCAGCTAAAAGATGGCTTGCCAGAGACTGACATTTGGACGCTCAGATATAAATCTGGTCAAGTTGCTTCTTCAGCTGTGCTTTATCATCATACTGACACTGACCTTTCCATCTGGGAGGCACTAGAGGCGCGGGCGAATCTGACCTATGTTCCGGCGACAGAAACCTCGCGGCAGAGAGGGGCAGGGGCAGGACTGGTTGATAATGACTGAAAAAGCTAGCTAAGATAGACCAGAAGACAGCCATCTCTATCTTCAGACAGACGACCATGGCCTGCAGGATGCAGTGGAAATAAACAAGTATGAGGAGACCGTGATTATGGCATCACCGAAGACGAGGGCCGTTAGCCTAACTGAAATTGAAACACTCGCCCTGACTGTGTTTCGGGCACAAGGCTGTGATGAGGGTAATACTACCGCACTCGCCCGAACTGTCACCGCAGCCGAACGTGACGGTTCAGTCTCGCACGGCCTCTTCCGGGTGCCTGGTTATGTCGCCTCGCTTCGGTCCGGCAAGGTCAATGGGTCAGCAAAACCAAAAATTAATCATGACTTAGCGTCGGTAATTTCTGTAGATGGTGATATGGGTTATGCCCCTCTTGCGCTTGAAACAGGCTTGCCTGTGCTGGCAGATGCGGCGCTTAAAAACGGAATTGCGGTGATGCGAGTAGTGAATAATTTTCACTTTGCCGCCTTGTGGCCCGAGACAGAATATCTGGCTGAACGCGGGTTGATGGGCCTGGCCTGTACAGCTTTTAAACCAACGGTTGCGCCTGCAGGGGCAAAAGAGGCCTTTTTTGGCACCAACCCGCTGTCCTTTGCCTGGCCGCGTCCGGGCCAAACTCCACTTGTATTTGATATGGCCACATCCACCCTTGCCAAAGGTGATGTGCAGATTGCCGCACGTGATGGCCATGATGTACCGGAGGGGACAGGTCTTGGTCCTGATGGTCAGCCCACAAATGATCCAGCTGAAATCTTAAAGGGCGTTCTGTTGCCTTTTGGCGGTTATAAGGGTTCTGCAATTGCGATGATGGTCGAGCTGCTCTGTGCCGGCATGACCGGAGATTATTTTTCGTTTGAGGCTGGCGTGCATGACAATAATGACGGCGGCCCGGCCAAAGGCGGCGAGCTAGTCATTGCCATCAGCCCGCAACTTGTTGCCGGTGAGGGATGGCAAAAGCATTGCGCAGGTTTCTTTGACGCAATCAGTGGGCTTGACGGGATAAGACTGCCTGGAGACAGGCGGCATAAAAACCGTCTGGATACGGGCCCACGCCATATAAATGCCGAACTGATTAACCGGATCAAGGATTTGTGTTGATGCTGACGCAAAAAAAGTGTTTTTTTTCACTTTAACTAGAGATTATTTCAAAAAACTTATGTACACTCGTCTGCTCGTGAATATGTATAAAGTGACAGGTTCAATTTCATATGCAGCTCAGACGTTGGCAACAGGAAATCATTGACGGATTTCCAGACATTTTAAATGCGCATCGCAGGTTCATCGTCAAAGCTCCAACTGGGGCAGGCAAAACTGTTCTAGCCAGTGAAATCATCAAGCAGTTCTACGCCGGTGAAAAGGTGATTGTTTTATGTCACCGGCTGGTCCTACTGGAACAGTTGGAGCGTGCTCTGACTCGTGAACATCGAGTGCGCAAATTGGATTTGAATCATACAGAAAAAGCATTCCTTAATTATGATGTGCTTTTATCAACTAGCACCCGCGCGCGTGAAATTCTTGATGAAGCTGTTGAACAGGCAAAGCTGATTATTATCGATGAAGCTCACAGGGTATCCCCGAACGGGACTGGTTATAAACGTATTTTGGAAAGTTTTATAGAACGCGGACGTGATGACGCCCATCTTCTGGGTCTGACAGCATCACCTGAACGCAGGACAGCTGATCAGAAAGATCAGCTTAGCTTGGCCTTTGATGCGATTATCGACGGCGCCGATATGGATAAGCTTTTTGATGAAGGCATACTTGTGCGTCCGCGTTACCGACCTCATTTCGTTCATGACCTGGAATTAGGAAATATTGATATTAGTTCAGGTGATTTTCCAGTCGCCAAACTTGCCCCTGCAATAATTAAATCCTCTATGATCAGCCATGCCTGCATGATCTATTGTGAAGAGCGCGAAAAGGTAAAACCTGTCCCAATCTCTGCTTGGTTCTGTCCCGATGTAACTGTCGCGGAAACTACGGTTGAAGCGATTGAAGAGCTTGGTCTGTCTGTCTGTCTGATTACAGCAAATACGCCGATTAAAGAACGTATGCAGATTCTGGCCAGCCATGCCAGAGGGGAAGTAGAGGCGGTTGTCTCGGTTGGCGTACTTGCCGAAGGGTGGGATAACCCGAATTGTAATATTATTGTCCATATGCGCCCGACCTTGTCCAAAGTGTTGTGGGGCCAGTCTGTAGGGCGCGGTTTGCGGGCAGCTGAGAACAAGGAAACTTGTGTGGTGATAGATGTTAGTTCAAACTGGTCAACTTTTGGTCCGGTTGAACAACTGAAATGGAGCCTGTGGTCGCACAGAGGTTCTTACCTAAAATATAAAAACAGATTTCAGTGGATATCTCAGCAACCTGTCGACGAACAGAAAAGCTACTTTTTATGCGATAATAAGCTAGATTCGGCCCTGCGCTGTTCACACATTTACCTGAAAGATAAATTTTCTGATTCTGGCTGTCCTATTTGTGGCTCATACAGTGCGATAGACATTCACAAAGAACAGCGGATGGAGGATTCGGTAAATGATATTGGATTGCATCGCTTGTTCTTTGAGCGGATCCCTGCCATTTATGAAGAGATGAACAGGGATATTTGGCGCACGCTTGGCCGTACCGCCTGGACTGGCGCAGAGCGTGACGAGTTGATTTTCCTTGCTTTCTGCAAAGCGTTCAGCTTGGTCAGTGGTCAGCCGTCAAAATCTGATTCTGAATTCTGGCAGTTTGCGCTGCAAGGTGAGGCAGCCATCCGCTACTTCCTTGTTGAAAATAAAATTCAGATTGTGAAAGGTGACGAGTTTGAACATGCAACTCTTGTTGACGGATTGATGCATGGCCGCCGGGTGCGTGCCTTGCAAGCAAATCATGGCATTCTGCTTTGTGGCGAACAATTCGATGAATACAGTGAAGAGGAAATCGAACGTAAATATCAACGGGCACTGCAGATCATTGAACGTCTTGCTGTGATGGGGTGCTCATCTCAGGACAATTTACCGTATTTTAAGGCAAAGGATGTTATCTAACCGGTTGACATGTTCCGCAGCCTTATCTTTAAAGGTCAGTTTGAACAACTTCGCTCAAACATAAGAAAACTGGAACGGAACAACATGGCGAGGAAGATTTGCGTGACCGGCGCAACCGGGTATATCGCGCGACACATTATCCAGCAGGCTCTGGATGCTGGCTATTCAGTGGTAGGCACGGCCCGATCAGCTGAAAAAGTATATAAGCTTGAAAAGGACATTAAAAATCCAAAATTCAGAGGCCATGTTGCTGAGCTGACAACTAGCTGGGGCTGGAAAGCTGCCATGTCTGACTGCAAGGCGGTTATTCATTGTGCCTCACCTTTTCCTCTAAGTGAGCCAAAACACCCCGATGATGTGATTGAGCCTGCAATAAAAGGGGTAGAAAATGCTTTGAAAGCTGCCCATAATTCAGGTGTCGAAAGAGTGGTGATGACGTCATCCTGCGCCGCCATAGGTTATGGTCATATTGAAAACAACCGCTATCTTACCGCTGATGACTGGTCTGACCTGTCATCATCTGTAAGCAGTTATGTTCGTTCCAAAACATTGGCTGAAAGACAAGCCTGGGCACTAACAAAAAAATATTCAGAACTTGAGCTGGTCACAATAAATCCCAGCCTTGTTTTAGGACCACGGTTGGCGAAGCAGTCTTCAGCTAGTATTGATCTTGTGCAGATGGTCATGGCCGGGAAATATCCGTTTGTCCCCAAACTCAGCTTGTCTCCCGTTGATGTGCGTGATATAGCGGCGGCCCATATCGCTGCGCTTAAAGGCAAACGGCCTGTTGGAAAACGATTTATTTTGGCAGGTGATTCTGTTTGGATGTCAGATATAACAACCTTGTTAAAGGCTCACTCGAAGAAAGCCTCGTCACGGGAAATGCCGGACTTGATGACAAAGATGGTTGCTGCATTTGATCCAAATGTGAAGAGTGTGCTTTCAGAATTAGGGCTGATGCGTTATTACGATACTCAGCCAGCGCGCAAAATTCTTAAGTTTTCACCGCGGCCTTTGTCAACTACAATTGATGATATGGTCGACTCTCTGCAGAAATTTTGAGGACAAGTTAGGGCCCAGGCTAAAGAAGAAGGACGATGTCAGATGAGTTCAGCAAGCAAGCCTGTTAAAATTGCGCCATCGGTTTTAGCCAGTGATTTTGGTAAGCTGGCAGATGAAATCAAGGCTGTGTCCTTAGCAGGTGCAGACTGGATTCACCTTGATGCAATGGATGGTCGGTTTGTCCCAAATCTGACCTTTGGTCCTCCAGTAATTAAAGCAGTTCGAGAAATAACGGATGTCTATTTTGATGCACATTTAATGATTGAAGATCCTGATGTGATATTGGAGGATTTTGCGTCAGCCGGGGTTCAAGGGATTACAGTTCATGCTGAGGTCTGTACGCACCTCAACCGAACATTGAGCCGGATCCGCGAGCTGGGTTGTCGAGCTGGTGTGGCTGTCAACCCGGCAACGGGGGTAGACAGTCTGGCCCATTGTCTTCATCTAATTGACCTGATTTTGGTCATGACTGTGAATCCGGGTTTTGGCGGTCAGGCCTTTATTCCGGAAATGCTACCCAAGATTGAACAGGTAGCAACTATGATTGGCAACAGGGATATTCAGCTGCAGGTTGATGGCGGCATTACCGCGAAGACTGCGCCGCTGGTCAGACAGGCTGGAGCGAATAATCTGGTGGCTGGTTCAGCTATATTTGGAGCGAAGGAAGGTTATTCAGAGGCGATTGCCGCCTTGCGTCAGGCGTGATCAGCCTTTCCAGTAAAGCAGCTGTCTTTGCACCTATTTTTTTGGCCGTACCCCAATATGCTGTATGCCTCTTTTTCTGGCCAGATCAATCTGACGGGCACGTTCAGCAAAGCGCGATCTTTGTTGTTCTGTTGTTTTTTCAAAGCAGTTGGGACAGCTAACTCCGGCAACATATTGTTCTGCGTCCATATCATCTTTGCTTAACGGCATTTTGCAGGCATGACAAAGCTGATAAGACCCTTTCTGCAGATGATGGTCAACAGATACACGGCTGTCGAAGACAAAACATTCACCCTCCCATAGGGAATCATCTTCAGGGGTGTCTTCCAGATATTTCAGAATGCCACCTTTCAGGTGATAAACCTCATCAAAGCCGATTGATTTCATCAGGGCTGTGGATTTTTCACATCTGATTCCGCCTGTACAATACATGGCAATTTTACGAGGACGTTCTGTTGCCGGTCTTTCAGCAAGAGCTTCTGCCCAAGCGGGGAATTCACGAAAGGTTGCTGTCTGTGGGTCAGTTGCGCCGCGGAATTTGCCAATGGCTGTTTCATAGCTGTTGCGGGTATCCACAACAAGAACATCAGGATCTGAAATCAGCTGGTTCCATTCATCAGGCGCAACATAGATGCCTGCCTGTTCGCTAGGCTTGATCTTGGGCTGGCCCATTGTGACTATTTCTTTTTTTAGCCTGACTTTCATACGGTGAAAGGGAGGCTCATCATGTAAGGCGAATTTAATTTCAAGCCCTTTAAAGGGGGTTTTGTTCTCTAACCAGTTGGTAAATTTCTCAATATCAGAATGCTGGCCGGCAACTGTGCCGTTCAACCCCTCCGGAGCAACCAGTAATGTCCCCGTCAGTTGGCAGTGCTGACAGATTTCTTTCAGCCTGTTCTGCCAGCTAGCAGGATTATCCAGACTGATAAATTGGTACAGCGCAGCAACTACATAGCGATTTGTTTTTGGGGGACTTTTCATGGCGCGTAACCGCCCCTTATCTTTGGCTAGATCTAGGGGGTTATTTACACGAGCCTGTTGCTATAATCAAGATTCCGCTGGCTTGTTAGCGGGTGAGGGCAGTTTCAATAGCTGTTATGATTTTATCTGATGTTGGTAAAGTCACAGAGGAAAATGAGGCAGCAAGCTGTCCATTCCTGTCGATCAGATATTTATGAAAATTCCATTTTGGGCGGGCAAGTATGCCGGCCTCCTGGCCTGCCCATTGATAAAAAGGATGGGCTGTGCCTCCTTTCACGCTGGTAATTGCGGTCAGGGGAAAATCAATATTGAAATTCACCTCACAGAACTGTTTGACCTCTGCTTCAGATGCCAGTTCCTGTCCGCCAAAATCATCAGATGGTACACCAATAACAATAAGGCCTCGCTCTTTATAGTCCTGCCAGAGCTTCTGAAGGCCATCATATTGTGGGGTAAATCCACATCTGGACGCTGTGTTGACGACCAGCACAGCCTGACCCTCATATTGGCTCAGTGGCAGCTGGTCGCCATCAATGGAAGTGAAACTAAAATCCCAGGCTGATGGGCCAGTCGCAACAGCGGCGGTAATGCTCATAATCCCTCCGATACAGGCAAGAAGATAAGAAAAGACAAAACATCGGATCATAGAAAAATCATCCAGTATTAAACATTCATTTTACGTTGTCTTCGGGACAGTGGATGTAAGCCCAGAACAGAAAAAGTTCAGTTTTCTGCTTGCCAGACCTCATCAAGCCAACTGTTCATGAAATGAGGTCCGGCCACGTCAATAAAGATGTTTCTGGCTTGGCTGGCAATGCCGCCCAGACGCATAATCTGGCCTGAAGCAGCAGCTTTTTTTGTTATGGCTTGTACTTCAATAGATCGTGTTGCGGCCATCTGATCCAGAGCTTGCGCCAGAGGTTTTTCGGCTAGTAAAACCTTCAAGCAGGCGGCATCAACAAAAGTTTGCCCTGCGCCCTGAGCCAAATGAGGGGGCATGACATGAGCCGCATCCCCTAGCAAGGTCAGATGCGCGCGTCGCCAAACAGGCAAAACCTCGGCAGGATATAAGGGAGTGTTTGCCCAGCTGATTGCTGGGTCGGTCAAATTTGACAGAAGTGGGTTCAGGCCGAAGCAGCGCTGTTGCCAGCCGATAGTCACCTTGTCAGCTGAGGTGCAGAAAACCAAGTTTATATGGCTGCCACCCTTAATTGGGTAGCTGACCATATGGCAGCCATCACCCAACATCAGCAATGTTAAGGGTCGGCGGAATGCGGTAGGCAGTTTGGCCGCTTCAATCTCTGCCCGCATGGCACGATAGGCTGGTTGTGGTGGCATGCTGTTCTGGCCGGTCAGCGCAGCACGGGCTAGACCTTTTGGCCCATCTGCGCCAATGACCTCATCTGCAGTGAAAATATCACCGTCTACGCTGACAAGTTTAGCCTTTTCTGTGCCCAATTGAACCGTGTGAATCTCTGTATCTGTAAAGCGGATGCAGGATAGGGTTTCAGCCTTGGCGACTAGACAGTCTATCACATCCTGTCTGCTGACAGCCGCATGCAGATGCTTCGGATCATGAATGATCTCCGTTAGGTGACGGTTTGTTGATAATGCTTTGATAACAACGGCATTCAGGCGGTCAGCCTTATCCAGAATAGCTTTGTCAAGGCCAAGGCTGCTCAACGCCCTAAACCCATTTGGTGATAGCTGCAGACCGCCAGGTGTAGCTGGTGGACGACCAATGAGGTGTACTGGATAGCCAGCACTGCCCAGCGCAATAGCAGCACTCAGCCCGGCCATTCCTCGCCCTAGAACGACAATCGGGGATGTGACTGTATTTGTCATGACAGGCAAATCCTAACTTAACGCAATGTTATGTTGACGCCACAATGCAGGTCCGCCGGCTGTTTATCAAGGCTTTTAAGCTTCAGTGCACGCCTGGTTAAATTGGGTCTGGTCAAACTATGTTCATATTTGTATTAAAGGAAGGCGTGGACGGGCAGGTGGTGCGGAGAAGATGCATTCCGCTTTTCCACATGAAATCAAGATATGTAAGGATTGCTAGAGAAATGAATCTGGAAAAGCTGTCGGTTGGGAAAAACCCGCCTGAAGAAATTAATGTGGCCATCGAAATTCCAGCTGGCGCAGCCCCTGTGAAATACGAGCTGGATAAAGACTCAGGGGCATTGGTAGTTGACCGGTTTCTGCATACGCCCATGCATTATCCTGTCAATTATGGGTTTGTACCACATACCCTGTCTGATGATGGTGACCCAATTGATGCCTGTGTACTGACACCGATTCCCATTGTCCATGGCTGTGTTATTGCGGCCCGCCCTATTGGCGTATTGATGATGGAAGATGAAAGCGGCATTGATGAAAAGCTGCTTTGTGTACCTGTTGATAAGCTGCACCCCTATTATAAGGATGTAAAGTCAACGGCTGATTTGCAGCCTATCATTCTGGAACAGATTGCCCATTTCTTTGAACATTACAAAGACCTTGAAAAAACCAAATGGGTGAAGGTTCAGGGCTGGGAGGGTCCGGAAAAAGCAGCGGAAATGATTGGGGCTGCGATTGCGCGGGCCGCCAACAGCTGATAAGGCGGTGATAGGAGGCTGACCAGAGACAGCATGACAACCAAATTGCAGATAACCACCCCTGATGACTGGCATCTTCACCTGCGTGACGGGCCGGTCATGCGATCGGTTTTATCGCATACAAGTTTCTGGTGCAAACGGGCAATTGTGATGCCCAATCTGGTGCCGCCGGTGGTCACCGCTGCTGCTGCTGCTGCCTATCGTGACCGCATTAGAGATGCTCTTGACGAGGGCGTGGATTTTACGCCCCTGATGACACTGTATCTGACTGAACAGACAAATGCTGATGATCTGGCTGCTGCTGTGAAAGGCGGCATCGCCACAGCGGTCAAGCTGTATCCGGCTGGAGCAACGACAAATTCTGCAAGCGGCGTGAAGGACATCAACAAAGTCATGCCTGTGCTTGAGGTTTTGGCTGAGACAGGGGCGCCTTTACTGGTACATGGGGAAGTGACTGATCCCGATATTGATATTTTTGACCGTGAAGCAATATTTATCGAACGAGTGCTTGCGCCCCTGCATGAACGCTTGCCGCAGCTAAAGGTCGTGTTTGAGCATATCACGACGAGACAGGCCGTCGAATTTGTTATGGCAGCAAATGATCAGATAGCAGCAACGGTTACGCCGCATCATCTGATCATTAACCGGAATGCCTATTTGGCAGGCGGGATTAAGCCGCATTATTATTGTCTGCCGGTTGCCAAGCGAGAAACCCATCGTCTTGCTCTGCTGGATGCTGTGTTTACCGGAACCGACAAATTTTTCCTTGGCACTGACAGTGCGCCGCATGTTGATATGGCCAAGCTTCAGCCATGCGGGTGTGCAGGTATTTTTAACGCACCGAACACGCTTGCCTGTCTTGCACAGCTGTTTGACGACGCAGGTTGCCTTGACCGTCTGGAAGGGTTTACATCTGTCTATGGTCCACAATTTTATGGTCTGGATGTGAACAGCGATAAGCTAACCCTTGTGAAACACGATACGCCTCAGCCTGTACCGCAGCCTGTGCAGACAACAGAAGGGTTAATAACAGTATTTGATCCGCAGATGGATGTGTTCTGGTCAGTCAGGCCGGCCTGAGGCATTTTTATGTTTGCTGACATAAGAGGGACAAACGCATAAGGGAGTGAAAGAGATGCTCAGCCTGCCCGTAATGGATAGATTAAAAATGGCAAAGGCCACTGCGGCTATGCTGCTGGAAATAGAAGCTGTACATGTGAATGCACGTGACCCATTCATTCTAACGTCCGGTGCGGCCAGCCCGGTTTACATTGACTGCCGTAAGTTGATTTCTTTTGTGCGTATCCGTTCAGCATTAATGGGATTTGCTGCCTCCGTGCTGTCTGAGGATGCTGGATTTGAGGCCTTTGACAGCGTTGCCGGTGGCGAGACAGCAGGCATTCCTTTCGCAGCGTTTCTGGCAGAGCGTTTGGCCCTGCCCATGCAATATGTCCGCAAAAAACCAAAAGGGTTTGGTCGCAATGCGCAAATCGAGGGAGATTTGCCAGAGGGTTCTCATGTATTGCTAGTGGAGGATTTGGCAACAGATGGCGGTAGCAAGCTATTGTTTGCCGATGCCCTGCGTGAGGCGGGGGCGATATGTAATCATGCGTTTGTAGTTTTCTATTATGATATTTTTGATCATGCCAGAGACCAGCTAAAAGACGCTGGCCTCACCCTTCACTATCTGTCAACATGGTGGGATGTTCTGGATGAAATTAAACAGAGTGATAAGTTTGACAGCTTCACCGCAGAGACGGTTGAAACTTTTTTAAGTGATCCGAAAGGATGGTCTTCAGCAAATGGTGGCAAGACCGCCAATGATTGAGCATCTGTCCTTTCAGAAACTCCAGAAACAGGACTGCAGATGAGCATATTCAATCTTGGCTCAATTAATATTGATTACATTTATACGCTGCCGCGCCTGTTAGCGGCAGGAGAAACGCTGGCTTCAACATCTTTTTCAGCAGCTCTGGGGGGCAAGGGGGCAAACCAGTCTATTGCCCTGGCCCGAGCCGGGGCAGATGTGCGCCATGCCGGACAACTCCATGAAGCTGATACAGCATGGCTAGGTGGCCTGCGGGAAGCTGGTGTGGACTGCAGCCATATTCTAGCCGCAGATATATCCTCCGGCCATGCGGTTGTTGCTGTTGATGAGCAGACAGCAGAAAACCAGATCATCTTAAGCCCAGGCAGCAATCAGGCGCTACCATCGGAATTGATTGCTCCATTTCTGGCTTCAGCCCAGCCAGGTGACTGGGCACTTGCACAGAATGAGGTAAATCTGACAGAGGCTTTTTTGCGAGCGGCAAAGCAAAAAAACCTTCATATTTGTTATAGTGCAGCTCCTTTTGTAGCGGATATAACAGCTGGCCTTTTGCCTATTGTTGATCTGCTGATTGTCAATCATCTTGAAGCTGATGCATTGACAAGCTTTACAGGCAAACCGATTGACCGGCATGGAATCCGCCATGTCATTATTACCCAAGGTGCAAAAGGGGCCAGTTACAGGGGCAGTGCGGCGGCGGCATTTGATCTGCCAGCGGTTCCGGCAAAAGCTGTTGACACAACCGGGGCAGGGGATACCTATCTGGGGTATGTTCTGGCGTTCCTGGATGAAGGTCAGACAATTGAACAGGCTATGCAGATAGCAGCAACGGCCTCTGCCCTTCAGGTCACAAGACAGGGCGCCAGTGCGGCAATACCAACACGTGCTGAAGTGGAAGCATTTCAAAAGTGAAAAACAAACAGATGCAGCAGAAACTGATTATAGATACAGACCCTGGCATTGATGATGCCATGGCCATCCATTATGCGTTTGCGCATCCCGACCTTGAAGTTCTAGGCCTGACAACCATCTTCGGCAATGTGTTTGTCCCGCAGGCTACACGGAATGCGCTGCTGTTGTCTGAACAGGCTCATTACTGCGTCGATGTGGCGGAAGGGGCAGCCCAGCCACTGGTGCAGTCTTTGAACCCGCCATCGCATCATGTGCATGGCGCGGAGGGGTTTGGTAATGTTCCGGTCAAGCAGCCCTATGGCATGCAGCTTGAGATTAGCGCAGCTGATTATATTGTGAAGAAATGTCGGCAACATAGTGGTGAGGTAATACTGTGTCCTGTCGGCCCCCTTACCAATATTGCTGCTGCCCTCAAGGCTGATCCTGAACTTGTCAATCATGTTCAGAAGGTTGTGATTATGGGTGGCGCGGTCTGGTCCCCTGGCAATGTTTCTGCCTATGCAGAAGCTAATATTTGGAATGACCCACATGCAGCAGATGAAGTATTTGCAGCTGATTGGGACATTGATCTTATTGGTTTGGACGTAACACAGAAAATTTCATGTGATGATGCTGATTTTGCCTACCTCCGGAAGGCTGCTCCAGACATCGGCGGATTCCTGCATGAGATTTCTGCATTTTATATCAAATATTATCATTCCATCTTCCAGAAGCATGTCTGTCTTATGCATGACCCCTCTGCACTGGTGGCGATTACGGATGAACTGTTATTTGGGTTCAAGGAAACGCCGTTGTCTGTTGTGTGTGATGGCGAGGCCGTTGGCCAGACCATGCCAGATGAGCGTTCGTCCCGGCGGCCTGTGCGGGTTGCAGTATCTGCCGATGTGCAGAGAGTAAAGAGCTGTTTTCTGGACATTTGCGCAACAGCTGACAAAATGAAGAGAAATCGTATGGCCAGTCATGCTGGGTCATAGTCCCATAAGTTAGAAAGAGGGAACACAGCTATGAAGATTGAAACAGTTGATTACACCGCTTCTGATGCCGGTGACAGACTTGCGCGATCTTTACGAGAAACCGGCTTTGCTGTTTTGGCCAATCACCCGATTCGGGCAGACCGCATTGACGAGGCTTATGCGTTGTGGGGTGGGTTTTTTGCCAGCGACAGTAAATTAAATTATTTGCGCGACTATGAAAAGCAGGATGGATATTTTCCGTTTAAGTCCGAACATGCCAAAGACGCACAGAAAAAAGACTTAAAAGAGTTTTATCATGTTTATCCATGGGGGCGCGTGCCTGAAGATCTGGAAGCGTTTACGCGCCAGCTTTACGCTGACCTAACTGCAATTGGCATTGAGCTGCTGTCCTGGCTTGACCAGCTAATGCCAGACGAAATCAGCGCCAGTTTGAGTATGCCTCTGCAGGAGATGATGCAAGCCAGCCAGCAGAGTTTGCTCCGGATTCTGCACTATCCGCCTGTCAGTGCTGAAGAGGATGCAGCTGCGATTCGTGCCGCTGCACATGAGGATATTAACCTGATTACATTGCTGCTTGCCGGATCACAGCCTGGTTTGCAGGCGCGTGACAAACAGGGCCAGTGGCATGATGTACCATGTGATCCGGGAATGATTACAATAAATAACGGGGATATGTTGTCACTAGCAACGAACGGTTATTTCCCATCAACTACACATAGGGTAATTAATCCTGATGATAAATTGAATCTTTCACGTTATTCTATGCCTATGTTTTTGCATCCACATCCAGATGTGAAGCTTAGGCAAGATTTTACAGCAGAAACGTTTCTGCAGGAGCGGCTCAAAGAAATTGGGCTTAAATCGTAAAGGGAGAACCAGACATGAAAATTTTGACTACAGCAGTGGTTGCTGGCCTTGTGGCGTTGTCAGTGATGTTCACAGGTCCACAACTGATGACGACATCGACAGCAGCAGCTGCAGATTTTAAACCGGCTGTCATTTATGACATGGGTGGTAAGTTTGACAAATCCTTCAATGAGGGCGTGTGGAACGGGGTAGAGAAATTTACCAAAGAAACAGGTGTTGAGGTGATGGAATTCGAAGTCACCAACGAAACCCAGCGGGAACAGGCAATGCGACGTATGGCCGAGCGTGGGGCAACCATTGTCTTAGGCGTGGGCTTTGCTCAAGCTGATGCGATCTCGAAGGTTGCAGCTGATTATCCAGATAAGCAGTTCTCTATCATTGATGTGGGGTGGCTGGATGCACCGAACCTGCGCCAATATGTGTTTAAAGAACATGAAGGCAGCTATCTAGTTGGTGTTGCTGCAGCTTTGGCTAGTAAGACGGATAAAGTAGGGTTTGTTGGCGGTATGGATATTCCGCTTATCCGCAAATTCGCCTGTGGTTATGTTGGTGGTGTAAAATCTGTGAACGGATCTGCAGCAGTGTATCAGAATATGACCGGGACCACGCCATCAGCATGGAATGACCCTTCTAAGGGTGCAGAGCTGACAAGAAGCCAAATTGATCGTGGCGCAGATGTTGTTTACCATGCTGCTGGTGGAACTGGCGTTGGCGTTATTCAGGCTGCTGCTGATGCTGGAAAGTTGGCAATTGGTGTTGATTCAAACCAGAATGGCATGGCCCCAGGCTCAGTTTTGACCTCCATGCTCAAGCGAGTGGATGTGGCAGCTTACGAGACCTTTAAAGACGCAATGAGCGGTTCTTTTTCTTCAGGTGTCAAAGTTCTTGGTGTCGCTGAAGGGGGTGTCGATTGGGCACTTGACGAAAATAACGCATCCCTGGTCACAGCCAGCATTAAATCAGCCGTTGAAAAAGCTCGGGGCGATATTCTGTCAGGTAAAGTTGTTGTTCATGATTTTATGAGCGATTCAAACTGTCCATACTAAATCAGGCTGATTTGACTAGCCGGAAATCATAGGATGGCTGACAAAACAATTTCAGAAGCAAGAGGCGATGATTCATCGCCTCTTGCTATTTCTTTGGATAATATAAATAAAACCTTTGGTTCTGTGCAGGCGAATAAGGATGTTTGCCTATCTGTTGTGCCGGGAACCATTCACGGCATTGTCGGCGAGAATGGCGCAGGTAAATCAACGCTTGTGTCTATCTTGTATGGGTTCTACAGCGCTGATTCTGGCACTGTAGCCATATCTGGTGAGCCAGTCAGGCTGCGCAGTTCTGCTGATGCGATAGCAGCGGGGATCGGGATGGTGCATCAACATTTCATGCTGGTGCCGAATTTCACTGTATTAGAGAATATTATTCTGGGGCATGAGGGTGGTTCTGATTTGAAAGCTGGTGGGCGGCAGGCAGAAGCTTCTTTGAAGGGCATAACTGAGCGTTATGGGTTAAGCGTAGACCTTCAGGCAGCTGTGCAGGACTTGCCTGTCGGCCTACAGCAACGCGTTGAAATTCTGAAAGCCTTGTATCGTGGGGCACGGATATTAATTCTTGATGAGCCAACAGGTGTGCTGACACCTCAGGAAACAGAGCAGCTTTTTGATATTTTACGCACCCTTAAAGCGCAAGGGGTGACGATTTTGCTGATCACGCATAAGCTGAAGGAAATCATGGCAGTGACGGATTTTGTGTCTGTCATGCGGTCTGGTGAGATGGTGGATCATCTGCAGACAGCACAGACAAACCCCCAGCAACTTGCGCAAATGATGGTTGGCCGGCCAGTATTGCTGGATGTGGGGTATCAAGCAGCGCAGGCTGGTCAGGCTATGTTAAATGCAGAGCATCTGACGGTAACTGAAACATCTGGCGTCACCAGCCTGTCTGATATCAGTTTTTCAGTCCATCAGGGTGAAATACTGGGTATCGCTGGGGTTTCTGGGAATGGACAGTCTGAATTGCTTGAGGTGCTGGCAGGGATCCGGAAGATAACGTCCGGAACGGTTCAGATTGGTAATAGAAAAATTACTGCGGAACAGCCGGCATCTCCTTCAGAAGTCAAACGTCTTGGATTGGCCCATGTGCCTGAAGATAGACATGCTATGGGCTTGATTCTACCTTTTACAGCAGCTGAATCGGCTGTGCTGGGATATGAATATGCTGATTTGATGGGAGGACGGTCGCCTATTTTGTCACCAGCTGTAATGGCGGCACATTGTAAGACCCTGATGACTTCTTATGATGTTAGGCCTGCAGAACCCACCTTAAAGAGCAATCTGTTTTCGGGAGGCAATCAGCAAAAGATTGTACTAGCTCGCGAGTTGTCTTCTCAGCCAGCTATTCTGCTTGTTGGCCAGCCGACCAGAGGTGTGGATATTGGCGCGATTGAGTTTATCCATAAACAGTTACTGGCGATGCGTGATAAGGGCTGTGCTGTGATTTTGGTTTCTGTTGAACTGGATGAAATCATGAGCCTGTCAGATCGGGTCATGGTGATGAATGAAGGGAAGAGCATGGGTATTGTCCGCAAGGCAGATACAGATATTCAGGAAATTGGTCTGATGATGGCCGGTGTAACCGCCGCGCCGCCTCGTCAACAGAAAGCCAAATAGTTTATGAACGCTTCGTCGCTTCCTCGCTGGATTGATATTGGTTTGCTGCCCGTGCTGAATCTCATGGCGGCCCTGACTGTAGCAGGTGTCATCATTGCCATCATCGGCGAGAACCCATTTGTGGCGATGGGGGTCATGATCAAGGGCGCCTTTGTATATGACGGCGCGCTGGGCTACACGCTGTTCTACACCACCAATTTTATCTTTACAGGTCTTGCTGTGGCTGTCGCATTTCATGCAATGCTGTTTAATATCGGCGGTGAAGGGCAGGCGATGATTGGCGGGCTAGGTGTAGGTCTTGTTGTGTTGTTTCTGGATTCAGTATTGCCGCCTCTGCTGGTCGTGATTTTGGCTGTTCCCGCTGCGGCAGCCTTCGGGGCTGTCTGGGGAGTGATCCCAGGCTGGCTTCAGGCCAGACGCGGCAGTCATATCGTGATCACGACGATTATGTTTAACTTCATTGCCTCATCTATCATGGTCTGGCTTCTAGCAGGCATGTTGATGGCCCCTGGCCAGATGTCACCGGAAACAAGAAGCTTTGCAGACGGCATTAATCTGCCCTTGGTTTATGAAGTACTGCAGATGGTTGGATTTTCAGTATCGCGCTCACCTTTAAATCTGTCTTTTGTGATTGCGCTACTAGCCTGTTTTGGGGTCTGGTATCTGATCTGGCGGACTAAGCTGGGCTATATTATCAGGGCAACAGGCCACAGCGAGCGGGCAACCATATATGCAGGCCATGATCCGGCCAAGATTATCATGATCGCAATGGCTATCTCTGGCGCGCTTGCTGGCATGATGTCGCTGAACGAAATTCTGGGCGTGCAGCAACGTGTAATTTTGAATTTCACATCAGGATATGGGTTTACGGGCATTGCGGTAGCATTGATGGGCCGTAATCATCCCATTGGGATTGTGCTGGCCAGCCTGCTGTTTGGGGCTTTATATCAGGGTGGGGCAGAACTTGACTTTGAATTCCAGACCATAACGCGTGAAATGGTCCTGATGATCCAGGGCCTCATCATTCTGTTTTCAGGGGCGCTTGCTTATCTGTTCATGCCTGCCGTTATCAGGGTCTACAGCAGTCTGCGCAAACCAACAGGGAGCGGGTAATGGCTGACCTCTGGCTACAATTTGCGTTGACTATCGATGCAACTCTGCGGGTTGCCACACCGCTTATTTTGTGTGCGATGGCCGGCCTGTTTTCAGAACGCTCAGGTATCATAGATATTTCTCTTGAAGGCAAGATGCTGATGTCGGCTTTTGCAGCCGCCAGTATGGCTG
Organism: uncultured SAR116 cluster alpha proteobacterium; assembly: GCA_902518965.1. GTDB lineage: Bacteria > Pseudomonadota > Alphaproteobacteria > Puniceispirillales > Puniceispirillaceae > JADHLI01. The sequence goes on from CABYIQ010000009.1 coordinate 51,402, forward strand.
CTCTGACGGGCTCGCCTCTGCTTGGTCTAGCTGGAGGCATTCTTGTCTCTGTTATGCTGAGTCTAATTCATGGCTTTGCTTGTATCACTCATAAGGGCAACCAGGTTATTTCCGGGCTGGCCATTAATATTCTGGCATCAGGTCTCACAGTGACATTGGGCATAGCCTTATTTGCGCAGGGTGGGCAGACACCGTTTCTGAATAAATCTGAGCGCTTCACAGATATTGTACTGCCTTTTGCCGAACAAGCTGAGCATGTTCCCGTGCTGGGAACGATTTATAAGGAGATCATTTCTGGTCATAATCTTCTTGTTTGGGTCGCTTTGTTCTCCGTGATTGTCACAGGTTATGTGGTGTTCAGAACCACATTTGGCCTGCGTCTACGGGCGGTTGGTGAAAAACCGGAAGCTGTTGATAGTGCAGGGGTCAGCGTATCTGGACTGCGGTTTCAGGCTGTGATTATTGCAGGTGTTTTATGCGGGATTGCTGGCACCTATCTGTCAACGGCGCATGGTGCAGGCTTTATCCGTGAGATGGCTGCAGGCAAAGGCTATATCGCGCTGGCGGCGCTGATTTTTGGAAAATGGCGCCCTGTGCCTGCTTTACTGGCTTGTCTTATGTTTGGTTTTATGGATGCACTGGCGGCCAGACTGCAGGGTGTGGAAATACCTGTGATTGGTCATATATCAACAGACTTGATTCTTGTTTTGCCTTATCTTTTGACGGTGATTTTGTTGGCAGGTTTTATTGGCAAAGCCTCACCACCACGAGCAATCGGGGTGCCTTATATCAAAGAAAGATAATTTATGTGTGACAAATTGATAAAAGCAGCAATCGCTGCGATGGAAAAGGCCTATGCCCCATATAGCGGTTTTGCTGTCGGGGCCGCGATATTGGATGAAAAGGGAAATATCCACAGTGGCGCAAATATTGAAAATGCTGCTTATCCGCAAGGCTGCTGTGCTGAGGCCAGTGCCATTTCGGTTCTGATTATGGCGGGCGGACGTCAGATCCGGAAAATCGCTGTAGCAGGCAGAGGTGAGTTGTTATGCACACCCTGTGGGGGCTGTCGTCAGAAAATTCGTGAATTTGGAGCAGCAGATACACAAATTGTGATTTGTGATGAGGCAGGCCCGCGCCAGACTTTTACGCTTGATGCACTTTTGCCCTATAGTTTTGGGCCAGATAATTTGGATAACTTATCTGAATAGATCCCCTTTTCATTATTTTTGCTAAAAACCAGCAGGCCGGCAGCAACGGTCTAAACCGTATTATAAATCCTGTCACCCGCGTCACCGAGGCCAGGTAGAATATAGCAGTTTTTGTCTAGCTGTCGGTCAAGGGCGGCAGTGATTATTGGTATGTCTGGATGCGCATGCTGAAAGGCGGAGACGCCTTCAGGGGCTGCGATCAGACAGACAAAGACAAGGCCGTTACAGCCTTTTTTCTTCATACGATCAGCAGCCATGATGGCAGAGCCGCCGGTTGCCAGCATCGGGTCAGCCATGATAACCTGCCGCTGTTCGATGTCCGCTGGCAGTTTTTCATAGTAGTAGACAGGCCTGTGCGTTTTCGGGTCACGCTGCACACCCAAATGACCAATGGCTGCTTCTGGCAGGATTGCTGACAGCGCGTCAACCAACCCGTTCCCTGCACGTAGAATGGATAAAAGGCAAGGAACAGGGCTTTGCAGATATTGCCCGGTTGTCGTTTCAAGCGGTGTGTGTACATCACGCGCATCGCAGCGTAGATGCGCAAACGCATGAAAGCTCATCAGCCCGGCGATTTCATGTAACGTCCGCCGAAATTGCTGTGGCGGTGTGCGTTGGTCACGTAACGTTGTCATTTTCATTCCAACTAAAGGATGGTCTAGAAGAGTGAACATCTGCGCTGATTCCGCTGGCTGAGACATGATTATTTACCCACTCTGCTTTATGAGCTGTTGAAGGTGAAACGATAAAGTGTTTTGAAACTGATTTCAATTCTGTCTTTGCCCAAGAAGCAGAACCTGTTTTAACTGGACTTTTTTGGCTAGTTGATTTAGCCAAAGCCAGACTGTCTGTATTAAAATTTGAACATTGAGACGATTATCGTGGCCAAGCTGTATTTTTCCTATTCGGCGATGAATGCCGGCAAATCAACGATTCTTTTGCAGGCGTCTCATAATTACCGCGAGCGAGGAATGAACACGCTGCTGTTGACTGCTGCTTTTGATGACAGGGCAGGCAAAGGGCGGATTGGGTCACGCATTGGTTTAGGTGCAGAGGCGCTGACTTTTGCAGCTGATACAGATATTGAACAGTTAACACGGCGTGCGCATGAACAACAGGCTTTGGATTGTCTGCTGGTTGATGAGGCACAATTCCTGTCTGTTGATCAGGTGTGGCAGTTGAGCGTTGTTGTTGACCAGCTCAATATTCCAGTCATGTGCTATGGTTTGCGCACAGATTTCAGAGGTCAGCTTTTCCCTGGTTCAGCTGTTCTATTGGCTATGGCAGATACTTTGCGAGAAATCAGAACTATCTGCCATTGCGGGCGAAAGGCGACCATGGTGACCCGCCTGACAGAGACAGGCGAAACGGTAACAGACGGTGCCCAAATTGAAATTGGGGGCAATGATAAATATGTCTCTTTATGCCGGGTACACTGGAAAGAAATGACAGGATTACACAAATGACCAGCAAACTCGATCTAACAGCAGATAATACGGCCCTTCTGGTCATCGATGTCCAGAATGATTTTTGCCCAGGTGGCCAGCTGGCCGTCCAGGACGGTGACCAGGTGGTGGCGCCGATTAACCTTATGATCACCTCTGCTGCCCATATTGTGGCAACACAGGACTGGCACCCTGATGGGCATGCTAGCTTTGCGACGAGTCATGAAGGCCGAAGACCATTTGATGCAATAGAGTTCAGCTATGGGATGCAGACCTTGTGGCCGGATCATTGTGTTCAGGGCAGTGCTGGTGCCGCCTTTCATCCCGAGTTGCAGATTGATGCGGCCCATATGATTATCCGTAAGGGATTTCGCTCGGCCATCGATAGCTATTCAGCTTTTTTTGAAAATGACCAGACCACAGTTACAGGCCTGCATGGCTATCTTCAGAACAGAACTGTTGGGCAGCTTGTCCTAGCGGGGCTGGCAACAGATTACTGTGTTGCCTACTCAGCCCTGGATGCGGCGAGGCTTGGTTATGATGTTCATGTTGTTCTTCCTGCTTG
>CABYIQ010000010.1 GCA_902518965.1 uncultured SAR116 cluster alpha proteobacterium
AATAGACCTCAAAAAAAGAACAAAAGGTGAATATTAAAGTTGCAAACAGAACAAAAACAGTACATATAAAAGTCATCATCTGCATTTATACAGTTACTAATGATGATTCTTGTAGATGTAGAGGAGAAAAAACAAGTTCTGAATAATCCGGTGATGGACAGAGCAAACAGACTATGCAAGATGGAGGCTTCTAATGGGCGCAGAACTTTTGGAACTGAAAATGAACGAAACAGATAAGACTAAGGCACTTGATGCTGCCATCGGCCAGATTGAAAAAGCTTTTGGCAAAGGCTCAGTCATGAAGTTGGGCCAGCGGGACAGCGTGGTTGATATTCAGGCAATATCAACAGGTTCCTTGGGCCTGGATATCGCTCTTGGTATAGGCGGATTTCCAAAGGGACGCATTATCGAGATTTACGGTCCTGAATCGTCAGGCAAAACTACACTTGCCCTTCATGCGGTGGCAGAAGCGCAGGCTTCAGGAGGAAATTGTGCATTTGTGGACGCTGAACATGCCCTTGATCCAACCTATGCACGTAAACTGGGTGTGAATCTAGATGATTTGCTGATTTCGCAGCCAGATGCCGGTGAGCAGGCTTTGGAAATTGCTGATACGTTGGTGCGATCTGGCGCAATTGATGTTTTGGTTGTTGATTCTGTAGCGGCTCTGGTGCCAAGGGCAGAACTGGAAGGTGAGATGGGCGATCATCATGTTGGTTTGCATGCGCGTTTAATGAGTCAGGCTTTGCGGAAGCTGACCTCATCTATTGCGCGGTCAAACTGTCTGGTGATTTTCATCAATCAGATTCGTTTAAAAATCGGGGTCATGTTTGGAAACCCTGAAACCACAACAGGCGGAAATGCGCTTAAATTCTACGCATCAGTCCGTCTGGATATTCGCCGCATCGGGGCGATCAAGGACAAGGATGATGTGGTTGGCAATCAGACCCGGGTTAAGGTGGTGAAAAACAAAGTGGCGGCTCCGTTCCGTACAGTTGAATTTGATATCATGTATGGAGAGGGCATTTCTAAGACAGGCGAGCTTCTTGATCTTGGTGTTTCCGCTGGTTTGGTTGAAAAATCTGGGTCTTGGTTTTCCTATGGCGACCAGCGGATTGGGCAGGGGCGTGAGAATGCAAAAACATTCATGCAGGAAAATCCAGACATTGCGAATGAATTGGAAACAGCGATCCGTTCAAATGCCGGACTTGTTCAGGAACAGATGATGGACACCAGCATCGCCAATGAAGAAGAGGTAGATGCTTAACGGTTAAGAAGATATCCTTGCTTGCCTGTGTTAGAAACAAGACAGGCAGGTAAGTCTGGACAAGCGCAAGCGGTTTTGCTTAAAACGGAAAAGGTTATTGTCAGTAGTACAGCATTTTTATGCTGTCCGCCTGACTGGCTATACAATTCAACAGTACTTATAGACAAGAACCCGCCATGACGTCTGTTTCTGAAATTCGATCTGCCTTTTTATCCTTTTTCGCCGGACGTGACCATGAAATTGTCGCCTCTAGTCCGCTTGTGCCACAGAATGATCCGACTTTAATGTTTGCCAATTCGGGCATGGTGCAGTTTAAGAATGTGTTTACTGGGCTTGAACGCCGCCCCTACGGTCGGGCAACAACTTCACAGAAATGTGTGCGGGCGGGTGGCAAGCATAATGATCTTGAAAACGTTGGTTATACCGCGCGCCATCACACATTTTTTGAAATGCTAGGGAATTTTTCCTTTGGTGATTATTTCAAGGAGGTCGCGATTGAACAAGCCTGGTCGCTGGTCACTGGTGAATTTGGCCTGAACAAAGACAAATTGTTGGTCACGGTTTATTCTGAAGATGAGGAAGCAGCTGCTCTTTGGCGCAGAATTGCCGGCCTGTCTGATGATAGAATTATACGCATTTCAACAACAGATAATTTCTGGTCGATGGGTGCAACTGGTCCGTGCGGGCCCTGCTCAGAAATTTTCTATGATCATGGGGATCAGATTTCAGGTGGTCCTCCGGGTTCGCCAGATGAAGATGGCGACAGGTTTATAGAGATCTGGAATCTTGTCTTCATGCAGTATGAGCAGACTGAGACAGATCGTCTAAACCTGCCGCGGCCATCTATTGATACCGGCATGGGGCTTGAGAGGGTTGCTGCTGTTCTTCAGGGCAAGCATGATAATTATGATATTGACCTGATGCGTGCCTTGATTGAGGCGTCTGCCGATGTGTCTAGCACAGATGCTGACGGTCCGCAGAATACCTCTCACCGCGTAGTTGCTGATCATTTGCGTTCAGCTGGTTTTCTAATTGCTGATGGAGTGCTGCCGTCAAATGAGGGGCGAGGTTATGTCCTGCGGCGGATTATGCGCCGTGCGATGCGACATTTGCATCAGTTGGGCTGTGCGGACCCTGTGATGTATCGTTTGGTGCCGTCGCTTGTTCGTGAAATGGGAGGGCATTACCCTGAACTTGTGCGTGCGGAAACGCTTGTCACTGAAACGCTGCGACTTGAAGAGACTCGGTTTAAAGAAGCCCTAGCTAGGGGCTTGAAATTGTTGGCAACAGAAGTAGAGGGTAAGGCCACTGGCGGGGTTCTTGGCGGCGATACGGCTTTTCGCTTGTATGACACTTATGGCTTTCCACTTGATTTGACTGAAGATTTTATGCGGGGTTATGGCTGGACGGTTGATGTGGCTGGATTCAGTGCTGCTATGAAAGCACAGAAAGAAGCGGCTCGTGCAGCCTGGGCAGGTTCAGGCGAGACAGCAGATGAAAAGATTTATCTTGAGTTGGCAGATAAAAACGGGCCAACCGAATTTCTAGGTTATGCCAATCTGGCCTCGGAAGCTGTTGTGGCTGATATACTGAAAAAAGCGCATCCTGTGGATACAGCTAAAGAAGGTGATGAGGTGATTATTTGTGTCAATCAGACACCCTTTTATGGCGAATCAGGTGGTCAGGTTGGTGATACAGGTGTGATGGGATGGACTGATGGCTCTGCTGTGGTGACCAACACTGTCAAGACAGCTGGTTTAGTTTTGCATCATGTCCAGATTCATACAGGGACATTGGCACTGGGACAGGCTGTGTCTTTGAAAGTTGATGCCAGCCGTCGCGCCGGACTGAGGGCCCATCATAGCGCAACACATCTCTTGCATGAAGCATTACGTCAGGTGTTGGGAGATCACGTAGCGCAGAAAGGATCTTTGGTGACAAATACGCGGCTGCGATTCGATTTCTCACATCCGAAACCAATGACAAATGAAGAAATTTCTGCTGTTGAGGCGATCGTAAATGATCGTATCCGCATGAACAGTCAGGTCGCTACGAAAATCATGGCCCCTGATGAAGCGATCAATGAAGGGGCGCTAGCCCTGTTTGGTGAAAAATACGGCGATGAGGTGCGGGTTGTTTCAATGGGTGGGGTAGCAGCTCAGGTTGGCCGATCAGCCTGGTCAGTTGAGCTGTGTGGGGGAACACATGTTGATCAAACAGGCGATATTGCATTGTTACATGTTATATCTGAATCGGCAGTGGCTGGGGGTGTACGACGGATTGAGGCGGCAACACATGCCGCCGGGCTTGCTGGGCTGGTGGCTAATAAAGCAATTCTTTCTGAATTATCAGTCGAGCTAAAAACACCTCCAGAACAGTTGGCGTCGCGTGTGGCACAGTTACTGGAGGAGCGCAAGGCTCTTGAAAAGGAAGTTACAAAACTGCGGCGTCAGATAGCAACAGGCAGCGGGACAGCAGAAGCTGAACAAATTGGAAATCTGGCTTATATTGCTCGGATATTGCCAAATACTCCGGCAAAGGACTTAAAAGCCATGGCTGATCAGTTCCGGCAAGGGGTAGCCTCATCTGTAATTTGTTTGGTTGCCACAGATGAAAATAAGGCATCCTGTGTGGTGTCTGTCACTGATGATCTGACAGCAACCCATAATGCGGTCGATCTGGTGCGCCTTGCGTCTGATGCCTTAGGCGGCCACGGAGGAGGAGGTCGTGCGGATATGGCACAAGCTGGCGGGCCTGAGGCAGGCCAGGCTGATGCGGCTATCGCGGCTGTGCGGGCGGCTCTTTCAGGATAAGCTTATTTTGAAAACAACAGCAAAGCAAATGCCAAGCTGAATTGTTGTCTGTTTGGATAAAGTTATGTGCTTTACCCAAGCATCACTTTTTGCAGGTTCACATCCAACGCATCTAGAAACTCATCTGTGCTCAGATAGCTCTGATCCGGGTTGATCAGAATGGCTAGATCCTTTGTCATCTTGCCTTTTTCAACAGTCTGGATGCAAACTTTTTCGAGGGTTTCAGCAAAACGTGCAACTTCTGGCGTGTCGTCAAATTTGGCCCTGTAAGATAGTCCGCGTGTCCAGGCAAAAATAGATGCGATAGGATTGGTAGAGGTTGTTTTACCCTGCTGGTGTTGCCGGTAATGACGAGTGACCGTGCCATGTGCGGCTTCTGCCTCGATTGTTCTTCCATCAGGGGTCATCAGCACAGATGTCATAAGCCCTAGTGATCCAAAGCCTTGAGCGACTGTGTCAGACTGTACATCGCCATCATAGTTTTTGCAGGCCCAGACAAAACCACCATCCCATTTCATCGCGCAAGCAACCATATCATCTATAAGGCGATGTTCATAAATGATACCAGCTGCTTCAAATCTGTCCTTGTATTCAGTGTCAAACACTTCCTGAAACAAATCTTTGAACCGACCGTCATAGACTTTCATGATTGTGTTTTTGGTTGAAAGATAAACAGGCCAGCCTAAGTCAAGGCCATAATTCAGGCAGGCCCGGGCGAATCCCTTGATGGACTCATCAAGATTATACATGGCCATGGCCACACCGCCATCTGGGAAATCATAAACAGTCTCTGTTGTCGCATGGCTGCCATCAGCAGGCTGGAAGGTCAAGGTCAGCGTACCCGGCCCTGACACTTTTATGTCTGTTGCGCGATACTGGTCACCAAAGGCATGGCGGCCAATCACAATTGGCCGGGTCCAGCCGGGGACCAGGCGTGGGACATTACTGCAGATGATCGGCTGACGGAACACAGTGCCGCCCAAGATATTCCGGATCGTGCCATTGGGTGATTTATACATTTTTTTCAGGTTAAATTCGTCAACCCGGTCTTCATCAGGCGTGATGGTGGCACATTTGACTCCAACCCCATATTTTTTGACCGCATTCGCTGCATCAATGGTGATCTGGTCATCTGTTGCATCTCTGGCTTCTATGCTAAGGTCAAAATATTTAAGATCAATTTCCAGATAAGGGTGGATTAACTTATCTTTGATTTTTTGCCAGATGATCCGGGTCATCTCATCCCCGTCCATTTCGATTACGGGATTTTTTACTTTAATTTTACTCATCGACTCCCTCAATTTTTTAAGTCAAATCATTTATTTGGTCCGGTTGAAGCGAATGGCATTGCGGCACCCGATGGACTGATATTTTGAAATTGTGCAGAGTTGGTTTACTGTGATTTGACTTCATACGCAAGGTCTTGAAAGTGTCTTATAACATCTTTACCCGGGAGCTTGATGCTTATCGTCAATCAGGTCAATGAGCTCATCTGGAGTAGCAGCGACATGCATCTCAAACACACCTTTGGAATGGATGAAGCCGGTATTGTTAGCATGGTCAATCATATTCAAGAGCGCCTGCCAGTAGCTATCGGTATTCATTACAAATACGGGCGCCTTTAAAAGGCCCAACTGGTTCCATGTCATGACTTCCAGCCACTCATCCATTGTGCCTAATCCGCCAGGCAGGACAATAAAACCATCAGCCTCGACATACATTTTTGCCTTCCGTTCATGCATATTTTCTACTACATCCAGCTTTTGGACCTGGTGGTTTCCAACTTCAAGCGATTCTAAGAAATAAGGAATGATGCCATGCACATATCCGCCGGCATCCAGCGCGCCTCCTGACACAGCCCCCATTAATCCTGTCCGCCCGCCACCATATATCAGCTTGTGGCCACGCGCGGCGATCATACGCCCCACGGTTTCAGCATCATTTATGAATTGTTCTGAAGTCCCTTTTGCTGCGCCGCCAAACACACAGAAATTCGCCATAGTTTTCTCTTTCTGGCCTAAGTGTTTCTCGCAGGCCCTGTTCTGCAAGGCAGATTATTGTTAACAGTCGAAGATTAAAGTAATTCCTACATTACCGCCACATGTAAAAGGTAATGTCACTATCGGGCAACTAGACCAATAGGGCAAGAGAAGTGCAGGTTTAGGACGTTGGTCACTTAAATATATTTGTCATCATAAAGTTTCAACTATACGATAAATTGAGAGGATGTTTCAGGCAAATTTATGCGAGGGGACGGCACATGCGAGTGCTCATTGCTGGTTTATTAATAATAGGGGGGGGGGCTTGCCGCTTTGGCTCTTATCTGGATGTTTTATACAACATCTGATCCTAAATCCTCCTCAGCAATTTCTGTCGTCACAGATGAGGGTACAGAAGAACACAAAGAAAACATGGCTAAAGGTCAGACAGATAAAACAGAAGAAACATCTGACACTGCTGCAAAGCAATCTGATCCGGAGAAACAGGCTGATCCTGACGACACACCTTCTTTGAAGATTGATGTGGTCCGTATAGGCCCTGACGGAACAGCAGTTTTTGCAGGCCAAGGGAGTGCGAATGCAGATGTGGTAATTTTTGAAAAGAATAAAATGTTAGCCCAAACATCTGTGTCAGTGGATGGTGAATGGGTGGCGGTTGCTGAACAACCGCTTACCGCTGGGGAACATTTGATCATCGCCGAGATGATAGCGTCTGATGGTAAGGTTTACAGAGCAGACCAGGCGGTCATTGTCGAATTGGGAATATCAGGACAGGATATCCCACTTATTGCCCTTGTGCCAATGACCGAACCGTCTGAGGCGGAATTAATACAGGCGCCAAATGCTCTTGCCGGCACTCCACAAACACAAATAGGACGGCAGACAGTAGGCACGACGGACTTAAATGCTGATTTGAATGCTGTTTTGATTGAACCGGTCAGATTGTCAGTGATGACTCTAAGCTGGGCTGATCAGGACAGCCTTTTCATCAAAGGGATGTCAAATGGTGGAGAGGCTGTGCGCGGAATCCTGAATGACCGTGTTTTTATTGCCAATCATGACAAGAACAGCGGAGATTGGACAGCCCGCATTTCTCTTCGCGGATTGAAGGGAGAGTCTGGTCTTCTGGTCAGTCATTTGCTGGACGCAACCAATAAAGTCATTGTCTCACACCAGTTGGATTTTAGCTTAAGTCAGCTTGATGTTGGCCGTGATGGTAGTGAAATGATTATAATTGAAAAAGGTGACATGCTTTGGCGTATAGCTTATCGGACCTATGGTGATGGTATTCGATATCTTGATATTGTGAAACGCAATCAAGACCTTATCGCAGATCCTGACTTAATTTACCCTGCTCAGATATTTGCGTTGCCAGAATAAAAGCAAAATAGATAAGCCAAAACAGTTAAGAAAGGCCCTTCGTGAGTAGTGAAAAGAAGTTTTCTGATCTGGTTATAACACCGTCAACCGTTCCTGGCTGGCCTGTAAAAGCCTGTGTTGGGCTGTTTTGTATTGGCTTGCTGGCTTTGTACCTTCCGTTTGGTGTGCTCGGTCTAGGGTTGCTGTTATATATCAGTTTAATTCTTCGTGTTATGGTGCAGCCAGAATCATACATCAGGCTGGATGAAACGGTCTATGCCCCTGTTGATGGACGAATTATATCCGTCGATGAAAGTAGTGATGGCACTAAGACAGTTATACTTCAGCCAGATTGGTTTGACAGCCATCTGCATTATGCGCCAGTCGCAGGCCAATTAGAGGACATCACATGGGTCGATGGGAGTTTCAAATTCAAAGCCCTTGATGGGGTTCCGAATGATCTATGTGCGCGCCGCGAGATCACTTGGCGAACAAAAAAGGGGCATCTTGTTGAAATGGTACAATTTGGTGATAAATGGTGTAGATTAATCCAATGTTTTCTGCGTGAAGGTCGCCAGACTATGGTATCTGACCCTGCAGGGCTGGCGTTGTTCAGAGGGGTGGTGATAGTTACCTTTATCTCTTCGGCACCTTTGAATATTGTCCCTGGGCAACGTTGTTTGGCAGCGCAAACACAGCTTGGTCAGACACTTTAATCCTTCGTCGTCTGACCTTAATGTGTCCTACAGTGGCACGAAAGGACAGAAAACCTGATGTTTGATGCCAAACTGAAACCATTGATTGCTCCTAGCCTTATTCAGCTTGGCAAACTTTGTCTTCGGTTTGGACTTAATGCCAATACCCTAACTGTGATTGGGTTTGGATTTGGATTTTGCTGTGGCGTGCTGATTTGTGTTGAAGCTTATGGCTGGGCTCTTGGGGCACTTCTGTTGAACCGAATGTGTGATGGTCTGGATGGGGCTGTTGCACGGTTAAGCCAGCCAACTGATTTTGGCGGTTATTTGGATATTGTATGCGATTTTATATTTTATGCGTTTGTGCCTTTCTGTTTTGCAGTAACTCATCCTGAAAAGGGAATAGTTGCCGCATTTTTAATGCTAAGCTTTGTTGGAACAGGCAGCAGTTTCCTGGCATATGCAATTTTGGATGCCAAAAATAGCGCAGTTGATGCGCATCAATTCAAAAAAACAAAAAGTTTTGCCTATCTTGGCGGACTGACAGAAGGCACAGAAACTCTCGCTTTTTTTGTGTTGATTTTGCTGTATCCGGATTACTTTTCTGTGTTTGCGCTTATATTTGGTTTCTTATGTTGGCTTACAACAGGTTACCGTGTTCATGTAACCTGGGTTGAATTCGGAAAAGGGAGTTGAAACCAGAAAAAACCCCTTTATTTTCTATTGTGTGGATCTGGAGTAATTTTACAATACTAGTTTAGTTTATCGAGTGAGATACAGGGACATATCATTATGAAATTTGGTGTAGGGCAGACGGTAAAGCGGATTGAAGATGTCAACTTGCTGATTGGTAAAGGTCAGTTTACAGATGACCAGTTGCCCGGACATGGCTTGGCTGTCGCTTTCCTGCGCTCGCCTTTTGCTCATGCACAACTTACACGTTTGGACCTGACAGAGGCGCGAAATTTAGCCGGTGTTCAATTGGTGGTTAGTCAAGCTGACATGGATGAGGAAAATGTCGGTGAAATTCACTGCCAGCAATATGTAGAGAACCGTGACGGCTCACAGATTCCAAGAACAACGAAGTCAGCTATGGCGCGTGATATCATCCGGCATGCAGGCGATATAGTTGCTATGGTGGTCGCGGACACGCGGCAGCAGGCGTTGGATGCGGTAGAGTTGATCGATGTCGATTATGACATCCTGGACTCGGTGTGTGATGTATATGAAGCAACAGAGCCAAATGCGCCACAGCTTTATGATTGTTATCCAAATAATACGGTTTTCACATGGGAAGCTGGGACAATTGATAAAGCACGTTCAGCGATAGATGCGGCCATAGAATCGGGGGCGCGACTGGTTGAGGTTGATGTGATAAACAGCCGAATTATGCCAAATGCTATGGAAACGCGGCCAATGGTGGCCCAGCCGATCAAGGAGAATGGTGGCTTGCGGATATGGAGTGGAACACAAGGGCCCGTTGGTCTTTCTGCCCAAATCGCTAAAGCGCTTAATATGAAAAATGAACAAATTCAGCTTTTGACAGGTGATGTGGGCGGCGGATTTGGTTACAAGATATTTCTGCATCCTGAGCAGCTCTGTATTGCCTGGGCGGCAAAAAAAGTTGGCCAAACTGTCCGTTGGCAGCAGGAAAGAACAGATTCTTACCTATCTGATTTGCATGGCCGTGACAACCGTACTAAAGCCAGAGCGGCTGTTGATGAGCAAGGCAAGATTGTCGCTCTGGACGTCATAGTGTATGCTAATATGGGAGCTTGGCTTTCAAATTTCAGTATATATATTCCTACGTTGTCTGCTTGTAGAACTCTGACAGGGCCTTATGATATTGCTGTTGCCGGCATGGAAGTGCGCGGGATTGTGACCAATACGCCAGCTGTCGATGCTTTCCGCGGTGCAGGGCGTCCCGAAGCTAATTATCTGCTGGAACGTCTCATGGACCATATTGCTGATGTAGTGGGCATGGACAGAGTTGGGGTTCGCCAGGTGAATTTAATCAAGCCTGAGCAGATTCCCTACAAGATGGTTGAGGGCGGAACAGTTGATTCAGGAGATATGCCGGGCCTGCTGGCTGAGGCGATGGAGAAGGCAGACTGGCTGGGATTTGATGCGCGGCGTAAGGTCAGTGGAGAACAAGGTAAATGGCGCGGTATTGGGTTGTCCATGTATCTAGAGCAATGTGGCGGCGGCGGTGGTGCAAGCGTAGATATTGAATTTCATAAAGACGGAACAGCAACTGTCTATGCTGCGCAACAGGATAATGGCCAGGCTCATCGCACCACATTAACGCAGATTTTTTCTGGCAGGCTTGGTTACGATGCTGAGTTGATTAATATTGTGCAGGGCGATAGTCTGCGCACACCGCCAGGAACAACAGGTGGAGCCCGCATGTCCGCCGTTCTGGGTTCTACATTGATGCAGGCTGCAGGTATGATTGCAGACCAAGCGCTACCGTTTGCGGCTGAGCATTTGCAGGCAGAGGTAAGTGACATTCAGTTTGCAGAGGGAATATTCACTGCTGCGGGAACAAACCAGTCGGTGACAATTGAGGATTTGGTCAGACTTATTGCTACCGATGACCCGGCCCAGCATCCGTTGAACCGGGTGCATGATTATACAACTGATGGGGCGACTTATCCCTATGGCTGTCATATTGTTGAGATTGAAGTTGACCAGCAGACCTATCGCCCGGAAATTGTAAATTATACTGTGGTTGATGATTTTGGCGAGATCATCAACCCTTTAACATTGGAAGGCCAGATACATGGCGGAATTGCGCAAGGGATTGGGCAGGCGCTTTATGAACACGTCGCTTATGATGAAGACGGGCAACTGCTGGCTGGTTCGCTGATGGACTATACCTTGCCACGTGCTGACCATATGCCCTCATTTTCAATTTCACGCCGCGGTACCCGCTGCCAGAACAACCTTCTTGGTGTTAAAGGTGCTGGAGAGGCTGGAGCGATTGGCGCCCCACCTGCTGTAATTTCTGCATTGTGTGACGCGCTTGGTATTGTCCATATTGATATGCCAGCCACATTAGAGAATGTCTGGCAAAAAATGAAGTTAAAGAGGGGTGCTGCATGAGTCCCACAATTGTGAAATCTGATCGGGAATGGCAAGAGCAACTGACCTCGGAACAATATCATATTACCCGCAAGCACGGCACTGAACGGGCGTTCACAGGTAGATACCATGACTGTGACAAAGATGGGACCTATCACTGTGTCTGTTGCGGAGCAGCCTTATTTGGCAGTCAGGACAAATTTGATTCAGGCACAGGCTGGCCATCTTTCACGCTACCTCTTGATGAAACTGCTGTCGGTACAAAGTCAGACCGCAGCTTTTTCATGGTCCGCACAGAAGTACATTGTAGCCAGTGTGAGGCTCATTTAGGTCATGTGTTTGAAGATGGGCCTGTCGATGCAGGGGGCTTGCGCTATTGTATAAATTCGGCCTCTCTCGACCTTGTTGCTAAAGATGCAGGTTAGTCGACCTAAACCAAATCACCTGTCTGAGGTCTAGATGGCGTGTTTATGGCTATAGTAGCGAGGCTTTGGAAAGTGGAGAAAGCTGGTGAATAACTATCGACTTTTGCCAGAAAAGCCATAGTCAATAGTTTTCAATCTTTTTGAAGGTTGTCTTATAAAGTAGGTTTTTAGTCGCAATATTCTTTTCCATGCTGAGCCCCTTCATATTGTGGAGGCGGACCTCTGCTTTGGATAGCTTTTGATTGGAATCTGCGTCTATTGTCAAAAATAGTTTGATATGCTGCTCTGCAAATTCATCAGGGTTAATCATACCGTCCTTATCGGTATCCAGACGCCCAAAATGACCCTCAAGCATCTGCTTAACCTCATGAAGAGTCACCAGCTGGTCCTGGTCAACATTTGCCGCCAGCAATGCATCAGGTTGCGATGCAGACGGGCGGTCAACCGAAGTTATGTCAGTGGTTAAAAGGCTGATGATGCAGGCTGTGCTGACCCCGGTAAAACCGGCAAGCCAGAGGGTTTGTTGAGTCTTTTTCATATTGCGTCGCTCCCTACTGTTTTTTAATTATCTGAAAAGTCGAGGTCTTTCCTGATGATTTTTAAGGCTGATTAGGATAACAATAGGGACAATCCAGGCTGAATTTAGGCGGTAAAATGGCAAGAGTCTGTTTTCAGGCTGCCTGACCTGAACAGTGTTTTGAGGAACAGGAAGAGGCAAACCTTGCAAATGACCAGGCATGATTCTATCAGAGCTATTACAGGGACAACCCGTCTGTTTGGCTGTATTGCCAGTCCGACTGACCATGTGCGGGCTCCGATGATCTTTAACAGAATTTTTGCTGAACGTAACATTGATGCTGTGATGGTGCCTGTTGATATTCCCGCAGAACAGCTGTCAGAGGGGATTAAGGGTCTGAAAAAACTCGGTAACTTTAAAGGTGCGGCGGTCACCATTCCGCATAAACTTAACCTTGCTGCGCTCTGTGATGAATTAGGGCCAGGGGCGAGAGCAACGGCTGCAGTGAATGCTGTCCGCTTTGCAGATGATGACCGTTTGCTCGGCGAAAATTTTGATGGTCATGGTTTTGTTGCTGGTCTTTTGGGTGAAAACCCCACTGATCTGCCGCCTGAGCACATCCTGCGTGATAAATCGATTCTCATTTTTGGTGCTGGTGGGGCTGCTCGTGCGATTGCTCTATCTCTTGCTGCTCAGCCAATTTCTCGTGTTGATGTAACCAACAGGACGCATAGCCGAGCAGAAGAGGCTGTCCAACTTGTTCATAGGTTGGGTGGAAATACAAAAGTTCTTGCTATACAAAGCAATCATATTGATTTTCATGCTTATGATATGGTGATCAATGCCACCCCGCTTGGCTTGCACGAAAATGATGAGATGCCCCTGGATGTAAATTTGCTGCGCATTGATTGTCTTGTGTGTGACATAATTATGATCCCTGAGCGGACCCGCCTGATAACAGCAGCTCAGCGGTCAGGCCGCCCGGTGCATGTTGGCAGATACATGCTGGATTATCAGGTCGAATTGATTGGTGAATTTATTGGCGCATTTGAGAAAAACAGTGGCTGATGAAGATTTCATATTGAAACTTAAAGGTCAGCGGATTAAGTAAGGGTCCAGGGTTCGAATGAGGGTGGCTAATGGCTGAAGAAACAAGCTGGACAGAAGAACGTCTGGAAAAATTGCAAAAATTGTGGGATTCGGGCTTGTCCATTTCACAAATTGGTGAACAGTTGGGGGTAACGCGTAACGCGGTAGCCGGAAAAGCGCACAGATTGAAGTTGCCCAAACGGCAATCGCCAATATCAAAGACGGAACGACAAAAGAATAAAGAAGTCAAACAACGCGACCTGCCTCTGCGTCTTGTATTGCGGGATATTAAATGGTCTCGGTCAAAATGTGTCTGGCCCTCAGGCGACCCAAAGACAGTTGAGTTCAATTTCTGTGGCGCGCCCATCGTACCCGGTAAACCCTATTGTTCCAAACATTGTGCGCTAGCCTATACGACGTCGCGCGATGGAAGCTAAACAAACACCGATACTGATCAACCGGTTAGATTACGCCCCCTTTGCCTGGACTGTTACTACCACCCGCCTAGATGTGAGCATCAACTCACCTGACACGCTAGTCAGTGTGACACTGGATATACAGCCTAATCCTGCGGCCAAACCATCTGATGAGCTCTTACTAAATGGCCGTGGCCTTAGCCTGTTGTCTGTAGAGGTTGACGGCCTGGATCTGACTGTTGATCGGTATCGCCTAGACAGTAATCAGCTGCGGATTACTGGACTGACAGGTCAGCATCAAGTAAAGGTTACCTCAACATGCACACCCTACGCCAATACCGCTTTGGAAGGGCTATATCTGTCAGGTGATATGCTTTGTACACAATGTGAGCCGGAAGGCTTTCGGCGGATCTGCTATTACCCTGACCGGCCGGATGTCATGAGCATCTTTACGGTGCGTATAGAAGCAGACCTTCAGTATAAGCAATTACTATGCAACGGAAATAAGGTGGAAGATGGACCTGTTGGGCCTGACCGCCATTTTGCCTTATGGCATGACCCGCATCCCAAGCCCTGTTATTTGTTTGCTTTGGTTGCAGGCGATTTGGCCCTTGTGGAAGATGGTTTTACCACAGTCTCTGGACGTGATGTCACACTGCAGATTTGGGTTGAACATGGAAATCAGCATCTGACTGAACATGCAATGGGAAGCCTAAAAAGTTCGATGAGGTGGGACGAGGACGTCTATGGCCTTGAATATGATCTTGACCTGTTTCAGATTGTTGCGGTTAGTCATTTCAATATGGGAGCAATGGAAAATAAGGGCCTGAATATTTTTAACAGTAAATTTGTTCTGGCAGACCCGGCAACAGCCACCGATGATGACCTGAACCGTGTTGAATCGATCATAGCGCATGAATATTTTCATAACTGGTCAGGTAACAGGGTCACCTGTCGTGACTGGTTTCAATTAACATTAAAAGAAGGGTTAACTGTCTTTCGCGATCAGTGTTTTAGCGCAGATATGCATGATGAAACTGTGAAGAGAGCTGAGGATGTCGCTATGTTGCGGGCCATTCAATTTCCCGAAGATGCCAGCCCAACGGCCCATCCTATCCGCCCGGAAACTTATGCTGAGATTAATAATTTTTACACCCCTACAGTTTATGAAAAGGGGGCTGAGGTTATTCGCATGCTCAGCAGCTTTCTAGGTCCAAAAGGCTATAGATGTGGTGTAGATTTGTATTTTCAGCGTCATGACGGGCAGGCTGTGACTTGTGATGATTTTCTGGCTGCACTTGCTGATGCAAATGATATGGATTTGTCATCATTTTCGCTGTGGTACAGTCAAGCAGGTACGCCTAACCTGACAGTAAAGCGGAATACTGCCCCTGAAGGCATAATTAATCTGACTTTGTCGCAGTCTTTGCAACAAACTGCTGCTGCGACTGCAATTGGTCCTATGCCCGTTCCCGTGAAGCTGGGCCTTGTTACTCAGACAGGAGATGCCGTTAAGTTCAGCATTGGAGGGCAGAATCCGGCATTAGAACAGACGATATTATTGACCGCTGATATGATGGATGTTGAATTGGAATTGACGCAGCCATCTGTGTCGCCCGTTGTTCCATCTGTTTTGCGCGGCTTTTCTGCACCTGTGCGTATGCATGATGATTTATCTGTGGATGAGCTGGCCATTCTGGCAGCCCATGATACGGACGGGTTTAACCGTTATGAAGCTTGTCAGCGTCTGGCGCATCTGGCACTTGAACAGCGGCTAGGTTCTGATGGTGCAAATGTGGCCATAGAGACTGCGCTGATAAAGGCAATGATAAAAATTTTTGAAGATGCAGATTTAAAGAATGATTACAAGTGCTTGTGTCTATCTATTCCTGGTCAGTCTGAGGTTGAGCACCACGCAGTAGAAGCTGACCCGGTTGCAATCTGGCAGGCGCGGCAGGCCCTGCAGGGTGAAATAGGCAGCCATTTATCAGAGCAGATCAGGTTTGCGTTGGCGGCAGAGGACTTGTGCGATACATCTTCTGGTCGTGCGTTACGTAATCGGTGTATCTATTTGGGGGTGACTTCAGCAAGCGAAAACGCTGTCCGTGTTGCAGCAGAACAAAGTTCTGATCTGAATATGACGTTATCCATTGGCGGCCTGATGGCTCTCAACATCACTACGCATAAGGTTCGTGGTATCTGTCTGGAAGCCTTTTATGAACGCTGGAGGAACACCTCTCTGGTTATGGAAAAATGGCTTGGCCTAGAAGCGTCTTCACCTTTTTCAGGCACAATTCAACATATGCAAAAACTGATGCGCGATCCTGTATTTGATCCTGATAACCCGAATAAATTGAGATCGGTTCTTGGGACATTTGCAATGGCCAATCCAGTGCAGTTTCATAAAGAGGATGGCAGTGGGTATCAGTTTATTGCAGAACAGATTGCCGAATTGGACAACCGTAATCCGCAGATTGCAGCCCGGCTTGCTTTGGTGCTGACACGTTTTGCGCACATAGAGCCTAGCCGCAAAATATTGATGAGAAAATCTGTAGTATGGCTGTCAGAACTCCAGTTGTCAGACAATCTTCAAGAAATCGTTGTCAAAGCCTTAGCGGCGGCGACAGATTAGCCCTGTAGCTGGGTGCTGCTTGCCTATTTAGCGTAGGAATGCCGGAATATGATCACTATCTTTGAAGCTATTTCCTTTCCAGGCGGGAGGGCGTTTTTCACCCTGTTCAGGGCGTCTGGAAGGGCCTTTATCAACCTCATCAGGATTTTTCTCTTCCGGGCCTAACTGATCTGATGCAGTTTTATTTAAAGTGCGGCTTTCTCGATGTTTTTTTGCGGATTTTCCAGCGTCGTCAGTTGAATGCTCTTTTTTCGACTGCCGGTCGGTGTTCGATAAAACAGGAATGGGCTGACCTGTTAGTTTTTCGATCGCTAATATAGCTTTTTCATCATCCTCACCAGCAATCAGCGTAAAGGCATGGCCATGGCGACCGGCACGGCCGGTGCGACCGATACGATGCACATAATCTTCTGCGTTAGACGGGACGTCAAAGTTAAACACATGGCTAACACTGGGGATGTCAAGGCCGCGTGCAGCAACATCAGATGCAACCAACAGGGGTATCTGCCCATTTTTGAATTCATCCAGAGCGGCTAGACGTGCACTCTGGGTCATGTCGCCGTGTAGACCTGTCGCTGAGAAGCCATGCCGTTTCATCGATGATAGCAAAGTTGATATATCTCGTTTTCGGTTGCAAAAAATCACTGCATTCTGAATATCCTGGCTGCGCAGCAGATCCCGCAGTGCCTCACGTTTCTTCTTAAAAGTTGTACGCACTAGATTCTGGCTGATTGTATCGGCTGTTGATGCAGGTTTGGCAACCTCAATTAGTTTTGGGTTCATGACAAATTTGCTACCGATTGTATGAATTTCCTCAGATAAAGTTGCCGAAAAGAACAGGGTCTGCCGCATAACAGGTAAAAAGCCAACAATGCGTTCCACATCAGGAATGAAGCCCATATCCAACATACGATCAGCTTCATCAATGACTAGAATCTTTACATCCTGAAGTAGTACTTTGCCGCGTTCAAAATGATCTAATAAGCGTCCAGGTGTTGCAATAAGCACATCAACACCTTTACTGAGAGCGGCATCCTGCTCAGAAAAACTTACACCGCCTATCAGCAAGGCCATACTCATTTTATGGTTAACTGAAAATTTTTTAAATGACTCAGAGACTTGAGCAGCCAATTCTCTTGTTGGGGCTAGGATAAGCGAGCGGGGCATACGTGCCTTCGCTCGTCCAGACGCCAAAATGTCGATCATTGGCAAAGTGAAAGACGCGGTTTTGCCTGTTCCTGTCTGCGCAGAACCCAGTATATCACGACCCATCAAGACAGACGGGATAGAGGCAGCCTGAATAGGGGTAGGCGTTTCATAGCCGAGTAAAGTAACAGCTTTAACAAGCTCATCACTGAGCCCTAAATCAATAAAATTGGAAGAAATAGTGGTAATCCTTTAAAATCGACAAATCTTACATCTGCTTAAGACATAATCAACGAGTTGTTCTCATTACCAATACAAATGCACCCTTTATAGAGTACACTGATTTTGTTACCTGGTCAAATAACAAGCGGCTCTAGTGTTGTTTTCCATTCCTGAGTATATTGGGCCAAAATTTTAGCCATGAACCTTGGATTTTCTCTTATGCCGACACTTGTATTTATACCCGGCCTGCTCTGCACATCAGCTTTGTTTCAGGCGCAGATCGATGTGCTTGAGACGACACATGAGATTAAGGTTGCAGACACAATTGGCCTTGACAGTATTTCGGCGATGTCTGAACGTATTTTGGCACAGATAGACGGGCCTTTAATCCTGTTTGGCTTGTCGATGGGTGGCTATATTGCGATGGAAACCGCAAGGCTGAATGCTAGCAGGGTACACGGACTTGGCCTGTTTTCAACAGGGGCACGTGCGGATACGGAAGACAGGCGCAAAATGCGGAATGAGCTGGTAAGGCTGTCAGCTATAGGCAAATTCAGAGGTGTTACCCCCCGTCTATTGCCAAAATTCCTATCCCCGCAGGCATTGCAGAATGAACAGTTGACAAACACGGTCGTTCATATGGCAGAGACAGTAGGGCAACACAATTTTGCGCTGCAGCAACAGGCTATTTCAAACCGCATCGACCAACGGCCCTATTTGTCCTCCTACACCGGTCCATCCTGCGTGGTTTGCGGGGATATCGATGAATTAACACCGCCTGATTTATCTGTTGAGATGGCAGCTTTGTTACCGAATTGTGATCTGAAGTTGCTGGAGGCAACCGGGCATCTGTCAACTATGGAAGCGCCGGAAGCTTGTCTTGCTGCGATGCAGAGTCTCATTGACAGAGCAGAGCAGGGTACCTGAACTGCACCTGTGTGGTCTAGACATCCAATTCTTCCATCACCTCATAAGCATGATCACGAATATAGCCAAATCGCAATTCTGGCTTTTTACCCATCAACGTGTTTACTAGCTTGTCAACATCGCGGCGGTCATCCGCGCCATCCATGTTCCGTTTGGGAAGATCGACTTGCAATAATCTGCGACTGTCAGGGTTCATAGTGGTTTCTTTCAATTGAGCGGGCGGCATTTCCCCCAGACCTTTAAAGCGACTAATATCGACCTTTGAATTCTGCGTAAATTGTTTTTGTAGTAGATGGTCACGATGCTCGTCATCTAACGCATAGGCTGTTATGGCGCCCTGTGTCATCCTGTATAGGGGCGGCTGGGCAAGATAAAGACGGCCTGTTTCAATAAGCTCTGGCATCTCACGATAAAAATAGGTCATCAATAAGGATGCAATATGGGCACCGTCTACATCAGCATCCGTCATGATGATGATCTTTCCATATCTTAGTCTATCTGTGGAAAATTCCCTGCCGCCCTTTACCCCGAGTGCAAGAGCCAGATCAGATAGTTCCTGATTTTGAGATAATTTTTCAGCTGTTGCACTGGCGACATTCAAAATCTTGCCACGCAGAGGTAATACAGCCTGTGTTTTTCTGTTTCGGGCTGATTTTGCTGATCCCCCAGCACTATCTCCTTCGACCAAAAACAATTCTGTGAGCTCTGTATTTGTCTCAGTACAGTCAGATAATTTACCAGGCAAACGCAGTTTTCGCGTGGCTGATTTGCGGGCCACATCTTTTTCTTTGCGTTTGCGTTTGCGATCTTCCATCCGCTCAATCGCGCGTTCCAGGAGGTCATTTGCCCGTGTAGGCTCATCTGAAAGCCAAATTTCAAACCTGTCACGCACAGCTGATTCAGTTTGTCTAGCAGCGTCAGCAGTGACCAACTTGTCTTTTGTCTGCCCCTGAAATTGGGGATCCTTTAAAAAAACAGACAGCATCCCGGCAGTTTCTGCAAGGATATCTTCTGCTGTAAGTTCTGCAGCTTTCTTCTGGCTCACCATATCACCGTAATTACGCAGTCCACGGGAGATGGCTTGCCTGAAGCCTGTTTCATGTGTGCCGCCCAACGGGGTAGGCACGGTATTGCAATAGGACCGGAAAAAACCATCCTCCGTGGGGGTCAGCCAAGTAATAGCCCATTCAAATTTCTGCCCCTCAATTTCTATCCGCCCTGCAAAAGGCTGGCTTAACAGCAGTGGTTTATCCACTGTTGAATGGTTCAAGTAATCAGCTAGACCACCAGGAAAGCAAAGCTGTTGTTGTTGGGGGACAGGGTTGGTGTCTGTGATCACTTCACGGGCGCATTGCCATCTGATCTCAACCCCAGCAAACAGATAGGCCTTGGAAAGGGCCATGCGATAAAGCATTTCGGCTTTAAATCGACAATTTGGCCCAAAAATATCTTCATCAGGAGTGAACCGGATTAAGGTCCCGCGCCGGTTCGCTGTTTTGCCCAAAACGGATAGTTGTCCGGTTGGTCTGCCGCGCGCAAAAGACTGACTGTAGAGGGTTTTATCCCGCGCAACCTCAACCTCTAAATGGCTGGACAAAGCATTCACCACAGATGCTCCTACACCATGAAGTCCGCCGGAGGTCTGATAGGCTTTGCCAGAAAACTTACCACCGGCATGCAAGGTGGTCAGGATAACTTCAAGCGCAGATTTATCCGGAAATTTTGGATGAGGATCAACTGGGATGCCCCGACCATTATCGCGTATGCTAAGGGTGTTCGTATCCTCCAGATTAATTTCAATCCAACTGGCATGACCTGCAACAGCCTCATCCATAGAATTATCAAGAATTTCAGCTGCTAAATGATGGAGTGCTCGTTCATCTGTACCGCCAACATACATGCCTGGCCGATGTCTTACGGGCTCTAGTCCTTCCAGAACTTCTATCTCTCTGGCATCATAGCTAGTCTTTTGGTTAACACTGGGAAACAAATCTGACATTTCAATTCTAATAAAAAGTTTGGTCTGTAAATTTTACAATATATGGGGGGTCAGGAAAAGGGTTAAAACTAGATACAGTGATTTAACTTAACGATGGGTTTTTTTTGCGATCGTTTCTAGTATAGGTGGACTAAAATAAGCCTGGTACACAGTTAAAAATTTCAGAAATGGCGACCATGAAATAGCTTATAAGTAATGATTTACCAAGGGGCATTAAAACCTATTATCACAACAAAGCTGGGGTCAATAAAAATAAATTTATGGTATTGTCTTCTAATGCATCTCAGCTGTTCAACTCTTTGTCAGTTTCTCATTCTACCTGAGTTTTTGCATGCAAGACAGCCAGTCTTTTTAGACAGGGACCTGCCGTATGGAGAGCGCGTTGCTGAGCCTTGAATAATAAAAAACCCCGAGCGTTTCTGCCCGGGGTTTATCTTTATATTTCTGCCAGATTTAGTATGAGTAATACATCTGAAACTCAACGGGATGGGGGGCATGTTCGAGAGTGATGACCTCTTCCATTTTTAGCTCGATGTACGCGTCAATCTGGTCGTCTGTAAATACATTACCCTCTGTTAAGAAAGCACGATCAGCATTCAGGCTGTCCAGAGCTTCACGTAAGGACCCACAGACTGTTGGTATTTGCGCGAGCTCTTCTGCGGGCAAGTCGTACAAATCCTTATCCATGGCATCCCCAGGGTGGATTTTGTTACGAATACCATCCAGTCCGGCCATCAGCATAGCTGAGAAAGCAAGGTATGGATTAGCTGTTGCATCTGGGAAGCGCACTTCAACACGCTTACCATTGGGGCTTGCTACAAATGGTATACGGCAGGAGGCTGACCGGTTCCGTGCAGAATAGGCGAGCAGGACTGGGGCCTCGAAGCCTGGGATCAAGCGCTTGTAGCTGTTTGTTGATGGGTTAGTAAACGCATTCAGCGCTTTTGCATGTTTGATAATACCGCCGATGTAATGCAATGCTGCTTCGGATAGATCCGCATAGCCGTTACCTGCAAATAATGGCTTACCGCCTGCCCATAAAGACTGGTGAACATGCATTCCTGAACCATTATCACCAGCAATCGGTTTTGGCAGAAAAGTCGCAGAAAGTCCGTAGGCATGCGCAACCTGATGCACTGAGTATTTGTATAGCTGCATATTATCAGCTGTTTCAAGAAGCGTGCCAAATTTCATTCCTAATTCATGCTGAGAAGGAGCGACTTCGTGGTGATGCTTTTCCACAGGTACTCCCATATCCGCCATAACTGACAACATCTCAGAACGAATGTCCTGTCCTGAGTCGATCGGTGGAACCGGGAAATAACCACCTTTCACGCCCGGGCGGTGGCCCATATTACCTTCTTCATACTCGCGTGCGCTGTTGTATGGGCCCTCAACTGAGTCCACCTGAAACATCGAACGGTTCATGGACACGTCCACCTTAACATCCTCAAAAATGAAGAACTCTGCTTCCGGACCGAAATAAGCCGTGTCAGCAATTCCGGCTGCTTGCATGTGAGCGAGGGCTGCTTTCGCCGTTCCGCGCGGGTCACGCTCATAAGGCTCGCCTGTAATAGGGTCTAAGACATCACAAAACACCGCCAATGAAGTCTGCGAAAAAAATGGGTCAACATAAGCGCGAGAAAGGTCTGGCATTAACTTCATGTCTGATTCGTTAATGGCTTTCCAGCCCGCAATTGAAGAGCCATCAAACATGAACCCCTCAGCTAGGGATTCATTATCTATTGTATCAATATGCTGTGTTACATGCTGCATTTTACCACGTGGGTCGGTAAAGCGCAGGTCGACATAAGATATGTCATTCTCTTTGATCATCTCCATGATTGTTTTTGCGTCAGACATTTTCTTTTCCTTTCAAGTATTCATCTCGGCTTTGATTTTGTTCATCTCGATGTTTTCAGCAGCCTGGACAGGCTGCAGGCTCTCAAATTATAAGTTACTTCAATTAGATGGCATTACCACCGGTCTCGCCGGTGCGGATCCGAATGGCTTCATCAATGGAGGAAATGAATATTTTTCCGTCTCCAATTCGGCCTGTTTGTGCTGCTGTTTTAACTGCTTCAACAACGCGTTCAGCCATATTGTCCTCTACCACTACTTCAATTTTTACCTTAGGCAGGAAATCGACTACGTATTCAGCACCACGATACAGCTCTGTATGCCCTTTTTGGCGACCGAATCCCTTTGCCTCAAGTACGGTAATTCCCTGAATGCCGACTTCATGTAAAGCTTCTTTTACTTCATCAAGTTTGAAGGGTTTGATGATTGCTTCTATTTTTTTCATTGGCTTTCACCTGAATTGTTTTCTGGTAAATATGATTAGGGATCGAATTGGCTTAATAATTCTTGCCTATCTCGAAAACCTTTAAACACTGCATGTTAAAGCCCTCTTCATATCTTTTCGCAAGACTTAGAAAGTCAGAGACTGGAGAACAGCGTGCATTTGCACATTAATTAGGCAGAGTCGTCCAACATTTTTTGAATGCGTGAGACAGCCCGTTCAATCGCTTCATCTGAATTGGCGCAGGACAAACGAATGAAGCCTTCACCGAAACTGCCGAATGAAGTACCTGCGATTCCGGCGACACCATATTCTTCCAACAGTTTTTCCTGAAATGCATGAGAGGAAAAGGGAGTGTCAATGATATTTGCAAAGGCGTAGAATGCGCCGCCTGGTTGTTGGCAACTTACTCCTTCAATTTGGTTCAGTAACTTCGTGATAAGCGCGCCCCGCCGCCTGAACGCTGTCAGCATTTCATCGACACAGGACTGGTCACCCTGCAAAGCAGCAATCGCGGCATGTTGGGAAGGTGCATTCACACAAGAATGGAAGTTAACGGCTAATCTGTCTGCATAATCGACAAGCCGTTTCGGCCAAATACCATATCCAATACGCCAGCCTGTCATCGCGTAAGTTTTTGACCAGCCATTCAAAATGATTAATTTGTCCTGAAGGCTGGGGTAGGTCATGAGTGAAGTTGGTTCTCCTTCAAAAATTAACCGGTCGTAAATTTCATCTGACAGGACAGTGACATGCGGAAAAATTTCAAGCCCCTTAACAAATTTGTCCAATTCAGCGCGCGGGGTGACGCCACCTGTTGGGTTTGCTGGTGAATTTACAATAACAAGACTTGTTCTATCCGTGATTTTTGACAGCACTTCCTCCGCATCAAAAGCAAAACCGTTTTTCTCGATTAAACCGTAAGGAATAGATCTGGCCCCTGAATAATTGATCGCTGACTGATAAATTGGAAAACCAGGGTCAGGTGTCAGAATTTCGTGTTCCGGTCCGCCTAATAGCATCATTGCTGTAAACAGAATCGGCTTTCCGCCGGGGACTATCTGAATATTATTAACGTCAGGCTCGTTACCGTATCGTTGATGGATGTCTGTGGCAACGGCTTCTCGCAAGGCAGGCAGTCCCATGGAGGGCGTATAACCATGAGCTCCATCCAGCAAAGCTCGGATTCCTGCCTCAACGATATGTTCAGGCGTTCTGAAATCTGGCTGGCCTATCCCTAAATTAATGATGTCATTTCCCTGTGCGGCAAGCACACCAGCTCTGGCTAGCACTCCAAAAGCGGTTTCAGTTCCCAGTTTGTTAGCAGATGGATTAAGCATTAACAAATCTCATATAGTGGTTTTTATTTGACCATATACATATTTCTCGCCTATTAAAGCGTTGATTTGTATTTCATGAATGTTGTGGCGGGTGTAGCTCAGTTGGTTAGAGCGCCAGTTTGTGGTACTGGATGTCGCCGGTTCAAATCCGGTCACTCGCCCCATTTTCTCACCCTAGACGTGCATTTGAGTATCAGAATGAGGCCACTTCGGTCCGTTTTCGCATTATTGCTTGACCTGGGATCTATTTTTCGAGTACCGATGCCCATCACAAGGTAATGATGCGGGCGTGGCGAAATTGGTAGACGCGCCAGATTTAGGTTCTGGTATCTTGCGATGTGGGGGTTCAAGTCCCTCCGCCCGCACCATCAACACGAATTGACGCCCCTCGGTAAACCACGTGCAGGTTTTGACGGGTTGTTTTTGACAGGCAGTATAGTGTCAACAGGACAGATTATGAACATCAAAGAAACACTGAGCGAAGGTCTCACGCGGGAGTATGAAATTACATTCACCGCTGCAGAAATGGATGAAAAAGTTTCAGCTAGACTGGCGGAGGTTGCAACAACGGCAAATATGCCTGGTTTCCGGCCGGGCAAAGTGCCGATGTCAGTGGTTAAAGCTCGCTTTGGGGATCAGGTTAAAGGTGAGATTATTCGCACAACTCTTGATGACGCCGCAAAAAAAACAATTGAGGAGCAAGAGCTGAAACTGGCCAGCCAGCCAAAGATGGATATCAATAGTTTTGAAGATGGTGGTGACCTAGTGGCTAAGCTATCTGCTGAAATTATGCCAAATATCACAATCCCTGATTTAGCCGCCCTTTCTATCGAACGTCCGGTTCTGCCTAACGACGAAGCAGGTATAAAAGAGACGATGCAAAGGCTTGCTGATGAGAATAGGCCCACCAAAAAAGTTGAGTCCAAGCGTGAGGCAAAATTAGGTGATGTGGTTCTGATTGACTTCACAGGCCGTATCGATGGCAAGGCTTTTGAAGGTGGAGCAGCGCAGGACCATATGCTGGAATTAGGTTCAAATAGCTTTATCCCCGGATTTGAAGACGGCCTTGTTGGCGCGCAGGTAGGCGAAATAGTTGATGTAAAGGTCACTTTCCCAGCTGATTATCAAGCTGCGCATCTTGCAGGTAAAGAAGCTGTATTTGAATGTCCAGTGAAAGAAATTCATGAAAAAGGTGATTCTAAGGTAGATGATGAATTGGCCAGCAAGCTCGGATTTGAAAATCTTGATGCACTGCGAGATGCTGTTGCTGGTCAACTGGCATCTCAGCATTCTACAGCCCTTCGTGCGGCTGTTAAAACAAATGTTTTTGACCAGCTGGCTGACCAAATAGACTTTGATGTTCCACCGAGCCTGTTACAGTCTGAATATGATGTCGTGGCAAAATCGATTGCTGAGCCTCATGACCATAATCATAATGACGACCATGACCATACGCACGCAGCTGATGAAGGTTTAAATGATGAGCAAAAAGAAGAAGCATGGATAGTGGCCACACGGCGCGTTCGACTGGGTCTGCTGCTGACTGAAATAGGTCAAAGCAACAACATCCAGGTCAGCGAAGAGGATATTAAACGTACTGTGATCGAACAATCCAGTCGTTTTCCGGGGCAGGAGCAGGAAGTTATTCAATATTATCAAAACAATCCTGATGCGATGCAGCAACTTGCCGGGCCGATGTTTGAAGAGCTTGTAATGGACTATATTCTTGAAATGGCAAAAGTCACAGACATTGAAATTACTGCAGAGGAGCTTTACGCAGAACCGGCAGAAAAAGGTGCTGGAAAGGGGTCAAAGAAAGCTAAATCCGTGCCTAAGAAATCGTCGTCTAAAAAGAGTAAGACTAAAAAGGCAGCAACTAAAGAAGTCGCTCCGAAAAAAGCTGCTGCGAAGAAAAACACAGCAGCAAAGAAAAAAGGGTAATGACACCCTATCAGGTCTATTTTGGTCGGTAATAAAAGATCTAAAATTAAAAAACTGCTAGCCTTGGGGTTGGCAGCTTTTACGTTCGTGCTTAAATCTATCAACAGAATGTTGTAACCAACATTCACTCGTGATAGCACTCAGCAATGAGTAGATAGGGCAACTTGATCGAAAAAGTTTGCTTTGTCAGGCTGAAATCACCGGACAGCTTCCCTCTGTACGGCATTTAGGAGACATAAAGATGGACATGTATAAAGCTGAAACGTCGCCTATGGATATGAATCTTGTGCCGATGGTGATCGAACAGACTGGCAGAGGAGAGCGCTCCTTTGACATATTTTCTCGGCTGTTGAAAGAGCGGATAATTTTCCTTAATGGTCCGGTTGAGGATGTGATGGCTTCACTTGTATGCGCGCAGCTTCTGTTCTTGGAAGCAGAGAACCCGACCAAAGATATTTTCATGTATATCAATTCACCAGGTGGAATCGTGACGAGTGGTCTGGCTATCTATGACACTATGCAATATATAAAGCCCGACGTGGCTACTGTCTGTATGGGGCAGGCAGCTTCCATGGGCTCACTGTTGCTAACAGCAGGGGCGGCGGATAAAAGATATAGCCTGCCCCACGCTCGTATTATGACGCATCAGCCTTCAGGCGGTTTTCAGGGTCAGGCAACAGATATCGAGATACATGCCAAGGAAATACTGAGCCTGCGCAGTCGACTGAACAAAATTTACGAAAAGCATTCAGGCAGGACAATAAAGCAGATAGAAAAAATTATGGAAAGGGACACATTCATGTCGCCACAGGAAGCCCAGGAGATGGGGCTAATCGACGAGGTGGTAACAAAACGCCCTGATATAACAGAAGACACTGATAAATAAGGATTGTGTAAATTAAGCGGTGAATGTGAAGATTTTATGTTGAGAAAAGCAGGATCCTGCGCCTACTATAATGTGAACGTCAAGTCTGGTGGGAAAGCAGTTTTTTTGGGAAGGCAAGCGCAGGAGAGTTAACATGGCAGAGACAGAAGACGATAACAAATCGACTCTTTTCTGTTCTTTTTGCGGTAAAAGCCAGCATGAGGTTAAAAAGCTCATCGCCGGTCCTACTGTTTTTATTTGCGATGAATGTGTTGAATTATGTATGGACATCATTCGTGAAGAGCATAAAGGGGCCGTAAATAAACATCATGAGGGCGTTCCTTCACCTAGCGACATTAATCAGGTGCTTGATGAATATGTAATCGGACAAATTAAAGCTAAACGTATTTTAGCTGTCGCTGTTCATAACCATTACAAACGTCTTGCTAATGAAGGCAAGACAGGTGACCTGGAAATTCAGAAGTCAAACATTCTGTTGGTCGGGCCAACTGGATGCGGAAAAACGCTTCTAGCACAGTCATTAGCGCGAATGCTGGATGTGCCCTTTACAATGGCAGATGCAACAACGCTGACAGAAGCAGGCTATGTTGGTGAAGATGTTGAGAACATCATTTTGAAGCTGCTTCAGGCCTCAGATTATAACGTTGAAAAAGCTCAACGTGGAATTGTTTACATAGATGAGGTGGATAAGATTTCACGTAAGTCTGATAATCCCTCCATCACTCGCGATGTTTCGGGTGAAGGGGTTCAGCAAGCTCTGTTAAAAATTATGGAAGGTACGATTGCGTCTGTTCCCCCTCAAGGTGGTCGTAAACATCCCCAGCAAGAATTTTTGCAGGTTGATACGACGAATATACTATTTATTTGTGGCGGTGCATTTGCTGGTTTGGATAAGCTGATCGCAAGTCGGAACAGTGGAGCTGGCATTGGATTTGGCGCGGATGTACGAGATCCTGAAGATCGAAATATCAGTGAACTGCTTGTTGATCTGGAGCCAGAAGATTTAATCAAATTTGGACTAATTCCTGAATTTATTGGTCGGCTGCCGGTGATCGCCACATTAGAAGACTTGGATGAAGAGGCGCTGGTGCGGATTTTAACCGAACCTAAAAATGCGCTGACCAAACAATATAAAGCCTTGTTTGATATGGATGGGGTAAATCTAGATTTTAGAGATGATGCGCTGAAAGCGATTGCAAGAAAAGCAATAGAAAGGAAGACGGGCGCGCGGGGGCTGCGTTCCATCCTGGAAAACATATTGATGAACCCGATGTTTGAAATCCCAACCGCTACGAACATTCAGGATGTAGTGATAAACGAGGATGTCGTGACCGGCAACACACCTCCGTTGATGGTACATACGCCGAATGCTAAAGAAGCAAAAACCTGAAAAAACTTGTGCTAGGTATTCTCAAACATTATTTCTTACAGCCTCAAATCGACGGCAAAAAATTGGTTATGAGCAAGTAATCTTTCACGCATTGCATATTTAGGTAGGCACGATTCTTGCACAATGCAGCATTAATGCGTTCACCCCTTGATTTAGCCATAGACAAGCCACACATCTATCTCATTACGTTGGTGGCAGTCGGCAGGTGTTTATCCTGAAGAGTGGCCGTAAAACAAAACGCAAAGGACAGATAGTCATGACTGAATTTTCATCTCCAATGCAGCTTCCTGTATTACCACTTCGTGATATTGTGGTTTTCCCGCACATGATTGTGCCGCTATTTGTTGGCCGGGAAAAATCAGTGAAAGCATTAGAAGAGGTGATGAATGAAAACAAACAGATTCTCATGATAACTCAGACAGATGCCGCTATTGAAGACCCTTCCCAGTCAGACATGTATCAGATGGGAACAATTGGTAATATTTTGCAACTGTTGAAGTTGCCCGATGGCACCGTGAAAGTTCTCGTTGAAGGGTTGTCCAGGGCAAGAGTGGAGAATCTGGTCGATGTTGGCGATTTCATGACAGGGGAAGTGATTGAAATTGCCGACCCTGATGTTGTTGACGCAGAAGTGGTCGCTCTTGGCCGTGCAACAATTCAACAATTCGAGCATTACATCAAATTAAACAAAAAAATTGCATCAGAGGTTATGGTATCGATCAATCAAATTGAAGATACAGGGAAAATTGCCGATACAATTGCCTCTCATCTGGCTGTTAAGATAACTGAAAAGCAGAAACTTTTGGAAACAGCTGATGTTACTCAGCGTCTTGAGTTGATTTTCAGCATGATGGAAGGTGAAATTGGTGTTTTACAAGTTGAAAAACGCATCCGCAATCGCGTGAAGCGACAGATGGAGAAAACACAACGTGAATATTATCTCAACGAACAGATGAAGGCAATTCAACGAGAGTTGGGTGAGGGCGAGGATGGAAAGAGCGAATTAGATGAGCTCGGAGAACAAATAAATGAGGCCGGCCTGCCTAAAGAAGCTCTTGAAAAAGTGGAGGCTGAGCTCAAGAAACTTCGAAACATGGGGCCGATGAGCGCAGAGGCAACTGTTGTGCGTAATTATCTTGATTGGATGACAGCTATTCCTTGGAAAAAGGCCAGTCGTGTAAATAAAGATATCAAAAAAGCTCGTGAAATTTTGGATGCAGATCATTTTGGGCTGGATAAAGTTAAGGATCGAATTGTTGAGTTTTTGGCTGTTCAAAAACGGACAAGGAAAATCAAAGGTCCTATTTTGTGCCTTGTTGGCCCGCCAGGGGTGGGCAAAACCTCACTGGGGAAATCAATTGCTCGCGCATCGGGGCGTGAGTATGTGCGTATGGCCTTGGGTGGTGTACGAGATGAGGCTGAGATCAGAGGCCATCGGCGAACCTACATTGGCTCAATGCCAGGAAAAATTATCCAAGGCATGAAAAAGGCAGGTAAAAAGAACCCACTGTTTTTGTTAGATGAAATTGATAAATTGGGCTCAGACTGGCGCGGTGACCCCAGCTCTGCCTTGCTTGAAGTATTAGATCCGGCACAAAATAGTACATTCCAGGATCATTATTTGGAAGTCGATTTTGACTTGTCAAATGTAATGTTTATCACCACGGCTAACAGTCTGAATATGCCTCAGCCATTAATGGACAGAATGGAAATTATTCGCCTGTCCGGGTATACGGAGGACGAAAAAAAGTCAATTGCTTTTGAACATCTCATTCCACGCCAGATAAAAGAACACGGGCTTACAGAGGATGAAATTGAGTTTACTGAACAAGCGATTATTGACATTATCAGATATTTTACCCGTGAGGCGGGAGTTCGCTCTCTTGAGCGTGAAATCGCGAAAATCGCTCGGAAGGCCATTACTAAGATCGTTAGCGAAGATGCGACTAGTGTTAAAGTTGACGCAGAAGATTTAGGTGACCTATTGGGCGTTAAAAAGTTCCGCTACGGCGAAATCGACGCAGAGGATCAGGTAGGGGTGGTCACTGGCTTGGCTTGGACAGAAGTTGGTGGCGAATTACTCCAAGTTGAATCTGTGAAGGTTCCTGGAAAAGGCAAGGTTTCTGCCACAGGTAAACTGGGTGATGTGATGAAGGAATCAATACAGGCAGCTGAATTCTTCATAAAGTCACGCGCGAATACCTATGGAATAGATTTGGTGAAGGCGGAGAAGACAGATATTCATGTGCATGTGCCAGAAGGGGGAACACCAAAAGATGGTCCATCTGCAGGGGTTGCCATGGTTACTTCGATAGTATCGGCGCAAACAGGTATTGCTGTTCGTAAAGATGTTGCCATGACAGGTGAAATCACTTTGCGTGGCCGCGTCTTGGCGATTGGTGGTTTGAAGGAAAAACTACTTGCTGCCTTGCGTGGTGGAATCAAGACCGTTTTGATCCCAAAGGAAAATGAAAAAGACCTTGCTGAAGTTCCTGATAACGTCAAAGACGGCTTGGACATTATTCCAATTTCACTTGTTGATGAGGCCCTTAATGTTGCGTTGACCAGTTCCTTTGATGATCACGGTAATGAAGATGAAGTGCTTCCTGACACGCCAATCGCACCAGGCAACGCCGTGCAAGAAGACTTGATTGCGCATTAAATAAAATAGACTTAATCACCGTTAATTTTCCCAGTATTCATGAGTTTTTTGTTGACCCCGTAGAGTCCGAGAGATTAAAATCTGCTTAGGCTGAAAATACAGCTTAAACCATCTATCCAGAACAAAGGGGGCCTTCCCATGAATAAGAATGATTTGGTATCAGCAGTCGCAGGGCATGCAAGTTTGTCGAAAGCAGATGCTGGGCGCGCTGTTGACGCAGTATTCGCTTCTATAGAAGGGGCATTAACTTCAGGTGATGAAGTACGTATTGTTGGTTTTGGTTCTTTCTCTGTCGCACACCGCGCCGCCAGCACTGGTCGTAACCCGCGCACAGGCGAGGTAATCCAGATTGCTGCATCCAAGCAGCCTAAATTCAAGGCAGGTGCACCACTAAAAGCTTCCGTAAACAGCTAAACTATTTTGATTATTTCGGCGACAAGTGAGAAGTCATGCATCACCGATACAGTTTTTACCTCATTTAGTAGGGTGGTTAGCTCAGCTGGGAGAGCAACTCGTTTACACCGAGTAGGTCGGGGGTTCGAGCCCCTCACCACCCACCAAGAGGAAATAAAGACAAAAAACTTAGAGACCTCTGCCTGTTTGTGGCGAGGTCTTTTTGGTTTTAGACGCAGATAATTGAGTGTTGACATGTATCTGATCATTTTTGAAGTCTACCCGCATGATGAGCAAAAAGATCGTTATTTTGAGTTGGCAGCGCAATTGCGTGAAACCTTGCATCAACAGCCTGGCTTTATTCATGTTGAGAGATTCCAGAGCCTTGTAGATGAAGGTAAAATACTTAGTTTATCTTGCTGGGAATCTGATGAGGCAATAGCGAATTGGCGACATCACGCCGATCACATGGTTGTTCAGGTAGAAGGTAAGCGCAGTGTGTTCAAATCTTATCGATTAAGGGTTGCAGAAGTTATTCGAGACTATGATTTTTCGAGCTCATCTGAGCTAACTTAAAACGCTGAGCGATTAGATAAAACATTTATTTTTTCATTGTAACCCGAATATTTTTGAAATCTGCAGGTGGTTCAATTAGACGTGTTTTATAGACCATTTCCTGTTGAGGTGAGATCGATGCGCCCGAAGCAGCCATTGGCCATTTCATTAACTGTTTGTTTGCATCATCAACAAGCTCAATTTCAAATAATTTTGGCCGCCCAGCTTCTTCTCCTATATTTGCAACAGTAATGGTTATGTCTAGAACTGGGCCGAGTTCACTCTCAACAATATTATAATTTGCAGCCTGCATTGAAAATTTAGCAGGTGTGGGTGGGGGAGTTTTGTTAGTTGTTTGCGATATGTCGGCGATAGGTTGCGGAGAATGCACCTCATTTGATAAGTCATTTTGCTTTGTTTCAGCCGTTTCAGTGCTATCTGCGTTCTCTGGGCTTTTTATATATCCTTTTGCAATCTGAGCGATAACAAAGCTCGTTGCGCCCAATAAAATAAAGATTAAAAGATATTTTAGCAGGCGGTTCAAACTGCTTTTGTTTTTCCCTTGTTGCGATTTGCCTTTTACTCTTTTCTGAGATGACTTTTTGTGATTGCGGCCCCGGTCAAGATTAGCTGAGACTGCTTGCATTTTTTTTTGCAAACGCTCAATCGCCTGGTCAATTTCCTGATCAGCCGGCAGTGAAGCCATCATTTTCACATTCCTCATATTGATGTACTGCAAATTTATTTTTCATGTCTGCAATTGTCGGGCCAACCCTCTTTTATCTGAAAATGTAAACGCCCTAAAGGCTATTAGTTTAAGGTAGATATTATGAAGTGTGAATTAAGAGTGCAGATTATAAGTATCAATTTTACTCTATACTAAATGTTTTGTTAAGAAATCCATGTAACCTGTCGTATACCAATTTATTATTAGGAAATAATGGTTCAAATGAAAAAAGCGGTTTTTGACATCGCAAAAACTTTTGTTTTCATAATCTGTGCATATGTCACAGTTAATAGCGCTATCGCGCAAACATCAAGCGCTTCATCCATTTGCCCTAAACCCCCAACTTATATCCAAATTTATCATCAGTTTGATTGGTTTCCTGTCGAACAGAAGCGGCTAATGCGTGATTTTCAGCTTAAATGTGGTTTACCAGAGGACGTTAATTGGCTGGTAAGGCGTACTGAAAAAGCATTAAAAGCACAGGGAATTCGCGTTACAAAAAGTAAATTGTCTATGGCAACTGAATTTGAGCAGGCCAAAATAGAACTGAAAACAGATAAGGATGATGGTCAGCCGCGATCTATTTTATTTCCGGTGAAATTTTTTGAGCTTGATAATAGTCTCCTTAGCCATGCCAAAATTTCAGGTGTCGCTCGTGAAGACGAAACCCTAGTATTGCGTTATGTGTTGGATGAAAGCCGAATACGAGATCCAAACAGCCGAGTCGAAATTAAATGGTTACGTGACGGACAGCAAATTGAAGGAGCAAACAAAAGCAGATATAAACTGACATCTGAAGATGTTGGTGGAAAAATTACCGCCTTGGTGTTTTTTAGGGATAGCCGAAATATTGTTTATTCGCGTCGCAAAATCACTCTCGCAAATAAGGTGGGCATGGTTGTTAGTTTGCCAGAAGCTAAGAACCTAAAAATCGAGGGTGAGGCTGTTGTTGGTAGAAATGTGAACGCATCCTATGTGTACGCCGATAGAAATGAGGTAGATAGAGAAGAGAACAGTCGATTTGTTTGGTTGCGTGATGGATTTGTTATCAAAAATGCGAAAGGGCCATCGTATCAGATTGTGCCTCAGGATGTTGGAAAGCGAATTTCTGTCCGGCTCACACCCAAAAATATAAGAAATGAAATTGGCCAAACTGTGGTAGCAGAAATGGAGCAAATTATTGAGGATGAGCTGGTGACGTTGCGACCAGACATATTAGCTGGAATTGAGAGTACAAGCAGAGAAATGAAGCTATTTAAAACATTAAAGGTTTCAAAAAAGGTCTTTTCTGAATTGGATGAAGTAAATTTAACTTCAAAAAAAATGGATATTCCAAGCTCAAAAGAAACGTCTGATATTTACTTGATGCCTGAATTATCCATTCGCCATGCATCCACAAGAAAAATAACAGATATCGTATTCTATCCAAATGATCCATTTACGAAGTCTTTTTCAGAAAACATCAAATATCAGTTTTTTGGGAATAATATTTCATTTCAAACAATAAAAATTCTTTTAGATAGACTGAATTCAGAACTAAAAAATTCAAACTATGATTCCATTGAAGCTTATTTGCCGGAGCAAGTTGTAAATGATGGGGTTTTGAAAGTTCAATTTAAAAAATCTCCAGACAGGGTTGGCGACACTCAAGAAAAAATCAATAAAGAAATGTCAGGCTATAAAATGCTTTTAATGGGTTTGGGTTTAGTCTGCTGTTTGTGAATAAATGCTTCAAAACATTGCGATACCATAGAAACGAATTCACCTTTATCTGGTGTGCATATTATGAAATTACAAAAAAAAGATTTATTGGACGCTCTAGACCATCTTGTTATTGAATTGGCCTGGTCTGACAAGGTTAGTTTTGAAGCTATTGAGCAACAAACTGGCAAGAATGAAAAACAGGTAATTGAACTCATGCGGAGACATCTAAAAGCATCATCTTTCAAACTTTGGCGCACTCGTGTGAATGGGCGAAGTAAGAAGCATGAAAAGCGTTTTCCTACAACTGGATAAGTGTAGGGCAAAGATATTTAGGAATGCTGATTTAAAT
Source organism: uncultured SAR116 cluster alpha proteobacterium (assembly GCA_902518965.1). Classification (GTDB taxonomy): domain Bacteria; phylum Pseudomonadota; class Alphaproteobacteria; order Puniceispirillales; family Puniceispirillaceae; genus JADHLI01. The sequence continues at coordinate 34,841 of CABYIQ010000010.1, forward strand.
TCAAACTTAGTATCTCTTTTCGCTTAATGCTTGACAGTCTTGCTTGGTAGCAGTATTTGAAAGATCGCATGTAAATGGAGCTCTTCCAATTGCTCCTTTTTCGAATTGGGGGGTGTAGCTCAGTTGGTTAGAGCGCCGGCCTGTCACGCCGGAGGCCGCGGGTTCGAGTCCCGTCACTCCCGCCACCAACTCGTTGAAAGCATTAGCTTTTGACGGCTTTTTTTGTGTCTCTGTGCCAACCGTGTGCCAGTAAACCAAGGGTGGGTGCGGGATTTCACCTTGACCTTAACTGCAAACGTTAAACTTAGCCTAAAATCCTTTTGTCAAAAAAGTGTGTAGGCGAGAGAATTGCATCATTTCTACCAAAAGTGGCTCTTAATGAGGCAATAAATAAATTTTTTGAATGAGTCCTGATGATATTTCTAGAATAGTTGAAAATGGAGTAGCGTTCTAAATGTAATGATTATTTATGGGTCGATTGCGAATAAAGAAAACATTGAGCAAGTTTTATTACAACTCATAGTTTGTCTTTTTGTTTGGGTGATAAATGGTGCTTCAACTTTTGCCGCGCCAGTACTCAGTGAGACAGTGTTGACCACAAACTCTGATGGTGCAACATCTGGGTCATTCAATGGTGGGGGTGCAAGATTAACCTCCACTGCGAATTTAGCCACCACCGGTTCAAATCGAAATTTTGTTGCTCAATACTTTGTCCCGAGTTCTTCAGGAACTTACGAGATAGGTTTATCGTCAAGTACTGAAGATACAGTGATTGTGTTTTATTCTGGAACATTTCAATCAAGCACTCCAGCAACTAATGCTCAGACTGTTCAAGATGATTTTACTGGCACCCGATCGGTTGGCGTTACCATGGGAACTTGTGGGGGACTGGTGCGATATTGCCCACAAATAACTGAAAATCTTGTGGGAGGACAAACGTATTATATTGTGGTTACCTCTTATTTGCCTAATCGGACGGTCTCTGATGGTGTGAATTTATACATCTATGGTGAACCAGTGTCTTTTGGTAATACAGACCAGACTGACGCAGCGGCCAAACTAGAAACCACTGTCAACCTAGAGGTTCTGAATAGGACTAAAAGTCTGATAAAATTTAATAAAATGTATATCTCTGATGCAATTGAGAGACACATTGCTTATCAAAAAAATGAGAAACAGGCTCAACCTGAAAGTAAACTTGATTTTTATGCTTATGAAAAACCCATAAACCATATTTTTGTTGATGAAAATATTTCAAAGTTTAATACTTCCTCCTCGAATACACAACCGATGAGAAATGGAAGTCGTTGGAATATAGATACAGCATTAAGCTATGTAAATAACCGGAACGGTAATGAAACTACAAATAGTGAGATAAGAGTTTCGGTTGAACAACCAGCAAAAGAGTTAGGAACTATTGGTGGCGCATTTGGAGTGCAATATCACAACTCAGACACTGTAAAACCAAATTCTGGAAAGGTGGAGAACAAAGGAACTTCATTCACTGTCTATAATATAACAAACGTTAGAGAAAACGTATTCCTGGAAAACCATTTAATGGTTGCCTCAGGAAAGGGAAAAGCGGAGTTGGGCTCGAATGGACAAATATGGTCTTCTAAATTTGATACGGTTTCATCTCTCTATGGGTTCTCTCTTAGAGGGCTATTTGAAGCTTCATCATCAGTTCTCCCAGAGTTCTTAGGAGAAAAGATTGAGATTTGGCCGTCCTTATCTTTTGATCATGGTGTCAGTAAAGCAAAAGATGTAAGATCAAGTTTTGAGTTTGGTTCAATCTATGAGAATTTGAAAGTTGCTGATTCTAAGGTCAAAGTTACGGAAATTTCCGTGGCACCAGAATTTAAATTTCGCCCAAAATTGGGAAATGTGAGTGGTTTTAGCAATACATTATCGGTTGCGCCGGGTTATTCGTGTCAGAGGATTTCGTCGAGTTTGAACAGCAACTCCTGTGGCACAGATATTCATGTATTTCTCGTTGGAAATGGCGATGGTAAAAAGTTGTTTGATTTCCAACTCCAGAATTTTACTGATTCAGAAACTTTTTCTGCGTCACTTGATTTAGTCATACCTCTTTCTCATTCTACAACGTCAAGCCGCAGTAATTCCTCTGCCCCAATAACTAAGAGAGTGTTATCACCGCCAGTGGAACGCAAGATAAATAATTCATCAATCCAAGTAAGACAGGAACCTCAAAAAGAAAAAAATAAAGCTATGGGCTCAATTTCTGAAAACGAGGTGAAACAAATCGAGTTTGAAAGTTTGGATAGGGATTTAGTCAACAAGGAACCGAGTATGCTTCCGACTGAAGTTATTTGGCTCTGGGACTTGAGCAAAGATAGTTGGTCACGTGTTGATTTGGATAAGCAAGAAAAAGAAAATTGAGTTCGAGGGTTCACAGCCATGATGGCAGGCAGCGGGATGAGTTGTTGCAGCTAGCTGTTGAGGATTGTTCCAGTTTTTGTGTGGGAATAGGTGGTAAACGATGGGCAGTATTTAGCACAAATGCTACCATATTACCCCTGATTGCCCTAAAATAACGGACTGTCACGCCGAAGGCCGCGGGTTCGAGTCCCGTCACTCCCGCAAACAAGTCAATGAAAAAATTAGCTTTTTGTTTCTTGGTGCCTAAGATTACGAGGTAAATCATGGGTGGGTGCAGGATTGCGTGGGATTGCAGTATATGCCTGCACCACAAACTACTGTAATATATCGTGACAGGGCATGTTAGGAGGCTTTCTCAAAAGGTTCGCTAAAAAGAAACCAGATTAAGGGAAATAAATTGTGAAAATCTTCATCTCAATCGTAATGACGTTAATTTTTACAGGATTAGCAGAAGCAGCAGTAAATTTTAAAGGTGGTCAAATATCCTCTTCATCTGGAAGTTTAAAAACAGAAAAACCTGCTGAGAGACCAGATTTAATATTTACCCTGAGTGATTTTGACTCCTCCCACCTCAATCTCAAACTATCGAAATTTGATGCTATTCGTTTTGAAAGAAGAATAGGTATTGGTGCTCCTTTAGATAGGGCATCACAATGGATTGGGTTAACTAGGCGGCAAGCAATTGAAAAAACAATATCTGAGTTAGAAAATCATTCAGATAATTTTAAAATGCCATTGTGGTTTAGTGAAATGACGCCTGTGAGTTTTATGGAGGATGGCTTAAGGAGAGAACGACATTCTTGTGGACTAAAAACTTTCAGACATTCTCTGGAAGGCGCTTGGGCGAAAGAAATTATTGAGACTTCAACTCCGCAATTTGAAAGATTAGCTTTGTTTTGGTTAGACCACTTTTCAGTAGCATTTGATACTTACAATCAAACACATTCCTTTGCAAATCACCTTAAAATCATAAGAGAAAATTCCAGTGGTAACGCTTTAGAATTTCTTGAGGCATCTTTTTATGACCCGGGTATGATAGTGTATTTGAACAATGAACAAAGCACGGTTCAGAATCCGAACGAAAATTTAGCTCGAGAATTTTTAGAATTATTTTCACTTGGTGAAGGGGCTTATTCAGAAAACGACATTAAGAATTTAGCAAAAGCTATTTCGGGTCACGGTATTAATTATGTAACCGAGCAATTCCAGATTTTTAACTCCAAAGTGACAAAAGGTGATTTTTCAGCATTTGGTGAGAAATATTCAAATATCGAAGAGTTTATGGAGTTAATATCAAAACATCCTTCATTTGGTGAATTTTTTGCTCGCAAATTTTACGTTGAATATGTCGAGCTAAATGAACCAAGTAAGGAGGATCTAGCCTATATGGTGACCGCTTTCAAAGAAAGTGGATTTGAAATAAAAGCCCTTTTGAAGGCTACATTAAGTCTTAAGAAATTTTGGGATGAAAAAAATAAACTTTCCCTTGTAAAGAGTCCAATTGATTTGCTCTTTGGGACAATTAGAACGCTTGGAACAGCAGGTAATGCTGGTACAAACTTCCTGTGGGCTGTTGATGCATCGGAAGACTTTGGCCAATCTCTTTTCAATCCGCCAAATATAGCAGGTTGGCCTGTGGGCAAAGAGTGGCTTTCTGGTCAAAGTTTGGAGAAAAGATTAACAAAATTACCAAAATATTTTTCAAAAATGCATGTTGCGACCACGACGGTAGAAAAAATGAGGCAGTCTGAAGATAAAAGGGCGTTGAGAGCTGCTAAATTTTCGCAAAAATACCAACAGAATTTAAAGGAATTTTTCTCATCAGGCAGTAAAGAGCAGTTTTTAGCTGAAACGATGGTAATTAATTGGATTCCTGAAGATTTTGCAACGAGAGAGTACGGCGATATTAACGTTGCATTTTACAATGTCTCTTTCATGGGCAAAAAATGGGATGGAATAACTGTTCGTTTTGGAACAGATGTGAATTCTAAGAAAAAACAGGAATGGAAAAATATTAATAGACTTGGTTTTAATCAGGGGTCGAGCCATCCTCCTGCAATAAGTAATTACAATGATGGTTGGGTGAGTGACTGGGATGGGCATCGAGGATGGGAAACGTCTTTTCCCCGCGGTCCACATGAGAAATTTAGAAAGAAGAAAAAACAAGAGCAACTTTTGATGAAAAGACTCCTTCAGTCTATGCAAATCCCTCTCGAAAACTTGAGTTCATTTAATGCTCTCATGACGAATAAGGATGCGCAAAAATGGTTGCGAGACCGTTTAAATGAAGTAGGTCTTGACGAGATAAACACTCACAATGGTAAACAACCCCCAGTAAAAATATTTTCCCTTTTGAAGAGCCCTAACAGTTCCAAAATCAAAAAAGAAAGATTCAATTGCTCATTAATGCGAACAGGGGAATCTCTGGCCGGGACTTTTGTCAGATCCAGTGAAAAGCTAACGGAAAACTTTAATCATAAAGAATTTGTTTCGACTGAAACTTCCGCTAATTTATCGCAACTTCTATTACCAGCATTAAATGTAAAATTAGAAAACGAAGAGGCGCTAAGCTTGTTAGGACATGAAGGATACCAATTAAAATGAAACTTACACGGCGACAATCACTATCATTTTTTGGTGCAACATCCTTATTTTCACTGTTGCCTTCCTCTTATTTGAACGCAGCAATAAACTCAAAATATTTGATACTAGTAGAACTCCAAGGCGCAAATGACGGATTAAATACGGTAATTCCGTATAGCGACCGAAATTATTACAAGTTGAGGCCATCGATTGGAATACCAAAAAAAGATATTTTGACGATTAGTGACAATGTCGGACTTCATTTTAGTTTAAAAGGTCTGGCCAAAATTTACGAAACAGGTGAGCTGAAAATCGTTCAAAATCTGGGGTATCCAAACCCTGTTTTATCTCATTTTCGCTCTATTGAACTTTGGGAAACTGGTGGGGATGGGAAAGCAAAGGGTCGTAACGGCTGGTTGAATGACTCTTTAAATGTCATTGAAAACAGCAGAAATTTAGATGGCAAGGCGATTTACCTGGACCAATCTGGTGACGTGTTTCGCGGTGGTCTAGATGGATTTTATGGGCCCAATTCCATTGGTTTTGCGGCTGCAGAATTAGAGGCTCGTGACCAGACAGTTCCCGTTCCTCAATCTTTTGGCTTGCTTGCAGACCTAATACAAGGGCGGAAACAAAATAGTCAAAAATTAAAGCAAATACAAAATAAGTTATCTGGTGCAAATAGATTTTCGTCAATTGGTCGGGGTAATCTAGGTGCACAGTTGAGCAAGGTCTGCAATATATTATCAAAAGGCGTCAATATCCCAGTTTTAAAAGTTGCTATCGGCAGTTTTGATACTCACTCAGAACAATTCTGGAGGCATAGAGATTTGCTAAGAGAATTAGATGAATCTCTTTATGAAACTGTTCAGGCGCTCCAAAATATTGGAATATGGAATGACACCTTGATTATGACATATTCCGAATTTGGTAGGCGTGCTGCGGAGAATGGTTCTAGGGGAACTGACCATGGGATGGCCGCCCCACATTTTCTGATAGGCGGCAAACTGAAAGGTGGATTTGTTGGTGAAGTTCCTAATTTAGGCAGGTTGAGGAATAACAATCTCGAATTCGAAATTGATTACAGAACAGTTTATGAAACGGTTCTGAGAGAACATTTTGGACTTGATGATAACCCTTTCGAAAAATATCAAAATAAAGGTCTATTTTCCCTTTAGTTTAATCCAAGTTTCTCTCTGAATTGACGGTTCTGTTGTTTTTCAGAACACCGATAAAACCTCCTGCTCGGCTTTCTTGTAAAGTGAAGCCTGTGGCACTGTGGCTTGCGGCGTCGGGTAGCCAATAGGGATAATCATGACGGGTTTTTCGTTTTTGGGCCTTTGGCAGACCTCATTCAGAAAAGACATTGGGTTGGGCGTATGAATCAGCGTGCTAAGGCCGCAATTATGCAGAGCAGTAATGAGGAATCCAGAAGCGATGCCCACACTTTCTGGAACATAATAATGTTTATATCTTGTGCCATCATCGCGCAGACCATAACGCTGAGCAAAGACAATAATAAGCCATGGTGCTTTTGTGATATGCGGTTTGTTAGGACCTGTCCCAATAGGCTCAAGTGCTTTTAGCCACTCATCACCGCCGCCGCCATTGTAAAAGGCCAGTTCTTCTGCTTCTGCTGCGTCTCGAATCCTGCGTTTTATCTCAGCATTTTTTATAGCCACAAAATGCCAGGGTTGCTGATTCGCGCCAGACGGGGCACGTGCAGCTGTTCTGATTGCCGTTCTTATAATGTTTTCATCAACATCAACGTCAGAAAAATCCCTGATAGAATGTCGTTTTGACATTTTTTCAAAGAAGCTCTCAGCTTCTGCCTGCGCTTTTTCAGGAGGAAGATAGTGATGTGCAGGCAAGGGCACAGGATGATAGCTTTGAGGGGGTGAGACCATGGCGCACGTCTTTCTGTTCAGCTGTGTTGGCTTCGTGTTCTACTCAGAAAGTATAATCTTACGTTAGTTCTAAAGATACTAGCACATGCAGTACATGAAAGCCTGGCTGTGCAGATAGCCAGCCTGCAATCCTCTTAAGGTGGAGGCACCTGTTTCATGGCTGGTTAACATTGCCTGAGCTTTGCCGGTAACAGCGTGCGGAAGAACAGCCCGGCGATAATCAATATGGTTAGCAAATTCCAGGCAATCCCATTTACAAAAGCCAGTTGATAAGAATCTGTTAGGTCATAAATCCAGCCAGACATCCAGCCGCCAAGAGCCATCCCTAATATCGTCATCATAATCACAAAACCGACCTGTTCACCAGCTTCACGCGGTGGAAGATATTCACGTACAATAACGGCATAGCCTGGCACGATACCGCCTTGTGAAAGGCCAAAGACAAGACTAACTACATATAGTGATATCATGCCGTCAAAAGGCAGATACATCACCAGCGCTATACATTGCAGAGAGGCTCCCAAAAGAACAGTTTTTATGCCACCTAGCCTATCTGCAATCAGGCCTGAGACAATGCGACTGACTACGCCGCCCAACAACATCACAGATAGCATCTGGACGCCAACAGCAGGACCATATCCTAACCCTACACAGTAAGATACTATGTGCACCTGTGGCATTGACATTGCTACACAGCAAGAAATACCAGCTATTCCCAGTAATAGAAGAAAGGGCCGTGTGGATAGGTTTATTTTTGCACTGTTAGCCGAAGCAAGGGCAGAGGCTTGCTGATGCGCGGCATTAGGTAGGCGGCGACGCAGCAGCAAGGTGAGGGGGATAATCACAATCAAAGTCAGAGCAGCTAGTATCTGGTAGGCATCCCGCCAACCCTGTTCGAGGAGGATATCTGATAGAAATAGTGGCCATAATCCGCCTGCCAGATAATTGCCACTGGCAATCAGTGCAACAGCAATACCACGATGTTTTAAAAACCAATGTGAAATATCGGAAATCAGCGGGCCAAAACCGGCTGCAGTGCCAAAACCTAACAGCAGATGAAAGGCTGTCAGCAGTTGAAAATTCTGTGTCTGGCTTGCCAGATAATAGGCGATTGCGCTGGCCATAGCCGCTGCAATGACAGAAATGATCACACCAAATCTGTCAATAATACGGCCGATGACCAGATTACCAACGGCAAAGCCGATCATATTTAACGTAAAAGGCAGAGAAGTAACGGACCGTGCGGTTTCAAAATCTGTCTCTAGGGCAGGCATAATCGTAATCACGGCCCACATGCCCGTATTTGCAAATATCGCAATGATAAGAGTAACTATCAGCCTGAACCATGAATAGGAGCGATCATGGACTGAAGATGCGGAAAAAGACGAGGCGTGCATAAAGGCGATGATAGGCCGAGTTGATAAGGATTCAAGCCTGATTAGCTGAGATGTAATCACACCGCCTGATGTTTTGTCATACTTTTACTTTTTTCGCGGCTGTTTTGCTAGCACGGTCTCAACCACATTGTGGCCGCGCATCTGATCACAGAAAGCCGCCAGCTTTGGCCGGTTTGCAAGCATCTGGTCTTTTTGTGGATCCCATCTGGTTAGCATATAAAGATAGAAATCAGCCGCACAAACAGTCTGACCTAGCAAATAGGGAGAAAGTTGGTCTTCAAGATAATCAAACAGAGTATCATTCATTTCGCGTGCTTTGGCTTTGATGCCGTCAAAACCATCCTCAAGCCCATAATAACGTGTGTGATGTTGCCGGTGATAAGCTGGATAGACAGTTGTTGCTAGAAGTGTGATCAGACTTAAATAACGGTCTCTTTCTGCACCAGAAGCGGTTGGTGCAAGCTCGTCAAACCGTTCGGTGATATGGTGAACAATAGCGAGTGATTCAAACATGCTATGCCCTTCAGGGCAGACTAGCACGGGAATACGGCCTGTTGGGTTTTTAGCTAAAAATTGAGCTGTCTTGCGTTCAGTCTCATCTGGAAAACTTATGGTATACGGGCAGTCTGCAGCTGTGAATAGGAATTCAGCGATAAGTGACCCGGCAAACGGCCTGCCATAAATATGGTAATCTGTCATTACACAACCTTTCTTATCCTAAGCGGAGATTACAGACTCTTATTCTGGGATCATCGCTGTGATGCCTCCATCCACAACAAGTTCTGCACCGGTCACATAAGCAGCCTCATCAGAGGCCAGATAAAGGGCGGCATGCGCCACATCTTCTGGAGCGCCCATATGGCCCATAGGCACTTGCTTATGGCGTTTGGCAACATAACTTTCATAATTGCCGCCAGCATATTTCTGAGCCATCCGTCTGACCATGGGGGTGTTCATGAGTCCAGGTAGGACACAATTCATGCGTATACCATCTTTTGCATGCAAGGCGGCAGATGTCTTTGTGAGCTGCTGAAGAGCCGCTTTTGCAGTATTGTAACCAATCTGCGGTTTACCCAGATGGCGAATGCCGGCAATAGATGAAATGTTCACAATAGCCCCTTTACCAGCATTGATCATAGCCGGCAAAACAGCTCGCGTGCAAAAAAATGCGCTGTCCAGATTTAGAGCTAGCTGGGCACGCCAAATGTTGGTGTCTGCATCTTCTGGGGTAAGCCGTTCGGATTGACCGACATTGTTTATTAGAATATCAATCCGGCCATGCCGCTGCAAAACTGATTTTATCCAGCTGTCAATATCTGCCTCAGCAGTAGCATCACCATATGTGAAAGAAACCTGCCCTCCCGCCTTGATGATTGCCTCAACTGTGTTCTGTGCGTCCTCTGCTGAAATATCCAGGCCCTCAATAACAGCACCCTGCTTTGCAAACAGTCGAGCAATAGCACCGCCATTGCTCAGTGCATCTTTGGGAGTGCCAAAACCTGTTATTAAAGCTATTTTTCCTGATAGAGAGAAGGGTGTTTTTATAGTCATAAACATTTCCTTGAGGTGCAGTCTTTAGCCTAACGCGCAGATGACATATTGCAACTGTGCATCCAATCTAATTGAAATTACTTTTCTGTTTTCAGTTTATCTGTATTATGGCGCGAAAAGTGTAGGTATTGGAGATGACATTCATTAGCCAATGCCCGTTTAGCGGCGGTTCTAGGCAAAGTAAGGAGACAGCAGATGTCGGTCAATGATGTCATCATGGATGCGCTTGTGGAAAATAAGGTTGATTTTGTTACCACAGTGCCCTGCAAACAACTTGCAGGCGTGATAGAAAAAATCGATGAAGCTCCAGATATATATCACATACCAGCAAATCGTGAGGACGAGGGTATGGGTTTATGTGCCGGTGCCTATTTAGGAGGAAAGCGTCCTGCTATCATAATGCAGAATACAGCAATCGGTGTAACAATCAATTCGCTAGCAACACTGATTCAATTTTACCGGATGCCGCTGCCTATGCTCATCAGTTATCGCGGCGAGGTGGGAGAACCTGTGGCCTGTCAGGTTGAAATGGCTGTCCATACTAAAGCTCTATTAAACCAGTTGAGTATCCCGACTTACCATTTTCATAAACCAGACGATGCTGATGAGCTGACAGACATTCTGTCTTATTGCTACATGTCAAAGAAGCCGGTTGCTGTGTTAATGGATGCAACGTTTTGGAAGGGAGCTTAAGGAAATGATTAGAAGTGATGTTTTAAAAACACTGATTCCGCTGATTTCTGATCAGCTCCTGGTCACAAATATTGGGTTGCCCAGTCAGGAAATGCATCTGCTAGATGACCAGCCTAGCAATTTTTACATGCTTGGCACGATGGGATTAGCGTCCTCAATCGGTTTGGGCCTTGCTCTCGCACAGGAAAAAAAGGTTATTGCCCTTGATGGTGATGGGTCTGTTCTGATGAACTTTGGAACTCTGCCAACCATCGCTAATAATGTAGCCTCAAATTTTATATTGTTGATTATCGATAATGGAAGTTATGGGTCAACCGGTGACCAGCCCACTTATTCAGGAATGAAAACGTCACTATCAGATGTGGCGAGAGCCTGCGGTTGTGATCATGTTGTCGAATGTCAAGCTGAAGATGCGTTTGATACTGTTAAATCAGCACTTGATGGTGACCAGATGACGATCATCGTCTGTAAGTGTGAGTCAGGCAATATCAAAGTTCCGGTGATCGATATGGATCCGGTTGTAATTAAAGACAGATTTATGAAGGTTGTTCAGTCTTAAACGGCTTTCATTGGATTTTATATGAAAAGCCATTCTGAAGTGAGGAAAACCAGCCCTTTGCGTCTTGCAATTTTGGGCCTGTTAGCTTAAGCAGACGGTACGTAATTAGTCCATCTTTGGTCGCTTTTGTGTGGGAATAAGATAATGGAAACGTACTTAAGCGAATATTTGCCAATTGCAGTTTTTATGGCCATAGCGATTGGTTTGTCTGCTGCGTTTGTTATTAGCGCATTTGTGGTAGGGTCGCAAAAGCCTGATATCGAAAAATTGACGGCATATGAATGCGGTTTTGATGCATTTGATGATTCGCGGAAGCCGTTTGATGTTCGATTCTATTTAGTGGCTATCCTATTCATTATTTTTGACCTTGAGATTGCCTTTCTGTTTCCTTGGGCTGTTGCTTTGGCAGACATAGGAATGTTTGGGTTCTGGTCAATGATGGTGTTTTTGGCAGTGTTGACCATTGGCTTTATTTATGAGTGGAAAAAAGGAGCTCTGGAATGGGAATGAGCGAAAAGCCGCTGCTGCCTAACGGGGGTCATGAGCTGGCGATAGACAAGCCTATCCCACCGGGGGTAAATCAGGACGCTATATTAAATGCTGTTACCGATGAGATTACGAACCGTGGATTTGTCATTGCCAAGGCTGACAAGCTGTTCAACTGGGCGCGTTCAGGGTCATTGTGGCCGATGACCTTTGGCTTGGCTTGCTGTGCTGTTGAAATGATTCATTCTGCAGCTAGCCGGTATGACCTCGATCGGTACGGCATGCTGTTTCGGCCGAGTCCCCGTCAGTCAGACGTTATGATTGTTGCTGGCACATTAACTAATAAAATGGCACCAGCCCTTCGCCGGGTATATGACCAGATGCCTGAGCCGCGCTGGGTACTGTCAATGGGGTCATGCGCAAATGGCGGTGGTTATTATCATTATTCTTATGCTGTAGTGCGGGGATGTGACCGGATTGTTCCGGTTGACGTCTACGTTCCAGGCTGTCCACCAACTGCAGAAGCCTTGGTCTACGGGTTGCTGCAGCTGCAGAAAAAAATCAGACGAACAGGAACGATCGCCCGGACGTGATGCGTCAGGTGGTTCATTAATCAGGGACTGTTTGTCATCAAACTCCGGCAAATATTTACGATAGGACAATCATGACAGGGTCAACCACAATAGACGAGATTAAGCCAGGCGCTGGCGAATTGTCGTCATCTGAGCAACAGCAGACCCTGATCGCTGAGCGCCTGGCCTCCCTGTTTGGTGATGCTACGCAACTGGACAATGCGGGAAATGAGATGCGTTTGCGCTGTAAAGTTGATGACCTGCTCTATGTGCTGAAAACCATTCGTGACGATCCCATTCTCCAGTTCAGGCAATTAAGTGATTTGACTGCTGTCGATTACCCAGGTCAGCTTGATCGTTTCGAGGTTATCTATCAAATGCTGTCTATTGCCTTAAATGCCCGCCTGCGCATTGTCACCACTGCTTCCGATGGCGCAGTTGTTCCATCTGCCAATGAACTGTTTGCGTCGGCAAACTGGGCGGAACGTGAGGTGTGGGATATGTTTGGCATTTTTTTCTCGGGGCATCCTGACCTTCGACGCCTGCTTACAGATTATGGTTTTGAAGGTCATCCACTGCGTAAGGATTTCCCACTAACTGGTTATGTCGAGGTTCGCTATAATGATACAGAGCGCCGAGTGGTTTACGAGCCTGTGAAGCTGACACAAGAATATCGGGATTTTGATTTCCTTAGCCCCTGGGAAGGTATGCAGATGGAGGGAATGAAGGTGAATACAGAAAATCATACAGCGTCTGATGAGAAAGAGGGTGAGGGCTAAAAAATGGGTGAGATGCAGATTCGGCCATTAACCCTGAATTTTGGTCCGCAGCACCCGGCAGCGCACGGTGTACTTCGCCTTGTTCTTGAAATGGATGGGGAAATTATTGACCGCGCAGACCCACATGTCGGGCTTTTGCATCGCGGCACTGAAAAGTTAATTGAAAATAAAACCTATCTTCAGGCATTGCCTTATTTTGACCGGCTTGATTATGTCTCTCCGATGAATCAGGAGCATGCCTGGGCGCTAGCAATTGAAAAGGCTC
>CABYIQ010000011.1 GCA_902518965.1 uncultured SAR116 cluster alpha proteobacterium
AAAATCTACCGTCGCGCTTGGCGTGATGCAGGATTTAGGGGTAAATGGCCGTATCGTTGGAGGGTCTATAAAATTCAAAGGTACAGACCTTGATACACTAAATGAAGGCGAACTGCGTCAGATAAGGGGTTCTGAGATAGCGATGATTTATCAGGAACCGATGGCGTCTCTAAACCCGTCGATGCGCGTTGGCAAGCAACTCATTGAAGTGCCGATGATCCATGAAGGACTTGGTGAGGCTAAGGCATGGGAGCTGGCACGCCAGGTAGTTGAAGATGTTCGCCTGCCAGACCCAGAACGTATCTTACAAGCTTACCCGCATCAGCTTTCTGGTGGTCAGCAACAACGTATTGTGATTGCCATGGCACTGATGTCAAAACCATCCTTGTTGATTTTGGACGAACCCACCACAGCGTTGGATGTAACAGTTGAGGCTGGCATTGTTGAACTGGTCAAAGGATTGGGAAAAAAATATGGAACGTCTATGTTGTTTATCAGCCACAATCTGGGGCTGGTTATGGATGTCTGTGACCGCATTTGTGTGATGTATTCTGGTGAGGCTGTAGAAACTGGCACCGTAGTAGATGTATTTGATAATATGCGTCATCCCTATACACAGGCTCTTTTCCGCTCTATCCCGCTCCCAGGTGCAGATAAAAACACTCGACCCTTAATCGCAATCCCAGGTAATTTCCCCTTGCCGCATGAGCGTCCGAACGGATGTAATTTTGGTCCTCGATGTGATTACTTCGTAGCAGGAGAATGTGATAGTAGAAATATTCCGATGGTGATGTTTGAAAAAAAGAAAGACCATCAAACACGCTGTGCGCGCTTTGCTGATATTGACTGGATGTCCAATGCTGAGCCGGCGGATACTTTCTCTGAAACTGTGATAGGGGAAGTTGTTCTCGATATTGATGATTTGAAAAAATATTATGAAGTCAGTGCAAACGCTTTATTTACTTCGAAAGAAAAGAAAGTCGTCAAAGCAAATGAGACAATAAGTCTAGCTGCGCATGAGGCGGAGACATTGGCAATTGTTGGCGAGTCTGGTTGCGGAAAATCAACACTGGCAAAAGTATTATTGGGTCTGGAAAAAGCGACGAGCGGGAAGGTTAAACTGCTTGGCCAAGATGTTGAGGATGTAATTATTGAAGACCGTGATACCAAAACAGTTTCCTCAATACAGATGGTGTTCCAAAATCCTTTTGATACGCTTAACCCTTCCATGAGAGTAGGGCGCCAAATTATACGTGCGCTAGAAGTTTTTGGCATCGGCAATACAGAGTCAGAACGCAAACAAAAAATGTTAGAACTTCTGGATTTGGTGAAGCTCCCGCGTGAATTTGCTGAGCGTATGCCGCGCCAGCTTTCTGGTGGTCAGAAACAGAGAGTTGGAATTGCAAGAGCATTTGCGGGCGATGCGCGAATTGTTGTAGCAGATGAACCAGTGTCAGCGCTAGACGTATCTGTGCAGGCTGCCGTAACAGAACTGCTAATGGAGATCCAAAAACGTTCGCGCACAACTCTACTATTTATAAGTCATGATTTGTCTATCGTGCGCTATCTATCTGACCGAGTGGCAGTAATGTATTTGGGTCACATTGTCGAGACTGGTTCTACAGATGATGTGTTTGCTCCGCCTTATCATCCCTACACTGAAGCCCTTTTATCTGCAGTTCCAATAGCCGATACAAGCGTTAAACGAAAACGGATAATTTTGGAGGGGGACATTCCTTCTGCTATGAGTCCACCGTCGGGCTGCCCTTTTCAGACACGTTGTAGCTATAAAGAAAAAGTTGGTGGTAAAATTTGTGAAACTGAAGTTCCACCAATACGCAAATTGGATAGCGGCCATCAGATTAAATGTCATTTGGATGATGCTATACTGTCTAGAATGGAACCAGTGTTTGCATTATCAAGAATTGGTAAATCAAAGAAAAAGGTGCAGAAAAAAGTAAATTCTTAGCAAATTAAATTCACTAAATTCCCCAGCAGAAGGTGAATTTAGCGAAATAAAGGAAGTTCAATTATTAGTGTTGGTGGTTCATTAATTCAATTTTTTACATTTTTTATCACGAAAGTTGACTGGAGTTTTACCTGCGTCACTTTGTCTTTCTTCAAAAATATTACAATATTTCAGTTTGTTAGATAAGTTTTTTAGTGAAAAATTGAATAAATTTTGTATGTTCCTTGCAAAATTAGATGAAATGCTTCATCTTACAGTTTGGGATTGGCTATTAATGTGGAGGACACATTAATGCCTGACGACTTATTAGAAAAAAGAAGTGGCCACACCCAGTCCGTTTCACGTGCGTTAAGTTTATTGATAAAACTCTCCGAAGAGCCGGAAGGTTTAAATCTCTCCGAACTTGCACGTCGAGTGAAGTTGGCTCCTTCTACAGCCCACAGATTGCTGACCACGCTTCAACTCGACCAGTTTGTTCGCTTTGAGGATGGGAGATGGCTTATAGGCGTGCAGAGTTTCAATGTTGGGTCATCCTACATGCGGGCTCGCGACATTTGCTATATGGCCCGCCCTTATTTGCGTTTTCTAATGCAAGAAACAGGAGAAACATCCAATCTAGCCTTGGTCGAAAACGATGAACTTGTGTATTTGGCTCAGACCGAATGTCCTGAATTAATGCGCGCTCTAGCCCGTCCAGGAGCTAAAGCACCACTGACTTGTTCGGCTGTCGGTAAGGTCTGTCTGGCCTTCATGCCTCGTCAAAAGGCGGAACGGATGATCGCAAAAGCTGGCATATCCCAACTTACTCGAAAGAGCCACATAACTCCAACGAGCCTATGGAAGGATCTTGACGATACACGAAAACGTCAATTTGCCGTTGATGACGAAGAGCACTCAGACGGTTTGCGTTGTGTTAGTGCACCATTATTCGGTCCAAAGTCGGAAGTTGTTGGAGCTCTATCCGTGAGTGGACCATCTGTGCGGATTTCAGATCAACACATGGCCTCGTTCGGA
The DNA here is from genome assembly GCA_902518965.1 of uncultured SAR116 cluster alpha proteobacterium. Lineage (GTDB taxonomy): Bacteria > Pseudomonadota > Alphaproteobacteria > Puniceispirillales > Puniceispirillaceae > JADHLI01. The sequence continues at coordinate 2,984 of CABYIQ010000011.1, forward strand.
CAAATCGTAAAGCGTGTTTCACTCGACATGACAAAAGCGCTTGGCGGTTCGTGGCCAGAATAAAATTAACCTGTGGAGAAACGGTTAACCTTTCTCCCTGTGCCCTTTGACCATTCGGACCAGGCGGTCAAGCGATTTGTCTTGTATGCCGGCTTCTGATAAAGCCTTCGCTGTTTCAAATAGGTAGTCGCAACAAGGTCCAAGGAAGCCAGCTGCTCTAGCGATTATTTGTGCAATATTTTCATCCGGCATGCGGTCAGCGTAGCTTGGACTATTTCTCCGGATAACAAAGCTGAGAGCTTTTTTCACACCACAATTAGTGTGAACACTTACCCATTTTGGATTGTAGGAATTATTGATCATTTCACGTTGCCAGAGGATATCCATCTCTTGTGCTGCGCGTTTAGAGGCTATGCGGAAGGCAAACCCTCTGACTGACCCACCTCTGTCAAGGGCAAGCACAAGCCCCGGATCTTCGGGGCTGCCTCTGCCTAGGCGCGTCCATAAACAGAAACGTTTATGAAAGCCAAACACACGCCCAAACTGTTTTTCCTCAAAGGCAATAAGTGGGTTCCAGATTAAACTGCCATAGCCAAATACCCAGATATCTGGCCCTATGTAATCGTCAGCGACGTATTGCTGGCGGGAGGCGATAAGCTCATCCACACTTAAGACACCACTGTCCTTACCGTCTCGGTCAAGCGCAAGTTTCTGGACAAGACCACTTTCAAGCATAGCTCTACTTAATGGGTGCTCTTCTCTTTCAGCATTCCTATCCATTACATCAAATTAACCTATCACCCAGTTCCAGAGTCTTTTCCCAAATAATGAACAACGCGCTGTGGAAACGGAATTTCGATATTGTGTGAATCGAGAAGTGGCTTCAGTCTGCGTTTCAGATCCCAGTTTAGCGCAAAGAAATCCTCATATTGAGCATAAAGCCTTAATCGCACCAATATCGCACTGTCTGCGTAATCAACAACTAAAAATTGTGGTTCAGGATCTGATAATATTCGTTTGTCTTTGGTCAGAGTTATTAAGGCCTTTTCCACCTCATTCAGATCACTGTTATATCCAATGCCAATATCTAGATCCATGCGGCGTATCTGGTGGCGGCTGTTATTAATGATTGTTGCTGACCATATGGAGGAGTTTGGCACGGTGATATAGATATTGTCGAATGTATCAATCTGAGTTGCAAATAGCCCGATTTCTCGTACAGTGCCAGAGATGCTGTTTGTTTCAATCCAGTCTCCTACGCTAAAGGGCCGCAACAGCAGCAGCATAATGCCAGATGCAACATTTGATAAGGTGCCCTGCAGGGCAAGGCCTATCGCAAGACCTGCAGCACCGAGAACCGCAATAATTGAGGTTGTCTGCACCCCGAACTGACCCAGCGCCACCACCAGCGTAAGAATAAATCCCGCATAACGTATAATTGAGGCCAGAATGGGGGCCAGGGTTTTATCTACGCGCTGCAATGTTGACATTTGCTTGCGCACTATGCTGGACGCTTTGCTAGACAGCCAGAACCCTATGATGATTGTGCCCAACCCAGCTAGAATATTCACGCTAGAGCTCAGCGCAATAGCCAATAGTTCTTGACTGAAAACGCTCATTTCGCCCAGTGAGGTTTCCAATGAGGAAAAACTGTCCATAATAATCAACCTGTTTTTACCAAATGAGGTGGGGAACACGCCTGAATTTTTCAATTATAAGCAGGCTATCAGAACTTGGCTAGTTTCTGGCCTACGTTTTTTCATCTTGCCTAAAACTAGACGCTGGAATACATATCTTTTGCCATATCTATTGACATGATTATGATTATCTAGCTGAGACAGAAAAACGGTTGACAAGAAAGTGGCAAAGCAGATGAAGTCAGGTCAGCCTGTCCAAACGCAAATTATTAACTGGACCTATGGCGATCCGCCTTTAGCTGAGCATGGTCTAGTTTGTGCCATTGGCAATTTTGATGGTGTTCACAAAGGGCATCAGGTAGTTATCGAAGCGGCTAAAACCCGTGCAAGCCTAGCAGGTCTGCCTTTGGCTGTTGTCACCTTTTCACCGCATCCACGTCAATATTTTCGTCCCTCAGATGCCCCTTTCTTGCTGCAGACTAAAACCAGCAAAAATGCATGTTTGGCAGCTTTAGGGGCGGAAATTATTGTTCATATTCACTTTAACAAAACACTGCAGGAGTTATCTCCAGAGACCTTTGTTGAGAGAGTTCTCGTCAAGGCCTTTTCGGTCACACATCTTTTTGCAGGCAGTGATTTTGCATTTGGCAAGAGCCGCGCAGGCAGTATGGAAAGTTTGGCACAAATGGGCAAGGATGTTGGGCTTGCAGTGCACCCCATTTCAATTTTGACAGATACAGCACAGATGGCTGTATCGTCATCGCGGATCAGGGCAGCCTTGCAAGCCGGTCAGATAGGTCTAGCAGCTGATATGCTTGGGCGTCAGCCAACTGTGTCTGGACCAATTATCATGGGAGATCAGCGTGGCCGGTTGCTGGACTTCCCTACAGCTAACCTCGAACTTGCTGGTTGTCTGGAACCTGCCTTTGGCGTGTATGCTGTCACGGCAGAACTTGAATGTGCTGATGGGCTGCATCAGCTCTTCAATGGAGTGACTAATATTGGACGTCGCCCAACTGTGAATGACAGAGGGGTGCTTGCAGAAACACATTTGTTTAACTTTGATAAAGAAATCTATGGTTGTCAGATGACCGTTCATTTGCAGGCCTTCCTGCGCCCTGAGCAGAAATTTGATGGTCTTGATTCTCTGCGTGATCAGATTGCTAAAGATGTTGAACATGCGAGACAGATTCTCAAGTAGACAGGTAAGTCTGAACACTTTAAATAATCTATTGGGTTTGCTGTGCCAGCAGCAGTTTGACGGTGAAGGTTAGATGGAAATGGATTATAAACAGACCGTATTTTTACCAAAAACAGAATTTCCAATGCGAGGTGGTCTGCCGAAGAAAGAGCCTGAGATCTTGGAGCGCTGGCAAAAGCTGGGTTTATATGACCAGCTTCGCAAAGCACGAAAAAATGCGCCGAAATTCGTTCTACATGACGGCCCACCCTATGCTAACGGTCAATTGCATATCGGTCATGCATTGAATAAAATTCTGAAAGATGTGATCAATCGCTCTCAGTCTATGCTGGGCAAGAATGCGAATTATGTGCCTGGATGGGATTGTCATGGTCTGCCAATTGAATGGAAGATTGAAGAGCAATATCGAAAAAAAGGAAAAGATAAGGATGAGGTGCCTATTGCCGAATTCAGGCAGGAATGCCGTGATTTTGCCGCTCATTGGTTGAATATACAGTCTGAGGAGTTTCAGCGTCTTGGTATTCTAGGAGACTGGGGAAATCCCTACACAACAATGAGGTATGAGGCAGAGTCCATTATTGCGGCTGAAATGGGTAAGTTTCTGATGAATGGCAGCCTGTATCGCGGTTCAAAGCCAGTGATGTGGTCCCCCGTAGAAAAAACGGCTCTGGCTGAGGCAGAGGTTGAATATTCTGATCATAAATCAGTAACCATTTTTGCGCGCTTCAAAGTTGTGTCTTGCCCTTTGCAGGAGTTGCAAGGCGCTAGCTTTGTGATTTGGACTACAACGCCTTGGACAATGCCCGGCAACCGGGCTATGGCTTGCGGTGCTGAAATTCCTTATAGCGCACTCAGAATTACAGAGACGAGTGATAGCTCATTGGCTAAGTTAGGTGAGGTGATCTGTCTGGCTGATGAACTTAAAGACAGAGTTTTTGATGAGACTGGCATTGTAAAGGCGGATGTCGTCACTCGTTTCACAGGTGCGGATATTGCAGGGTCAGTGGCACACCATCCAATGTTTTCGCAAGGCTATGATCATGATGTACCGCTGTTTCTGGCAGATTATGTAACTACTGAGCAAGGCACAGGCTTTGTGCATATTGCTCCAGGACATGGACCTGAAGATTATGCACTTGCACACCTGAAGCATGGGGTTGAGGTTCCTGATACAGTAGGTGAAGATGGCCTTATTGCTGAACACCTACCTCTATTTGGTGGCATGCACGTATTGCGTGATAACCAGAAAATTGCAGACATTATGAATGAATATGGCGGATTGATCGGCATTGGCACTCTTGTTCACTCTTATCCGCATTCCTGGCGCTCGCACGCGCCCGTGATTTACCGGAATGCAGCCCAGTGGTTTGTCTCAATGGGAGATGAGCACGTAGATGGAACGGGCTTGCGTTCTGTTGCGCTTGATGCCCTGCAGAATACAGATTTTTATCCTGCATCTGGCCAAAAGCGATTAATCTCTATGATTGAGAATCGGCCTGATTGGTGCCTTTCGCGGCAGCGGGCTTGGGGTGTTCCTATTCCTGTATTTTACCATAAGCAAACGGGCGAACCTCTGCGGGATCAGGCTGTCGTTGATCGGATTGTGAGCGCTTTTGCTGAAGAAGGCTGTGATGTTTGGTTTACATCGCCTGCTGCCCGCTTTTTAGGGGCTGACTATAATGAGGCAGACTATATCCAGGTAAAGGATATCGCAGATGTCTGGTTTGATTCTGGCTCTACGCATGCGTTTGTTCTAGAGACTCGTGAAGATTTGCAGTCTCCTGCTGACCTTTATCTTGAGGGTTCTGACCAACATCGAGGTTGGTTTCACTCATCCTTGCTTGAATCATGTGGTACACGAGGGCAAGCCCCTTACAAAGGTGTGCTGACTCATGGTTTCGTTTTGGATGAACAGGGCCGGAAAATGTCAAAGTCACTAGGTAATGTAGTTGCCCCGCAAAAGATTATTCAGCAAAATGGGGCGGATATTCTGAGGCTCTGGGTGGTAAGCTCTGATTATTATGATGATCTCCGGATTGGGCCCGAGATCATAAAGCGTCAGACAGACCATTATAGACGGATTCGGAACACCTTGCGGTATCTGCTGGGTGCAGTGAATGGGTTTGACAGGTCGACTGAAGCTGTTCAGCCAGCAGAGATGCCAGAATTGGAAAGGTGGGTGCTTCACCGGTTAGCTGAGCTTGACCAGCAAATTCGTGAAAATACTTGCGCCTATGACTTTCATGGTATTTTTACTTTGATACACGATTTCTGTAACTCTGATTTGTCTGCGTTCTATTTTGATGTCCGTAAAGACTGCTTGTACTGTGATGAGCAAAACTCACTTGACCGACGCGCTTGCCGCACGGTTATGGATCACGCCTTGCAATGTCTTATAAGCTGGGTTGCGCCGGTCCTGTGTTTCACCGCTGATGAAGCGTGGTTAGCTTATACGGGCGATGAGACCGACAGCATTCATCTTCATACTTATATGGATGTACCAGATCATTGGCGTGATCAGCTGGTTGCTGACCGTTGGGTAAAAATTCGCAGCTTACGTTCAGAGATCATGGTCGCACTGGAAGCTGCCCGTAATGACGGGACAATAGGCGGCGGACTCTCTGCGGAGGTTAAACTGACAGCATCTCAGGATACCGCAGATCTTCTTAATGGCATTGATCTTGCCAGCTTGCTGATTACGTCTGCAGCGGAAATTGACATTGGTGACACAGCAAACCTACAGATTTCCGTCAGACGTGCAGAAGGTGGAAAATGTGTGCGCTGTTGGAAGGTATTTGCATATTTACCAGCTGAAAATGAACAAGCCATTTGCTCTCGTTGCGAGACAGTTTTAATTGCCAAGTCAGAGGACTGAGCGTTCGATGAAGTGGCCGTCTAATCGCAATATAATTTGGTTTGTTGGCATTAGCGGGTTCACGGTTATTCTTGATCAGCTGACGAAGAATTGGATGCTGGATTTGATCTTCTTGCCACACAGGCAACTTGTTCTTTCCCCGTTCTTAAACCTAACCCCGGTTTGGAATAGCGGGATCAGCTTTGGTCTTTTCAGGAATCAGCAGGTGGTAGGCCAACTAATTATTCCAGTGCTGGCGCTTCTCGTAGTACTCTGGCTTTTCTTTACGTTATATGAGTTGAACTTCCTGCAAAGGTGTTCTGCGGGTCTGATTGCTGGCGGAGCGATGGGCAATGTCATTGACCGCATTAGATTTGAACGTGTGGTTGATTTTGTCGATGTTCATATCGGCAATTATCATTGGCCAGCTTTCAATCTTGCTGATAGCGCAATTTTTCTAGGTGTTGTATTCTGGTTGTATGCCGCTATATTTATGGCGCAAGCAAGAGGTGAGAAGTCATGAGGAAAACAAAGCGATATCGGAGTTTGTCTTCACAAGTGCAAGCCTTCACTTTGCTTGGCAGTTTTCTTTTGATCTTTTCTGCTTGTTCTGATTTCAAACGGGCGATCGGTTCTGAAAAGTCCTCACCGGATGAGTTTGCGGTGGTTGTCCGGCCACCTTTGTCATTGCCACCAAAGTTTCGTTCAAGGCCCGCTGGGAATGATACAGATACAGCTGCTGTTGCAGCTTCAAACGCACTTGGCAGGTCAAAATTTATTCTAAATCAAGGTGGGGCAAAGGCTACAAGCTTTGACGATTTGTTTGCCTTTGACAAGATTGAAGATGATATTCGGGTGAAGGTAGATGAGGAAACTGCTGGCATCCGTTTTGAACGCCGTCTGCCTCTTCAGATTATTTTTGGTGACCTTCCAAATGTTGGGCCCGTGGTTGATAAAATGGCTGAAGATGCTCGTATCAGGCGGAATCAGCTGCAGGAACGGGCGGTTAACGAAGGGGCTACACCGGCAATTGATGAGGTACTTAGCGAGCCGGTGCTGGTGAAATAGGCAAATTGCTATGCCGGCTAGAATCCGCCATCTTCCAGATCAACTTGTTAATCAGATTGCTGCTGGTGAAGTAATAGAACGTCCAGCAAGTGCGCTGAAAGAATTAATTGAAAATTCACTGGATGCAGATGCGAGCCGGATTAGTGTTGATTTGGCTGAGGGAAGCCTGTCAGGCTTAACCGTATCTGATGATGGTACGGGAATGGCACATGATGAGCTAATACTCGCTGTTCAGCGGCATGCGACGTCCAAGCTGCCTCATGATAATCTTGAGGATATTCAGTTTTTTGGTTTCAGAGGTGAGGCACTGCCTTCTATTGGGTCTGTATCGCAGTTGCGCCTTTTCTCGCGGCAGCATGCAGATCTGCATGGATGGGCATTAACGGTCAGGCATGGAAATGCAGATAAGCCTGAGCCAGCTGCAGGGGAAAGAGGAACACGTATTGAGATAAATGATATGTTTGCCTCAGTCCCGGCACGGCTGAAATTTATGAAAACGCAGAAGACTGAAGCTGGCCAATGTTATGATGTTGTTCGCCGATTTGCAATGAGCCGCCCTGATGTGAGTTTTATCCTTACAGACAGCGGCCGCAAAGTGTTACAGCTGCCTGCACAGGACAGCACTGACGATGGATTTGCTCGCAGATTATCTGAAATTTTGGGACCGGTCTTTGCACGTGAATCTGTTGTTGTGGAGGCTGAGAAACCAGGTATACGTCTGACTGGATATGCAGGCCTTCCAACTATGAACAGGGCTACGACGGCTCAGATTTATTTATTTGTAAATGGTAGGCCTGTGCGTGACCGCCAGATGCTGGGGGCGGTAAGGGCAGGCTATCAGGACATGATCCCGCGAGGCCGACATCCGGTTCTGGTTCTGTTTCTGACAATTGAGACAAAGGCAGTGGATGTCAATGTTCACCCTGCCAAGGCGGAGGTGCGTTTCAGAGATCCTGCCAGCGTAAGAGGTTTGCTGGTGGGGGCGCTGTCCTCCGCCTTGCGCTCAGCCGGGATGCAGGCGACAGCTGAAAGCGGTGAAGCGGCTCTGCGTCAATTCTCGCAGGCGCCCTCATTTGGACACCGCGGCGCTTCTGGCCGCTACCCCATTCAGCCTGGCTCTCAGAGCAGCCTGTTGGCCGAACAGACCTTCCAGCAGCGTTCAAAACAATCACCAGATTTTCTGATTCAAGCACCGCCACAAGCCAAATATGATACTTGTCCTGAGCCTCCAGATAGCTTGGCTGACGAGGAGGAGATCCTTTCAGCCTATCCGTTGGGAGCAGCAAAAGCACAGCTCCATAAAACCTATATTGTGGCTGAAACCTCTACCGGTCTGTGTGTTATTGATCAGCACGCCGCGCATGAACGGCTGGTAATGGAGCAGATGAAAGCCCAATATTCGCAAGGTCAGGTAAAAAGTCAGTCTTTGTTATTACCGGAAATTGTTGAACTGCCATATGATCAAATAGAAGCGGTCTTGGCTGAAGCAGAGCAGCTACGGAATACCGGGCTGGAGGTTGAAGCCTTTGGCCCAGGTGCGGTGATGATACGTGCTGTCCCTGCCCTTCTGGGGCAAACAGATGTAAAAATTCTGATGCGTGATCTAGCTGAGGAACTTATTCAATTGGGTGGAACGACTGCGTTGAACGACAAGATAGGACATATTCTGGCAACCCTGTCCTGCCATAGTTCGGTGCGATCAGGGCGGCGGTTAAATGCTGATGAAATGAACGCGCTGTTGCGGCAGATGGAAATCACGCCTGCTGCTGGACAGTGTAATCACGGCCGCCCAACATTCATCACCTTAACACTAGCTGATTTGGAAAAATTGTTTGGCCGGACTTAACGGCGTGCCAGAGTGAAAAAGTTGAGCCTGGCTATGCCATAAACACGGCTGTCTACCAGCACAAATTCTGATCCTAGTTGACAGTTGTCAGTCTTTTTTGTTTCCACGACAATAAGGGCCTGCTGGACGATAGCGTTTGCCGCAACAAGCTGATGTAGACTTTCTCCTGCCAGACTGCTGCTATAAGGTGGGTCAGCAAACACCAGATTTGCGCACGGCCCGGGCCAGCTATGAATCTGCCGTGCATCTTTTGCAAGGATATGCGCACAATCCTCCAATTTTAACTTGCTTATATTAGCTTGCAGGGTTTGCAGCGCGTCCTGGTCCTGTTCAACAAAAACACAGCTCCTTGCACCTCTGGACAAGGCCTCAAGACCGATAGCACCTGTGCCGGCAAAAAGGTCGATCACAGTCGCTTCACTCAAGGAAAAGGAAAACCGGCCGCCTTGCAGGATATTGAAAAGGGCTTCGCGTGTGCGTTGCGCCGTTGGTCTCACTGCTTTACTTGCGCATAGAGCCAGTTTGCTTCCTCTTTTCTTTCCGCCAATTATATTCATGACCTGCTTTCTTTCCAGCTGGCTATTTACGGCGCGGTTTATGCTTTTGGCGTTCTCTGACGTGCATATTTTTTGGTTTAGGCTTTTGAGGCCGCCGGCTCTTTGACGGTGTTCTTGCTAGACCAAGCTGCTCGGTTAGTACATTTGTTTTAACTTCTCTGACATCACCATCTTCTAGATTGCCTAGCGAAAAGGGACCGTAAGATAGGCGGATCAGCCGGCTGACCGGATAGCCCAGATACTCCATTATGTGTCGGATTTCACGATTTTTGCCTTCTTTTATCGCAACAGTCAGCCATGCATTTGAAGGCATCTGATTATCAAGGCGGGCTAGCACCTCACCATAATGAATGTTATCAATTGTCACCCCACTAGACAAATTATTCAGTTTTATAGGGTTAACAAGCCCTCTTACCCTGACTCTGTATTTTCTTGTCCATCCCGTTGAGGGCAGTTCTAGATGACGGGCAAGGCCCCCATCATTCGTCAGCAGCAGCAGGCCTTCTGAATCAAGGTCAAGTCGGCCGACTGAAATCACACGAGGCAGATTGTCGGGCAAACGATCAAAAATGGTATCTCTGCCTTTCTCGTCTCGGTTGGAGACAACAAGCCCTCTTGACTTATAATATCGCCACAACCGGACTGGTTCGGCTGTCGGGATGCGCTTATCATCAACGTCAATCCGATCTTTCACTGTCACGTTACAAGCTGCTGTATCAAGAATTTTTCCATTTAGCTTTACCCGTCCTGCCAAGACCAGCACCTCTGCTTCGCGCCGTGAGCATATACCTGCACGTGCAATCCTTTTGGCAATCCGCTCAGGCTCATCTGTCTGCGCCAATGAAAATGGTTTTTCGGCTTTTTTTGGTGGTTTGATCATAAGGGTGGTTGTAAGACATGCAGAACAGCTTGGCAAATATTACTGCTTCGCCGTAGGATTGGTAGTATAAGGTGAGTGAGAACGAAAATGGATATGATGACGCATGCTCTGGAACTTGCAAGTGCGGCGGCACAAGCAGGTGAAGTGCCCGTGGGAGCTGTGATTACAGACTCGTATGGCGCAATAGTGGCGACAGCACAAAACAGAATGCGCAGGGACAATAACGCGCTTGCCCACGCTGAATTGTTGGTGATCAATGCCGCATTGCAGGTCACAGGTCAGAGCCGTCTTGTAGACTGTGATTTATGGGTGACACTTGAACCTTGTGCGATGTGTGCAGGGGCGATTTCTCATGTCCGGCTGCGCCGTCTTTATTTTGCCGCCTATGATCAAAAAGGCGGGGCTGTAGACCATGGCCCCTGCTTGTTTCACCAGCCAACGACCCACCATAAGATTGAAATCTATGGTGGCATCCAACAGAGTGCATCTGAACAGCTTCTAACAATTTTCTTTGGAAATCAACGCGGTGTGGTCGAGAGCTGACGATTTAGTCAGCGGCAATATCGGTGCGAAACATGGCATCTGGCCAAAAGACTGTCTTAACGGCCGCATAGGCTTCGCTGCGCGCTAGCTGCCTGTCATTGCCCAATGCAGTTACTGCCAGGACGCGGCCACCTGCGCTGATCAACTGGCCATCATCGGCAGATGCTGTTCCAGCATGAAAAATCAAGCCACCAGCAGCAGTTTCAAGCTGGTCAGCTCCGTGAATGGGTTGGCCCTTCTGATAGCTGCCAGGATAGCCATCTGCAGCCATCACAACCGTAACAGCAGTTTGGTCTATCCAGCGCAAATCAAAATTTTCCAAGCCACCTTCCACAACCGTCAAAGCGGCAGATAAGAAATCTGATTTAAGGCGGGGCAGAACGACCTGTGCTTCAGGATCGCCAAACCGGCAGTTGAACTCGATAACCTTTGGACCACCTTCTGTCAGCATCAGCCCGGCATATAACACGCCATTATATGGACAGCCTTCGGCTGCCATGCCTTTAGCAACAGGGGTGATAATCGTTGACATGATTTGATCTCTTAGAACATCTGTTTCATGTGGTGAGGGGCTAACTGCTCCCATCCCGCCAGTATTTGGGCCTGCGTCACCGTCAAAGGCCCGTTTATAGTCTTGTGCTGAGGCTAACCACAGTACGGATTTCCCATCCATTAAGGCGAATGCTGACAATTCTGGGCCAGTGATCCGTTCTTCCACCAGAATTTCCTGGCTTGCTAATCCAAACCGGCCGCCTAATAGCTCAATGATGGCCTGTTCTGCTTCTTTAAGATTCGAGCAAACAACCACGCCTTTGCCTGCCGCCAGCCCATCTGCCTTTATCACGCAATAGCCATTCAGCTTGGCTGCAAAGGCCGTAGCGGCTTCGGCTTTGGTAAAGTTCTGCCATTTTGGTTGAGGAATATTATGACGATCGCAGAAATCACGCGCAAAGGCTTTTGAACCTTCCAACCGAGCAGCAGCAGCATGCGGCCCAAAAACCGGAATGTTTGCCGCAATAAGGTCATCAGCAAGGCCGTTGACCAGCGGAACTTCTGGGCCAACAATTACTAGGTCAGCTGCTTCGTTTTTGGCTAGAGCAACAAGCGCGGCAGTATCTTCTGCAGACACAGCCTCACAACGGCCTAGCTGGGCAATGCCGGGGTTACCTGGGGCGATGATAAGCTCATCACATAAAGGAGAATCAAAAATGCTCCAGGCTAGGGCATGTTCGCGTCCGCCGCTACCTATGATCAAAATTTTCATACCTGCATCTCTTATTAAAAATGTGCCTGAATGGCTGGATAAACTCTCGCCTAATCTAGCGCTATGCGGCATAATCTGCAAATGCCAAACGAAGTGATAAATCCTGCAACGAACGCGCCGTATCTGACTGTTGAAGAGCTCAGTCAGGCGGTGAAACGCACGGTTGAGACCGCTTTTGAATATGTCCGTGTCAGAGGCGAAATCTCGCAACCGCGCAACCCTGCATCAGGCCATATTTATCTGACTTTGAAAGATGATCGTAATGCGCTGTCTGCTGTTATATGGAAGGGTACAGCAGCTCGCTTGTCTGTGCGGCCTGAAGACGGACTTGATGTTATCTGCACTGGGAAAATGACCACTTTCGGAGGGCAGTCTCGCTATCAGCTGGTGGTAAATGATATAGAAGTTGCGGGTGAAGGGGCGCTTTTAAAACAGCTTGAAGACAGACGCCGCCGCCTAGCCGAAGAAGGCTTGTTCGATACTGCACGCAAGCAGCCACTGCCATCAATTCCAGCCACTATCGGTGTTGTTACCAGCCCAACGGGTGCTGTTATACGGGATATTCTGCACCGTATTTCTGAACGGTTTCCCACTCGCATCCTAGTGTGGGGAGTCAACGTTCAAGGTGCGGGATCAGCGGACCAGATTGCAGCAGCGATCACTGGATTTAATGCGATAGATGATGGGGGTGAGGTGCCCCGCCCTGACCTTTTGATTGTTGCCCGCGGTGGTGGCTCCCTAGAGGATCTATGGTCCTTCAATGAAGAAGTTGTTGTGCGTGCGGCGGCGGCATCAGTTATTCCCCTCATCTCAGCTGTTGGTCATGAAACAGATACAACTTTGATAGATTATGCTGCTGATGTCCGTGCACCGACACCGACAGCCGCAGCAGAATTTGCCACCCCTGTCGCTGCTGATCTCTTGGCCCAGTTAAGCGAAACAGAAGCACGTCTGCGGCGTGCAGTTCTGACAAGGCTGACATCAGCACAGCAGTCAGTAAGAGCTGCTGAACGGGGCTTGCTGCACCCTGAGGATCTTATAGGCCGTTTGTCACAATCAGTTGATTTGGCTTTCACGCGCATTGATACAGGGCTATATAGGTGCCTTGATCGCCTGCAGCTGAGACTGGCCACTTTGTCTGACCGGCTTGTGTCGCCTGAACAGCGTGTAGGCGCAATTGAACAAACTGTCAGTATATTTGACAGGCGTCTTGAACATAGCCTGTCTGCTGTTCTAGAACGCGCAGATAACCGACTGAATCAGACAGCACGGCTTCTGGCGGCTAATTCCTATCAACGGGTGCTAGATAGGGGGTTTGCACTTGTAACAGATCAAGGCGGTAAACCTGTGAAGACAAGCAAGGCTGCCCCTGAGCGCGCAACAGTGAACATCAGATTTTCTGATTCTGAACGCAGGGCACAGCTTGACCCTGAACCGGCTACAGCTCCACAGCTCAAAAAATCAAAAACTGTTGCCGATAAAACGCAAGGCGATTTATTTTGAAAGCTGCGCAGGCGGAATCTTGCCCCACCGCCTGTGTGGCCAGAGCCACTGGCCAGGATGCTGCCTTATCCATGTTTCAATCTGCTGATTGATCTGTTTTGCGACTTCTCGGCAGTCTTTGTCATCAGCTGTTTGCTGCATATAAATCGGTGCAGAAAGAGAGACTTTGATGTTGCAGCCCGACCCACGGACGGTTTGCGCCATAAAAATAGGTTTGCCCGTTTTCGCGGCGAGTTTGATATGGGCCACAGCGGTCTTGGCGGGATAACCAAAAAACGGCACTGTTTCGCCCTCACGTAATTGCTGGTCAACCAGAAGCAGCATGAAGCCTCCTTTGCGCAAGGTTGACACCATGCCGATTGCGGCTTGTCGACCTTTTTCATAAATATCTGCATCAGCAGAATAGGTTCGACGTTTCATCAGTCTAGACACATAAGGGTTATTTAGTGGGCGGTAGATTAAACCAGTTTTCACATTTGTGCAGGGTCCCAGCATAGATAGAGCTTCCCAATTGCCCAGATGAGCACCAATGACAAAACCACCATGATGGTCTGTCAGATGATGCAGGCCTTCAAATTGGATATAGCCCTTATTGAGCATCTGTCTGGTTTTGATAAATTCTGCCGCCGTCCTGCCCAGATTGTCCCACATTTCACTTAACCAGATTTGTCGCTCTGCTTTTGAATACTCAGGCAAAGCCAGTTTCATCTGATCTTCTGCACGTTTGTGCCAAGGGGTTATCGGACCCAGCCCCGCAAATAATCTGCCCATCACGAAACTGGCCACACGCAAAGGTGATATAGTTAGCAATCCGATAAGAAAGCCAAGCAGAATTGCTTCCAAGGGCCAGATGAAATAGCTGTAAAGAAATTTTAGCCAGCCTTGCCGATAGGACATCGACATCAGCGTTGTCTTTCCGGAAGGATAGCTGAAATCAGCTCCAACAATGCTGATTTATCGTTTCGTGAGAACCGGAAGGTTACAGGCAACACCAAAATTCTTGCACGCCAGTCAGGCGGCAGACGAACCCAGTCTTTGTGAGTGGTGATCAAGTCAGCACCGTTTGTCCAAGCCTCTTGCTGTAGCCGCGATAAATCAGCTTCGGAATAGTTATGATGGTCTGCAAAGGATAGAGTGCGCACCACGTCTGCACCTGTTTTGGTAACAGTTTCAAAGAAACGCTTTGGCCTGCCAATGCCAGCAAACGCAATAAACCGCTTTTTGCCTATTGCCTTTGCCACTTTTTGGTCTGGGTAGAGTTTACCTCTAAATTGCGGCATTGTGCTAGGTAGCAGAGCAGAAAGACCTGTTTCATCCTGTCCGTTAAGGATGGTTGCGTCGGCCTTAGCAAGGCCTGTGTTCAGAGGCTCACGCAGTGGCCCTGCGGGCAGTAAGCGCTGGTTGCCTGCGCCCGCTCCGCCGTCAAAGACAGTGAGGGTGATATCTTTGTGCAGCCAGGGGTTTTGCATACCATCATCCATTACGATCACGTCAAACTTATTTTGGGCTGCTATGAAGGCTGCACCCTTTATTCTGTCTGCACAGACACAGACGTCATTTGAGAAGGCCAGCATAATAGCCTCATCACCGATATCATCTGTTGTGTGTAGAGCGGGATTAGCAAATAGAGGGCCTTTCTTGTTACCCTTATAGCCGAGTGTGAGAATACAAGGCGCATAGCCCTGTTCTTTGAGCATTCTGCATAAAGTTGCTGTGACAGGAGTTTTGCCTGATCCGCCGATCAGGATGTTGCCGACGCAGATGATAGGTAGGTCAGCTATTTCAGTTTTTGCCAGAAACTGCCGTAATTGTCCTGCCAAAATCCATATTAAACTAAACGGCAGTAACGCTGTTGAAATCAAGCCTCTGTTTGTCCAAAAATTTGGCGCGGTTATCATATTGGTTCACTGTTGTTCAGTTCTGGTTCGGATGGCGCTGTGTAGGCAGCCTGTCTATAATTAATCTTGCCGTTTTTGTAGGTCTTTCACAAGCCTGCTTGACATAAGCACAGGCCTTGTCGAGTTTGTCTTGTGGTATAGCCCTACCATCCGTGCGTAAAGCATCAAGCCAGATGGTCAGCTGTTTGACCAGTGTAGCTCCATCCTTAACTGTTATGCATTGACCATATTGCTGAAGCGTATCAAATTCTACTTTGTTTTTAAACTGAGACGGGCCGGTTATCAGTGGCGTGGAAAGGGCGGCGATCTCTAAAGGATTGTGCCCGCCCTTTGGTACAAATGATCCGCCAAGGATAACAATGTCTGCTGCGGTGACTAGACTGCTCATCTCACCAAAGCTGTCTGCAAGGAAATGGTTGTCCCCTAAAAGCGGAAGCTGGTTTTTGCTTCTGTGCGCTGCTTGTGGCATTAGGCGTGCAATGTCCTGACTGCGATCACTATGACGCGGGGCAATGATCAGCAGATGTGGGTAGCCGGCACGAACGACCTCTTTACTAGCCTTTAGGAGTATCTGTTCTTCTGGGCTATGCGTTGAGGCAGCGAGAAGAATAGGCCTGCTTCCTGCTGCTACTCTGAGCTGGTCAACAAAAGTTTCGTCAACTGGAGCACTGAAAGCGTTCAACTTTAACGACCCAACTATTCTTATATCTGGCTTTTTCTCTGGCCCTATATCAGATAGTGATGCCGCATTAGGCTGATACAGCTGCTCGAATCTCTGCCTCTGCTCATCATCGACAGCGCAGATAAGCTGAGCCGCACTGAATAGTTGAGTGGCCAGTTCAGGTCGTTTCTTCCAATTGATAAAAGCGGTAGAGGATATCTGTGCAGAGGCAAACTGCACAATGATATTCCGTCTAGCTGTCTCAATAATCAGATTTGGCCAGAAATCAGATTCTAAAAAGACGGCGCTGTCTGGTTGCCAATACGCTAGAAATCTCTTTACATAGACTGAATGATCAAGGGGCTGATAACAAATAATTGTCTGGTCTGGTTTTGTGCGTTCAAGCTGTTCAAGGGCTGTCAGGGTATTTGTTGTAATCAGAATATGCGCTTCTCCCTGCAGCTTCAGACAGGCCTTTGCCAGGCTTATAGCTGCCACAGATTCGCCTGCGGAAACAGCATGAAGCCAAATAAGACAGCCTGCCGGCCGTGCTCGCCGCCAGGCCTGTCCAAACCTCTCCCCCTGCCGGCTGCGGTCTTCTTTTCCGCGCAGGCTGCGCCAGATAAGATAGATAGATAAAAACGGACGTAGGCAGGCCCAAAGGCGGTTATAGCCGTTAATTGTTCCGATCATGTGAATTGCCCGTCCTGATTGTTACCATCAAGAGAGCTGACCAGTTTGTTCAGCTGTGCCTCGATCAGAAGACGTTGTTGTTCCATTTCTTTTTTGGATTTCGTGCGGGGTAGGTAAATGGGCACAGACCATCTGCAAGCAATCGGGCTGAAAGGCTTAGGAAATCTCATTTTATCCCAGCTCTTTGCTCGCCAGCAATGCTGTGCTGACCAGGCAACAATAGTGATGGGTGCGCCGGTTAGCTGGGCAAGGCTGATCGGTCCCATGGATAAGGTCCTGGCGGGGCCGCGTGGGCCGTCTGGGGTAATCACAGCTGATCGGCCTGATTTCAGCTCGCCAGCCAACTGCCGAAGGCCAGACAGGGCTTTTCTGTTGCTGCTTCCCCAAATTGGCCGCAGGCCAAATAGACGTGAGGCCCCGGCCAAAACCCGCCCGTCAGGATGTGGCGATTGCAACGCTGAACAGCGGCGGGGCAGGACAGGAGACATCACAAATAAATACTCATGCCAAAAAATAATAATTTCAGGCTTGCCTTTGCGTAGACGTGATTTCAATTCTGCCTGACCTTGATGTGACCACCGTAAAGTGACCACCAACAGACCCATCATTGCCGCTAGAATGATGCTTAGAAAAAAAGAACCTGCAACGGTTCGGGTCAGGCTTTTTAACATACTTCACAACATTCAGCTGCAGTGCATTATAAATTTGATGATCAGTCTCTAGAAAAGCAGACTTGTTGCTACCAAGCCTATATAATGCGTATCTTTTCAGCATTACCCTAAAGACAACGGAGCTTTATGTCTATACAGCCAGATTGGCTACATGGTAAATAAGCGGTATGAAAACAGCTGTTCTTATTTACGTTTGCTTGAAGGATTCCTATCATGCTCAGCCGTGATGATAAGGTCATTATCAAGCGGTTCTGGCGTGACTGGGTTGTTTGCTACAAGCAGCGCCTGGTGCTGGTCTTTCTGCTTATGGTTCTTGTGGCGGCAACAGGTGGTGCTTATCCGGCCTTAATCCGGCACGTGTTTGATGTGCTGTCAGCAGGTCCGGAACGCAATGCCGCTGCAGATGCCCTCATCAATCTGGATGATCCGTTTGTTCTCATTCCGCTTGCGATTATTTGTTTAGCTTCTGTAAAGGGGGTGGCAATGTATTTTCAGGTACTGAGTGTGAATAGCTTAGCCCTGAAGGTCACAACCGATATTCAGAAAGCTATGGCCCATCGTCTGATAGATGCTGATCTGGCCACTGTAATGGCTGAACCAGCAGGAGCGTTTGTCTCACGTATTATGAATGATTTGAATCTTGTCAGGGAAGCCTTTGTCCGACTGGCTAATAACCTTGTTAGAGACGTGCTAACAATTTTTGTCATGGTTGGGGTCATGTTCTGGTTCAGCTGGCTGTTGTCCGTTTTGGTTTTAGCGGTTTACCCCCTTGCAATGCGGCCCATCATTCAGATTGGAAATCGGCAGCGAAAAGCATCAGGTGCTTTGCAGGAACATATGGAAACTGTCACCTCATTGCTGGCAGAAATTCTGCAGGGTGTGCGCATGGTCAAAGCCTATCAGCTGGAATCCGCAGAAAAGACCAGAAGTGCGCGCGCATTTGACGGCTTATATGAACGCCTTGTTAATCTTCTGGCTGGGCGGGCCCGTATTGACCCAGTCCTTGAGGTGCTGGGTGGATTTGCTGTTGCCGGTGTTATTGGTGTGGCGGCTTGGCAGGTGTCAAATAGCCAGTTGCAGGTCGGCGATGTTGTTGGCTTCATTACCGCTCTTTTATTGTTGGTTCAGCCTGTGCGGGCAATTGGCACATTGAATGCGATCACCCAAGAAGGCCTTGCTGCCACAGCGCGGGTTTTTGCTTTGCTTGATCAGCGTGCGCATATTATTGATCCGCCTCAGCCTGCCCGTCTGCAAAATATTAAGGGGGAGCTGTGCTTTAAAAAGGTCAGCTTTGCTTATCAAGACGCTGCCATTCTGGAGGATATATCCTTTACAGTTTCTCCGGGACAGACAGTGGCACTCGTTGGGCCAAGTGGCAGTGGCAAATCAACAATTATAAATCTTTTACCGCGGTTTTATGATCCGTCTGAAGGCCAGATCACAATCGATGGCGTGTCCATCTCTCAGTTCTCTCTCTCTGATTTGCGAGACCATATCGCTCTGGTATCTCAGGAAGCTGTTCTGTTCGATGATACGGTTGCGGCCAATATTGGATTTGGGCGTCAGAGGGCAACAGATAGGGACATCAGAATAGCGGCAAAGTCAGCCGCTGCAGACGAATTTATTGACCAGTTGCCAGATACTTACGCCACAGCTGTTGGTGCAGGTGGAAATAAATTATCTGGCGGGCAGCGTCAGCGTATTGCCATTGCAAGAGCTATGCTGAAAGACGCACCAATTTTGCTTCTTGATGAAGCTACAAGCGCGCTTGACGCCCAGTCTGAACAGTTGGTTCAAGAAGCGCTTGATCGGCTGTCATCCGGCCGGACAACGCTTGTTGTTGCCCATAGGCTGTCAACTATTCAAAAAGCAGATCTAATTATAGTGCTGGATAAAGGTCGAATTGCTGAAACAGGCACGCATCAGACATTAATGGACAAAGACGGGCTTTATGCTCATTTATGTGCGTTGCAGTCTTTTTCTTAACGCTTGGCTCATTCCCGCTTTAAAAGCTTGTCAACCAACCTGTCTGCCCAGAATGAAGATAAAAATTCGGCCTGTAGCTTTTCCGGATCATAGATGTCTTTTACCCAGTCAAAAAACGCTATTTTTTCTGCTTCATAGGGGGCATAGGCGGTCAGAAAGGCGTCCAGCAAGCCAGTCTTGGCCTGTTTGACATGAAGATAGCGAAAGGATAATTGCTGTGAAGCTTCAGCGACTGGCCTATTTTTCTGCATCAGCAAATATAAAGCAGACATAAGCCCGGCCCTATCTGCTCCAGATTTACAATGCAGCAGGGCTGGTCCCTCGATTCTGTCGAACAGGGCCTTTGTGTCAAATAGCATTTGTTTATCTGGTGCAGCGCGTGATCTTACAGTAAAATCCACTAGCTCTAAGCCGTGGCGCATGCAGGCTTCAGCTTCAAGGCGCCAACCCCCATCCGACCTTGGCCCACGTAGATTTATAATCGTCCGAATGCCCAGTTGGGCTGCGTGTTCAATCCGTCGTGGGGTTGGTTGGTTGCTGCGCCACATATTTTTGTCAATTTGATGCAGATTATGCCACCACAATCGCAGAACACCGTGGTCCTTTGCCATCAGCTCCACCCAGTCCCGCATACCCCGCCGAGCATGTAAAGGCGGAAGTTTTGAAGAATCAGGGGCTGCGTTCATGTTCTTCAGCTGCCGGCAACCATCAACTGTTTGATGAATACAGACGGCGCAGCTATTGACTGGGTCAGTTCAAGATCACTTGCTGGAAGCATGTCCATAAAAATATCTTTTAGGTTGCCAGCAATAGTGGCTTCTGTTGCTGGCCATGTCACTTTGCCATTTTCAATCCAGAAACCAGATGCTCCACGGCTGTAATCCCCTGTTGTTAGGCTTACAGAACTGCCCATTAACTCAGTGATATAAAAGCCTTGTTCAATATCAGAAAGGAACTCGTCGATCGTTGTCTCACCAGCTTCCATGATGAAATTTGACACAGACGGGCTAGGGGGCCCGGACAAGGACCGGCTGGCGTTACCAGTCGGCTCAAGGTTAAGTTGTGCTGCTGTTGCAAGATCCAAAAGCCAGCCCTGAAGCACACCATCTTTTACCAGATGCCGTTCTTTCACCGGCAATGTCTCGCCATCAAACAAGCGTGACCCATGCCCGCGCGGCAAAAGCGGGTTATCCAGCAAATGAATAGCTGCATTAGTGATCTGTTCACCCATTCTCTCTTTTAAGAAGCTAGTGCCACGGGCAATAGATGCGCCATTAATGGCACTGGCGACATGACCGGCAAGAGAGCGTGACACACGCTTATCAAAAATTATCGGAAAGGTCCCTGTCTGTGGTTTGCGCCCGCCAAGGCGCGATAATGTTCTTTGTGCTGCATTCTGGCCCACAATTTCGGGCTTTTCCAAATCTTCCGCGAATACGGCAGAGCTGTAATCATAATCGCGTTCCATCTGGCCATCCTTTTCAGCTAGCACGACAGCTGAAAAGCCAAAATTTGAACGTTGGTAGGAGGCATTAAAGCCGGTGCTTGTGCCGATCACAACCTCGCTTGTGCCAGCTGAGGCGGATGCGCCATCAGAATTGCTGATGCCTGCCTGGCTCAGGGCCGCGTCCTCGCAGGCTAATGCTATTTCAGTCAGCTTATCTGTGCTGAAATCTGTGTCATCATAAAGTTCAATTTCTGGAAAAGACTTTGCCTGCTCCTCTGCTGTCGCCAGCCGAGCATAGGGGTTTTTTGGAGCATGTTTGGCCATGGCCACGGCACGTTCTGCCAGCTGGGTAATATTTTCATCATCCAGCTGACCTGAAGAAATGGTTGCGCTACGCTGGCCAACAAAAACGCGCATACCCATCTGGTAATCTTCTGAACGTTCGGCAGATTCAACTTTGCCAAGCCGAACCTGAACATCCTGCCCGCCACCTTTAATAAAGCTGACATCTGCGCCATCTGCTCCAGCTTGTTTTGCTGCGCTTAACGCCTTTGAAATAATATCTTGATCTTTTTCTGACATACTCCATGACATAATACGTCCCTCTTGCTGATGCAACAGCTTGCATTTCAGAAAGTGTCAGTTTATCAAGAAAAAATCATGACTTACTCTGTATTTATCGATGGTGCTGCCGGAACAACAGGCCTGCAGGTGCACGATCGCCTGCAAAAACGTAATGAATTGTCGGTGTATGTTCTGGATGATCAGCAACGTAAAGATGCTGATGCGCGGGCCAAGGCTATGGCTAACGCTGATGTAACCATTCTCTGTCTTCCAGATGAAGCAGCCATAGAGGCGGCGCAGATGGCCAAGGTTTCTGGCGCAAGGCTGATTGATGCATCTTCCGCGCACCGTACTGCAACAGATTTTACCTATGGTTTTGCCGAAATGACGAAAGGGCAGCAGGACGCCATTCGTTCAGCACAGCTCGTCAGTAACCCGGGCTGCTATCCAACAGGCTTTCTTGGGCTTGTTTCACCTCTGCGACAGGCAGGGCTTTTATCATCCTCAGTCCAATTGTCTGCTTTTTGTGTCAGCGGCTACAGCGGCGGTGGCAAGTCAATGATTGCCAGATATGAAGGCAAGGGTGAGCCTGCCTTTGCTGCCTATGGCCTTCATCTGTCACATAAACATCTGCCTGAAATGAAACAGCACGCCGGTCTAGACCATGCACCTGTATTTTTGCCAAGCGTGGGTGATTTTGCACAAGGAATGCTCGTGAATATTCCGCTGCACCAGGAACAGTTTACCTGTGCTGTTCAGGCAGATGACATCCGTTCTGTCTTTGCTGACCATTATTTGTCTGCGGATTTGGTTTCGGTGGGGACAGAAACATCCCTGACTGAATTTGGGTTTTTATCTGCTGATCGTCTTTCAGGGACGGATCGTCTGGAATTATTTGTATTTGCAAATTCAGAGAACAGTCAGTTTGTGCTGACAGCACGGCTTGATAATCTTGGTAAAGGAGCCGCAGGGGCAGCTGTTCAGAATATGAATCTGATGCTGGGTCTTGAACCTCTTGTTGGCCTTCACTATTAAAATTTATCCAGTAAGAACGTTGGGGCGTTTGGAACATGACAAAAATTGCCCACCTCTCTGCTCTAGAACGTGCGCTTGACTATCCTTATGACGCACCGGACCATGCTTATTTAATTAGGAATGGTCAGGTGTTTGACCTTGACCCGGGCTATGATTTTGCCAGTCGTATTGCTGTTCTGTCTGTTGGCTCAAATCGAGCGCCTGTCCAGCTTAATAGAAAATTTGGGGAGTCGGCAGAACTGCCTGTCACGCCTGTGCAGGTTTATGATTGTGATGTGGTTCATGTTGCCAATCTTGCAGCGTATGGAGCGGTGTCCTGCTCAGCCTTTCCTTGTCCAGGTACGCACATAGACCTGAATATTGCCTGGCTGACACCTGCACAACTGATCATCATGCACCAGACTGAATCTGTTGGTAAAGCTTATGATTGGGTGGAATGGGACCTCGCCTGTATTCAGCATCAATTTGATGGTCCACTTGAGCGCCTGTTTGGTTATGCTGCGATTGCAGGCGCTTTTGGCAATAGAGGTAAAGGCCCTTTTGGCTTACAGCGTATCCCAGCAGAAAACAGACAATTTGTTGTCAAAACACAGCGTCAGATACAGAATATGATCTATCACCGCTATTGTAAGGAAAAGGTTTCACTTGAAAGTTGGATACAACAGCTTCAGTCAGACCGGATATTACGTGATGACGTGGTCTCCGGCTTACGCAGCGATGAAGTATTGCCATCTGTCATGCCCTGGAAGCCTGCTGTTCTGTGATAGACAGGTTCAATGCAAAAAATTGCCCAGAAAAAGGCCAGCTGTTAGAATAATACCAACATCCCGATTGGATTTAAAAATCTGAAGTGCGGTCGCCGGGTCATCTACAACCAACCGTCGTAGCTGCCATAGAAAGTGACAGCAGACAAGGCCAAGCCCCCCAATCCAGGCCCCTTGACCCAAAAGGCTGAAAAAGCCAGCTGCCCAAAGTAGGCTGGCTGAAAGATAGCATACGCCCACACCAAAGCGCAGATGACGGCCAAGGGAAAGTGCAGCTGACCTAACCCCGGTCAGCCTGTCATCTTTCATATCCTGGACGGCATATATAGTATCATAGCCGATGACCCAAAACACCGTGCCGGCATAAAGTATCCAAAGACTGGCTGGGGGCCAGCCCTGCCACAGAACAGCCCCGGCAACAGGAATCGTCCAACTGAAGGTCAGACCAAGCACAATTTGCGGCCAGTCTGTAAAACGTTTTGCCAAAGGATATAAAATGATAAGAGGCAAAGCGCTAATCCCAACAGCCCAGCTAAACAGTGGCAGCTGGATCAGGACTAGAAGACCGCAGCCACTTAAGCACCCGAGAAACAGGACAGCAGCTTTCACAGATATCTGTCCTGAAGCCAGGGGTCGCGATCGAGTGCGTCCAACCTGCGCATCGATATCTCTGTCCCATAGGTCATTAATAATGCACCCTGCCCCGCGCATAGCCACGGCACCAATAGTAAACAGGGTTATATAGAAAATAGCTATATGCGGGTCTGGACTGAACGCTGCAAATATCCACCAGCCGGGCAAAACCAGTAACCACCAGCCTATCGGCCTGTCCAGTCTGGCCAGCGCAACATAGGTCTGCACACGAACCGGAAGCAGGCCCCATATACCGTTCAGATTTATGTCTGTATGTTTGCACTGCGGCGCACCGCTGCAGGGCTTGGCTTGAATTTTATCTGGTGTCTTTGCTGGCATGGCGGATCGGATGAGTGCATTCAAAGGTGCAAAAAGGTGGTATTAGGTTTGCTGTTCAATAGATTTATCACACACCTTAAAACACTTGCCACTAATCTTTAATCTGCTTAAGACGGTTTCATGTGTGCATATACTCCGCCTATAAGGCTATTTGTTGATGCTGATTTAGTCAAAGGGGCAACCCTGTCCCTTGATAGGGAACAGTCGCATTATCTGGGGCATGTCATGCGACGGTCTGCCGGTGACAGGTTGGAAATTTTTAATGGCCGAACAGACAGTTTTATTGCTGAGCTGACCGAGATCAGTCGTAAATCAGCATCTGTCCAGCTAGTTGAGCTTTGCTCGGATTTCAAAACTAGTCCGGATTTATGGTTTTTATTTGCCCCCGTGAAACGCGCCCGGCTTGATTTCATGGCTCAGAAAGCAACTGAATTAGGTGTGCGTCATATCCAGCCTGTAAATACAGATTATTGTCAGGTCAGCCGCGTGAATCAGGACAGATTGTCTGCAAATGCTGTCGAAGCTGCAGAACAGACAGGGCGCCTGGATGTCCCGTCAGTCGGCCCTTTTTTACCTCTTCATCAGATTCTGGCAGAGTGGCCAGCTGATCGGCACCTTATTTTCTGTGATGAGGCCTTATCTGCTGATAATCAGATAGATCCGCTGGCCCAGTTACACAGCAAGCCGATCGCAAAAGCTGGATTGTTGATTGGGCCTGAAGGCGGATTTTCAGACACAGAGCGTGACCATATCAGACAAATGTCCTTAGTTTGCCCGCTTAGTCTGGGACCGCGCATTCTGCGCAGTGATACAGCGGCACTGGCAGCATTGAGCTTATTTCAGGCTGTTTGGGGTGACTGGTCTGTTTCTGGTTTAGATTAGTAGAATATTCATCGGTCGGTTAACCGCCTATTTTCAATCTTTCCAACGTTGGGTAGGGTCTTTATGTCTGGCAAATTACAATCAATAAAAATCACAGATAAAGAACAGCTTGTTGATTGGCTGAAGCAGCAGGAAGCAGATGCTGAGAATTGGCTCATCGGCACTGAGCATGAAAAGTTTTTGTTTCATAAAGGTAGTTTCCGTCCGGTCGGCTATGAAGGTGAGACGGGTATTGGCGAAATTCTGAGCCGCCTTGCCGAAAAACATACCATGACGCCGATCTCTGAAAAGGGTTACATTATTGGCCTGAAAGACGGGCAGGGCGGCTCGATCACGTTAGAGCCAGGCGGGCAATTTGAACTGTCAGGTGCGCCATTGAAAAATCTGCATCAGACCTGTTCAGAGACAGGTCGTCACCTCAATTACATGCGCGAAATAACTGCTGAACTAAATTTATACATGCTGGGAGTTGGATTTCAGCCGCTCTGGAAGCGGGAGGATATCTCTTGGATGCCAAAGGGCCGTTACAAGATTATGCGGGAATATATGCCGAAACGCGGGAATCTGGGACTGGATATGATGCTGCGCTCCTGCACGGTTCAGGTCAATTTGGACTATGCGAGTGAAGCTGACATGGTGCGTAAATTCCGTACTTCACTTGCACTTCAGCCTGTTGCAACGGCTTTGTTTGCAAACTCCCCGTTTAAGGAGGGCAAGCCTTCAGGAGTAAAATCCACGCGGGCACAGGCCTGGACTGATACAGATCCAGACAGATGCGGTGTTCCAGCCTGCGTATTTGAGGATGACTTTAGCTATGAGGCCTGGGTTGAGTATATTCTCGACGTTCCGATGTATTTCCTGCACAGAGGCGATTCGTACATTGATGTGTCTGGACAGTCCTTTAGGGCATTTATGGACGGCAAGCTACCTGGTTTTGAAGGTCAGATGCCAAGCATGGAAGATTTTGAAGATCATATTACCACAGCCTTTCCTGAAGTTCGTTTAAAAGGCTATATTGAAATGCGGGGCGCAGATAGTGGCAGCTGGGGCTCCATCTGTGCACTGCCTGCTTTGTGGGTTGGTCTTTTATATGATGAGGAAAGCCTGAACGCCGCAGAGGCACTTGTGTCTGGTATTTCAGCTCAGCAAGTTGAGGCGGCGCGTTTGTCTGCGCTTACAGATGGCCTCGATGGCCAGTTTGCGGGCCAACCAATGCTATTGATAGCTAGGGAAATGGTGGCATTGTCTGAAGCTGGCCTTACCAGACGACAGATTACAGACAGCAAGGGCAGGGATGAGACACAATATCTTGATCCACTGCGGGAAATTGTTACCACAGGGAAAACCAACGCGGATATTATGCTCGAACATTATAATGGCGATTGGGAGCAGGATGTCCGTCATCTGTTCAAACTATATCACTATTAGGCTGCTGCATGATGCTAAGTCGCCAGCGCAGACAGTAGAAAATGGCTGGTGGGGTCTATTAAGCTGCTTCTGTCCCGCCAACAGTGATTCCCCCCATTTTCAGTGTGGGTTGGCCGACCCCAACAGGAACGGACTGTCCGGCTTTCCCGCAAGTTCCAACACCTCTGTCCAATGACAAATCATTGCCGATCATGGTAATTTTTGACATGGCATCAGGTCCGCTGCCAATCAAGGTTGCACCTTTTACAGGTGCACCTATTTTCCCATTTTCAACTAGATAGGCCTCAGAGGCAGCGAACACAAATTTTCCAGAGGTGATATCCACCTGACCACCACCAAAATTCACTGCATATATTCCTTTTTTCATTGAGGCGACAATTTCATCAGCCTCACAGGCCCCGTTTTCCATGAATGTGTTAGTCATACGCGGCATCGGCAGATGGGCATAAGATTCCCGGCGGCCATTCCCGGTCGCGTCAACACCCATAAGACGCGCATTCTGCCGATCCTGCATATAGCCTTTCAGGATCCCATCTTCTATCAGCACATTGCGTGCGGACTGGGTGCCTTCATCATCAATTGTTATAGAGCCCCGACGATCCTTAATGGTGCCATCATCCACGACAGTGACACCCTTTGCAGCCACTTGTTCACCAACACGACCAGAAAAAACAGATGTCCCTTTCCGGTTGAAATCACCCTCCAGCCCATGGCCAACTGCTTCATGTAACATTACACCAGGCCAGCCTGACCCCAAGACGATTTCCATCTCGCCAGCTGGCGCACCAACAGATTCAAGGTTCAATAGTGCGATGCGAAGCGCTTCATCCACCTCAGCCTCCCACATTTTCGGGTTCAAATAGGGGGCAAACATAAACCGGCCGCCCGTTCCACTGCTGCCGCTTTCCATCCGGCCATTCTTCTCTGCAACTACAGCTACATTCAACCTGACCAGAGGTCGGATATCAGCAAAGCGTGTGCCGTCTGGCCGTATGATTTGTACTGCCTGCCATGAACCGGCTATAGAGGCGCTGACTTGTTTCACCCGCGGGTCTTTGTCACGCGCATAGCTGTTAATCTTCTGCAATAGCGCCACTTTGTCCTCAAAGGCTGTTTGGTTAAGCGGGTTGGAATCTGAATATAAAGACTCGTTACGACCAGCTTCTGGGGCAAGAGCAATTTCGCCTGAATGACCAGAGGCGACAGCGGAAACGGTCTCAGCGGCACGCTTCAGGGCGGCTGAACTTAACTCCCCAGCATGAGCAAACGCGTCTGCCTCGCCAACTATAGCGCGCAAGCCAAATCCAGCGCTTTGGTCATAGGTTGCTGTTTTCAGACGGCCATCATCAAATGACAGCATCTCGGTATGTCGCATTTCCAAAAATAAATCGCCATCATCCGCTCCATGAAGGCAGTTGGCGACAATTTTCATAGTTTGGTCCTTATCCAAACCCGTTGATTCGAAAAACACCTGATCTGTTTGTTCAAGTAAATCCATGAGACTATCTCTTTTTTGCGCGCTGAGCCTTTCACCGCGAAATTAACTTCTAATTGAGAATGGTATCTCCTGCATCAAATTTCAAGGAGGAAATCTGGACAGCGGACATCGTCTAAATCGTCTGATAAGACTGTTTTCGTCCCTCTTTGCGACTTGCCGTCGCAGAGGGCTTTTCACAGCACAGAAAACACGCTAAAAACAAGTAGAAAACTAAAGAAGTAGGCTTTTCACACCTGACACTTCATGCTTTTGTGCAAACAGGGCTATTTCGCATAATGTTGCGACGGAGTTACACCTTAAGGGTAAGGGGGATCACAATATGACAACGCGCGGCTCTTTTTTGGCGGGCCTGGGGCTATTTGCTGGGACGACCGTTTTAATGATAGCTGGCGGCGTATGGGCAGCCGAACCACAGCCCTGGCAGTTTGGTCTTCAGCCACCAGCAGGGTCAATTGCTGAAAAGGCAACCAGCCTGCACAATCTATTGCTGGTTATTATCACGGCTATTTCGTTATTTGTCCTGGCTTTGCTTGTGTATACCTGTGTGCGGTTCCGTCAGTCAGCTAATTCAAAACCATCAAAGACTACGCACAATGCGGTGATTGAAGTGTTGTGGACGGTTGTTCCCGTTCTCATATTGGTTGTGATTGCAGTGCCGTCTTTTCGTTTGCTTTATTACATGGATAAGACTCAAGATACCGAGATGGTAATCAAAATTACAGGAAACCAGTGGTACTGGAATTACGAATATCCTGATGAGGAACTAAGTTACGACAGCTATATGATTGATGAAGCTGAGCTCAAGAAAGGTCAGAAGCGTCTCTTGGAAGTCGATTATCCGATGGTTGTGCCGGCCGGCACTAGGGTCAAGCTTCTGGTTACAGGCAATGATGTAATGCATGCCTTTTTTGTGCCCTCACTCGCAGTTCAAACCTATTCGATTATTGGCCGGGTAAATGAAGCCTGGATAGATGTTCCTGAAGGGGCAAATACATACTACGGACAGTGCAATCAGATCTGCGGCGTAAACCACGCCTATATGCCGATTGTAGTGAAGGCACTTGAAAAGAAGGAATATGAAGCATGGCTTGCTGGAGCAAAAGAAGAATTCGCGTCTGTTGAGACGCCTGCAGATATTCTGCTGAAAAAGACATTGGTGGCATCTGCCAACTGAATAAGTGCGTGAAGGAGAAACACAAATGAGTGCCCAAAATACAAATAATGCGGCAACCCATGCAGAAGACGGTCACGCTATTCCGACCGGATTTGTGCGGCGATGGTTATATTCAACAAACCATAAAGATATTGGAACAATGTATATCATTTTTTCCATTCTGGCTGCGTTGATTGGCGGCGGCTTTTCTATTTTCATGCGCATGGAATTGATGGAACCAGGCGTTCAATATATGGCTGATGGTCATGTTTGGAACGTATTTACTACCGCCCATGGCCTGATTATGGTTTTCTTTGTTGTAATGCCAGGGCTGATTGGGGGCTTTGGTAACTGGTTCGTGCCGATTATGATTGGTGCGCCGGATATGGCTTTTCCGCGAATGAACAATATTTCATTCTGGTTATTGCCACCTGCATTTTTGTTACTGCTAATGTCTGCTGTGATGGATGGTGGTGCAGGTGTGGGCTGGACCATTTACCCGCCGATGTCTGGCACAGCCGGAACGCCTGGAATGTCTATGGATCTTGCGATTTTATCGCTTCACCTAGCCGGTGTATCTTCAATTTTGGGAGCAGCAAACTTTATCACAACAATTTTCAATATGCGGGCACCAGGCATGACATTACATAAAATGCCCTTGTTTGCCTGGTCTATGTTAGTAACAGCCTTCCTTTTATTGCTGGCTGTTCCAGTTCTAGCCGGTGCGATTACCATGCTTCTCACTGACCGAAATTTTGGTACTACATTCTTCATTCCTGAAGGCGGGGGAGATCCTATCTTATTCCTTCATCTCTTCTGGTTCTTTGGCCATCCGGAAGTCTATATTATGATTTTGCCTGCCTTTGGAATCGTCAGCCATATAATTTCGACTTTCTCACGCAAGCCGGTGTTTGGATATTTAGGTATGGCTTACGCTATGGTTGCCATTGGGTTTGTTGGGTTTATTGTCTGGGCACACCACATGTACACCGTAGGTCTTAATGTGGATACTCGAGCTTATTTCACTGCGGCTACTATGGTGATCGCAGTGCCAACAGGAGTGAAAATTTTTTCTTGGATTGCAACGATGTGGGGCGGGTCAATTTCATTTCGCATTCCGATGATGTGGGCCATTGGTTTTATCTTTTTGTTCACTGTGGGCGGCGTTACCGGCGTCGTTCTGGCAAATGCTGGTCTAGATGTGATTTTGCATAATACCTATTATGTCATTGCGCATTTCCATTATGTCCTGTCTCTAGGAGCTGTTTATGGACTGTTTGCTGGTTTCTACTACTGGTTTGGAAAAATGACAGGCTATACCTATCATGAAGGTTTGGCGAAAATCCATTTCTGGATGACGTTCATTGGGGTTAATTTGACTTTCTTCCCAATGCATTTCTTGGGCCTTGCAGGCATGCCACGTCGTTATATCGATTATCCTGATGCCTTTGCTGGCTGGAACTATGTTGCCTCTATAGGGTCTTACATCAGTGCGATAGGTGTGCTGGTTTTCCTAGCACTGATACTGGAAGCTTTTATTTCCAAGCGGAAAGCAGGGGCTAACCAGTGGGGTGAAGGGGCCACAACTATGGAATGGCAGGTTGCATCGCCACCACCATTTCATACTTTTGATGCGTTGCCAAAAATCAAATAAGGGCGCCTAGAGCTGAAAAGGGACCAAATGATGACTGCCATCTCGTCTCAGACATCTGGTCATGAATTTAAATTGAAACCAACCGTCTCTACATCTGTGGCGACAGTTGGTGACTTTTTCCAGCTAATGAAGCCACGGGTGATGAGCCTTGTGATCTTCACTGGATTAGCCGGCATGTATCTCGCCCCGGATGAAAAGCATCTGGGCCTTGCCCTCGTGTCTTTGTTTGCGATTGCTGCTGGCGCAGGTGCGTCTGGGGCTATTAACCAGTGGTATGACCGGGATATTGACCGGGTCATGTCTCGGACACGCACCCGCCCAATTCCAGCGGGAAAAGTAGACCCGGCTGAGGCCCTTGCCCTTGGCGTCGTCGTCTCCGTTCTTTCTGTGCTGTTGCTGTCCTTATCTGCAAATTTTCTGGCAGGAGGTCTGTTGGCGTTCACAATCTTCTTCTATGCTGTAATCTACACGGTGTGGCTGAAACGGAGCACGCCTCAGAATATAGTCATTGGCGGTGCAGCTGGGGCGTTACCGCCTGTTGTGGGTTGGGCAAGCATCACGGGGACAGTTTCTGTTGAAGCGCTGATTTTGTTTGCACTAATATTTTTCTGGACGCCACCACATTTCTGGGCCCTCGCTCTTGTCAAGAATGAAGATTATAAACAGGCTAACATACCGATGTTGCCTGTTGTTGTTGGTAAGCAGGAAACGCTGCGCCAGATTGTTATCTATTCGGCTGTAATGGCTCCTACAGGTGTGACCCCATATCTGGTGGGTCTGACCAGCATTGTTTATGGTGTTGTGGCGGCGGTATTGGGCTGTGCGTTTTTCCTACTTGCAATCCGGCTCTTCAAAACGGCTACAGAAAGACGGTCATGGGAACTGTTTAAATTCTCCGTCTTTTATTTGGCGGCGCTGTTCGGATGCTTGATTTTGGACAAGCTTTTCATACAGCAGCTCGGGCTTCTGAAATTTATAGGAATTCAGTGATGGCAGAAAGAGAGCCAAAGACAGGGGCCGAAATGCAGACCATGCGCAAGCGCCGGAATCTCTGGGTGCTTGGGATGATTTTTGGCCTTGCTTTGCTGTTTTATTTTATCACCATCTTTAGGATGGGGGTGTAACGGCAATGACAATTACTGCTTCAAATCATAACCTGCATAACAAAGGTAAAGACCAGCGTGATAAAACCAATAACAGGTTGTTGGCTGTTGTCGCCGTTGTAGCGATGTCTATGGTGGGTCTGGCTTATGCCTCAGTTCCGCTATATAAGCTGTTTTGTCAGGTCACTGGATTTGGCGGTACCACACAAATTGCTACACAGGCGCCTGAACAGG
This sequence comes from uncultured SAR116 cluster alpha proteobacterium, assembly GCA_902518965.1. Classification (GTDB taxonomy): domain Bacteria; phylum Pseudomonadota; class Alphaproteobacteria; order Puniceispirillales; family Puniceispirillaceae; genus JADHLI01. The sequence continues at coordinate 34,980 of CABYIQ010000011.1, forward strand.
CCCTGCTTTCTGCTGAACCTCTGGCAGTCCGGCTTGATGCAAATGTTAACCCGCAATTGAACTGGTCATTTGTTCCGGTTGAACAGGAAGTCAGTCTGAAGCCCGGTGAAGAGGTTACAGCTATTTATCGTGCTACCAATATTGGCACGATGCTGTCCACGGGGACGGCCACCTTCAATGTGACGCCGCAGAAGGCAGGGCCCTATTTCATGAAAATAGAATGTTTCTGTTTTACGGAGCAAACACTGAAGCCAGGTGAATCTGTTGATATGCCGGTAAGATTTTTTTTGGACAGCGAGATCGTATCTGATATCAATACATCAGATATTGATGAGATTGTGTTGTCTTACACATTTTTCAAAGCAATGGATAATACAAGTTGAACTTTACCCAATATCGGGCCAGTCGGTGGGGGCAGGCTAATTTTAAGGAGAACTGACATGAGTGGTGCACAACAACATCCATACCATCTTGTAGAACCAAGCCCTTGGCCGGCCGTAGGTGCTGCTGCCGCTTTTGTAATGGCGATCGGCGGTATTATGTTCATGCATCAACGCGATTTTGGTCCTCACGTTCTCGGTCTGGGCCTTGGTCTTGTTCTATTGACAATGTTCATGTGGTGGCGAGACATTATTCGCGAAGCGGAATATCAAGGACATCACACTCCCATTGTTCAGATTGGGATGCGATATGGCATGATGCTATTTATCGCCTCCGAGGTCATGTTTTTTGTAGCGTTTTTCTGGGCTTTCTTCGACCGGGCCTTCTATCCGGTTGGTGGTGTCTGGCCACCAGAGGGGATTGAAACATTTAACGCATTTGACCTGCCGCTAATTAACACACTTATTCTGCTACTTTCAGGTTGCACGGTTACCTGGGCACACCATGCATTAGTTCATGACAACAGACGTGATTTTATCAATGGATTGTTCATCACAATTTTGCTAGGTGCATTGTTTACCGCACTTCAGGCCGTCGAATATGACCACGCCGCCTTTTCCTTTACAGACGGTATCTACCCATCGGTCTTTTTTATGGCAACTGGTTTTCACGGCTTTCATGTGATAATTGGCACATTGTTTCTAACGGTTTGTCTGTTCCGGGGCCTGAAGGGCCACTTTACATCTGAACAACATTTTGGATTTGAAGCGGCAGCCTGGTACTGGCATTTTGTTGATGTGGTCTGGCTGTTCCTGTTTGTTGCGGTCTACTGGTGGGGGGCTTGATCACCTTTACTCATCCCCTGATGTTATGATAGTCATCGGTCTGTGCTTTTTTAGTGCAGACCGATTTTTTCTTCTCCTGTTGAGTTCTGGATAATGTATTTCCGTCCATATTTATGGCTTACTGTTTTTTCTGTTCCGTCACTAGCTGTTTTGGTTATACTGGGTCTGTGGCAACTAGATAGGCTGGTTTGGAAGACCGAGCTTATTGATAGTTTTAATGAGCGTGCCAATGCAGCTGCTATGCTGCCGCCGGACGATGCCGCTGATCTAAGCCAGTTTGAATTCCACAATTTGGCTCTGTCTGGCCGATTTATGCATGACAGAGAACTCTATCTGACGGGACGGACTTATGAGGGAAATGCCGGCTTTCATGTCGTAACACCGTTTCGCACTGATCAGGGCAAGATCATCTTTGTGAATAGGGGCTGGGTGTCAGAAGCCTACCGTAAACCTGACTCCCGGTTGTTTTCGGTTAAAGATGAACAGGTTAGCTTGCGTGCTGTTCTGCGGCTGCCACAGCAAAAAGGCTATTTTGTGCCTGAGAATGAGCCTGAAAATGGATTTTGGTTTACCTTGAAACCAGAGGAGATGGCAGACTTTCATAAACTCGATCAGGCGGTCAGAACGTATTATGCCGATCAAATTCGGACTAGTGAGGTGTTAACGCTGCCTATCGCTGCTGAGATTAATATCGATGTACGCAATACTCATCTCAATTATGCGCTGACCTGGTTTGGGGTTGCTTTGTCTCTGGTCGGTGTTTACATCGCTTATCATGTGAATGCAGGGCGTTTGCGCCTGACCAGGTGGTCAGAACAATAGCTAGACCTTTCCCGAATAAAGGCAAAAAGTGATGGAATTTATCAGTACAAGGGGCAAAGACGGGCCGATCAGTTTTGAAACAGCGCTTTTGAATGGCCTTGCTCGTGACGGCGGCTTGTACCTGCCAGTTTCATGGCCTCGTTTCAACCTCGATGAAATCCGCCAGATGAGGGATTTGAGCTATTCAGATCTTGCTGGCCTTATAATGTCGCGATTTACAGATGGGGAAATAGACCAAGTCGAAATGACGTCGCTTGCCCGGCAAAGCTATGCAGCTTTTACACATTCTGATGTCGCACCTTTGCGTCCAGTAGCAGAGAATATCCATATATTGGAATTATTCCATGGCCCGACCATTGCCTTTAAAGATTATGCGATGCAGTTTTTATCGCGCGTCTTTGATCGCGCTTTGACACGACAGAATCGCACAGCCGTGATTTTGGGCGCAACAAGTGGCGATACCGGCTCAGCAGCTCTTGAAGCCTTCAAGGGTCGTGATTCTGTCGATGTGTTTATTTTGTTTCCCAACGGGCGCGTGTCTCCTGTGCAGCAGAAGCAGATGACTAGTATCTCAGCTAAAGGCGTTCATGCGGTTGCTGTTTCTGGTGACTTCGATGATTGTCAGGATATGGTTAAGGCGTGTTTTAATGATGTGGTCTTCCGCAATGAAATGAATCTCTCAGCAGTGAATTCAATTAACTGGGCGAGGCTGATGCCACAGATTGTCTATTATTTTGCATCAGCTTTGAAGGTAGGAGCACCAGAACAGACAGTTGCCTTTTGTGTGCCAACAGGCAATTTTGGCAATGTATTCGCAGGCTGGGTTGCCGCAAAGATGGGCTTGCCTGTTGAAAAGTTTATCGTTGCCTCAAACCGCAATGACATTCTGACAAGGTTCTTTGCCACTGGAAAAATGCAAAGACGGTCAGTAGATCCCTCTCTGAGCCCCTCAATGGATATTCAGGTCTCCTCAAACTTTGAACGGCTTCTGTTTGAATTGTTGGATAGGGATGGTGTAGAAGTGGCCAGACTGATGAAAAGATTTGCCAAGTCAGGCAGTTTTGACGTGGCTGATAATGTGTTGCGGTCAGCCTTGTCTCTATTTTCTGGGTTTTGCCTTAATGATGATGGAACAAGGGCGGAAATCAGGTCAACTTATCAGCAGACCGGAATGGTTATTGATCCACATAGCGCAGTTGGTCTGGCAGGCGCTCGTCAGGCTAGGACCTCTGGTCTAGTTAGCCAGGATACACCCATTATATCACTGGCTTGTGCGCATCCGGCAAAATTCCCAGATGCTGTTAAGTCAGCCTGCGGGATTTACCCAGACCTGCCAGAACATCTGGCTAACCTGATGCAGCGTGATGATGCGATGCTGACAGCAGAAAATGACATGGAAGCTGTGCAGGCCCTGCTGCGCGCAGAAAGACGATAACGGCATGCGGACGACTATCTCTCGGCTGGAAAATGGGTTGACGGTTGCTTCAACACATATGCCTGATGCGCATTCTGTGGCTGTAGGTGTGTGGATTAAAGCAGGGGCGCGTGACGAATCTGAGGGACTGAACGGCGTTGCCCATTTTCTTGAACACATGGCTTTCAAAGGGACACGAAACCGTGATGCTGCACATATTGCCCGTGAAGTAGAAGATGTAGGCGGCTTTATGAACGCGCATACCAGCCGTGAGGAAACCGCTTATTACATTAATCTTCTTCCCGAACATCTTGACCTTGGCGTTGAAATTCTGAGTGACATTCTGACGGCCTCAACATTACCAAAACATGAAATAGAGCGGGAACGGGGTGTGATTATTCAGGAAATTGGACAATCTCTTGATACACCTGATGATCTGGTTTTTGAATTATTTAACAAGGCTTGTTTTGGAGACCATACGCTCGGCCAGTCTATTCTAGGTACACAACAAACGGTGTCTTCCTTTGGCCAGCAGGAACTAATGGGTTTTATGGATAGGTTCTATGGAAGCAACCAGATGATTGTCTGTGCCGCTGGCCTGCTAAAGCATGAGGAATTTGTAGTGCTGGTTGGTGAACGCTTTTCTGGTTTGTCGATATCTGCAGTGCCTGATCGTAGCATGCCGGCCTGGCAGGCAGGAGACAGCCGAGCTGATAGGGATCTTGAACAAACGCACACAGTATTTGGATTTTCGGCACCTGGCATCACCGCTGCACAGCGATACGATATGCTGGTTCTTGCCAATCTTTACGGCGGCGGTATGTCTTCACGGCTGTTCCAGAAGGTCAGGGAAGACAGAGGCTTATGCTATTCAATTTTTGCTTTTGCACAAATGATGTCTGATACAGGTGTTTTTGGCGTTTATGCTGGCACATCTGAAGAAACGGCAAATGAAATGCTGAAGGTCTGTGCAGCTCAATTAACCGATTGCTTGTCCAATATACAGGCCGATGAATTGCTGCGTTCGAAGCAACAACTGAAAGCCTCTGTTTTGATGCGCCTTGATTCTGTGTCTGCAAGTATGGACAGCCTGGGCCGCCATATTGCACTTTTTGGAAAGGCACAGAATAAAGACGAACTTATACGTTCTATTGAGGCCGTCTCAATAGACAGCCTGAGTACATTAACAGCACAAATAATTGCAGGCCGTCCGGCAATGGCTGCTGTTGGTCCTGTAAGTGCAGTCATGAATACAACTGACTTATCAGATTTGTTTGCATCTTAGAGGGGATCAGGCTGTTCCAGCTGTTGATGACAGAGTGGCTGGGTTCAGGCCAATTCGAGCGAAGCTTTTATCCCATAGATCATTTATGTTGGTTTTAAAGAGAATGTCTGTAGTCGCCGGCAGATGAACCCACATATTTTCTCGCATCTCATGTTCCAGCTGGCCAGCAGACCAGCCAGCGTAACCCAGCATAACCTTGGCAAAGGATGGTCCAAGTCCGCGACTAATTTCTGAGACCATATCCACATGTAATGAAAGACAAATACCGTTTGCAATGGGGATTGTTTCAGGCAACATTTGGTCATCGGTGTGTAGAATATATCCCCTTTGTGGTTCAACGGGCCCGCCTGTATAGACAGGTTCCTCAGAATCAAGGCAAGACTGGTCGAGGTTAAGATGTTCCGCTAACTTTTTGAATGACAAATCAGTATTTGGCTTGTTAATCACAAGGCCCATAGCCGCTTTAGTGTCATGTTGGCAGATAAAAATTACAGCACGTTTAAATCGCGGGTCTGTCATCTGTAGTGTTGCGACCAGCAGATGGCCAGAAAGGCTGTCACTTGTTGGCGAAGATATGGATGAGCTGTCGTTTTTCATAAGACCGATTGAATTGTTTCACTTTCAGTCTAACTCTGTTTCGGCTTGTTGCCAAACATTGCCGTCATTTCTTTCTTTTTTTGAGATAAAACTCAAATCTTTGTGGAAGACTATATGCCTCAACAATTAAATATTGTAAGAACTCACACATTATGAATATATCCCACGCATATTTTCAAGCTGCGGCTGCCTCGCGACCCAGATGCATGCCCTGCTGGATGGTAAAGCTGTTTCTTAGTATGTCACTGCTGGCCAGTATTTTGGTGCTGCCTGCCCGGGCAGCAGATACTCTTGAAACAGAATTCGCCCGAGCAGAGCTTTTGTCTGCTGTTGAAGCAACAGGCAATTTGAGTGAGATACAACTTGGCCTTCAGGTAACCCTGCAGCCAGATTGGAAGATCTATTGGCGCAGTCCTGGTGATGCAGGTTTGCCGACAGAGCTAAGCACCCAAGAAGCTGCTTTTTCTAAATTGAAACTGACGATAGCTTACCCCTTACCAGAGCGTTTTTCTTTATTTGGTCTTGATACATATGGCTATGGTGACAAAGTCATATTTCCTGTCAGGGTGACTGGTCATTCACCTGGTCAGCCATTAGATTTGCAGGCTGATCTGAATGCCCTAATCTGTTCTGATATTTGTGTGCCCTTTAATGGGCCACTAGCTATCAGGCTTCCTGCTGGCGCTGTTTACCCGTCAGATTATGCAAGGGAAATTGCACGAGCAGCTGCTCTGGTGCCGCGTGAAACATCCGATTTGGGTATTTCTATAAAGTCAGCAACCTATGATCATCAGCTGAACAGTCTTTATGTGCAGTTCAAGAATACGGATATCTCCATTGATGATATCTTTATTGAAACAGAACAAAGGGGTCTCAGCTTTGCCCAGCCAGTACTAATAAAAGATGGCCTCTATAAAATTAGTGTTTCTGGAGCGGTTAATGACGTTAGCCTTGAGCAGCAGACTATGCGGTTAACTGTGCAGTCGGATGATTTATTTGGGGAACAAACGATCACAATTGAACCAGTATCCAAACAGACTTCTAGAATTCCTAAATTGGCTCTGATTCTGCTTTTGGCTCTAGCAGGTGGGGTGATATTAAACATCATGCCTTGTGTTTTGCCTGTTTTATCTTTGAAATTGACATCAATCATCTCTATGAGAACCAGTCAACCGCAAATTATAAGGCTCAGACTGCTAACAGGGGCAGTGGGTATCCTGTCCAGCTTTGCTTTGCTGACAGGTGGACTTGTTTTACTGAAGCTGACAGGGGCACGGCTAGGCTGGGGGATACAATTCCAAAATCTGTATTTTCTCACCGCGATGGCACTATTCCTCGGTATCTTCACACTAATTTTGTTAAATAAAATTCACCTGCCCACACCACAATTAAGTACCGGCACACAAGGTAGCCAGTTTTCGTCTGACTTTCTGTCAGGGTTTGTAGCGACACTGCTGGCTACTCCTTGTTCAGCGCCTCTGGTGGGCACAGCAGTAAGCTTCGCGTTATCTGCAGATTATGCCGTTCTAACTCTAATTCTGATGACTATGGGTGTCGGGTTGGCGCTGCCCTGGCTTATATTGGCAATCGCGCCGCATTTGGTTTTGATGCTGCCAAAGCCGGGGGTATGGCTAAATTATGTGCAGCCTGTTCTGGCATCTGGCCTTTTGCTCACAATCCTCTGGCTTTTGTGGCTTATTTCGTTGGCAAGTTCAGTGCTATTTGCAGGGGGAATTGCAGCTGGATTAATTTTTATCTGGCTGGTATCTGCTTTTGGGCCTGGCAGATTTGTCTGGCCAGGGTTTATTGGCATAGCTGTGACATTTGTGATTCTGGCTGGCTGGATTGGCAATCCAGTTATGCCAGCAGATAGACAGAACGAACTCACAGTTGAAGATGGCGTTTGGCAACCCTTCTCGCTTGAGCTGTTGGCTGATCTGAGAAATCAAAAGCAAGCTGTGTTTGTTGATATAACTGCAGATTGGTGTGTAACCTGTCAGGTCAATAAGCAGTTGGTTTTAGAACGGAAAACTGTTCTTCAGTCTTTTGCCAAAGCTGATGTTACGCTGCTGCGTGCGGACTGGACAAGGCCAAATGACATGATAGCTGACTATCTGTTGAGATATGATAGATTTGGTATTCCTTTTAACAGCCTGTATTTGCCGGATATGGCGGAGCCTGTGATATTTTCTGAAATATTGGTGGCTGAAAAGATTATAAACCTATTGGAAAACCGCTTGCGTTAATTTGAGTTAAAATGACATTGATAACCAGTAGGTTGATGCGCAAGCTTTTAAGTTCGAAAAGGAAAAAAATGACAATAACTGCAGGTACGACTGTCCCATCTGTTGACATTCACACAAAGACTAAAGAGGGCCTTGATACCATTAATACCGCTAAATATTGCGCAGGACGCAAAGTGGTTTTGTTTTGTGTTCCTGGAGCTTTTACGCCTACCTGTTCAGCAAAACATATGCCAGGATTTGTTGAAAAATTTGATAAGCTGAAGGCCAAAGGCGTAGATGCAGTGGCCTGTTTGGCTGTCAATGATGCGCATGCTATGTTGGCCTGGGCTGAAGCGCAGAATGCTGTTGGAAAAATCGATTTATTTGCGGATCCTAGATGTGATTTTTCAAAGGCACTCGGCATCGACCGAGATATGGGCTCTGTCATGGGCATAAGGGCTGCCCGCTGTGCCTTCATCATTAATGATGGCTTGATCAATCATGTCTTTATGGAAGAAATTGGTGCGTTTGATGTGTCCAGTGTTGAAAACATTCTGGATCATTTGTAGACTACCGTCTCAAAGGAACTATCTAAGCTTGTCAAAGCTCCAGTCTGTCTTTAAACAAGGCAGCCTGCTCGCTGGCCAGCCTGTCGCACATTTCATTCTGCGGATGGCCTGAATGTCCCTTTACCCAATCCCAAGTTACGGCATGAACATTCAAAAGACTGTCCAGCTTTTCCCATAACTCACGATTGGCTACTGGTTTTTTAGCAGCTGTGCGCCATCCGTTGCGCTTCCAGCCCGCCATCCATTGCGTTATGCCCTGCATCACATACTTACTGTCAGTTACTATGTGCAGGCTCACTGGACGGTTCAACGCTTCCAATCCTTTAATAACAGCAGTTAGCTCCATCTGATTATTTGTTGTGTCCACCTGGCCGCCTGATAGTTCCTTAATTTGTCCGTCCCAGCTTAACACCACGCCCCAGCCACCTGGCCCTGGATTGCCTAGACAGGCACCGTCTGTGAAAAGATGGACAATCTTTTCTTGCTGTTGGTTGGTCACGACCATAGTCCATAATCCCCTGGGCCGGTTACCTTTTGATGAAATCTCAGCCTTGCCCAGAATTCAAGCGGGTCAAGTGGTTTGACCATTGCATCTGATGGAGTATTAATCCAATCATAAAGCCGCGTCAGAAAAAACCGCATTGCAGCACCTGAACATAAAACATGTAAGTTTTGCTTTTCATCCTCTGTTAGTGGCCTGATGGCTTGATAGGATCTTAAAAGATGTGCTGATTTTGAAATATTGAAACTGCCATCTTTATCAAAGCACCAGCTATTCAGGCACACAGCCAGGTCATAACTGTAAAGGTCATTACAGGCAAAATAGAAATCAATAATTCCGGTTAATTTATCACCGACGAATAAAGCATTATTCGGAAACAGATCAGCATGAATATGCCCTGCTGGTAATTGTGCAGGCCATGCGTCTGTCAGTTGATGAATAATGGTTTCTGCCTGCTCTTTTAAATTTTCCGGCATGTCTGCCAACTCACTATTAACAGACCGCAGTAAGGGCAGCCAGCTATCTGGACCAAGGCTGTTATTACGTTTCAGCGCAAATGACGAGGATTCCAAGTGAAAATGTGCTAATGAACGCCCTAATTCTGCGCACTTTTCAGCGTTTGGGAATTTTTGTGATGTGCCGTCCAGAAAGCTCACAATTGCTGCCACACGCCCGGCACAGCTTTGCTGAATTTTTCCTGTGTTATCTTTTATCGGGACAGGACATTGCAGCCCGGTTTTAGAAAGATGTTCCATCAACCCCAAAAAGTAAGGAAGATCAGCTTCATCCACTCGTTTTTCATAAAGAGTCAGAATGAAATTTGCCTTGTCCGTGCGTAAAAGGAAATTTGAATTTTCCACCCCCTCTGCGATACCTGCCATGCTGAGTAACTGGCCAAGGTTATAGCGGCCCAGCAAAGCATCCAGTTCTGTATCCTCAATATATGTGTAAACCGCTATCGGTCTGCCCTCCCAATGTCCTCAGCGCCTATTTTGTCAGCATTGAAGGAAGTTTGAACTGCATCTTTTCTGTGATGAAATTCTGGGTGTTTACCTCAATCTGATAGCGCTCAGATAATGCGGTCAGCACTTCATCTATTAAAATTTCAGGTGCGGACGCCCCCGCGGTCAGACCTATTACAGCAGCGTCATCAATGAGCTCAAACGGTAGCATATTTGAATCGGCTATTAATTCTGCCTTGGCAATACCGGCATTCAGGGCTGTTTCAACTAACCGCTTTGAATTTGATGAATTTTGAGCACCAATCACGAGACATAAATCAACATCCTTTGCCATGGCTTTAACTGCGTTCTGACGGTTAGTTGTGGCGTAACAGATATCCTCTCCTTTTGGTCCCCTGATCTCAGGAAAACGGTGCTGCAGAACAGTTATAATTTCTGCTGTTTCATCAGCTGATAACGTGGTCTGGGTTGCAAAAGCAAGTTCGCAATCTTCTGGTGGCTTGACGGCAGATGCGTCTTCAACAGTTTCGATAAGGGTGATTTCACTCGCCTCAACCTGGCCCATCGTGCCGATAACCTCTGGATGGCCAGCATGACCGATCAGAAAAATGTGACGCCCTTGCCGCACATGCTTATTGGCTTCAATATGTACCTTGGTGACCAGAGGGCAGGTCGCATCAATCGCAATCATATTAAGTTTTTTAGCTGTTTGATGAACGGTTTTGGCCACTCCATGTGCTGAAAAAATTACAGGGCTGCCAGAAGGAACCTCATCAAGTTCTTTGACAAATACAGCCCCCTTAGCTGCCAGATCAGTTACAACGCGCTTATTATGAACAATTTCATGACGAACATAGACAGGGCGTCCAAATTTTTCCAGCGCCACTTCTACAATTTTAATGGCGCGATCAACACCAGCACAAAAGCCTCGGGGTGAGGCGAGAATAATGGTTTTTGCCATTTTCTTCTGCTTATTAGGCGGGGTCATTTTTGCCTTCCAAACCTGTCATTAAGATGCAGCATATCATCAGATCGTTACGGTTTCATATCTGTAGCAGAATATGACGAAGACTGCTATAACATCAGGAAATTAGCGCCAGCATAGGACATAAGGACACAAGTATGTTTACTGCCATCACCAGAATGGGTGGATTTGTAACACTCACAGCCTTTGTATTATCTGCCTGTTCTGCCTTCAGGCCAGATCCATATGCCTGTGATGAAAAAGTCACTGCCATTGAAATTGGCTCGAGGGTGGAATTTTTTACCGCTGATACATTTCAGCCTATCATGGCCCGTCTGAACGGCGTATCTGCTTTATGTTATTCAGATGAGGACAAAACTGTTTTTGATGTATCAGTAGGGCTAAAAATCACGCGAGACCTCTCTGACTCACCTGAAGTAACCAAATTTCAGGTGCCTTTCATCATTGCTGTAATAGAAAATTCTGAAACAGTAATCAGACATGAAAGCTTTGCCTACAGGATGGCTTTATCCAAACAGACAGACAGTCTCTATCCTGTTATTGATTTTCAGACTGAAGCGCCAAAAGATGGCCGCATCATTTTGTCGCTTACGCCGGAAATCATTGAGCTGAAAAAATAGTTAAATTAAAATTTGGCGGGGAAAGTGAGCTGAAGAGATGTCCGTCTTCGATTATATTTAAAGGCAAGAAAAAAGTCATCTTGACAACAATACGGCTTAGTAAAGCTTCTGCGGTTTAGTGATTTATTTCAGAGAAGCAATTTGCTTCACAGAGGTTTCAATAAGCTTTAGCGAGGCATCTTCATCCATCTTCTCAGCAACCAACTCACGTGCGGCATCTACAGCTAGGCTAGCGGCCTGCGCGCGTAGTTCGTTTACCAAAGCGGCTTCCGATGCCTGTATCTTGGCTGCAGCCTGTGCTTCACGGCGGGCAACAGTTTCCACAGCTTTCTGCGCAGCAGTTTCACGAATCCGATCAGCAGCGGCTTTTGCATTTGCTACGATGGTTTTTGCTTCTTTTTCTGCATCACGCTTTAAACCTTTAAGCGAATCAAGCTCAGATTTGGCTTCTTCATAAAGCTTGCGGGCCTCGTCAAGTTCGGATTTTATTTTTGCTGACCTTGTATCGAGAGTTTCTGCAAGAGCCGCTCCCGCTTTTTTCCACACGAGAGCAACAAATAATACGAATCCAAGAGCGACCCACATAGCCTCATCGAAATGCATTTACGCCTCCTGACCTGACAATTTAATAACTTTTTTTATCGCCTTGTCAGCATCCGTTTTTTTGACTTTCATACCGGTAACAGTGCTAACGGTGTCTAAAGTCAACTCTTTGGCAACATCATGAATGTTTGCAAGAGCCTCATCTCGCATCTTAGTTAATTTAATTTCGGCAGCGTTGGTTTTTTTGGCCAATTTGGCAGTCAATTCAACTTCAGCTGCTTCAGCCTTTGCCTTCGCCTCAGCTATAGCCTTGTTAGCGGCCTCGGCTGCTGTAATCCGGGCAGTTTCGAGGGCGCTTTCGTAGTCTTCTTTCAACTGTTTGGCTTCAGCTTCGGCATCTTTAGCCCGTTTCAGGTCATCAAAAATAGTCTGTCTTCGGGTATTTAATACCGTGCCAATTCGCGGTGTGATGACCTTAGCCATCAGCAAGTAACCCACTGAAAAGGTAACCGCCAGCCATAAGAGCTGGTTAGGCCAGGTAGAAATGTCTAGTTGCGGCAGGCCTTTTGCTTCGCTGCCCCCAGCTGCAATGGATAGCTGAGAACTCATTATAAAACTGATAGCCGCCAAAGCGGTTAAACCTGATTTTCCAATACGCGTTTTAAAGAGCATTGTTTCGACTACCTTGTACC
>CABYIQ010000012.1 GCA_902518965.1 uncultured SAR116 cluster alpha proteobacterium
GCCTCAGCTGCATCCCTGGTGAGGACAGACCGGGTTAACATGGTGGTGGGGGTAGGATTCGAACCTACGTACGCTACGCGGGCAGATTTACAGTCTGCTGCCTTTAACCACTCGGCCACCCCACCGAACCTTTGATTATTCCTAATTTTCCTCGGCTTTAAAGCTTGCGAAAAAAAAGTGGTTCTGCGAATTAAGAAAGGTCAGCCAAATTGTCAACAGTGAAACACCAGATTTAGTTGAAATGAAGGGCTCAAAAATATGTTCTGAAAGCTCCTCAGGAATGCCTTCACCGGTATCTTCAATTTCAATTTGAAGGGGCAGATGCATACGCTTTCCGTCAGACAAGCTGGATATGTATCTCGTCATAGAATAACAAGTTCTCAGAACTAATTCATCACCAATCTTTGTTGCTTCAGCAGCATTTTTTAACAAATTTAGAAAACACTGGACCAACAGTTCCCGATCTCCTCTAACATCAGGCAAAGAAGGATCATAACGCCGGACTATCTGAAGATGGCGACCAAAGGACGCTTTTGTGATCCGAATACAATGGTCTAGTACCTCGTGAATATTTACATCTGAAATTTTTAAGGGCGCATCAGCTGACAGGTTTTCAATTCTGCTTAGTAATGAGGTGATGCGATCTGTTTCATGAACAATCATGCCACTGAGTTCGCGATATTCTGCCGGGAGATCCAACTCTAATAATTGCGCTGCTCCTTTAATACCCGCAAGCGGATTTTTAATCTCATGGGCAAGCAAAGCTGTCATCTTAGCCATGGACAGCGCGGCCCCCTTAAATTGATTTTGCGTTGACAGCTGTTCTGCCAAGGATTGTTCCTGAATGGAAACTAAAACCTGGGCAGGGCAACTAGTTTCACTGCGAGCAGGTATAGGCACCATCTGAATAGTTCCTTTTCGCACACCTAGCTTCGGGCTGATCAGCCCGAGTTCCCTTTCCACAACAGAACGACCGGCTTGTCTAACCCGGTCCAATAAATTAAAAAAGGGACTGTCGGCGGGTATAAACTCAACAACAGCATGACCAGCAAGATAAGCAGTACTGCTCTTAAAAAAGTTCTCAGCCGCTGGATTCAACCAAACAAAGCGATTTTCTTGATCGATCAGAAGAAGAGGAAATGGCAACAAATTCAACAGTTCTGCCGATATCTGGTCTTGGTTGACTGCGCCAGTTGACACTTCTGAACTTATCTCTTTCATCTTTCTTCTGTCAGGCTCAGGCCGCTGTTAATCTAGATGAATTAAGAAAATATTCGAAGATTGCGTCCTTTAGTTCTGAGGCTGATGATGTCCGCATGGCAACAGCCCGCAATTTATCAGATTCCTCAAGATGATCGCAATAACTGGCAAAATGCTTACGAGCAGACCGTAACCCTATTTCACCTTTTTCTTGTGTAATATCAGCTAAATGCTTTATCATCATCAAGTTACGCTGTAACATGTCAGGAACAAGACGAACAGGTAGCCCTGAAATATAATCTGCGATTTGCGCCAGTAGCCAGGGCTGGCCCATAGCTGCCCTACCAACCATTACACCGGCAGCTCGAGAATCCTTTAGTGCTATTTTTGCAGTCTCACAGCTGGTAATATCTCCATTCACAAAAACAGGAATTTGGACAGACTTAACAACAGCCTTCACAGCTAACCAATCAGCATGTCCTTTATACATTTGGCAACGTGTGCGCCCATGGATAGTAACCAGTTTTACACCCGCCTGCTCGGCAATTTGTGCAATTTCCGGTGCATTCAAGGACACATCATCCCAGCCAAGACGTGTCTTCAACGTCACCGGCAAAGACACAGCTCTGACAACTGCATCACAGATGCGCTCTACAAGGTCTGGTTCACGCATCAGAGCAGACCCTGATGCTCTGCCAGTGACCTTTTTGGCTGGACAACCCATATTAATATCGATGAGGCTGACACCCAATTGTTCTGCCATCCGCGCAGCATCAGCCATCATCTGCGGATTCCATCCTGCGATTTGTAAACCTATCGGAGATTCACTGCTTAAATCAGCAGAAATTTTCTTCATTTCTGTGCGTATTTCTGCCAGCATGGCATGACTTGCCACCATCTCGCTTATTACGAGGCCTCCACCTGCCCGCCGCACCGCACGGCGAAAAGGTCTGTCCGTAATTCCTGACATCGGCGCCAGGACAACATCTGGAATGCTATTTTTGCCGGAAAGGCCTAAAATTTGGTCAAGAATACCTGTCATAAGCATTATTATGCCTTATTTTACGCAAAAATGTCCAGAACAATGCACAATAATTAGGCAGTCAATGATGGCGGGTGCTCCAACGCAAAACTATAAACAGATCTGACAGCTGAACTAGACAAGCCAGTCTCCCTCGGGCTAGATACGTCTCATTACATGAACAGGAAAACTCAGAGATGAATGCTGAGCAGGATAAAATGGATTTTGTCATTCTGGCTGCTGGTGACGGCAAGCGATTTTTATCTGCTGATCCATCTTCCAGACGCGCTAAGCAATTTCAGCTTTTAGCGGGTAGAATGGTTCTGCTGCACAGCCTTGATTCCATCAGCCAATGGCCTTCTTGCGGACAGATTGTAATTGTTCTTCCGCAAGATGGTGTAGAAGTTGACATTTTGAATTCTCTGGAAACAGCAGCAAAGGCTACCACTGTTCCTATAAGTTTCACTCCTGGTGGGGCAAGTCGGTCAGCTTCAACCTGGAATGGTCTGAAGGCACTGTCTGCACTTATCCCCAATAAACTGGTAGCCATTCATGATGCTGCCCGTCCCCTAGTGCCACACCAAGTTTTGAATGAATTGCTCTTAGCTTGCACCGGCGGGGCAGATGGTGCCATCCCGTCCCTGCCGATGACAGACACAGTGAAGCATGTTGATAAAACAAACAAAGTTCTGCATACAGTTGACAGAAGCGCATTAAGACGGGTGCAAACACCTCAGGCCTTTTCCTTTGATAAACTTTTCCGTCTTCATCAGACCAATGTGGATAAGGGCGGCAAGCAAACTGTTACTGATGATGCAGGCCTTGCTGAGGCTGCAGGATTAACCGTAGTTTGTGTTAATGGAGCCAGCCAGCTCGAAAAAATTACCTATGCTGAGGATTTGAATACAATGCAGAACCAGCAGACAGAAATGCGAACAGCCAGCGGGTTTGACGTGCACCGCTTCTCCACAGAAAAACCAGGCCCTATAATGATTTGCGGTGTCGCCATAGAACATGAACAGGGGCTGATGGCACATTCAGATGGCGATGTTGGATTGCACGCTCTATGTGATGCTGTTTTGGGAACATTGTCTTTGGGTGACATTGGCCAGCATTTTCCCCCGTCTGATCCAAAATGGAATGCCTCTTCTTCTGATCAGTTCCTGCAATTTGCGCTTGAAAAGGTCAAAGATGCAGGGGGATATGTCACATTACTGGATGTAACACTGATCTGTGAGGACCCAAAAATTGGTCCTCACAGAGACAAGATTCGCCAACGCCTGTCTGAAATTACCGGACTTCCACTACACCGGTTATCGCTCAAAGCCACAACAAGTGAACGGCTTGGCTTCACAGGCCGTGGTGAAGGCATAGCAGCGCTGGCTCAAGCCACTGTTTGTTTGCCTGCCTCATATGGACGGCAAGAGTAATGTCTGTTTTTTTGGCACAGTTGGCAACGCTTGGTCCTATTGGACGGTATTTACCGGCACCTGGAACAGTAGGATCTGTTTCAGCATTAATCACAGGCTTTTTTCTAGCGAAAAATGGCTTTATCATTTTGTTTTCAGCAACCTTGCTGGTAACTATATTAGGCGTGTTTGCTGCTGATGCTTACTCGCAGCTGACAAGTACAGATGATGCAGGCGAAGTGATCATCGATGAGGTGGCTGGACAATGGCTGGTTCTTTTATGCATTCCGCCTAATATAGATTTAGCTCTGTTATGGTACGTCGCTGGGTTTGTCCTTTTCAGACTATTTGATATTCTTAAGCCTTGGCCTGTATCTGCTGCTGAAAGGCTGCCAGGCGGCATCGGAGTGATGGCAGATGATGTGGTGGCAGGTATGTTGGCTGGCATGGCGCTGCTGATGGCCCAATTATTAATCTACCCCGCCTGAATAGCCCAACAGCAGATGGGAAGCCAAATGCTCAAAGATGCCCATGTCCTTATCCAAAAGCTTACCGCGTCCAACCAGACGTTATCCACGGTGGAATCCTGTACAGGCGGACTGTTGTTTGGTTATCTTACCGCCGTACCGGGTGCATCTGCTGTGTTGGAACGCGGTTTTATTACCTACAGTAATCAGGCCAAACAAGAAATGGTGGGGGTGACAGAGAACACCTTGGCAGCTTTTGGGGCTGTATCACAACAAACAGCTGAAGAAATGGCAAAAGGCGGCTGTCAAATTGCACGCACAGATTTATCCATTTCACTAACGGGTATCGCCGGCCCAAGTGGTGGTTCAGCTGAAAAGCCAGTCGGCCTGGTGTGGATATCTGCCTTTCGCAAGGATGGCATTCAACAAACAGAGCGACACCTGTTCACAGGAAACAGACAGCGGATTCGTATATTAGCATGCACACATGCAATCTCACTGCTGCTGCGCCTGTCATGAAGCTAAGCCATCACCCCTATTCTAACTTAAGTGTGTAAAGCTGGTCGGCGCGAGCCTCAAATGCTCTGACCATACGTCTAACCGCTTCCGTGAACAAGTTTTCAATTACAGTTTGCAACAAGCGGGATTTGAATTCAAAATCCACGTAGAAATCAATTATACACCCGTCAGGATGTTGAATAAACTTCCACCTATTTGTCAGATATTTAAATGGCCCTTCTGCATATTCTACTTTGATAATGAGATGATCTCTGTCCATCTGGATATAAGACGTGAATTGTTCCTTGAACACCTGAAAACCGATAATCAGATCGGCGACAAGCGCTGAATCTGTTTGCTTTCGGATCCGAGATGCCAGACACCAGGGCAAAAATTCAGGATACCGCCTCACATCGGCGACCAGGTCAAAAAGCTGCTCAGGGGAATGGCGAATTAGACGCTGTTCAGCATGCGTTGTCATTGAAGAGCTTCCCCTCACGCATTCTGTGAATTTGTCTGCGCAAGACGCTTAAGCCGTTCAAGCTGAAGAGCGGCGAAATCTGCGTCAGCATGATAGGACGAGCGTGTTAAAGGTGTTGATGCCATCATTAAAAACCCTTTTTCCTGTCCCCAAGCCGCATAGACTTTAAATTTTTCAGGCGTCACAAAACGGTCAACAGCGGCATGTTTGGGGGTAGGCTGTAAATATTGGCCAATTGTCATAAAATCGACATCTGCTGCCCTCAGATGTTCCATCATTTCTGCAACTTCCTGGTCAGTTTCACCCAACCCGACCATAATACCAGACTTTGTGAAAATAGACGGATCAAGTGCCTTGACCTGTTTCAGCACGTGCAGAGAATGCGCATAACGTGCGCCAGGGCGAACAGGCTTATATAGGCGCTCAACCGTCTCCATATTGTGATTAAACACATCAGGCGTTGCCGCGACTACCTGTTCAACAGCCCCTTCTTTGCGCAGAAAATCGGGGGTCAGCACTTCTATTGTCGTCTCTGGTGAGCTAAGCCGGATAGCAGCGATTGTTCTGGCGAAATGAACTGCCCCACCATCATCCAGATCATCTCTGTCCACAGAAGTAATCACAACATGTCGCAGGCCAAGACGGGCAACCGCCTCAGCAACATGGTCAGGTTCATGCGGATCAAGCAAATCAGGCCGGCCTGTCGCCACATTACAGAACGCGCAGGCCCGTGTGCACACAGCCCCCAGAATCATTATGGTGGCATGTTTATTTGCCCAGCATTCACCGATATTTGGGCAAGCGGCCTCCTCACACACAGTCACAAGGTCCAGATCACGCATCAGACGTTTTGTCTCTGAAAATGCGCCTGCGCGCGGGGCCTTCACCCGCAGCCAATCCGGGCGGCGAGGTTGCGGTTTGGCCTCATTACGTCTTTTTTCTGGATGCCGGGCGGCACCTTTTGTGAGATTTGGAGAAGGCATTCTTTGTTATCCTCTGTGTGACAGCATCTGTCCGTTGCTTGTGCCTACATCAGTTCTTTGCTCGAAAAAAGACTGCACTCACGCCTTTTTCAAAAATGACCACAAATCATCTAAAAATGGACCGCTTTTCCATAGGCATCAAGAACGGCTTCATGCATGGCTTCAGACAGTGTCGGATGCGGAAAAATCGTCTGCATCAGCTCAGTCTCAGTCGTCTCCAATGTCTGTGCAACAACATAGCCTTGGATCAGTTCTGTAACCTCTGGGCCGATCATATGTGCGCCCAGTAACGCGCCTGTCTTTTCATCAAAAATGGTTTTGATCAGCCCCTCATCATCACCCAGAGCGATCGCCTTACCATTCCCCAGGAAGGGAAATTTACCAACCTTGATCTTATACCCCTGCTCTTTAGCCTTGGCTTCGCTAAGGCCGACTGAGGCCACCTGTGGGCGGCAGTAGGTACAGCCTGGCACAGTCTCTGGTTTTATGGGATGCGGGTTTTTCAGACCTGCGATAGCTTCAATGCATAAAATGCCCTCATGGCTGGCCTTATGGGCAAGCCAAGGTGCACCGGTAACGTCACCAATGGCATAAAGGCCCGGCTCATCAGTTGCCATCACCTGATTAGTGACAATATGACCTCTGTCCAGTTTGACCTTGGTCGCCTCTAGGCCGAGGCCCTCTGAATTACCAACGATGCCTACCGCCATAATCACCTGTTCTGCTGATATGACTTCCTGCTTGCCCCTCAGCATGACAGTGGCTTTGACACTGTTTTTGGTTTTTTCAAATGCTTTTAGCTGAGCAGAGGTGTGTATGGTAATCCCCCGCTTTTCAAAGGACTTATGCGCCAAAGCTGAAATTTCAGCATCCTCAGCATTCAAAATCCGGTCAAGAGCCTCGATAATCGTGACCATAACACCCATGTCGCGATAAAAACTGGCAAATTCAACACCAATCGCCCCTGAACCAACTACGATCAGGGATTTCGGCATGGATTTGGGAACCATTGCTTCTTTATATGACAGAATTTGCGTGCCGTCTGTTTCTAGCCCAGGCAGCTGGCGTGAACGTGCCCCAGTGGCGATAATGACGTGCTTTGCCTGTACTGTTTGTGCTACCTTACCGCCGATATCAACAGACCAGATATCTTGATTGCGCCCGGCCAGTTTGGCCGTGCCCTCAATCACATTGACCTTGTTCTTCTTTAACAGATGGGCAACCCCACCGGATAATCGGCTGGCCACCTTGCGTGACCGGGCCACCACTTTTTCCAGATTCACAGATACCTTGCCTTCAACTTCGATACCGAAGTCAGACAGATGCTCCAGATTATGGCGTAACTCCGCCGCCCGCAGCAGCGCTTTGGTGGGAATGCAGCCCCAGTTCAGACAAATCCCGCCTAAATGCTCGCGCTCAACTAAACCGACCCGCATCCCCAACTGGCTAGCGCGTATTGCAGCAACATAACCTCCTGGTCCGCCACCAATCACAAGAACATCAAATGAAGCTGTCTGAGTCATCCTAACGACTGCCTTTCTGAAATAGGTTTCTATCCTGCCTGTAATTTTGCCTATAACAGCATGGTGATAGGCTGTTCTATCGCGCGTTTGAAAGCCTGCAGCCATTTCGCTCCTAGCGCGCCATCAACAATTCTGTGATCAGCAGATAATGTGACCGTCATCACTGTCGCCACAGCCAATTCACCATTTTTGACAACGGGGCGTTGCTCGCCCGCCCCCACCGCCAGGATTGCGGATTGCGGTGGATTGATAACAGCTGCAAATTCACGGATTCCAAACATACCCAGATTAGAGATGGTAAAGCTGCCGCCTGCATATTCAGACGGATCAAGCGTGCCTGCCCGGGCGCGGCTGGCTAAATCGGTTGTTTTACGTGATATATCGGCAAGACCCAGCTTCTGGACATCATGGATAACAGGGGTCACCAAACCACCATCAACCGCTACAGCCACACAAATAGCAGCCGTGCTGAAATAGCGGCAACCCTCAGCTTCGAAATAACCGTTCACATCCGGTTCAGCCATGAGGGCAGCAGCAGCAGCTTTGATCACCATGTCATTGACAGAAATTTTCACGCCGTCCTCAACCGCTTCATTCAGGGCCTTACGCGCGGCCAGCAGATTATCAATCTCGCAATCCACAGTCAAATAGAAATGAGGCGCAGTCTGTTTTGACTGCTGCAGTCTGTCTGCAATCACCCTCCGCATCGCGTTATGCGGCACAAACCGTTCTTCAGCAGAGACTGCGGCAGAAGCTGTCCGCGAAACCGCGGCTGGCTGAACAGCAGCCCCAGACGCCCCAGAAGCCAAAGCTTCTTCCACATCTGCTCTGATGATACGGCCATGCGGGCCTGTTCCGGACAAACGGGCCAGCTCAAGACCGGCATCAGCGGCAATGCGGCGGGCCAGCGGGCTGGCAAACACCCGGTCTGACCTGGCTGTTAGTTCAGGAGTAACAGCTGGCTGAACAGGGCTTGTTGCCAAAGCTGGCGCGGCGGCTGGCGCATCTGTTTGCGGCGGTGTTAAGGGTGCAGCAGCTGGTACGGCGGCAACAGCGGCAAGCGCGTCATCAACACTTTCCCCGTCTTCTGCCAGAACCGCAATCACTGCATTCACAGCCACATTTTGTGTTCCTTCAGCAACAGCCAGTTTCGCCACAACCCCGTCATCAAGGGCTTCAACTTCCATGGTCGCCTTATCAGTTTCAATTTCAGCTATGACGTCACCTGACTTGACGCTGTCTCCCTCTTTGACCAGCCAGCGTGCAAGTGTGCCTTCTGTCATGGTTGGAGAAAGTGCGGGCATAAGAACAGATACAGACATATCAGCCTCCTTGAGTCCGGTAACAAGCCTGACGGGCAGCGGCCACGACATCATCAGCCTGAGGCAGGGCCAGTTTTTCAAGATTGGCAGCATATGGCATCGGCACATCCTTGCCTGTAACCCGCATCACCGGGGCGTCAAGATAATCAAAGGCCTGTTCCATCATCTGCATAGCCAGCTCTGATCCTATGCCTGCAAAGGGAAATCCTTCTTCACAAGAGATTAAGCGAGAGGTTTTCTTTACCGATTCTACAATCGTTTCGGTATCCAGAGGCCGGATGGTGCGTAAATCAATCACTTCAGCATCAATGTCTTCTGCGGACAGCTGTTCTGCTGCTTCCAGGGCTTTACCCACCATGATGGAAAAGGCGGTGATGGTAACATCGCTGCCAGGGCGAACCACCTTGGCCTTGCCGATAGGCACAACCCAGTCTTTATGTTCAGGCACGTCAAAGCTCTGGCCGTACATCACTTCATTTTCGAGGAAAATAACCGGATTCGGATCACGGATAGCGGCTTTCAGCAAGCCTTTTGCATCAGCAGCAGACCAGGGCGAGACAACCTTCAGGCCCGGACAATGTGCATACCAGCTAGCATAACATTGTGAATGCTGGGCAGCCACCCGGCTGGCAGCCCCGTTCGGCCCGCGAAACACAATCGGACAGCCCATCTGCCCACCTGACATGTATAATGTCTTTGCTGCGGAATTGATAATCTGATCAATTGCCTGCATTGAAAAATTGAAGGTCATAAATTCAATCACCGGGCGTAACTCACCAAAGGCCGCCCCTACCCCAAGGCCGGCAAAGCCATGTTCGGTAATCGGTGTGTCAATGACCCGCTTGTTGGAAAATTCATCCAGCAAACCTTGGGTAACTTTATAAGCGCCCTGATATTCGGCCACTTCTTCGCCCATCACGAACACGCGTTCATCTTTCCGCATTTCTTCTGCCATCGCATCACGCAAAGCTTCACGGACAGTTTGCTGTTTGGTTGGCCCGTCCCAATCTGGTTCAGCAACTACCCGAGTGGCCGCCACAGCCTCAACAACGACAGCCGCACCTGTTGGTGCTGGTTCTGCTGCCGGTCTGTCCAGATTCTGTTCAGCAGAGGCCGGCAAATCTGTCTCTCCGCCTTCCAGCAGGCGCGCAATCACCGCGCCGACCGCCACGCCCTCGCTACCCTCAGCAACAGTAATCTCACCGACAACGCCTTCATCAACGGCCTCAACTTCCATCGTTGCTTTATCGGTTTCAATTTCAGCGATCACATCACCTGATTTGACCTCATCACCTGTTTTTACAAGCCATCTGGACAAGCGTCCTTCTGTCATGGTTGGCGACAGAGCCGGCATTTTAATGTCTACTGCCATAATTTCACTATCCTTTATCGAAACGTCAGCCCGGGTCAGGCGATCAGAATATCTGTATAGAGGTCTTCTGCATCAGGCTCTTGGCTGGCCAGCGCAAAATCAGCTGCCTCGCTGACAACAGACTTCACTTTCTGATCAATCTGTTTCAGACCAGCCTCATCAGCCCCCTCACGCAGCAGCAAATCACGTAACTGTTCAATCGGGTCATGCTGCTTGCGCATTGCATCAACCTCATCACGGGTTCTGTATTTCGCCGGGTCTGACATCGAATGTCCGCGATATCGGTAGGTCTTCATCTCCAATATGAACGGGCCTTTGCCTGAGCGGCAGTGCTCAAGAGCTTCACGGGCAGCAGCTCTGACCGCCAAGACATCCATGCCGTCAACCTGAAGCCCAAGAATGCCATAAGCTTTGCCTCTGTCGGCCAGATCTTGACCGGCAGCGGCCCTGGCAACAGATGTTCCCATCCCATATTGATTATTTTCGATGACAAACACGACCGGCAGCTTCCACAAAGCCGCCATATTGAAAGTTTCATAAACCTGGCCCTGATTGGCTGCACCATCGCCCAGATAGGCCATGTTCACCCCGCCATCACCTTTATATTTGTGCGCAAACGCCAAACCTGCACCGATCGGGACCTGCGCCGCAACAATTCCATGACCACCATAAAAGTTTTTTTCTCGGCTAAACATGTGCATTGAGCCACCTTTGCCCCGGGAATAGCCATCTTTTCTGCCAGTGAGTTCAGCCATTACGCCCCTAGATTCCATACCACAAGCTAGCATATGGCCATGATCACGATAAGAGGTCACAACAGAGTCTCCTTCATCAGCCATAGACTGCATCCCAACAACAACAGCCTCCTGACCGATATAGAGGTGACAGAACCCCCCGATATGCCCCATACCATAAAGCTGACCGGCCTTTTCCTCAAACCGGCGTATCAGGATCATCTGTTCATAAAGCTGTTCCAGTATTTCACGTGACGGCTTATCATTAATCACCGATTTTGGCGGCCGGCCACGTTTACGGACTGAGTTCTTTTTATCTGCCATCTATCCCCTCCTGCCCAACATGGCGCAAGATTGTTAATCAGCTACAAGGATGAAGGCAAAAATTACTTTCTTGCAATAATTTTATTTAACTGTTTTTATTGACTATTTTATAATTAAACTAATTTATAGTTAATAACATCAGATATTAAAATTTCAATTTTTTTAAATCAATTGAAATGATCACATCATTTTTGTTATACATACCCACATTCGCGCGTGCTGTTTCAGCCAACATATCGGCATCTATCGCACCAGAACGCAATAGTTTGATCCGGTGTTCCAGAAAATGGTTTTGTTTATTCAGCAAAGCTAGGGTTTCGCGGGCTGCCTGTATCTCCCTGTCTATATCTGCTCGCGCCATAAGGCCGCGTTCACCAACAATTGTGTGAAACCCAAAAAACACCACCAATGTGCCAGTAAGGACGAGCCCGCCAGCAAAGGCGAAAGGACGCTGAAATGATTGATGCATGGCACTTTATCCTGTCAGTTTCGATCAGACAGGAATAAGTGAATCAAAAACGAATCAACAGGTCAAGAAAAAAGCGAATCGCCGGTTTCCTTATGGTTTTTAAGATTTAAAAGAAGATACATGAACCATTCAGCGCAAGATGGAACGTCCGGCATACACAGCCCGTTCACCAAGCTCTTCTTCAATCCGCAATAGCTGGTTATACTTTGCCAATCGTTCAGAACGCGACAGAGAACCTGTTTTGATTTGTCCTGCGTTTGTTGCGACCGACAAATCGGCAATAAAGCTGTCTTCAGTTTCCCCCGACCGATGCGATATCACAACGCCAAACCCAGCTTGTTTGGCATCTGATATGGCCTTCATGGTCTCTGTTAGTGTGCCAATTTGATTTACTTTAATCAGGATGGCGTTACCTGCCTTCATCTTAATACCCTTCCCTAGTCGTTCAGGATTAGTCACAAACAAATCATCACCCACAACCTGGACGCCCTGACCAATCCTTTCTGTGAGGTCAACAAACCCCTGCCAGTCATCTTCATCCAGAGGATCTTCAACCGACACGATCGGATATCTATCACAAAGGGCTGCCCACATATCAACCATTCCTGCCGAATCAAGTTTCCGCCCTTCCCCTTGCAAATCATAGCTGCTGTCCTGAAAAAACTCAGATGCTGCAGCATCCAGAGCCAGGACCACATCATCACCCAGATGATAACCTGCTGCCTCAACAGAACAGGCAACGACCTCAACAGCTTCAGGAGTTGTGTTAATTGCCGGAGCAAAGCCACCTTCATCCCCGACAGCAATAGACAATCCCTTCTTTGACAGTTCAGACTTCATGGCCTGAAAAATTTCTGCGCCCATGCGCAGACCATCACTGAAACTAGCTGCGCCAACAGGCATAATCATAAATTCTTGAACATCAAGGGCATTATCGGCGTGTGCCCCCCCATTCAGAATATTCATCATTGGTGTTGGGAGAATATGTGCATGAATGCCACCCAGATAACGCCACAAAGGCAACCCTGACGCTTCGGCAGCGGCTCTGGCAACAGCCAGACTGACTCCCAAAATTGCATTTGCGCCAAGCCGTGCTTTATTTTCAGTGCCGTCAAGGCTGATTAGATCAGCGTCAATCTGCTGCTGTTCTGTTGCATCAGCACCAGACAGTGCGTCAAAAATCTCAGTATTCACAGCATGAACGGCAGACATTACGCCCTTGCCGCCATAGCTTGCCTGTTCGATATCTCTCTTTTCAATAGCTTCATGTGCGCCAGTTGATGCTCCAGAGGGGACAGCCGCACGGCCAAAACTGCCATCATCCAGCAAAACATCCACCTCAACCGTGGGGTTGCCGCGCGAATCTAAAATCTGACGGGCATGAAGATCACGAATAGCAGACATAGGCGTTCCTTTCTGAGGTCCTATTGGCCTAATTTAAGTCTTTGTAGCTTCAGCAAGACGAGACAATAAAGCCAATAAAGCTGGCATCTGTTCAAGCGGAACCATGTTTGGCCCATCAGATGGGGCATGGTCAGGGTCCTGATGTGATTCCATAAACAGCCCGTCAACACCAACAGCTACAGCAGCCCTTGCCAAAACGGGAACAAATTCCCGCTGCCCACCTGATGCCCCACCAAGTCCTCCAGGTTGCTGAACTGAATGGGTTGCGTCAAATATTACAGGAAAGCCTGTTGCTCGCATCTGCGGCAGGCTCCGCATGTCACTGACAAGGGTGTTATAGCCAAATGACGTGCCGCGTTCCGTTAACAATACACGCTCATTCCCAGTTGATACCAGCTTATCGGCAACATGCGTCATATCCCAAGGGGCCAAAAACTGACCTTTCTTGACATTAACCACAGCTCCTGTACTAGCAGCAGCCACAAGCAAATCAGTCTGACGGCATAAAAAAGCTGGTATCTGCAAAATATCAACTGCTTCAGCCGCAGCAGCACACTGCTCGGGCAAGTGAACATCTGTCAGCACAGGACAGCCTAACGCTGCTTTTACATCAGCCAATATCTGAATGCCTTCATCAAGCCCGATCCCCCGCTGTGCGGATAAAGATGTTCGGTTTGCTTTGTCAAAAGACGATTTATAGACAAAATTCATCCCTGCTGAGCGGGCAGCTTTACAGAGCGTTTCCGCATGAAACAAAGCATGGTCCCGACTTTCAATCTGGCAAGGGCCAGAAATCAGTAATAAAGGGGCGCCATCTCCTATTTCAAACTCAGGGAGTGTGATCTTCGACATTTTTCATTCTCCGCATGAGGTCTAGCAAGACCCTCATACATAATTCTGTCAGACTAAACGCGACTTTTCTCTGGCAGCAGAGATAAATCCGACAAACAACGGATGCGGCTCAAACGGCTTCGATTTTAGCTCTGGATGAAACTGAACCGCAACAAACCAGGGGTGGTCAGGGCGCTCTACAATTTCAGGCAGCAGACCATCTGGGGAAAGGCCAGACATTTTTAGCCCTGCATTTTCTAGCTTATCCTGATAGGCAATATTCACTTCATAGCGATGCCTATGCCGCTCCTCAACAAAGTCGGCTCCATAGAGTTTACTGGCTAGCGAACCTTTCGCGATTTGGCAGGGATATACACCTAAACGCATAGTCCCACCTAGATCATCTGCGCCACTCCTAGTTTGCACCTGATTACCTGCAGACCATTCGGTCATAAGACCAACAACCGGTTCATCGCAAGGGCCAAACTCAGTCGAGCTGGCTTGCGGTATTCCAGCCAAACCGCGGGCAGTTTCAAGAACAGCCATTTGCATACCAAAACAAATACCGAGATAAGGAACATTCTGCTCACGAGCGAAACGAATAGCCTCAACCTTACCTTCTGATCCTCGTTTGCCAAATCCACCTGGAACCAAAATCCCTGAAACATTCTCAAGATGGTGGAGATAGGTTTGGCTGTCTTCCTGTTCAAAAACTTCTGAATCCAGCCATTTGATATTCACTTTTACTTTATTGGCTATGCCGCCATGACTCAGGGCTTCACCTAGAGATTTATAACTGTCCTGTAAGGATGTGTATTTCCCAACAATAGCGATTGTGACCTCGCCTTCAGGATGGGCAAAATTATGAGCAATATCTCGCCAACAGCTCAGGTCTGGTATCTTGCTTTTCAGGCCAAAATGAGCACATACCTGACCATCCAGACCTTGTTCGTGATAGGCTAGAGGCACTTCGTAAATATTACGCACATCTTCGGCAAGAATGACCGCATCTGGTCGCACATTGCAGAACAAGCCAATCTTTGCACGTTGTTCTGCTGGCAAGGGATGTTCAGTTCGACACAACAATATATCAGGCTGGATACCGACCGACTGCAATTCTTTGACAGAATGCTGGGTTGGCTTTGTTTTTAACTCGCCCGCTGCAGCGATGTACGGCAGTAAAGTCACGTGGATAAAACAGGCCCTCTGTTTACCGATTTCGTTTCCGATTTGTCTTATAGCTTCTAGAAACGGCAGGGATTCAATATCTCCAACTGTACCGCCAATTTCGCACAATACAAAATCCTCGTCATTTAAGTCATTAAATACGAATTTTTTAATTGCATCGGTTACATGTGGAATCACCTGAATGGTCGCTCCCAGATAGTCGCCACGCCGCTCTTTGGCTAAAACATCAGAGTATATCCGCCCGGTTGTGACATTGTCCGTCTGACGTGTGTGAACGCCTGTGAAACGTTCATAATGACCAAGGTCTAGATCTGTTTCCGCCCCATCATCGGTGACAAAAACCTCACCATGCTGGGTAGGTGACATGGTGCCTGGATCAACATTTAGATAGGGGTCTAATTTACGCAGTCTGACTTTGTAGCCACGGGCCTGAAGCAGAGCTCCAAGCGCTGCGGATCCAAGCCCTTTGCCAAGAGAGGAGACAACACCGCCAGTGATAAACACAAAACGAGTCAATGCCGCCATCCTTTCTCATTTCCGGCGGTATTGAATATCACAACCTTCATAATGAACATTATTGACCAGTTGGCACTTGTGGTGTTGATGGAACTGGTAATTCAGAATTTGAGTTGACAACTTCATCAACAATGGAAGTCTGCTTGCTTCCCGCGCCAGCCAGAATCGCCAGACCAATAGAAGTGGCAAAAAAGCATGCTGCCAAAACCGCCGTGGTACGTGTAAGCAGATTGGCTGTTGACCGCGCTGTCATAAAGCCACCACTTGATGACCCGCCAATACCTAGACCACCCCCTTCATTTCGTTGAAGAAGAACAACGCCAACAAGACCGACAGCAATCAAAATATGAAGAGTTAATAAAATTGTGGTCATAAACTTACCTGTCAAAAAATGGATTAATTTCCGCGCTATACCGGCATTTTCCTAACAAATTGAAAGGCATTGTGCAAAGAAAAAATAAGGGTGTTTTATCTCAACACTCCTTTGGTCATTAAATCACCTCATCCGCACAGCTAACAATGGCTGCAAAACTATCCGCCGATAGTGACGCACCGCCCACTAAAGCCCCACCAACATTTTCCAACCCTAAAATTGAAGTTGCGTTTTCTTTTTTTACCGAACCACCATAAAGAAC
The DNA here is from genome assembly GCA_902518965.1 of uncultured SAR116 cluster alpha proteobacterium. Classification (GTDB taxonomy): domain Bacteria; phylum Pseudomonadota; class Alphaproteobacteria; order Puniceispirillales; family Puniceispirillaceae; genus JADHLI01. The sequence goes on from CABYIQ010000012.1 coordinate 16,378, forward strand.
TGCCGGCATCTTCAAAGTTGCCAGCTCAAAAAACTGTTCACTTAGTAAACTGTGAATGTTGCTATGCATATCATTTATCTGATTAATTTCAGCCACCAGACCGGTACCAATAGCCCACACAGGCTCATAGGCAATCACCAAATGAGGCAGATTTTGAGCCTGCCACTGGGCTGGCTCACGACAAAATGCTTCTAGTCCCGCCAAAAGCTGAGAACGCACATATTCATTCTGTTTACCTGTCTGCCGCTGTTGTTTCTCTTCACCAACACATAAAATTACCTTCAAGCCAGCTTTCAGCGAAGTTACTAGCTTCTGCCCGATGAAAGAATCTGTCTCACCACAAAAATTACGCCGCTCAGAGTGCCCCGCCAACACCCATGCTCCCCCAAAGCCTTTGATCATTTCTGCTGAAAGCTCACCCGTGTAAGCGCCTGACTGCTTAGGAAAACTGTTCTGTGCGCCCCATTCAACAGCAGATGAAGAAAAGGATTGCGCCGCCAGCGCAAAATAGCAGGATGGTACAAAACAGATAACATTAGATTTTGCCTGCATGATACGCTGTTCAGCACAATAGTCATCAAACAGAGAAGCAGCAGCCAAAGGCAGAGGATTCATCTTCCAGTTTGCGGCGATAATCATACAAAATCATCCCTATTCTTATGATTTAAGCATTGCGGTTTCCCGCCTCTATTCTTTATAGTGTGAAGGATTTTAAATCGCAAAATTGTTTCACCCTGCATCAACATATAATGGTGACCTTAGTTAAGGTCTGTTCATATCCAACAAGGACAAGCTCATGTTACGGTCAATGAGAGAAGGCGCCAAATCGCCAATTATGAAAATCTTTCTAATTTTTCTTGCCGCTGGTTTCGCTCTTTGGGGAATCGGTGATATGTCGGGTGGTTTCTTGTCATCAGGCAACAAAGCGATTGAAGCTGGCGAGCATTCCGTTTCTGCAATTGAAGCAGCGACTGAATTTGAGCGCACTAGAATAACTGCTGGTGCAGGCTTATCAACTGGTGAAGCTCTTCAAGCTGGCTTACTAAATGAGGTTATGGGAACTTTGGCCCGTCAGACGCTATATCTGGCAGAAGCCAGCGAATTGGGCATTACATCCACAAGAGAAATGCAAAAAAAAGCGGTCAGCCGTGAGCCAGCGTTCCGCGACGAGAACGGCCAGTTTTCTGATTTTAGGTTCAGACAAACTCTTGCACAGGCTGGGCTCAATGAACCAGATTTCTTAACGCGGCTGTCAAAGTCATTATTGCAAGATCAAATAGAGGGCAGTCTCATTACTGCCGGCGCCTTCCCCACCGCCCTTACAGATCAGTTGTCGGCTTTTCGCCTTGAAGAACGCACAGCAACATTGAAAGAAATTGCGATTGCTGATCAGTTTATCACAGCACCTTCAGCTGTTGACCTCTCTTCTTATTTCGACAAAGAGCAGGAAAATTATGACGCTCCTGCCCTGCGCAGTTTTCATGTTGTTTTTCTCTCCCCTAACCAGCTTGAAACCAGAATTTCTTTATCTGACGACGAACTGAAGGCCGCATTCGGTTTGCGAAAAGATGAATTCATTACGCCAGAACGCCGCAATCTTCGGCAAATGGTTTTTGACACGGAACAGGATGCATCTGCTGCCTTGGCGGATCTTGCTGCTGGCAAATCATTTGATGATGTTGCGAAGGACAGTCTGCAATGGACAACAAGCGATACAAATTTAGGAAGTGTAACAAGAGTTGACTTAACGGACGAGCTAGCCGACTTGGTCTTCTCAGTAGCTATCAATACACCTGCCGGCCCTATTGAAACCGCGTTTGGGTTTCACCTCGTTCTGGTTGACCAGATAGAGCCGGGAAGTAAGGCCAGTTTTGATGAGGTTAGAGAGCAAATCGCCTCAACTCTCATCGCTGAACAAGCCATCGATTTGGTTTATGATTATGCTAATCAGCTTGAAGATAGCTTAGGCGCAGGAGCTAATCTAGCCGAAGCTGCCGCTCAGCTGAATTTAGATGTGGGCCAAATTGAAAACATTGACAGAAACGGCCGTGATATAGATGGTAAACAGGTCACCAATTCGTTCGGAGATCTAGCAACAGACAGCTTGTTTCTCCAGCTAGCGTGGGAGCTGGAGCTAGACGCGATTAGCACAGTTGTTGAAACAGTCGATGACAGCTTTTTTGTGGTTCAGCCAGTTGCTGAAGCGGACAGCCGAAGCCGTTCGCTTGATGAAATTAAGGACCGCCTGCAAGCTGATTGGACTAGAGAACAGGCATTAACATCGGCGCGAGAAAAAGCTAAAGTGGTGATGGCTGACGCTGACAAATATTTTACCAACCAACCAGCAAGTTTACCCTTTCAGCGCTCCGGAAGTGGTCTTGATCACGCTGCTGCAGGCCTGATCGCTCAAGCAGCTTTCTCTCAAGCTGTTGGACAGGCCCAACTGGTTGAAACAGGTGAGAGCATTATCATTGTTCGTACAAACACTGTCACACCCGCTCCAAAGGAGGAGCAGTCAGATATGAGCAAAACCATGCAAGCCGGGCTTAACCGCCTTGTAAAAGCAGATATCGCTTCTGCTTTTGCTCTGGCGTTATCAGAAACGTATCAGCTTGAATTAAATCCTCTACTCGTTCAGCAGGTTCTAGTCGGCCAAGCAAGCCAGTAAGCCAGCCAATAGACCGACCTAAAATTAATTAAACAGATGAAAGGACAGGCGATGAGCGAACGATCAGCCCGCCTTGCCCATAATGACCGCCAGAACTGCGAGACGCTGTTCGCCAAAGGGGTGAACCAGATTATCTTCCGTACCCTTGTTTCCGATACGCAGACACCTGTAGGTATGATGATGAAATTATCTGAGAAACAAACCTACCACTGTCTTCTGGAGTCAGTAGAGGGCGGTGAGGTTCGAGGTCGCTTTTCTGTCGTTGCTCTGAAACCAGACCTTATTTGGAAGTGCAAAAAAGAAAAGGTTTTTATCAACAGAACAGCGCAAAGCAAACCAGAAAATTTTGTTGAACTGTCCAACGAGCAACCCCTTAGTAGTCTGCGCCAACTCATAGCTGAGAGCTGGATGGATAACACACACCCTCTTCCGCCAATGGCTGCTGGCCTTTTTGGATATCTAGGCTATGACATGATTAGGCATGTTGAGACCTTGCCAGATAAAAACCAAGATAAACTTGACGTTCATGATTCTGTTCTGATGCGCCCATCAGTGGTCGCTATTTTTGATCGTCTGAAGGACACAATTACCTTATGTTATCAAATTAGGCCTACTGACTTTGAAACAGCCGAAAGCGCATGGAACACAGCTAATTATGAACTTGATTTGATTGAAACTAGCCTTCAGGCCCCACTACCCTTGATACCAGCTGTGCCTAATCATGTTGATGTCAGTACACCTCAGAGCAATCTGTCTAAAGACAGGTTTTTTACGATGGTTCGTAAAGCAAAAGAATATATAAAATCAGGTGACATTTTTCAGGTTGTTCTCTCACAAAGATTTACGATTCCGTTCAACCTGCCCTCATTTGCACTTTACCGGAGCTTAAGAAGGCTGAACCCATCCCCTTTCCTGTTTCATTTTAACCTCGGAGAAGTAGCCATTGTTGGCTCAAGTCCTGAAATTCTGGTGCGCCTGCGTGATGATGAGGTCACCATTAGGCCAATTGCAGGCACACGTCCACGTGGCCAGAACGAGGAAGAAGATAAGAGAAATGCGGCCGAACTACTGTCGGATATTAAAGAGCGAGCAGAGCATCTCATGTTGCTTGATTTAGGCCGGAATGATGTTGGCCGTGTGGCACAACCTGGAACAGTTAGGGTTGTTTCAAATTTCGAGATTGAATTATACAGCCATGTTATGCATATCGCATCTGAAGTTCGGGGTAAAATCAGACCAGAATGCGATGTTATTGATGCTCTTGTTGCTGGATTTCCAGCAGGAACTGTCTCTGGTGCACCAAAAATCAGGGCTATGGAAATTATAGATGAATTAGAAATGGATCGGCGTGGTATTTATGCCGGTGCTATAGGTTACATCAGTGCTGCAGGTGAAATGGATAGTTGTATTGCCTTACGCACCGCTGTTATAAAAAACAATAAGATGCATGTTCAGGCGGGCGCAGGCATTGTGTATGATTCAGTTGAACAATCTGAATTTGAAGAATGTCAGAATAAGGCACGCGCCCTATTACGAGCGGCGCGTGATGCGATCCAATTTGACCAGAATGGGTGATATGTCGCTGCACGGCATTAATTTTGCATTAATTTCGAACACATTTAGCGTTGCTGCAAAGGCACAAACCACAGTTATGTTCTTATTTCGGCAATTATTTGTAATTTTCACGTCTATATTTGCAGTTTTGCCTCACGGAGCACAGGCTGAACTACAGCTTGAAACTTGGAAAGTATATGGCCAGATGGCTGAGCAAAGTGCGATCTGTGCAAATTTTTCAAAACTGATGGAATCGCAGTCTATTCTTAATCCTGATTTAGGGGCTTTATGGCAGGAAAGGCGAAAATTTGCAGGAGCTGTTATCCGGAAAGCTATATTTTTGGAACTGAATCGAGAAAGTTCAGAGGCTGAAATCGATAAACTAATCGCCAGCTACCGTGATTGGGTTTTGTCCAGCCTGATGATCGATCATCAAAATAAATCTCATAAAAACATAGACGTACCAGAAAAATCTGAAACTAACGGTCGTAAGATAATTGCACTGATGAAAAGCCAATGCAAAAACCTATTTCAACAGGGTGATAAGATAATTCGTAAACAAAGACCAGACCTGGCATATTTGCTTCATAACGATCCACAAAATCAGGTAAAGCCAAAAAACAGCCCATCTGAGGAAACTTCTACTCTAAACGTAAAGCCGCAACATAGCGTCTCTACAAAAAGTCCTGTTGTGAAGACAGACCAGACCGTTAATCAAGAACCATCATCAACAGGCAAAGTTTTAAAACTATCAATTGGCGGTGGCAACAACTTAATGCTAAAACTCCCTGGGGAGAAGCCCTCTTCGTCAATTCCAGAACCATTGCGTGCTGTGTCTAACAATGCTGAAATAAAAACAATAAATTTAAATGGCTCATTGCCAACAAAACTTGTGCAAATAAGCGGCCCTGTTTCACGTCCTGACCAAGGGCGAATAAAAAATCTCTCTCAGTCAAGTGTTGTTAAGACTTTAATTCATGCTGGTACAGCAACTTCTGCTGCTTCTCCTGAGTTGATACCTAGAAATACTGGGAAGCTCAATAAACAAGAAAACCAAAAGGCAGAATTCCACTCAGACACAAATGTGAAAGGCCTACCCAACGAGGCAAATCTGTCAATTGAAAGATTATCCGAGTTACTGCAAAAGCAGGCGGAAGCCAATATGAATTTAATTGTCCCAGGACAATCAGTAAATAATCAGCTTGAACAGAAATCCGGAAATTACTTTGCCCAACTGGGGGCTTTTGCCCAACTTGAAAATGCCAAAGCAGAAAAAAAGCGTCTTGAAACCAGGTTTTCTGCTCTTTTTGCCAAACTGCCTATACATATTACTGAAATAACTGGTTCTGGCCCACGCTTCTACCGCATTCAAACAACAAGCCTCAGTCAGAAACACATAAAAACACTATGTGATATGATGTGGCCACATAAAATTGCTTGCCTCGCTAAACGTTAAAAATCTCATGAAATGCCTATAACAATCCAAAATCACACACTTGACTGATTAGGGCGCGTCGGTTGACTTAGTTGCAAATTCAGCAGGGGAACAAATCTCGATCAATTCGAGGTCGTCACTGTGTTTAATTTCACGGTGACGTATTCCTGGTGGCTGCAAAACACATGAGCCGGGACGGAGCATGACCTCGCCCTGTCCTTCATATTCAAAGACAACCCATCCCTTCAAAATATAAACCATCTGAAAATCAAGATCATGTACGTGCCAATTTGGTTCTGCGTGGCGACCAGGAACAGCTCTGATAACATGCGCAATATAAGACCCACCTGTAGCTGCTTGTATGCCCAGATCACGATATTCAAAGAAAGCTCGCAAACCACCTTCAAAATGACTGCTTGTAGTCCCAGCACCGTCAGCATGACTTACAGTGAAGGCCTGACCTTTCCATATTGAATTGTTCATAAATTAACTCCCTTGGTTCAAAAAATGAAGTTTACTCAAACAAACTGTAATACTGTCGCGGGAATAGCACATACCAAATAGCAAGTGAAAAAATGAAACTCTGCAGCAAGAAATAATTGATCTTTGTTGAGTTAGAACCATGCATAAAAATTATTCTGAAGCTTGTGAAAAAAATGGCTGCAATGGCCATAAAGAGAGTATAATCCGCCTTATGATTTAATAAAATTAATAATGTGACTAAAATTAGCACTAAGTTCTGCAGAAAAACTGAAAACATATAATGAAATCCTCACTTTATACTTTTATCAATCCCTCTTTATAAACAGAATAAGATATGCTGTTTAACAGCCCAGCTTATCAGCTAATTCAATAAAGTTTTTAGCACATATATCCCAGTTTGATTCTGGTTTCAGATCTTTAGTCTGATGCGGTCCATGCTCAGTGTCGCGCAGAATAAAGGCTGTTTTCATGCCTGTGTTTCTGGCAGCCAGTAAATCGTCATTGTGCGCTGCAACCATCATACAGTTTGCAGTTCTGAGTCCCAGAGCATCACAGGCCCTTTCATAAGCTTCAGGACGCGGTTTATAAGTCTGAACAATTTCCGCCCCAAGAATCACATCCCATGGAAGATTGGCGGCCTTTGCCATATTCACCAGCAGCGAGATGTTTCCGTTCGATTGAGGCGCAATGATGAAATTCTTTTTTAATCTTTGCAAACCATACGACACATCAGGCCAGCCTTCCAGTCGATGCCATGCCTTAACCAGACAGGCCCTTTCGGCTTCGCTAAAGACAGTCAGATCATTGCCAGCCAGAACATGATCCAGATTTTCTGCATGAAGTATATCCAGACGCGTAAATGGCCGCTTGCCGTTTCGGATCGCTTCCATGGATGGCTGATATTGTGCTCGCCATTCGTCAGCTAATCGACTGGCCTCAAGATGGATATCATTTTTTTTGGCAAGCCGAGCAAATTCGGCAGTAATACAGGTCCGCCAGTCAACAACTGTCCCGAATACATCAAATAACAACGCCTTTACAGATGTCATGTGCGCCCCCAACTTTGCGAGGTCAGGGTGACCTTTTCTATTTAGTGCTGTCAAGTAATCTGATAAATTAATGTCAGTCTAAAGATAGGCGAAAGGGTGTTTTGTTGACCCACATTTTGCTGGTTTATGACTCGAGCTATTTGGGTCCCAGTCACCTTCGTTGAATGCATCAGCATATTTCTCACTGACGCACACAGCCATTTTCATTACCTCTGGCGAGACCTGCACAGCCAACTGGCTTAACATCACCTGTAATGCCTGTTCACGTGAAAGACCTGTACCAACGAGGACCCTGACAGTAGCTTCGATAATATCGACAATATACTCTGAACTCAATTTTTCAGCCATTTCCATCTCCATCCATGATTGGACTACTGTTTCGAACATGCAAACTGCATGCCACTCAAAACGGATAACAAACTTAAAAAGTTTGACTTTCTCTCAACTTGCGCATGGTGCAGTGAACTTCAAATCGGCACCACACTATAAAGAATAATCCTGAAAAAGAGGTTGCCCGATGGTGAAGTCGTCGGGAACGTCTATTGTATTGCCCTGTGCAATTAAAGATAAAATCCCTGCTTATTTTCTGGACGTTTCTTTATAAACACCCGCAGCACACCAAATTTATTTCCTGGATCAGTTGCTGGCCACCACAGGTTATCTCACGGGTCCACACAAAGCATTGCAAATAAAAATGAAAACTATTGGTCTGACATGGTGTGCAGGAAGTTCAGGCAGCAGTCTTTAATTTCTGATTATCTGCCTCAACAGCTCGCCTTAGACGATAACCTATATCAGGAACAGCTGACAGAACACGCGCCCAAGAGGGTATAAAAGGTGTTTCCATTGGAGAATAATTGTAATCTTGACCTGCTCGCATTATATTTTCTGCAAATAATTCAATTGCTTCCTCTTCTTTGTGCATGTCGTAGGTTAATCCATTAAGTGCGGCGTCTGCCTGATGAAAACTCACCATATCAAGGGCCTGCCTGTAATAGGTTGCCTTTATTGTCCGGATGGTTTCAGGTCCAAAACAATATCCCTGCGCTGCCAGTTTACGAATAATTACCTTTGAAATATCCACAGACATTCTCGATAATCCTTTCGACCTGTCATCTATGGACAGGTCCTGATGCTTATGATCGTATGTATCAGCAATATCAACCTGACAAATTCTATTGCTAGCCTGGTTTCGCTGCATTTCAGATAGAATGCCAACTTCGAGGCCCCAGTCAGAAGGAATTCTCAGCTCGGGGATGAGGGAACGACGAAAAGAAAATTCACCCGCAAGTGGATATCTGAAGCTTTTCATAAAATTTATGTAATCGCTCGGTCCTAGAACTTTTTCCATTGCCAAAAGAAGCGGTTTGACTAACAGGCGCGAGACCCTGCCGTTCATCTTTCCGTCTGCTACACGTGCGTAATAACCTTTGCAGAATTCAAATTGAAAATTTGGGTTCGCAATCGGATAAAACAGACGTGCTAGAAGTGAACGATCATAAGTAGTGATATCACAATCATGAAGGGCTACAGCTTCAGCCTTACCGCGCGCATGGGCAAGTCCAATACAATACCAAACATTTCGCCCTTTTCCCAATTCAGTTGGGGCAAGTTGCATGTCTTCCAACTCATCATGAATAGCACGCAGCCGCGGGCCATCATTCCACAAAAGCGAAAATGGTTTATTGAGCTTGCTGAAGAAGTGAGAGGCGTGGAGAAACTGTTCCTTATCTGCCTTATCCAATCCAATAATCACATGACTGATATAATCGACTTGACTAAGCTGATCGACAATATGTTTTAAGGCTGGCCCTTCAAGCTCTGAATATAAACTGGGCAGAATCAGTTCCATCGGCCGGTAACCTGAAAAGGTTTTCAGCTCCTCTTCAAACTGCTCAACTGATTTAGTTCCAAAATTGTGCAGAGTAGTCACAAATCCGTTTTGTGCAAAGTCACCCATAGTTTACTCCCTTTTTAACAGGAAACAAGGACAGAGCCTCCATGACTGCATCTAGCCAACCCAAAGGTGCGGCGCGCGGGGCAACAATAGTTGGATAGTTGCCATTGCCAAGACTTAAGCAGTAACCATTCTCATTAGGAATGACGCAAGAAACATCTGCCTGTCTCAACATTCTGATATCATTCATGCTATCGCCTAAAACAATCAGCACAGGCTTGGTTTTCGCCTTTGTTGCCCATTTACGGATATCTGGCAAATAGTCGGCTTTGTCATGGCATCCAGACAAATTATAGACGCGCCCGCCTTGTTGAACGGATAAGCCACCCTTAGCAGCGAAATATTTTAATTTTTGGACATCTGACTCAAGTCCGGAAAAGGTAAAGGGCAGAGAAAAAGACCGTTTCATGGCCCTCTCCAAAGCGGTTGCCCCAAGACCGAGGCAAGCTTGCTGAGCCCCCCTGTCCATATCCTTTACAAAATGGCATCGAGATTTTAATTCAAGCGGAATATCTCTGTCCCAAATCGTCAAAAGAGCATCAGTTCGAATGGCTTTAGGATTTTGGTGTGAATTTAGTGGCGCCTCACATCCGCTAATCAGACAAAAATTCTCAACACCAGCACCGTTTTCATATATGAACGGCACACTGCGACCAAGTTCATCACAAAAACTTTCGATTTCAACTTTTGTTTTGCTTGAAGCGAGCACAAGCAAATGACCAGAGTCTAGCAAGTTTATAATGTCCGACTTTATTAAACCGAAGTCAAAATTATGCTGTCCCAAAAGGGTTCCATCGAGGTCGGAAATTAAAATAAAAGTCATAATTGCTTTCTTCGCTGATACAGCTTATTTGTCTACAGAAAGCGTTTCATAAAAAAAACTGCTGAATCTGTCTATCTACGGTGCAAATTTTGCACTGCTCAAGCAAAAAACAGCAAGGCAGCTATTGAATGGCAGCCTTCGGGTCACTTATCATTACCCTGTGATTACAGGATGGAGGCTAACATGTCCGAATATATGAGAGAGAAAAAAAAGACCGCTGCAGAAAACGCAGAGCAGGAAAAACAACTAATGAAAGCTCTATACAAGTTAGTAGAGACCTATCCGAATTATGAAAAGCCTTACCTGCGCAAAGATGGCGATATCGTTATTCCTCTTGATGCCGTCATGAAACAAAACCGGGCAGCGTTCAGTGGCCTGGCAACTGTTTTCTCGGAATTTATGAAGACTGATATTGAGGGTCAACGCAAGCGTTATTCAACTTGGGTGAAATGAACCATCAAATACAGAGAACCCAAGCAAACCAAATTTCATTCTCCAGATTTCCTTAAATTACGCATGATCCAAAAATAATTTACGCACAAAACCACAAAGGCGATGCCAGCAACCAGCTCACCTACTTCCTTAAGCAACCACCAGGAAAGGTAAAGGCCAGCAGCAGGAAATAGAGCTGATGTGAGATTTGCTCCGATTTTAGATTGGCTCATTTCAAAACTTTTCCAAAACAATCTAACCAGAAAATTATACATAAATATTCATTATCTCGAAATATAATCTGAAATCACTCACTTATAAAAGGCTTTGAAAACAATATTTTTACGCCGCAAAATGATGTCGTCAGAAATCATCGTGAAAACAGCATTTTGGCAAAAAAATTGAAATTTGGAGAAACAAGCACAAAATCAGATTGAACATTAAAGACTGTTTTAAATGAAGCATATGGTGGTCGTGCAGAGTAGCTTTTTCAGCACGCCTTTCGCTACTGCAATTTTTATTACCAATTATGTATTTGACAGGTTAAGCTACCTTTCAGTATTAATTTTTATTATTTTTTTATGTCAGTTATGTCAGATTTGCCCTCAGAGAAAAAAATACTGGATCTAAAGCATTGGTCTCCAGGACAACTCATTTACGACTATGATACACCTTCCTTTCACGCTTTTCTCATAGTGAAAGGTTCAGTGGATATTTACAGCCGTAAAGGCCTGAAGCTCAATACGCTATATGAAAAAGAAATATTTGGTGAGAGCTCACTCCTTTTGAACAAAAAGCGGTCCGTTGCTGCAAAAGCAGGAGAAAATGGAGCTTCAGCTCATCTAATCCCAAAAGCACACATCACTTCACTTCAAGAAGAGGCTCCACTTCTAGCCGCTATTCTGCGAAAGGTGCAACTCCGACTAGAAGATTCAAATAATCAAAGTGTTGAATTAGCAAAACAGATTGAAGTGATTTTGAATCTTGTAAAAACCCAAAAAGAAACAAATAAAACAGTTGAACAAAAGTTAGAGCAAATGAAGCTCAATATTCAGGGCAGTTTTCGCTCCGACTGACAAAATATACCTAAATAATCTTCAGAACTGTTTGTGCATTTTTGACCACTTTGATTATCTCATAAATACGCTGATAAGCAGAAGATATTAGCCGAAAAGAAAGCTGATAAATTATTGAAGGACTATCCAAACCAATATTTTCAACTCAGTTCATTATCAAAAGATTTTGAAGATTACTTATTGAGTGATGAGAGGCCGGGCTAATTTCATATTCACTCACAATTACATTTAACAGTTAGTGACTTTAAATTAGTTATTCATCAATTATCCGTATTATCGGGGGACAGTGTTTCCATAAAATTAACGCCCACACCAAACATAACGAGTATATTAGAACAAACACTTCACTGGGCAAATCCCAATACAAAACCTCAGACATCCAATAAGACATGAAAGACGACGAGTAATCAACATCCCGAAAAATGTTTTCAAGGACTGTAAGTGGACACGTCAAACCTATAATGGTTTCAGTAGTGATAAAGCCCATAAGATAAAGGTGAAGCAGCCTCACATTCCTATTTTTTATCCAGTTGCAGCCAAACTTGTAGCCTGATGGAATGATGAAAAATCCGAGAGAAATAAACGCTGCAAGGCAAAAATTAACAAGTAGAAATGCATCTGCAACCAAGGTTTATATCTCTTTATAAATCCATGGATAAAGCTGAAAAGGAATGGGAGGAAGATTTGGCATATATGGAGAAGACTTGGGGAGACTTAAAATAAGTGCGCATCATGGAACGTTGTAAGACCTTACAAACACAGGCTGGTAATCAATTTTAAAATAGTCATAAAAAAGCTCATCTATACTCGACCAGTGTCGCGTAATGATTTCCTTTTCATCTTCTCCAGAAAGTAATTTTTCTAAATGCTCAATACTTGTCGGCTTCACACCATCAATTGTAAGCACCACTTCCCCTTTTCCAAATCCAACTCTCTGAGCATATGAGCCCTTTCTGACAGAATGGAACATATAATGTTTTTCTTGGACAAACCTCTCTGGATAAATGTCCTCTGCTATAAGTCCCCCATCAACCATAAGATACTGTCGTTCAGTTATTTTGGATTTAGGGCTAAACTCTACAGTTCCCTTTATTTTGGTATCACCTCTCTTAAAAGTAAATTCTGCGTTGCCACTTTTTCCTCTAAGTTCAGTTGCAAGCTCAGTTGGTGAGGAAATTTCTATACCATTAACCGCAATTACCTCATCTCCAATCTGAATGCCTTCCGATAATTTCCCTAATCTATTCCCTGCTACAATAAGATAATTTTCAGCAACATTATCGGATGCAAAACTTAACGGCAAAAGTGGTGGTGAAGGGTTTAAATTATCCTTCAACAATTCTAAAGATTTACAAACTGGAGCCATTAGCACAGCAAAATTAAGCCCTTCGCTATCCTTTAGACTCATAGCGTTTATTCCAATGATTAACCCAGTATTTAGACTTATTAAGGGGCCTCCAGAGTTTCCTGGGTTAATAGCAGCATCAGTTTGCACCCAGTCATGTCCTTCATAAAACCGGACTTTGGACACAATCCCCCTACTCGCAGAAAAATAAAGCGAATACGGATGCCCAAATGCTGCCACCTCTAAACCGTTTAATCTTCGAGTTTCGCAGTCCAATTGAGCTACTAATGCACTATCAGGGATGTGCTTAACTGTAAGAATAGAAAAATCAAGTTCTGGGTCGACATAAACAATTTCAGCTTCTTGAAAATCATTATCCTTAAACAGAACTTCTACAGTACCTGTACCTCGCCCAGACACATGTGCATTGGTAATAACCCAGCCACGGTCTTTATCCACCAAAAACCCAGCGCCATTCGATACACCTGCTTCATCCTCAAAAAATGGATAGCTGATGGAAGTTTTTATTCGAACTGCATATTTTGATGCATCTTCAAGAATGCTTGCGGTTGCGCTTGCTAAACTGCCTAGTAAAAACAGAAGAACCTGTGAAAATATTTTCAATTGCTGCATTTCATACATTTATTTCTTTTTCTAAAACTAGGCATCTTTGCTCCCATTTGTAACAAATTGTGACAAAAGAGCAAAGAAAAGTCTTTTTTTCTGCCATCTAAATTATTGTATTATATGGATATTTTTTCGGAGTGACGGGATCCGAACCCACGCCCCCTACACCCCCAGTTCTACGTGCAGCAACAGGCGATGCACTCCGAACCAGTGGTAAACCGTTCAAGACAAACGGCTTACAGATGGTATAACACACTATGAATCAATAGGTAAAGCGTTGTTCGCTCACTGCATCTGTCCTACTTCTTGTACCAGATTTAACCGCCACTCCTCCCTTTTTGTCTGCCCCCTACACTGTGGAAGACACCCCAACTTGAAAGACACAAAATCAGTAATTACATTTATTGTATAGTTATAGAAGACGGTCCGAAGAGACGCTGGAATACCAGCCTCAGTTTTCTGGCAGCAGCTAGTGGTCTAGTAGCGGCTGTTAGGGGTTAAATTTTAATGTCTAAATTAATCTTAATACGTCATGCTAAATCTGATTGGAGTGGCAATGTTGATGACCTTCAAAGGGGTTTGAACAACAGAGGTCTAAATTCTTGTAGAGTTATTTCTAAGGAACTAAAAAAAAGAATAGATAAACCAGATTTGTTTTTAATCTCACCTGCATTAAGAGCGAAATTAACTTACGAAAATATCTTTTTAAATTGGGATGATAAAGATAATAATTTATTCGTTGAAGAAGATTTATATAACGCATCAGTAGAACAGATTAAAAAAACATTATCTTCCAAAGTGCTTGGGTTTAATACTGTGGTTATAATAGGTCATAATCCCATTTTAAATTCATTAATGTATCAACTCACAACTAAAGGTTATAATAAGTTACCGACTAATTTAGTTACTTGTGGTGTTGTTATGATAGGATATTCTGAAAATATTTTTAAAACACCGGTTTTCGCAAACGGGGAAGTTGTCGATTATTTTTTCCCTAGAATGTATATGTAAAACAGGTATCAGTCAGATTTGACAAAAAAAGGGCCACCCGGAGGTGACCCTATGTAATTTTGTTTCTAATTTTAGCTAAAATGCTTTGGAAGTACTGAGCTTATTGTATCATCGTCCATAATCGGAGTGATTTCTATTTTTATTAGACCATTCCAATCAAGAGCATAATCAGCTAATGCAGCTGCACTCGTACTCTCAATAATAACAAATCCCCCTGTACCATCTACATTATGGTATCGAGAGATAAACTCAACGCCCTCAGGCGGCATCCCTCCAGTAGCCATAAATTTTTTTACCGTTTCGTCTCTTGCTTCTGGTGTGTGCGTCCAAGCAAATTTAAAAAGCATCCTTTTCATCCTTCCTAGTAAAAATGATCAAAAAATTTTTATACTAAATGGTAGTTTAAACAATAAGTTATTGCAAATTTATAAAAATATAATTCAAACGCCAATTTGATCGAGCAGAGACAAGTAATGAACTCAGGGGCATGAATGGCCTTAGTTTCACTGATGTCCGTGCAAAGCTAGACCCAAAAAAAGACTTTTTGATTACTGAATTAGAGGTACTCACTCTGGTCGCCCAACGACCCCTACACTTGGTCACTGATGCCATAATGGCCTCCGTTTCTGTACGGTAACTTGTACCGTGGCTACATTTCGTGTGCCTCGAACGGAAAACCAATCAACGTCAACCTATTGAAATAGTTGACTAAAAGTTGGTCGGAGTGGCGGGATTTGAACCCACGACCCCTACACCCCCAGTGTAGTGCGCTACCAGGCTGCGCTACACTCCGACGTTTTTTTTTATACACTACCGCCAAGCAGGGACGCAAGAAGAACTCCAGCAACATTATTTAAGCTTAGACAACTAACGACCAAACCGTCCCAATAATGTTTTCACTATCTTGTTAGCTTCTTCCAGCAAAGATTCCGCCTTCAGAAGATGGGCTTCTGCCACAGCTTGACGCATTCCTGATGGCGGCTGTTCCGCCACGTTTGTCTGGACAGATTCAGACGCAGAGGATCGCTTTTTTAGTGAATTTTGAGCCCCTTTGATAGTGTAACCTTCATCATACAACAAAGACTTGATAGATTTCAGAAGTTGAATGTCTTCTGTTCTATAATAACGGCGCCCACCACTTCGCTTCAACGGCTTCAAGGCTGAAAATTTGCTTTCCCAGAATCTGAGAACATGAGCGGGAACATCCAGTTGCACCGACACTTCTGATATCGTTTGATAGGCACCAGGTGCTTTCTGAACCATTAGGCTGAATTAATTCGCTTTTTCATAAGGTTAGAGGGTCGAAAGGATAACACTCTGCGCGGTGTAATTACAGCCTCAACGCCTGTCTTAGGGTTTCGGCCAAGACGTTCATTTTTTGATTGTACCGAAAAAGTACCAAATGAAGATAGTTTTACTGAGCCGCCCGAGATAAGGCACTCCGTAACTTCCTCAAGCACACTGCTCACAAGATGCGAGCATTCATTGTGCGACAATCCTATCTGTTGGTGAACAGCATTAGCTAAATCACTTCGTGTAATCGTCTTATTCATAATAAGACCGTATCACTTGATAAAATCTGGGTCAATCCACCAGAGATCAATTTTTAACTTGAAATTCATAAAGAAACATACTGTTTTATCTATTTTTTTTAAAAAGGGCGGCCAAAGCGAACCAGAGATGCCCCCCATGACAATCCACCCCCAATTGCTTCAAAGGCAAGCAAATCCCCAGCTTTAACACGGCCATCACTAACTGCCTCAGTAAGCGCTAATGGAATAGACGCAGCTGATGTGTTTGCATGTTTATCCACGCAACGAACCACCCGTTCAGCCGGCAACCCCAGTTTGCGTTGCATACCGTCAATGATCCGGATATTTGCCTGATGCGGAATTAACCAGTCGATATCATCTGTCTGATGGCCGGTCTTTTGGATTACTTCATTCATTGCACTGGAAAGTTTTTCCACAGCATGTTTGAAAACATCCTGGCCCTTCATTTTTACGTGACCTACTGTGCCGGTTGTAGATGGCCCTCCATCAACATACAGGATGTCGCGATACCGGCCATCTGTATGTAATACCGTGGACAACACCCCCCAATCCTGAGGAGCATCGTCTGAAGCTTCAAGAATAACCGCCCCTGCACCATCACCAAACAAAACACAAGTGGTCCTGTCTTTCCAATTTAGAAGCTTAGTAAAGCTCTCTGCACCAATGATTAGTGCTCTGCGCCCCTGACCAGATTTGATAAGCGACTCACCAACTCCAAGACCGTAGACAAAGCCTGCACACACCGCTTGCACATCAAAAGCAAAAGCTTGATAGGCCTTTAACTTATGCTGAACGACCGACGCTGTTGATGGAAATGTATCATCAGGAGTTGTGGTAGCAATGATGATTATATCAATATCAACTGCAGACAGTCTCGCATTCTCTAATGCTCGCTGCGCAGCATTTACAGCCAGGTCTGATGTTTTTTCTCCCTCAGCAACAATGTGCCTTTGGCTGATCCCCGTTCGCTGCTTTATCCAGCTATCATCTGTCTCAACAAATTCAGATAAATCATCATTTGTCATTACATGTGATGGCAAATAGGACCCGGCGCCCACCATGAGAACGGACCGTCTATTCATCTCTGTCATTTTTACCCTTATTAAAAATACCTCTCGCCTTGTGGATTGCTGATTTTACTTCGGGAATAAAGCCTTGTTGAAGCATATGAACGGCCACTCCAATGGCATTCGAAAACCCAAATGCATCCGTGCCCCCGTGTGATTTTACCGATATCCCGTTTAAACCAAGAAAAACTGCTCCATTATATCGCCGAGGATCAAGTTTGTTTCTGAAGCTACGCAAGCCAGAACGAGCCAACAAAAACCCCAGTCTTGTCGATATATTCTCGGAAAATGCAGTTTGCAATCCACCCTGGAATAGATCCGCGACTCCCTCTGCAGTTTTCAAGGCTACATTTCCTGAAAAGCCATCAGTCACGACGACATCAACTTTCCCCCCTGCTATATCTGAACCTTCCACAAATCCGTGATAATTGAGATTAAGTGAGTCTGCGCCCAGAACCGCTGCTGCTTCGCGCAAATAATCAAATCCCTTCTGGTCTTCCTCTCCAACATTCAAAAGGCCAACACTCGGCGAGACACCTCCATGAATATCACGATAGAACGCGCTGCCCATTATCGCAAACTGTATGAGGTTTTCTGCATCACATTCGATATTTGCTCCTAAATCCAAAACGCAGGACTGACCATGTGGATTTGGAAAAAATCCTGCAATAGCTGGTCGGGTAACGCCTTCAATCATCCTCATTTGAAGCTTTGACATTGCCATCAACGCACCTGTATTTCCTGCAGAAACCACCGCGTCAACCTCACCATTTGCAACAAGCTTAATGGCCCTCCACATGGATGTATTCTTTCCGGCGCGCAAAGCCTGAGATGGCTTAGCTTCTGGCGCGACAGCTTCATCTGTGTGATGAATATCTGCCTCTTGCATGTACCGAGTTTTTTTCAATAAGGGACTGATTTTCCTCTCATCACCAACAAATATCAACGAAATATTCGGATAAGCGGCAAATGCCCTATCAGCACCCTGGACAACAATTTCAGGAGCGTGGTCGCCGCCCATCGCGTCCAACGATATACGTGGTGGCTGTTTCATCCACAATACTCCCTCAAACTCAGCTACTTGAGCATAAATACAATATTCATTTTTTCAATTCAGAAAGCCTAGCAAAAGGATGATTTTCAGTGTGCTCAAGTTCCGGCCCATCCAGAACTGGGACATTTTTTGCCCGCGGCCATGCTGGAGCGCAAACCCCAATCCATTGACATAAGCATTCACCGACTGGAATTTCACCATTTACCAGCAAATCCACATCTACCTCCATTGCATCTATTTCTGTTTGATCAGAGAACGAATCCACAAAGCGTTCTTCAAGTTCAATCATAAACGTACTTTCAACTGGCTGACCTGAAACAACACAAGCTTGTGTTATCGCTACATTTATGTTGCCTTTCAATTCCCAGCACCCATCTGCAATTTGCGCCAATGCGAGTTTACCCATCACATCTTTGAGCTTAATAAAGGCAAAGCGCTCAGATAGCTGCCGTCGTTCAGTTTCTTTCAAGCAAATATCAAAGTGAACGAGGCTTCCATGTGCGATTGTGTATGCTGGTACCGTTGTGTCTAATTTAATCGTCTCAGCCATGGCTGTCTCCATGCAGTGCAAGAATAGCGACCAAATCAACTGTACCAGCCTGCATCTCATTATCACTTACCGCTGACAACCGGTCACGACTCACCAAAACATAGTCAGCCATTCGCCTGTCTGCATCATTACAGTAATGAGAACGCCTGATATTCCGGGCCAGAACTAGGGCCAATTCCGCATTGTCATTTCTTTCAAGCGACTCAGTATAAGCGACCAATCGTCCCATGAAGGCTTCTGACATCTTGCGTACACGCTTACCTATACCCAAATCACCTACTCCCATCTCCCGTAAAGTAAAATCCATATCAGCAAAGAAACGGTCAAATAATTCCTGATTAAGCGGTTTATGCACATCTTCAGGGAGCATGCGTAACCGCCCCATCAACAGGCTGATATGGAGACAAAGCATGTCGAAACGGCCGTCAAGGTGATCGCGTACTTCAAATTCTGTGTATAGGTTTGGCTGTCGGCTAGCCTTCAAAATGGATTGATAGAGACGCTCAGCTGGCCTCGCTTCCAGCTTTCGCTGTTGCGCACCCAGAAAGCGCATAAGACGTGAAAACAAAAGCACTTGAATAATCCTTTTGGTATCTGTGACCAGCTCTATGTCGGATTGATCGTCATTACGCGTCCTTATACGTTATAATTGCTGCTAACGTCCATTCCTGTCTTTGCTTTACAGACGCAATTCAATAACTTATTTTCAACACTGTTCGTGCGAAACTTTTCTGCATACAGCGATCTGAAATGCCATGAGATATGATCATGCACATAACCTTTTTACGACCTAAATTATTTTTTCTATTTATTTTAATGATTGTGGTATCTGCATGTGAAGCCATAACTACGACCCATGGACGCTTGATAGAGCCAGCTGAGTTAGACAGGCTCGAGCTAGGCGTAACAACTCAAGCAGAAACAATTGCAATCCTGGGACCACCAAGCTTTGAAGGCGCCTTTAATTCTGGTCGACTCTATTATAACAATCAAAAAATGGGAAAACGTGTTGGCGGCGAGACATTAACAATAGAACGTGAACTTATTGTATTCATATTTGATAATAACAATAGGCTTCAAGGCATTGAATTACGTGATAAAACTTCAGATAAAAAAATTGTAAAACTTGAATCAAAAACACCAACTCCCGGCGATACGGTAACAATCGTTGACCAATTATTCAGCAATTTGCGGCGCAGAAACTTAGATTAGTAGATTTAATCAGCCTTTCCGGGCACAGACATTTCTGCAGTCCTAAGTTTCCTACGCGCAAGCCCGTCAAGTAATGCATTGACAAAACCTACATCAGCATTGAATGCATCAGCAATGTTAGCATATTCAGACAATACAGCCCGGGCTGGTATATGCGGCATGCCATCCAGTTCAAGAATACCTGCCCGCAAAATTATTAATTCTGTTCGCGCAAGTCGTATCAATGTCCATCCCTCCGATAAGCCGTCAGCAATCATTTGATCAAGTTCCACCCTCCGGTTATTCACTCCTGAAACCACAGCATAAAAATGCTCAATATCAATCTTCTTTACTCGCAGTTGACGGGCGATATCATCAGCATAGTTATCTAAAAAAGCTGGCATTGCTTCTAATAGGGGCTGGCCCGTCACTTCTGCACTGTAACCTAACTGAACAGATGCAAGTCGCGCTGCAGCCCGTCTGCGAACTGCAGTAGGGCGTAAGAGGCCAGTTTTTTCATTACTGTCTTTTTGGGACAAATTTTCAACAACTGTCTTTTGAGTCATTAATCGGTTTTCTATCTTCTGCATACCGTTTTGCTAAAGCTGCCATGGCCAGCGCAGCCCTTGCGGCATCCCCACCTTTATCCTTGCGGTTGATATCTGCCCTTTCCCATGCTTGTTCAGTATTTTCTACAGTCAGAATCCCATTGCCAATTGCCAGATTTTGATAAATAGCCAAGTCCATCAGCCCCCTAGATGATTCTGTGCAAACCGTTTCGTAATGGGTTGTTTCACCCCTAATGACACATCCCAGAGCAATAAAGCCGTCATACAGACATGAGTTGGTTGCAGCCATTGCGATAGCAGCAGGTATTTCAAGCGCACCAGGCACAGAAATAACATCATAGCTTGCTCCCGCAGTTTCAAGCTCAGCAACTGCACCTTGCTTCTGAGCGGCGGCAAGTTCAGCATAAAAATCAGCCTGAACAATTAAATAATGACCAGAAGTTAAAGCTTTCTTCTTCATTCAATGTCTCTTAAGGTCCTAATTTATGGCTTTCCAGCCTTCAATTGTCAGCCCGTAACCTTCAAGACCAATAACGGTTGGCTTTGAATTAGACAGTAAAGTCATAACTGACACATTCAGATCATTTAGAATTTGAGCACCCACTCCATAATCTCTCAACTCAAGTGCACCAGGTTTTGCCTTAAGTCCCTGCCGTGCTTGAAGTATCTCGGAAAGACTGGACAAACTTGCTTCGCGCAAGATAACGATCACACCTCTGCCATGTTCTGCTATAATGCGCATGGCCTGCTGCAACTCACCATGATTACGGCTTTTATGCGACTCACCAAGAAGGTCAACCATCAAATCCAATCCATGCATCCGAACTAAAGTTGATTGACCAGGGTCAATCTGCCCTTTTAACATAACGAGATGCTCTACATCAGTAATGTCATTCCGATAAATCAATAGCCGCCATGTACCTCCGAATTCCGTCTCAAATGAAGCCTCAGCGATTCGTGTTACTAGAGTTTCATTATGCCGACGCCAAGAGATCAAATCTGCAATCGCACCAATTTTTAAATTATGCTGCTGAGCAAAATCCATCAGATCGGGCAATCTGGCCATTGTCCCATCATCTTTCATAATTTCACAAATCACTCCATTTGGGGCGCAACCAGCGGCCCGAGCAATGTCAACGATGGCCTCAGTATGCCCAGCCCTCACCAGCGTACCACCATCTCTAGCTACAAGAGGAAAAATATGACCCGGAGTAGCAATATCAGCTTGGCGTGCATGTTGATTGATCGCTGTATGAATTGTATGGGCTCGGTCAGCAGCAGAAATCCCTGTTGTCACCCCCTCACGAGCTTCAATCGATACAGTAAAGGCAGTCTGATGACGTGATTCATTTCGCCGTTCCATCATTTCCAGCCCCAGCTGTTCGGTGTGCGCTCGAGTGAGAGCCAAACAGATGAGCCCACGGCCATATTTTGCCATAAAATTGACCGCCTCGGCATTTACATGTTCTCCAATAATACACAAATCCCCTTCATTTTCACGGCTTTGGTCATCGACTAGAATAAACATTCTGCCTGCTCTTGCATCTGCAATCACTTCTTCAATCGGGGATAAGCCATGCTGAATTTTTAGCATATTTATCTTATTTCTCCTGCAACCTGCATCAAACGTGAAACATAACGTGCCAGCATATCAATTTCCAAATTCAAACAGCTGCCTAGGGCAGATTCGCCCAGGTTTGTATTTTTCCAAGTATGTTCAATTATATTCACACAAAACATATTTTCACCAACCGAATTGACAGTCAGAGATACGCCATTTAAGGCAACAGAACCCTTTTTAGCAACAAAACCTGCTAAAAGCGGCGGCAGAGAAATTTCCAGACGATGAGAGTCAGACACTGCTGATATATTTTCAATCACTGCTACCCCGTCAACATGGCCAGAAACAATATGTCCACCCATTTCATCTCCCATCCTTAGGGAACGTTCAAGATTAACAGCAGTGCCTTCCTGCCATGTTTGAAGTGTGGTCTTTGACAATGTCTCCTCAGATACGTCTACTTCAAAACTGTCTGAGCTGCGGTCGGTTACTGTCAAACATACTCCAGAACAACAGATTGATGCACCTAAATCAATTTCATCACAAGCCCAGGGTGCGGCGATAACAACGCGCCAGTCACCTTTGCGCTCAATAGACATTACTGCTCCAATTGCTGTCACAATGCCTGTAAACATTGACTATATCTTTCCAATCATTTCTTTGCCTCTTTGCCAGATAGATAATCGGTCTCCAGCCAACTCAAATGTCCGTGCTTTGGTATAATCAGAGTCACACGGGAAAGCTAGAGCCGTTCGTGTATTTGCATCATATAGTAGCCCAGGAACACCAGTTTTAAGTTCTTTTTGTGCCGACAAATGGATAATTTGGTCAATCAGGCCAGCAGAATAAAAACTTTGATTTAATTTTGTTCCAGCCTCTAATAATAAGCTGGATAAATCACGTTTTGCACACCATTGCAAAGCTGTTGACAAATCAAGCCCGTCTGCATTTCGGTCAAGCCTCACAACCTCGATACCGCATTTATCAAGCAATATTTGATCCTGCGAATTTGCCGCCCGACTACAAAAGACAACTACAGGTCCTGCAGCAATGGTTTGAGCAACCTTGCTGTTACTGCTCAAGCGCAGATGACTATCAAAAATAATTCTAACAGGCGAGCTTTCTCTCCACCCTGGTAGCCGGCATGTCAGTTTTGGGTTATCAATTAAAATCGTTTCTATTCCTGTTAAAACAGCATCCACACGTGACCTTAGATTATGCGCATAAACACGGGATAC
Organism: uncultured SAR116 cluster alpha proteobacterium; assembly: GCA_902518965.1. GTDB lineage: Bacteria > Pseudomonadota > Alphaproteobacteria > Puniceispirillales > Puniceispirillaceae > JADHLI01. The sequence continues at coordinate 39,621 of CABYIQ010000012.1, forward strand.
GTCGTTTGTCAGCCAAGTCTGCTGTCCAGTTTTAGCTGTAATAAAGCCATCTGCACTGGTGGCAATTTTGCTTGTTAGGTAGGGCCGGGAAAAACGACGCAAAGCTAGAAACCCAGCTAGTCCGGCTGCCACCTCTTCTTCGCATAAACCGTACTGCACTGAAACGCCGCCAGCAACGAGTTTGTCACGGCCCTGCCCATTTACCCTTAAGTCAGGGTCATCAACTGCGTAGACAACACGGAAAACACCAGATTGCAGCAGTAAGTCGGCACAAGCTGGACCTCGACCCTCTTGCGCGCAAGGCTCAAGCGTCACATAGGCGGTGCCACCTTTCAAAGCTGCGCTATTTCCAGATTGCTCAAGAACTTTAAGGGCATCAGCCTCTGCATGGGGCCGCCCTCCTTTCTGGGTGTGTCCAACCGAGAGGAGAGTATTGTCTGCTGACACCAGAACACAGCCTACAGCCGGATTGGGCCAGCTTTGCCCTTGAGCACGCCGTGCATAAGAACAGGCCAGTTGCATCCATCTTTGGTCTTCACGTGAAAATGATTGATTTGACTTTCTTTTAATTGCGCAATTCATTCACGAAATCTTCAAAGTCACCAGCATCTTCAAAATTTTTGTAAACTGAAGCGTAACGGATATAGCCGACTTTATCAATCCCCAAGAGCGCTTTCATAACCAGCGAGCCGATATAGTCAGACGACACATCAGCTTCACCAGTTGATTCAAGTTTTCTAACAATATCATTTATCGCTAGCACCACATCATTTTCATGAACAGAACGTTTTCGTAATGCAATATTGAAGGACCGTTCCAGCTTTTCCCTATTAAAAGGCACTTTTCGGCCATCACGCTTCAGCACAGAAATCTCACGCAACTGAACTCGTTCAAAAGTGGTGAACCGGGCGCCACATGAACCACATTGGCGTCTTCTGCGAATAGATGTACCATCTTCTGATGGGCGTGAATCTTTAACCTGTGTGTCTTCAGACCTGCACATGGGACAAAGCATCGTCTATCGCCTTCCACATTCATGATGTTTCAAAATCTGGTATGCGGAGGTGTCATAGCATACTATCAATAGATTGGGAATGCCCGGCACAATTCCCGAACCTTTCCTCGCACCTTAGCCTCAATATCAGAATTATCATTCCTGTTAGAAGCCAGACCGTCAAGTACATCACCGATCAAATGGGCAACCTGACGAAATTCTTCAGTCCCAAAACCTCTAGTGGTACCTGCCGGCGTGCCTAATCTGACACCTGACGTGACCATTGGTTTTTCCGGGTCAAACGGAACACCATTTTTATTACACGTGATGCCTGCATTTTCTAGAGATACTTCTGTAATGTCACCTGTCAGCCCCTTTGGTCGTAAATCGACCAGAACGAGATGAGTATCAGTTCCTTTTGCAACTAGAGCAAGCCCACGATCTAGCAGAACCTCACCCAGAACACGTGCATTATCCACCACAGTCTGAATATAAGTTTTAAACTCAGGCTTCAAAGCTTCACCGAATGCCACAGCCTTGCCAGCAATTGCATGCATGAGCGGCCCGCCCTGCAAACCTGGAAAGACGGCAGAATTAATTTTTTTACTCAGCGATTCATCATTTGACAGAATGATGCCACCACGCGCCGCTCGCAGGGTTTTGTGTGTGGTTGAGGTGACGATATGTGCATGTGGGACCGGGCTGGGATGCACACCTGCTGCCACCAGTCCAGATATATGGGCCATATCCACCATTAGATAGGCACCTACAGAATCAGCAATTTCCCGGAAAACTTCAAAATTGAGCGTCCGTGGATAGGCCGATGCCCCCGCGACAATCATCTTTGGTTTATACTCCTCAGCAAGTGCACGCACCTCATCATAATCAATTGTCCCTGTTTCCTTTGAAACCCCATACTGGACAGCATTAAACCACTTGCCAGACAGATTTGGGCCGGCCCCGTGTGTCAAATGCCCTCCCGATGCCAGAGACATGCCAAGCACTGTGTCACCTGGCTGAAGCAAAGCAAGAAACACTGCCTGGTTCGCCTGTGCGCCAGAGTGAGGTTGAACATTCACAAAATTACAATTAAACAGTTGCTTTGCTCGTTCAATTGCCAGCGTTTCAACTACATCCACATATTCACACCCACCATAATATCGACGCCCTGAATAGCCTTCTGCATATTTATTTGTCAGAATTGACCCTTGCGCCTCAAGAACAGCGTTTGACACGATATTCTCTGATGCAATCATCTCAATTTGATCCTGCTGACGAAAAAGCTCATCTTGGAGGGCCGCAGCTATCTCTGGATCTGTTTGTGACAAACTGCTGTTAAAAAAACTGTTCATTTCATTCATAATATTATCCTTCAAGATAGAGCAGGTTGAGGAGAAATTAATTTATCAACACGACGCTGATGCCGGCCCCCTTCAAAATCTGTGGACAGAAACGTATCGATGCACTCCATCGCCGTTGCAACGCCTGTCAGCCGCTCACCAAGCGCCAGAACATTGGCATCATTATGCTGACGGCATAGCCTCGCAGATGTCACATCTGTGACTAAAGCTGCGCGAATGTGGGAAAAACGATTAGCAGCGATAGAAATTCCAATACCAGAGCCACAAATCAAAATACCTCTTGCTGTGGCGTCCTGCAGCATAACCTGCGCAAGGCTGGCGGCATAATCGGGATAATCAACTGATTCTGTTCCATTAACACCCAAATCCCTAACCTCGTATCCTTTTGGGTCCAAATGCTCAGCTATATGTGCCTTCAAAACAGTACCACCATGATCGCTGGCTAAATAAATGACATTCATAATCTATTTCCAGTCCGTGCCAATTTAAAGTAGATGTCAGCTGATATTCAAACCGTCTGCTGACCTCGCATCTTTTGAAGAAACCGTACTAGGTCTATATAGGGTCAGATCCGTTCTGCGCATAGAGCTAACCTGCAAAATCACGAAAACTGAAAATACCAGAGGCTATGATAAAATAAACAATTATAAACAAAACTGCTGAAAGCCCTGTTGTGATGGCAAGTTTCAAAGCCATGCGCGGCTTTGCCGGAGCTGAAGTTGCGTGGCCCTCTCCCACCCGTTCAGGAGCTTTCGCGCCAAAAGGTAGGACCATAAATAAAACCCACCACCACAGCAAGATATAAACAACAACGCCAGAAACGATATCCATGATTCCTATGCCTGCTGTAATTCAATAAGAGTGCCTGTCAAATCTTTGGGATGGATAAACAGAACAGGTTTGCCATGCGCGCCAATCTTTGGGTCAGGGCTGCCCAAGATACGCGCACCAGTTGCCAAAAGCTGATCGCGTGAAGCTATAAGGTCAGGCACATCAAAACATATATGGTGCAGCCCCCCATCCGGATTTCGCTCCAAAAATTTTGCTATAGGTGATTTATCATCTAATGGTTCCAGCAACTCAACCTTACCATTAGACGCAGCGATAAACACAACTTTAACCCCATGTTTTGGAAACCTTTGAGGTGCAGAAACCACCGCACCAACGCGTTCCCGCCAGTGTGCCGAAGCAACACCCAGATCATGAACGGCTATCGCAATATGGTTTATGCTCCCAATCATGCTGATACCCCTGTAATATCTGTTCGCATCACATGGACATGAACAGTTGGTCTTAATTTAAACTTGCCTTTAGCCATTTGCCTTACCGTTCTGCGCACCATCTCTTCAATTACTTCGTCATTATCTCCTGGGGCAGCCTGGTGACAGATTACATCCTCAATAGCAAGGCCTGCATCAGCAATAAAATCAGCAGACTGATGATCTGGACAGAGACCAGTCTGACTAACCTGCGGTGCCATTAATAGCTCACCAACAGCCGACAAAACAACTGTTGCGGTTACAGTCCCATTCCAGAGCATCCGACGGCGCGAGCGTAGATGATCTGACTGCAGGTCAACAACCTCTCCAGCCTCAGGCGTTAACAACCCTACTGGTGCATAACCGATGATATCTGCTGTGCCCGACTTGAAACGAATTGCTGCTCCATTATCTGGTATCAATGTCTGCTTAACCTGGCAATTATTAGCAATCTCTGCATGAGCCATAAGGTGACGGGCTGTCCCATGAACGGGAATGGCAATTTGTGGCCGGACCAGCCCATACATCTCAACAAGTTCGTCACGTGCCGGATGGCCAGACACATGAACAGGCCTGTCTTCATCAGTTATGAGGTGAATGCCACGCCTGACCAGCATATCCTGAACCTTTGTAATAGCAGGCTCATTTCCCGGAATCTGACGAGAGGAATAAATCACAGTATCACCGGGCTGCAGCTCTACAGATTCATGCGTGCCAGCAGCGATTTTTGCCATTGCTGCTCTTGTCTCTCCCTGAGAGCCAGTACAGATAACAACCATGTGATTTCTGGGAATCAGACTGACCTCAGATTCAGGAACAAAGTCTGGTATGTCAGCCAGATATCCTGTATCGCGGGCCGCGCCAATTGCCCGATTCAAGGCTCGCCCCACCACGCAGATAGACCGGTTGTTAGCAGCTGCAGCAGTCATTATCGACCCTAGCCTAGCGACATTGCTGGCAAAACAGGTGACTGCCACAAGGCCTTCAGCCTTTGCAATAACATCAGTCAAGCCCTGCAAGGCAACAGCTTCAGAAGGCGTGTAACCATCGACCATCGCATTTGTGGAATCACCGATGAGGGCCATAACCCCCTCATCACCAATCTGGCGCAGTCTTTCACGATCCGTATCTTCACCCAACATGGGGGTTTCATCAAATTTCCAGTCACCTGTATGCAGGACTGTCCCTTTGTCTGAGCGGAGTACAAGCGCAGCAGGGTCCGGCACAGAATGGGTTAGTTGAACAAGCTCAACAGAAAGTGGGCCAAAATCATAAGTGATGTTAAAATCAAGTTCATGTAAGGGGATTTTATAGTCTAAACGACTTTCAGACAGCTTACGGTGCAACAGGGCGAGGGTAAAAGCCGTTCCATACACAGGCACGCCAAGCCGTTTCCATAAATACGGAACTGCCCCAAAATGATCTTCATGCGCATGTGTGAGAATTATCGCTTCTAGTTTGTCTTTACGTGCCTCGATAAACCGCAGGTCTGGCAGCACCACATCAACACCGGGCATGCTCTCGTCTGGGAAGCTGATTCCCAAATCCACCATCAACCATCTGCCTTTGTAATGGTAAAGATTGGCATTCATGCCAATTTCACCTGACCCGCCAAGCGGCAGGAAAACAAAATCATCTGAATCTATTTTCATATCCATCAGAAACTTATCCCTTGTTTCTGTTAAAAATGATGCGCAGGCCAGTCATCGTCAATGCATGGTCAACCTTGTCTATAGCATCAATATGCGGGGCAAATAATGATGCTAACCCACCTGTACCAATAACGACCGCCTTTGCCATACCTGGTTCTGCTTTTAGACGGCTCAGCAACCCGTCAATCAAGCCAACATAACCCCATAACACACCTGATTTCATTGCACTCTGTGTCGATGTACCTAAAACTGGCAGGTTTAAATCAAAATTTTCAACAGCCAGACTGGGTAATTTCGCAGCCGCAGCAACCAGCGCTTCTACCGAACGATGCACACCAGGAGCAATCACTCCTCCAGCGTAAATAGCTGAACAATCGCTATCTGGGGCTGCAGGACGAACCACATCAAAAGTTGTTGCTGTGCCAAAATCCAAAATGATCGCTGGCAAATCCCCCGCAGCCGCCACTGCCACAGCATTCACAAGCCTGTCTGCACCAACTTGCGCCGGGTCATCTGTTTGCACATCAAGATTTAGATTTACCCCTTCCTCACCAACAACCATTGGAGTCAAAGCAAGCCGTTCTTCACAGAAGCGGACGAGGTGATGGGTAACAACAGGAACTACAGAAGCAAGGATACAATTTTTAATATCGGTGTAATGAAGTTTCTGTGACTCAAGAACATGGCAAAGTGCAATAAAATATTCATCTGCGGGCCGCCTTGAGACTGTCTCTAGCCGCCATTCCGACAATTTGGTCTGCGCTTCAAACAGCGTAAAAACTATATTTGTGTTTCCGCAATCAATTGCCAGAAGCATCACTACCTCTCAAAACTTCAACATCACCAGCATGAATTTGCACGAGTCCACCATCGGCTCTCCGCACAATGAGTTGACCACCCGAGCCAATCTCCACATAAGTTCCAGTGATCACATCTTTTACAGTCTCTATACGGAGTGACTGGCCTTCCATATCACAATATGAGCGCCATTCCTCAAGGATGACCTGCATGCCATTGGTCTGCCATATTGCATATAATTTAGCAATCTGACGTATCACCGCACAGGCAAGAGCTTTAGAATCCACTGGCTGTGACATTACCAGCTCGTCAAGCGCGACAGGCGGAAAATTTGTATGTCCCAAAACTGGTGCGTTTGTGAGATTTATTCCACAGCCGACGACCACTCCTTCTGTAGTTGCCTCCAGCAGAATTCCGGCTAATTTACGATTGTCATACAAAATGTCATTCGGCCATTTCAAACTACACCTCAGGATGTGTGCATCCTCAATAAACCCTAGCAAGGCCTTATAAACAGCCAGAGAGGCAATGAAAGACAGGCCTGACCATGTATCACGTGCAGTCGCTGGACATAAGATGATGGACAGATACAGACCATCACCTGACTTTGACACCCATTGTTTACCCCGTCTGCCACGACCCTTTGTTTGCTCACCCACCTGAAAACACTTACCCTCAGCTTTGCCAGCGCTTTGCCTCAGAGCTGCCAAAGCTAAATCATTTGATGAGGTGGCAGAGGGCTGATAATCAATATACCATCCATCTGGCAGGGAATAAGTGGTAGGCATTTCAGCTACTGTCAATCTCTCAAAGATATCCTGTGTTTAAAAGAAGGCCTCAATATTCGTCCCTACAACACCTGCGAGCTGGCCT
>CABYIQ010000013.1 GCA_902518965.1 uncultured SAR116 cluster alpha proteobacterium
TATTCCTTGTTCAGCGGGAAAGCCTAAATAGGCCGCCGTTGGCTTCATCACTGAGCAACAATATGGCTCCGTTAGAGGTAATTTCCACATCTCGTATCCGGCCAATACGTCTGTCCAGAATGACAGACTGGCTGGTGGGTAAATTGTCAGCCAGCTGAACATGATACAACCGCCTGAATTTGAGAGAGGATACCAGCAAGCCGCCCTTCAGCTCAGGAAACATCTGCTTATCATAAAAGGCCATCCCGGACGGGGCGATTGATGGTGTCCAGTGCCAAACAGGATCAGTTGTGCCGGGAAAGCTGGTCAGCCCGTCGCCAACTGGCCCACCAAAATATTCTTTGCCGAAGCTGGCCAGCGGCCAGCCATAATTGGCACCAGCCTGCAATATATTAATCTCATCACCGCCTTTGGGGCCATGCTCATTTATCCAAACATCGCCAGTTAAAGGGTGAATTGCCATGCCCTGTGGGTTGCGGTGACCTTTTGTAAACAGGCCTGGCGCTCCATTTGGAAAAACAGGGTTATTCTCAGGAATAAGCCCGTTAAGGTTAAGCCGTACAACAGAGCCAGCATGAGATGCGAAATTCTGGGCATTATCACGCTGGCCCCGGTCACCTATGCTCAGATATAGATATTTATTATGTATCGCTATGCGACAGCCAAAATGAACGGCGCGCGCAGAAACGTCATTTGCCTGAAAAAGGGTCTGTCGATTAATTAGACTGTCCTTTTGCACCTCAGCCCGGTCAAGAGCGGTAACGGCACCTCCGTTAACAGGTTTGCTGTAGCAGATGTAGGCTGAAAGCAGCCCGCTGGTATTTTTGTGTGTTAACACATCCAGTAACCCGCCTTGCCTGCGGGCAAAGACAGCAGGCACATTGGCAATTTTTGTCACATTGCCAGTGTCCAAATTCATGCGGATTAGAACGCCATCGCGTAAGGTGATGAGTGCCGTTTTGCTATCTATGAGGCTGATTCCCCAGGGATGTGCAAGAGATGGTCCGAGCTGCTCAATCTTTACGTCCGCCCCAAGACTCTGCGCAGTGGCTATTGACTGGCTTGCTGTTATAAAACTAAGGCAGAATAAAACCATTCTGAACAGATTCATCATCTTCTCCTTTCAGGCTGTCATATTGATATTAAAATCACCATGGCAGATGAAGAGTATCCTGAATAGCCTGTTGGTCTGCTAGTCTTTGTGCGGTAGGGTGACGGTCATGAATTATAATTTGATAATCCGCGCTTTTTATTCTGAAGATGCTGATGCTGTGACAGCAATTTACCGTCACCATGTGCTGACAGGCACAGCGACTTTTGAAGAGCATCCGCCCAAAACAGAAGAAATGCTTCGCCGTCTGTCTGGCCTAACTAAAACAGGGTTCCCTGTGCTTGTGGCCTGCACGTCAGATGATGAGGTGACAGGCTTCGCCTATGCCGGGCCTTACAAGGCCCGTTCAGCCTATCGTTTTACGGTGGAGGATTCTATTTATGTAGGCCCCGACCATAAACGCAAAGGGATAGGCCGGGCCTTGCTTATGCAGTTGATTTCAGAATGCAGGCAGCGTGAATTTAAACAAATTCTTGCTGTTATTGGCGATTCCGATAATCAGGGTTCAATCGGTCTGCACAGTGCCTGCGGATTTGTTCACGTGGGTACAGCTAATAATCTTGGCTTTAAATTCAGCCGCTGGCTTGATGTGGTGTTTATGCAATTATCTCTTGAGGTATAAACGACTAAGAAGAGCATTTTAGGTTCCAGCCGAAACTTAAAGATTGCAGGATAAACCAGATTGCCCATAATTCACAAAAATAAAAATAAATTACTAATTAAATTTGAATTAAAGAACTATTTTACTTATTTCCTGCTAAAATATTGAGAAATTAAAAATATATTTTAATTATGTCCTTAATATTAAAGTTGCGGTGGTGCTGAACTCTGGTTTTTGGGGAAGTGGCCGGCACCGCAAGGATTTGAAGGAGCTAATTATGACAATTTTCAATCGGGTTATCTTGGCCATTCTGTTGTGGGCCACTCTGGGTGCAGGCACAACGTTGGCATCAATAGTTCAGCCGCTAGTAAATACAGATTGGGTTGCTAACAATCTAGATAATAAAAAAGTCGTTTTAATTGATTTGCGGAATAAAATCGATGAGGGCAGTTATGAAACATATCTTGATGGGCACATCCCATCATCTATTCATTCAGATTATCTGAAAGATGGATGGCGTGTCGGCCGAGATGATGTCGTTGGTTTGTTGCCAACAGAAACGCAGTTTGAAGCTTTGGCTCGCAAGCTGGGGGTATCACAGGACAGCCATGTTGTGCTGATCCCTGCTGGCGTTAGTTCAACCGATTTTGGATCATCTGCGCGGGCCTACTGGACGTTTAAGGTGTTTGGGCATGAAAATGTATCTATCCTAAATGGCGGTTATGCGGCTTGGTTAGCTGCCCATCCAGAGCTTATTGAGCGCGGAGCGCCGGTCTCTCCGGCACCAGGTAATTTTGTCGCCCGGTTTCAACCGCAAGGCTACATCGCAGCTGATGAGGTTGCCCAGCTTGTCGGCAAGACAGACACTGCTACACTTCTGGATGGTCGTAACGAGGCGCAATATTATGGCGAAGCCAAGCATCCAAAAGCTGCCCAGCCTGGCCGAATTCCAGGTGCTCAGCTGCTGTTTCAGGAAATAGCCTATGATGTCGATAATAACCAGTTAAAGTCAGTTGGAGAGTTGCAGGCACTTTACGCTGATGTCCGCTTAGATCAGCCAGTTATCAGCTATTGCAATACTGGTCACTGGGCAGCAACAAACTGGTTTGTGCTGTCAGAAATCCTGGGCCGTAAGGATGTAAAGCTATATGATGGGTCAATGGTTGAATGGACAGCTGATGCGGATAATCCGCTTGAGATAGGAAAATCAAACCTCCAGAAAATTAAAGGCTTTTTCAAGTCTGTTCTGGGGTAAGATAGCCGCAGATCAACATGTGAATACGGGCAGGCGCTTGCAAAAGTGTTCTGCCTGAATTCAGCTTATTTGTATTTGGAGCAGATTATGTCAAAAGCAGCAAGCATGCCATCAGCTGTCCGCCGGCCATTGTCCTTTGAAAGGGGCAGTCTGGCCCTTTTTGCAAGCCTTGCAGTGTTGATCGCGGGATTAGTTAGTCTTGATACAGGCCTGACAGGTGTTGGACTCTTTATTCTTGGTGGCTTGTTAGGGGCAATGTTTTTACTTTTCCAATACGGCTTTGCGTCTGTCTGGCGACATGCGCTGGTGCGGGGTGAGGTAATGGGGCTTGCCGCCCATTTTCTGCTTATTGGCTTGTGTGCGATTGTCTTTATTCCGGCATCTTCGCTGGGGCTGAGCGCGGCCGGGACCGTTGCCCCAGTGACTATTTCGTTATTTGTCGGGGCCTTTATTTTTGGCCTCGGCATGCAGCTTGCAAATGGCTGCGGATCTGGCGTGTTGTACAGCTTTGGGAGCGGTTCAGGCCGGATGATGGTTGCGCTGCCATTTTTCATCATAGGCTCTGTTCTGGGATCATTTTTGCTGCCATCTGCATTAGGCTGGGGATCAGCAGGGCCGGTGGCCATTGCAGGCGGTCTGTCTGATGGTCTGCGCACAATTGTCAATCTGGCTTTCATTAGTGTGGCTGGTTTTGGTTTTTATCTGCTGGGGCGCCACCGTGGCCAACAGCTCTCAAAACGTCTGGTGCTAGCGTGTCTGATTATTGCTGCATTATGCTGGGCTGTTTTTGTGCTGTCTGGTCATCCCTGGGGCGTTACGTTTGGCTTTACCTTATGGGGCGCAAAACTAGCGCAGGATATTGGCATACCTGTAGAAAATTTCACTTTCTGGCAGTGGCCGGGCCCTGCGCGCGCATTAAGCCATTCGCTGTTATCAGATATATCCAGCCTGATGAATATAGGTATGGTTTTGGGGGCAGCCATGGTTGCCGCTGGTTCTGGTCAGCTCTCACGTCAAAACTGGCCTTCAGGACAGCAGTTGGTTGCTGCAGCCGTTGGGGGAGTTTTGATGGGAATTGGGGCAAGACTGTCGTTTGGCTGTAATATTGGAGCCTTTCTGGGTGGAATTGCCTCTGGCTCATTGCATGGCTGGATCTGGTTTGTTGTGGCGATGACGGGCAGCTGGGCAGGCATTCAGATACGCCCGCGCTTCGGACTGGAAAAATAGGCAGGACGTAGCAATGATACTTTCACCAAAGAAAATTTATCTGATGCTAATCGTTCTTGGCGCTATCCTCATGACGTTTGATCATTTGACCAGCAACGCGTTGACTGATGTCGTCTCGCCGTCTGGGCTCGGCAATGCCTGTGCGCCCTGCGGTGCGCCTTGTGTTGATAACCAGTCAAAATAGCAGCAGAGATAAGCTGTTCAGTTTGTTTTTGGTGGCAAAGGTACAGGCGTGAATTTATAAGGTCCGCCGGCAAGGCCAAGCCTGGCTGCCCGTCCGAATTCAACATATTTATGCGCAGTCTGCAAGAACTTGTGCTGTGTGGCTTCATCTAGTTCGCGCATTAGCTTTGCCGGGCTACCCGCCCATAACTGGCCGGAAGGGACAGTTTTACCAGGTGGCACAAGCGCACCAGCTGCCACCATTGCACCGCTTTCCACGACAGCCCCGTCCAGCACAATAGCGCCCATACCAACAAAGCTATTATCCTGCAGGGTACAGGCATGGACAATAGCGCCATGACCAACTGTGACATATTCACCGATGATAGTTGGCAATGTTCCTGAATCAATATGCACCACTGAATTATCCTGAATATTGCTGCCCTTGCCGATAGTGATGTAATTGGCATCACCGCGCAGGGTCACATTGTGCCAGATGGAACAGTCCGCGCCGATACGAACAGAGCCCATAATAGCAGCAGTACTGGCGATGTAGGCTGTGTTGTCAATATCCGGCCAGTTATCGCAATATGCCTCAATAAACGGGCCCGAAAGTGATGAGGGTGTGTTCAGCATTATGGTCTCTCCATTTCCTCCACAGAACAGGATAATCTGTAATATGGACCTGTTTGTTTAAACAAACAATTCTTTGTGTTCTGTGCGCAGCGCAACTTTCTGTACCTTGCCCATTGTGTTTCGCGGCAGAGCATCAACAAAAAACACAGCTTTAGGCTGCTTGAATTTCGCCAGCTTATCAGCCAAGAACTCCATGACGCTTTCTTCATTCAATGTTTTGTCTGCTGCCACAATAATAGCAACAACAGCCTCACCAAAGTCAGGATGTGGTACACCAATCACAGCTGATTCATTGACCCCTTCCAGCTCATCTATCATACTTTCAATTTCCTTTGGATAGACATTCAGCCCGCCAGAAATGATTAAATCCTTATCCCGCCCGACAATGACGACATAGCCATGCTCGTCAATTCGAGCCATGTCCCCGGTGATAAAGAACCCGTCATCGCGGAAGGATTCTTCTGTCTTTTCAGGCATTTGCCAGTACCCTGTGAACACATTATCGCCTTTCAGCTCAATTATGCCAATCTCACCATCAGGCACTGATTTACCTGTTTTAGCATCTGCAATCCGCAGCTCAACACCTGGCAGTGGCACGCCAACTGTGCCAGCTATCCTCTCGCCATCATAAGGGTTTGATGTACTCATATTGGTTTCGGTCATTCCGTATCGCTCAAGTATTTTCTTACCCGTGCGGGCGGCAAAGCTTTTATGCGTTTCAGCCAAAAGTGGGGCAGAGCCGGAAATGAAGAGGCGCATATGCTGGCTGGCTTCGCGGGTGAACCGCTCCTCATTTAGCAATCTTGTATAAAAAGTGGGAACCCCCATCATTGTTGTAGCTTGCGGCAAGAAAGACAGCGCTTTATCAGCGTCGAATTTTGGCAAAAAGATCATGCTACCCCCAACCATGGCCAGCAGATTGCAGGCCACAAACAAACCATGGGTGTGATATATTGGCAGCATATGCAACAACACGTCATCTTCTTTAAACTGCCAAAAATCACGCAACACCTCTGTGTTGGAGTGCAGGTTACGATGACAGAGCTGCGCACCTTTGGACCGGCCGGTTGTGCCTGAAGTGTATAGAATAGCAGCTAGATCCTCAGAGCCTCTAGCAACGGTTTCAAACTGAGCGGCTTGCTGCTCTGCTAGCGTAGGGAGGGTGCCGCTTTCATCTGCATTCAGGGTGAGCAAATTTGCCCCTTGCGCTTCTGCTATGGGGGTGACGGCCTGTTTGGCCTTTTCATCAATAACAACCAGACGGGCTTCCGCATTGGAAATAAAATAGTCTAGTTCATGGGCGGTGTAGCTTGTATTCAAAGGCAGATAAACACCACCAGCCTTAATTGTTGCCACATAAAGAGCAAGCTGGGTATTTGATTTGGCCGCTTGTACTGCGACTCTGTCTCCTGTTTTCAGACCACTGGCAATCAGCGCACGCGCCAGCTTATTCACCTGTTCATGAAAAGTGGCATAGGATAATGTCTGTGTCTCGCCAATCAGGAAAGGTTTTGGATTATCTTCATGCGGGGCGAATACATGATCATAAAGATGGTTGCTCATTATAAGGGGACCTTTCTTTCTGTCACAAGGCCAGGACTTTTCGGAATTAAGCATAGATCAAAGTGGAGATCTACCTCTTCAGGGGCCTTATGCAAAACCATCTTTGCTCGCATCGCTTCCATCAGATGAGATCTAGTTTTTAGCCTTGCGGAAGGCGCGATTAACCATGTTGACAGCTAGACAGTAAAGCGTCTTAATTTGGTATACAATATTTTAGTTTACTCCTCTTGCAGGTGGTGTTGCATGCCTCATTCCTGCAGCAGTCATGTATAAAAGGATTTTGTTATGGCATTTGAGCCGTCTTGTCCCATTCTCGATCATATAACCGTGCTTGACCTGACCCGCGTACGATCAGGTCCGACCTGTGTGCGTCAACTTGCGGATTGGGGAGCAAATGTACTTAAGATAGAAACACCATCTGAGGCTGGGTCGGATATGGGGGGAACACGTGACAGTTCTGACTTTCAGAATCTGCAGCGCAATAAACGATCTATGGTGCTTGACCTGAAATCTGATGCAGGTAAATCCATTTTTTTAAAGATGGCAGAAACAGCAGATGTTATCGTTGAAAATTACCGGCCTGATGTTAAACATCGTCTTGGCATTGATTATGAGACTATAAAGTCGTTTAACCCTCGCATTGTTTATGCGTCTATCTCTGGTTTTGGTCAGGATGGTCCATTATCAAAGCGGCCTGGATTTGACCAGATTGCCCAAGGTATGGGTGGGTTGATGTCAATTACAGGTGCTCCTGGGCAGGGGCCGATGCGGGTCGGTATTCCGATTGCTGATTTAACTGCTGGCGGTTTTGCTGCGCAGGGTGTTTTGCTGGCACTTCTTGGACGCGAGAAAACAGGTGAGGGGCAGTGGGTGCAAACTTCGCTTTTGCAGGCCCAGATCGCCATGCTAGATTTTCAAGCAACTCGGTGGCTTATGGACTCAGAAGTGCCTCCTCAAGCAGGAAACAATCACCCTACTTCCATACCAACAGGGGTTTTTGAAACAAGTGATGGGTTCATAAATATCGCTGCTGTCGGACAACATATTTGGAAGAGGTTCAAGGAAGAAGTTGGGGATAGTAGATTAGATGATGAGATGTTTGAAACACGAGATAGTCGAAGTGAAAACCGTGACCTTTTGGGCGAACTCATAAATGAAAATATGAAAAAAGATAGCAGCAAAAATTGGATAAAACGACTTAATGCTGCTGGCGTCCCAAGTGGTGAGATCAATACCATTGATAAAGTCTTCTCAAATGAACAGGTCCGTCATCTGGGTATTGCCCGGGATATGAACAGCATCGAGCGGGGCGCAGTTCAGGTAGTGGGTCAACCAATTATCATGAGCAATGCGGATCCCTCTATTCAACGCCCGCCCCCAGGCAAAGGTGAACATAGCCGCGAGATACTTGCCGAATATGGATATAGCGATGCCGAGATTGATGCGTTTGCTAATAAGGGTGTGATATGAAACTTTCTGATTTAGACAGTTATGCAGAAGGTAAAATCCTCGCCGGTTGCATTGATCTCACAGGCTATGTGGTGATCAATAATCCTGAAAGACATAATGCTGTTTCTCTTGCAATGTACGAAGCTGCTGCAGAAGTTGTGGAAGCTATGGCCTTAGATGATAATGTGCGGCTTTTGATTATTCGCGGTGCCGGTGGAAAAGCTTTTGCTTCAGGGGCCGACATTTCCAAATTTGAAAAAGAACGGTCAAGTGAGGCGCAAGTTGCAGCTTATACAGCTGCCTCTACCCGGTTCTATAATGCCGTATTTACGTTTCCAAAACCAACAATTGCGCAAATCACCGGCTATTGTATCGGTGGCGGGATGGGGCTTGCTGTCTGCTGTGATATCCGACTGTGCGAGGATAAATCACGTTTTGCTGTTCCAGCAGCAAGGCTAGGACTGGGTTACGGGTTTGACGGCGTATCCCGCCTGTCAGCTCTGGTTGGCCCGTCAATGGTAAAGGAAATTTTCTTTACTGCCCGCCAGTTTGCCGCACAGGAGGCCTATGATATGGGGCTAGTTAATCGTGTACTGCCTGGGCATATGCTTGAAGCTTATGTGGCAGATTACGCCAAGCGCATCGCTGAAAACGCGCCAATGACGATGGCCTCAGTAAAGGCGATTACTGCGGATATACAAAAGGCTGAAACAGAACGTGACCGTGCCCATATTGATGCGCTTGTCAAAGCTTGTTTTGACAGTGAAGATTATATTGAGGGTCGTCGGGCTTTTATGGAAAAGCGTAAACCGCAATTCAAGGGACGCTAATAGCGTCAAAAGGGGATGGAATGGCAAAGCTGACGCTGAAACAACGTATAGGCATTGATATTGGTCGACGCGTATCTGTCGAAGATGGAATTGAGTGGGCGGCACAGAATGATGTTCAAATCATCGATGTGCAGACAGATATTCATCCGAATGCGTTGGAAAGCTTTGATGCTAAGCGGATTAAGGGTGTGCGCTCAGCCAAGGAAAAACATGGGCTGAGACTGGGACTTCATACTCTATCTGGCGTCAACGTTGCTGAAATTTCACCGTTCTGCAGAGATGCGGTCGATGCATACATGAAAGCTTATATCGATTTGGCGCCGCAAATTGGGGCGGAATGGATTGTGGTGCATGGCGGCTATCATTTTACCGCCTGCCGGACAATTCGCATGCAGGCCTCAATTGAACGGCTGAAGCGCATTTCTGCTTATGCAGAGAAAAAAGGGGTTATGTTGCTGCTGGAAAACCTAAATTGGGAGCCTGTGCTGGCAGAGGTGAATTACATGCCGGTCACACCAGCAGAAACAATGTATTTTTTTCAGCAGGTACAAAGTCCAGCCCTGCGTTGGTCATTTACAGCTAATCACGCACATTTTTTGCCGGGTGTCGGCATTTCCAATTTCATTGATGCTGTGGATTTCTCACTCTGTCATGAAGTCAGGTTGGCGGATAATAATGGCTCTTATGAAATTCATCAGCGTCCTGGAGAAGGTACAATCGATTTTGGTGCGATGTTCAAGAAGATTGAGGGGCTAGGTTATCAGGGGCACTACACCAACGGCTTCACCACAATTGAGGATATGCTAGCAGGGCGCGATTATATGCTGGCCCGTGCAAAAGAGGCAGGGGTTAAAATCGATTAAGCTGACGCGTTAGCAGAATTAGGCAGGATGCGCTTTATATAATAGTTAGGGTCTTTTCGCTGTCGCCATAGTACAGGTAGCATCTCTGTAAAGACAGGCCAGAGCCCGTTATAGGCTGGCGGACATTGATCTTTTATTAATTCATGCAGCGCTGGCAAATGATAATATGGTATATTCGGATACAGATGATGTTCCAGATGATACTGCATATTCATATATAAAAACCCTAGGACGGGTCCAAGATAGATTGTGCGTGTGTTCAGTCTGTAGTCACGAACATTCTGTGCCAGCCCCACATGCTGTGATAAAGCGAAAAGATGCCTGAGTGAGCCTCCGAACATTGTCGGCAAAGGCCCAATTAAAAGAACAGGAAGCCAGCTTGATAGATACAGGCTCGATGCCACTGTACCCGCAAGTATAAAAATCCACAGACGAGCTTTTCTGGCTGCTCCGACAGGAAGGGCTGTTCGTCCACTCTGCCGGTCTTTTTTCGTCAGAAGGTTCAGTGCATGTATCGTTGTGTCTTTTAGGCCACGTGTACATCTATCCACCATAAACAGATTTATCAACAAAGCACGGTAGTCAGGTGGAACAGGCGTGACGATTTCCGGGTCTCTAGCGGTTATAATAGTGTGTAAATGATGCTTGTCGTGACTTTTTGTGCGCAGAAAACTCTCTCTCAAAACCATAAAGCTTGTCAGTTCAAAAAAGAATTTATTCAATGCCTTCGTTTTAAAGGCTGTGCCATGGCCAGTCTCGTGTTCACGTGACTGCGAACCAGTACTATACAGTACACTATAGACATATAAAGGAATAACGGCATACCAGCTTCCCCATAACAAGCAGGTTAAGCAGGCAAACCCACCCATCAGAGCCAACCATATGAACATATCACGAAAGGGGCGGGTATCCTCACGCTTCATCAATGGACGCAAGTCTGCAGGGTCAACCTTTAACCTCACCCATCTCTTATTTTTTCCATATGTCTGAGCATTCTGTGTCATTAAGTAAGCTTATATAATTAATCGTGCACTTATCAAAACCCCAAAAGCATCACCCTATCCTCATTTTTGTTTCAAGTGAAAAAGCACAGTTTTCTAGAGGCAGAAAAAATTTTATTGAATCATCGTGATGACTTGCCAACGTGCGTAGAACACGGTTTACTATTTCCATAAATGGAATTGTGTATACCAAATTTTCCAAGGGAGGAACTACACATGAAGACGACTAAACTATTGGCGGCCGTGGGCTCTAGTGTCGCTATCATGGCAGGTGCTATGATGATGACTGCAACACCAGCAATTTCTGATGGCCATGGGTCTATTGAAGTTATCACGCATGCTGGTGCAGGCGGTGGCACAGACGTGAACGCCAGAATGATGATGATCCGCACCCGTCGTGCTCTGAAGCAGGACATGGTTGTTGTGAATAAACGTGGCGGTGGCGGTGCTGCGGCCATGAATTATTTCAAGACACGTCCAGCAGATGGCAATACAATTCTAATGTTTACTGTTGGTCATGCGATTTCAATGGCTGCAGGCAAGACAAAGCTGACCCTTGATGAGATGGCTCCACTTGGCCGCGGCACGAACGACCCTCAGATCCTGATGGTTAATTGTAAAAAGACAAAATATAAGACACCTGAGGAGTTTGTTGCTGGTGTAAAAGCAGGTGATAAGCTGACTTATGGCGGCACACAGTCAGGAACAATCGACCATATTACAGTATATCTGTGGGCAAAGATGATGGGTCAGCCAATGCCAAATTATGTTCCATTTGGTGGTGGTGCAGAGTTGGCCACACAGCTGGTTGCTGGTGCGGTGGACGTTGGCACGCTTAACCTGTCTGAAGCATTGTCACAGGTTGAAGCTGGTGATGTGTGCCCAATGGTTATCCTTGACAGAAACCCAATGGCACCAATTCCAAAAGCAAAGACATCTATTGAGATGGGCATTGACCTAGAGCTGGCAACTGTTCGCGGTTATGCCACTCACGCTGGTGTTGATAAAGCACGCCGTGATGAACTTGAAGCTGGCATGATGAAGGCAATGAACCATTCACTTTATCAAGCTTATCTGGCGAATTCTGGCCTCAACGAAACATCACCCATGGGTGCTGCAGAATGGGGCAAGCAGATGAAGATGATGGTCAATGAATTTGGCCCTGCCTTGAAAGAAATGGGCTTGGTGAAGTAATCATCATTTAGGCGAACTATCTGCGCTCCCGCATAGAGTTGCGGGAGCGCCTTTTTAAGGGGAAAAAACTGGCCATGATCAAACAACAAATCGTGCCAATTGTGCTAACGATTGTTTCTGTTGTGATTATTTATCTGGCTCTGCAGTTGGATTTGTCGCCACCGATGATCGTTGGTGACAGTATGCAGCCCCGAGCATTTCCTATATTTTTGATGGCTCTCAATTTGTTTTTGACAGCAATTCTTGCCTATCAAATATTTAAGACCCCGCCAAAGAAGCCTGAACCTATGAACCGTGTGACCTGGCTGTCCATGGTCTTAATGGTTCTGTTTTATGGACTAACTGTATCTACAGATATGTTTATCGCCATTGCTGTAGTAATGTTTTTGTTGTCATTGGCTTGGGGTGAACGGCGTCTGCTGGTCGCTGCAGCGAACGCGGTTCTTACACCTTTTCTTATTTTTCTTTTGTTTGATAATGTTCTGCGCATCCGGTTCCCGCGCGGCATTCTAATGAATTGGTATTATGGATAGGGAGACGAACTGATGTATGAGGCATTATCCGCTCTAGGCTCAGTAGTTTTAGATCCCTATTTACTGTTTCTTATTTTTGCAACCACCATTATTGGTATTGTTATTGGGGTATTGCCGGGGCTTGGAGCCACTACTGGGGCAGCACTGCTGCTGCCTTTCACACTAACAATGGACCCTGTGCATGCAATTGCTGTATTGGCCACGATTTATGTGTCAGCAACTTTTGCCGGCTCAATCACAGCTATTCTCATTAACACGCCAGGAACTTCTGCGGCTGCTGCAACCACTTTTGATGGTTTTCCGTTGGCCCAGCGCGGTGAAGCAGGACGAGCTTTAGGAATTGCAGTTATTGCCTCGACCTTTGGTGGCATTGTCTCTGTCATTGTGCTGTGTTTTGCCGCCCCTCTACTGGCGCGTGTGGCTTATGAATTTCGTCCGCCTGAATATTTCGCCCTGACTATTTTTGGTCTCTCGATGTTGGCCAGCATCAGTTCTGGCGGCGCAGTAAAAAATCTGATTGGCGGCGTGTTTGGAGTTTGGTTGTCAACTATTGGAGCTGAGCGTGTGACCGCCATTGAGCGGTTCATGTTTGGAAACTATGAATTATATGAAGGGCTCTCCTTTGTGCCCGTTATGATTGGCCTTTTCGCGATGTCTGAGCTTCTGGTTCAATCCAAAATGGCTAATCAGGCTGTTGAATATATAAAGATGAAAGCTGTTCAACTGCCAAGCCGGGAGGACTATAAGAAGATCTGGAAGACGGTTTTGCGTTCATCAGGTATTGGCACCTTCATTGGCATTCTGCCTGCGGAAGGGGCAACAGTGGCATCAATGATTGGTTATTCTGAGGCAAAAAGATGGTCCAAGAATAAAGAGGAATTCGGCAAAGGTTCCATAGAAGGAATAGCAGGTGCTGAATCTGCCAATAATGCAGCCACAGGCGGGGCGATGGTGCCGACCATGGTTTTGGGAATTCCCGGAAGTGGGACCACGGCAATTATTTTGGTTGGTCTAATGGTGCACGGTCTTCGCCCTGGCCCTTATTTGTTCAATGAACAGGTAACTGCTGTGTACCAAATTTTCGGGTCAATGTTTGTGGCAAATGTAATGTTTTTATTAATGGGCCTATATGCTGCTAAAATTTTTGCTCGTATCTCACTAGTCCCAGCTGCAATCTTATGGCCGATTGTGTTTGCTTTGTCTGTCATCGGCGCTTATGCGCTGAACTCATCGATGCTTGATATCTGGATTGTATTGATTTTTGGCGTAATCGGGTTTTTAGCTCGTCGTTTTGGGTTTGCTGTTGCGCCTATTGCTGTTGGTCTTATTCTGGGCAAAATGGTTGAGGTGAATTTGCAGAATTCACTAAAAATCTTCAATGGGGAATGGTGGCAGATTTTCACTCAACCTCTGGCAGTGTTCTTCCTTGTGCTGGCCTTCCTAGGGTTGTGCGGGCCGCAATTGTTCAGATTGGCCACACGGGGGTCATTTGAGACCAAAGACGGGAAAAGCAATTAAGGTTCAATCAATTTCAAAGTGAGGCAGAGCACCTTTATTCAGCTCGAACCCTAATCCAGGCGTATCTGTCATTTTCAGCCAGCCCTGTTTGGGTTCTGGAAGTCCAATATATAGCTGTTTGCAGACCTCAACGGAGCTGTAGTGATATTCAACCAGTCCGCCATTGCACAGGCCTGCCTGCAGATGCTGGTTGAAAAAGGGCCAGGCCCCGCCATTATCCACTGAGATATTAAAACTGTTGGCCAATGCGGCAATCTTCTGACATTGGGTAAAGCCGCCTGTGATCGCTACATTTGGCTGAATAATATCAACAGCACCGGCGATCATCATGTCCCTGAACCGGTAAGCCTGTCCCTCATTCTGGCCGCAGGCCAGCCTGATTGTGGTCTGAGACCGCAGCTCAGAAAGTTGGCGGACATCATTTTGAGTAACGGGTTCCTCAAAAAATTCGATTCGAAAGGGCTCAATCATCTGACAAAGCTGGCGTGCGTGATATAGATCAAGGCTACAATTTGCATCGATAAACAGCTCAACCTCAGGCCCGGCGGCCATTCGGACAGTTTCCACGCGCTTAGCATCTTCAAGGATGACATCGCCTAAAAGGCGCGGCTCATCGCGCCTTGCTAAAGCTTGATTACCTACAGTCATTTTCAGTCTGTCAAAGCCCTTAGCCTGCCATCTAGTGGCAGCTTCTGCCAGCTCTTCTGCTTGATAAAATCCAAAGCCAAATGTTGCATAAACAGGACATTTATTCCGTGCTCCACCCAACAATCGCCAGATAGGCTGGCCAAAGGCCTTTCCCTTGATATCCCATAGCGCAATATCAAGTGCAGCTATGGCATGCATGCCCACTCCGGACTGGCCACGCGGGACTAACAGCCAGTAAAGCTTGTCCCAAATCTGTTCGTGGAGCAGGGGGTCTGCTCCCATCAGCTCAGGTGCTGCCACGGATAAAACAGCTGCTTTTATTGGCACAGCAGGACCGATGGCAGTCAGCCCATGGCCGGTTATGCCCTCATCGGTATCTATTTCAACCACACAGACCTGATGGCCGGCTGTTTTAATATCATCCGTGATATCCAGCTGCGCAGTCACATTTAAAGCATAGGCCCTGATAGCTGTAATTTTCACCTTTAGTTCCTTTTTAGTGCGATAGGGGACAAGCGGTTACTGCCAGTTACTGACCATATTACACGCAATATCAAAAGCGGCCGTCATCGCCTTTACATCTGCTGTTCCTGTGCCAGCAATGTCAAAGGCAGTTCCATGCGCAGGCGTAGTTACTGGAAACGGTATCCCGCCCTGAACGGTTACGCCGCGGTCAAACCCCATCAGTTTTAATGCAATCTGGCCCTGATCATGATACATGGTGATGATGCCATCCACCTCGCCTGCCTTTGCTTTCAGGAAAACTGTGTCTGATGGCCAGGGGCCGTCCACATTCACTTGTTTCGCCTGAAGCTTTTGAACAGACGGTGCAATAACTTCAATTTCTTCGCGGCCGAAATTGCCATTATCTCCTGCATGAGGGTTCAGGGCAGCCACGGACAGTCTTGGTCTACTCATGCCAGAACGGCGCAGTGTTTTATCGATCAGATGGACGGCTTCTGAAATACGATGCTCGGTGATGTAGTCTGGAACTTCTTTCAGGGCGATGTGGCTGGATACTCGGCTGGTCCACAGGCCTTCCAGCGTATTCAGCTCAGAAATATAGGTCTCCACTCCTAAGAATTCTGCCATGTAATGCAGCTCGTCCTCATGCCCCAGTCCAGCTTTAATCAAGGCAGCTTTGTTAAACGGTCCAAAGGTTATCGCATCAATTATACCATCACGCGCCAGTTCTAATGCACAGTTAAGGTTTGACAAGGCAGACAGACCATTCGCCAAGGTGACCTCGGCAATGCTGACCTCTTCTTCAGCAATCGTCTGCCGGTCAAAATGCGCATAACCAGTCTTACTAACTTTCCAGTTGCCCTGAAGCGGTTTACAAGAGCAAAGTTCAAAACTTACCCCCGCCTGGTCCATGCCTTGGGCAAACAGATGTCCGTCCCCAATTAACAGAATATCTGCCTTCTTCTGTGTTTGCCTATCTGCTAGAAGTTTTGCAATTAGCTCAGGGCCAATGCCGCCCGGGTCACCTGGAATGATGCCTATTTTTGGTTTGCTCACAGCTTATCCTCTTCATTTATTAGTGTAGAATTTTGATCTGTCTCAAAGGCAAATTTAATATTTTGAACTGCGCTGCGGACATGTCCGCGTAATTCAGCTGCTGTCCTTTCCTTGTCTCTTGCCATCAGGGCGTCAGTAATCTGCTGGTGCTGAGACAGTGTCTGCGCGCGCTTCAGGCGCATCCGTGACGATACAAAGCGCGCTCTGAATAGGCGTCTATTGTATTGTGTGTGCGTTTCGATAAGAGGGGTATTAGCGCTTGCATGAACAATACTGCTGTGGAACTGCATATCTAGTTCGAAAAATTTCAATGCAGCTTCAGTATTAGTTTCGGACTGCATTTTATCATTCAGCAGTTTAATATGGTGCAGCTGCTCATCTGTCGCTGCTGTGCAGGCCAGCTCGCCAGCCAGGGCTTCAAGGCAGCTAATGACGGTAAGATATTCACAGATATCGTTAAAGGTGGGGTTGGCCACATAAGGCCGGCGTGTTGCGGTATATTCAATGAGGCCTTCCGTTTCAAGAAGCCGCATCGCCTCACGCATGGGGGTTCGGCTAATCCCAAGCAATTCTGCTAAATCACGTTCAGGTATGGATGTTCCCGGAGCCAGCTTTTCCAGAAGGATAAGATCGCGCAATGTATCGGCTGTTTCTTCACCAAGTGACTTGCGGGTCTTTACGGTTATATGCCCGTCTTCCAACAATTTTCTTAATGAAGAATTGCGGGCCATTTCAGCTATTTTCCCCAGCGCAGGACCACGGGGTCATGAGGAGCCATCAGTTCAATGAGCGCTTGTCTTGTTTGCGGATGAAGCGGGGCGATAGGGTGGCGACAAAACGCCGATTTGATCACACCGCCTTCTACCATCGCTTCCTTTGCTGCGCGGAATCCGCATTGTCTGTTTTCATGGTTGATTACTGGTAATAGACGGCTGTACCCCTCAACAGCCTCGTCACGCCGCCCCTCCATATGGGCAAAAATGACAGGTCGGATCAAATCGGGGATCAAAGCTGATGTCATAGAGCCCCTGGCTCCGGCATCCAAATCTGCCAACAGGGTAATGGCTTCTTCTCCATCAAATGGGGCTTCAATGGCAGCTCCGCCTTTATCAACCAGCACACGCAGCTTGGCCGCCGCTCCAGCACATTCGATTTTGAACATTTTGACCATATCTATGGTTTTGGCCACTTTAATCAAAAAATCAACCGGCAGTTCAACCCCGGACAAAGGTGCATCCTGGATCATGATTGGAATTCCAACATCCCCTACACGGGCCAGCTGTTCATAAGTCTGCTCTGCTGTGCCTTTTAATAATGCTCCATGATAAGGCGCCATCATCATGACTGCTTCCGCTCCAAGCTGCTTCGCGAATTTAGCACGGGTAACCGCGATATCAGTAGCAAAGTGACTGATAGTTACAATCATCGGAATTCGCTCGCCAGCATGCTCAAGACAGACCCTTGTCAGTTGCTCACGTTCCGCATCTGAAATGAGGAACTGTTCTGAAAAATTTGCAAGAATGCAAATGCCATCAGCACCCTGATCAATCATGCAGTCCAAAATACGTATCATGCCTTTATAATCAACTACACCATCTGCGCTGAACGGTGTTGGGGCGACAGGCCATATGCCTCGATAGACTGGCTTGGTCATAGTATTCAGCCTTTCATCCTTTAGGCGCTGATGTAGCTTGTTTTTACGATTGTATAGAATTCACGGGCATATCCGCCTTGCTCTCGCG
Organism: uncultured SAR116 cluster alpha proteobacterium; assembly: GCA_902518965.1. Classification (GTDB taxonomy): domain Bacteria; phylum Pseudomonadota; class Alphaproteobacteria; order Puniceispirillales; family Puniceispirillaceae; genus JADHLI01. The sequence goes on from CABYIQ010000013.1 coordinate 17,855, forward strand.
GGCCGTAGCTGGACCCTTTGCGGCCGCCAAACGGCACGTGATAATCCACGCCCGCAGTTGGCAAATTCACCATCACCATGCCTGCCTTTGACTTTTTGCGGAAGTCAGTTGCGTATTTTAATGAGGTTGTGCAGATGCCAGCAGACAATCCAAAATCTGTATCATTGGCTAAATGCAGGGCTTCATCATAATCATCTGCTTTAATCACAGATGCACAAGGGCCAAAGATTTCTTCACGCGAGACCCGCATGTCATTTGTTGCTGAGGCAAACACAGCAGGCTTTTGGAAAAAACCAGGCCCATTCTGGATTGATCCGCCGCGGACATCACAGCCCTCGTCTGCTGCAAGTTTTACGTAATCCACATTCTGTTGCAGCTGTTTTTCATCGACCACGGGCCCGATCTGGGTTGCTCTGTCCAGAGCATCACCAACAACTAGGTTATCTGCAGCCTCAGTCAGAGCACCTACGAATTTATCATAAATACCTTTTGTTACAATCAGGCGGGAGGAGGCTGTGCATCGTTGTCCGGTCGAGAAAAATGCTCCATTCACACACGCCGCAATAGCTACATCAAGGTCAGCATCATCCATTACCACCATCGGGTTTTTACCCCCCATTTCCATCTGAACTTTTTTGCCCAGGCTTGCGCAGGTTACGCCAATTTGGCGACCGGTTGGCACCGAGCCTGTAAAGCTGACAGCGTCTATGTCTGGGTGTTCGGCAATACGGGCCCCCACCAAGGAACCAGACCCAAGAACAAGATTAAAAATGCCTTTGGGGCAGCCTGCCTCATCAAGAATTTTGGCCAGTTCCCAGGCGCATGCGGGGGTTAACTCAGCTGGTTTTATGACAACCGCATTGCCAAAGGCAAGTGCAGGGGCGATCTTCCAGGCTGGAATCGCAATCGGAAAGTTCCAAGGCGTGATCAGCCCGATAATGCCAACAGCCTCACGCTCCATCATCACATCTACGCTAGGGCGCACAGAAGCTACTGCGTCACCCAGATTGCGTAACGCTTCGCCAGCGAAGAATTTGAAAATCTGTGCGGCGCGGATGGTCTCCCCCACAGCCTCTGCGAGCGTTTTGCCCTCCTCACGAGCCAGCAGACGGCCCAGCTCGTCCTTGCGAGCCATGATCAGTGCTCCCGCTTTTTCCAGAACATCATGACGTATCTGCGGGCTGGCATCAGCCCAGCCAGGCTGTGCGTCAGCAGCAGCGGCAACAGCCTGATCCACGCGGCCAGCATCGCCCCTAGCAAATCGGCCAATGATATCCGCCGTATTTGAAGGGTTTATATTCTGTGAATGATCACTATCTTCAACCCAGTTTCCGTCAATGTAATGCGCCCCGATAGTCTCTGCATAATCCACAGCCCCGCCCTCCTTCAGGCACCAGTACACTCTGGTTTGATTTCATTAAATATGGTATACCAAAAACCATAAGCTGTTTTAGGCATCAACGCAAACGTAAAAAGGGTGGCTTCTTATTCTTTGTGCACTAATAAAAAGTGTTTACTTGCCTATCCATTCAGCAGGCCGCTTCTCAAAAAACGCGGTAATTCCCTCTTTAAAATCATTACTGCCGAAACACATTTTGATCAGGTCATGATCATCTGGCAGGGGAGTAGATTCGCGCAGGCGCCGGATGCCAGTCAGGGTCGCTTTGATAGTCAGCGGGGCAGATTGGGTAATAGATTGCGCTAGTTCCATTGCGCGGGACTCAACTTGTGTTTGGTCCTCCAGAAGTTCGGTGATAAACCCCGCCAATTTTGCGTTCTCTGCGTCAATCAGCTGCGCTGTTAGCAGGATATGGGCTGTACGGGCCTCGCCGATTAAGGCAATGAAGCGCTTCAGATTGGCAATAGCCAGACAGTTGCCTAATGTTTTGGCAATAGGTACACCCACCTTTATTGATCTGCTGCCAATGCGCAGAGAACAGGATGCGGCAATGGCCGCACCGCCACCTGTTACAAAACCATTCAGTGCTGCGATTGTTGGAACTTCGCAATATTCTATTTCGTGCAGAACGGCCTCGATCATCTGCTCATAGGCGATTGCATCATCTTCGCCTGAAAAGTTTTTAAATTGTGATATATCTGTACCGGCAGCAAAAGCTGCATCGCCAGCCCCTTTAAAAATGATGACCCTTAGCTTGTCTGGGTCATCATCAGTGCCCGCCCGCCCGCAGATTTGTTTGATTTGCTCATACATGGCAAAAGTCAGCGCATTACGCCGATGTGGCCGGTTCAGAGTTAGGATACCAATGCCATTATCAGCTCTATAAAGCAGTTCATTCTCGCCTGCCTCAGTTCTGGATGTCATCACCTGTTCTCCCAGCGGTTTGGATTTAATCAGTATGCGCGGAAAGATAGGACATGGCTTTTGCTACCCCGCCAGTCTGATGTGGAATGCCAGCTAGCCCCAAGCCCATTTCAACGCCGCTGAGTGTACCTAGCATCATCAGATCATTAAAATCGCCAAGATGGCCAATTCGGAAAACTTTGCCGGCTAGTTTTGATAAGCCGTTTCCAAGCGACATGTCAAAATTCTCCAGAACTGTGGCTCGAAACTCATCCGCGTTATGCCCTTCAGGCAGCAACACAGCAGTCAATGAACTGGAATAGTTTCTAGGCTCCTGGCATAGGACTTCAAGGCCCCAGGCTTGCACCGCCTGCCGGGTTGCTTCTGCATGCCTGTCATGACGAGCAAACACATTATCAAGTCCTTCTTCATGCAGCATATCAATCGCTTCTTTCAGCCCATACATCAGGTTGGTGGCTGGTGTAAACGGAAAAGCTCCTGACGCATTTGCAGAAATCTGATCCTGCCAGTCCCAGTAAGACCGCCGCATGCCGCCTGTTTTGGACTCTTGAATGGCACGTTCAGACAAGGCATTGAAAGACAAACCAGGGGGTAGCATCAGCCCTTTTTGTGACCCTGAGACAGTTACATCGACGCCCCACTCATCATGTCTGTAATCAATCGAGGCCAGTGATGAAATTGTATCAACCATTAACAAAGCATCATGGCCAGACGCATTTATTGCAGCGCGCACGTCATCAATACGGGATGTTGACCCAGTTGACGTTTCGTTATGCACGACACAGACCGCTTTAATCTTGCCGTCCTTGTCTGAACGCAGCCGGTCTTCAACAGCTTGTGGATCCACACCGCGGCGCCAGTCTGTTTCCAAAAATTCTGTTTTCAGCCCCAGATTACTAGCCATTTTATGCCAGAGACTCGCAAAGTGACCGGTTTCAACCATCAGCACCAGATCACCCTCTGCCAGCAAATTCACCAGCGCGGCTTCCCAGGCCCCTGTACCAGAGGCAGGGTATATCACAACATGACTTTTTGTTTTAAAAATCGTTTTTATACCGTCCAGACAAGCTGCGCCGATTTTGGCAAAATCTGGCCCGCGGTGGTCAATTGTGGGATAGTCCATTGCGCGCAGAATGCGATCAGGCACATTACTTGGCCCGGGTATCTGCAGAAAATGTTTGCCAGCTTTGTAAGGTGAACTAGCCATTGCGCTTAATCCTTATTATTCTATGTCTTAAAGATGAAGCCAATTCTTTGGCTGTTGTGATTGCATAAGCGAAGAAACTTTGGATCGTGAAAAGGTGTCAACGGTTTGGTTGTTATGGCACATTCAATTCGGTATTCCAAGATGTACGGAATACAATTTCGTCTGATAACATGACCTGTTTTCTCTGTCTGTTTTCGCATCACTTAAATTAGACTTTGTTGAAATGCCAGATACCGTTTTTTCTTTGCCTGATTCTACATCTGCATCCGTGGCCCCAGATTTATCTGCGTTACAGCGGGCATTAGGTGAGCGCGTCCTGACTGACCGTTTCGCGCGCGGCCGTTATTCAACAGACGCGTCTATCTATCAGATGGTCCCGCATGGGGTTGTCGTGCCTGAGAGGCTTGATGATGTGCGGGCAACGCTGGATTTTGCCCGATCTGAGGGCCTTGCAGTGTTACCGCGAGGCGGCGGTACCTCGCAGTGCGGCCAGACAGTGAATCATGCTGTAATAATAGACAATACTAAACATCTGAACCGCATTCTGTCATTGGATGTAGCTGCTCAGCGCTGTGTTGTAGAACCGGGCATTGTGCTTGATGATTTGAACCGTCAGTTAAAACCGCATGGTTTGTGGTTTCCGGTGGATGTATCAACCTCCAGCCGGGCCACCATTGGCGGAATGGCAGGCAATAATTCATGCGGCGGACGCTCGCTCCGATATGGGATTATGCGTGACAATGTCACTGCTATTGAGGCTATCATGGCCGATGGCAGCGATAGTCGCTTTGCACAAATAGATAGTAGTGAGCTGACGGGTATGCTGGCCCGTCTCTGGCCTGAACTGGTTCAGCTGGGCTGTGAACATAAAGAAGAAATCCTGTCCAAATTTCCGCAGGTTCTGCGTCGGGTTGGCGGCTATAATATTGATGCGCTTATCCCAGACGCCATGGCTTTACGGCCGGGAGGTAAAACAGGTGACGGCATGAATCTGTCACATTTGCTTGTAGGGTCTGAGGGCACGCTGGCCTATTCACATGCGATAGAGCTGAAGTTATGGCCTCTGCCTGCGAAAAAAATTATGGGTATCTGTCATTTTCCAACCTTCTACAAAGCGATGGATGCGGCCCAGCATCTGGTAGCGCTTGATCCGGTAGCGGTGGAATTAATTGATGACACCATGCTGGAACTTGCTCGTTCCATTCCCCTTTTCAAACCTATTGTGGAAGAGGCTGTGAAAGGTGAGCCAGCAGCCTTGCTGGTTGTGGAATTTGCTGAAGAGGATGAGGCGGAAAATCTGCGGCGTCTAGCCAGATTGCGTGAGATAATGTCAGATCTCGGGTTTGGTTGGGATAAAGACCAAGAATGGACAGGCGGTGTGATTGACGCGATTGATCCTAGCCTGCAGGCAAGGGTGGCTGAAATGCGGAAATCGGGCCTGAATATCATGATGAGTATGAAGCAGGCGGCAAAGCCAGTCTCCTTTGTGGAGGATTGTGCGGTAGAACTGAAACATCTTGCTGATTACACTGCGGGTCTGACAGAGATTTTTGAAAAATATGGCACACGCGGGACCTGGTATGCTCATGCGTCTGTGGGTTGTCTTCATGTTCGTCCTGTTCTGGATATGAAGCTGGGTGCAGATGTTGAAAAGATGCGGGCAATCGCTGAAGAAGCTTTTGCCCTGGTGCGTCAGTATGGCGGGTCTCATTCTGGTGAACATGGTGACGGCATTGTCCGGTCAGAGTTTAATGAAGTTATGTTCGGCCCAAAAATGGTGGAGCTTTTCCGAAGGGTCAAAACCTTGTTTGACCCGCACGGTTTGTTTAATCCAGGAAAAATTATTGATGCACCAAACATGGATGCACGTGAACTGTTCCGTTTTGCCCCTGGATATTCTGTAGATGAATTTCCCACACAGCTTGACTGGTCAGCCTGGCCAGGTGCGGCCGGGGGGCTGCAGGGCGCTGTGGAGATGTGCAATAATAATGGGGCCTGTCGCAAGCTGGAAGGAGGGGTAATGTGTCCGTCCTTCCGTGTTACAGGTGATGAGAAAGACAGTACACGTGGCCGGGCCAACACACTTCGGCTGGCCCTGTCAGGCCAATTGGGACCAGAAGCGATGGCCAGTGATGAAATGGCCGACACGATGAAACTATGCGTGTCCTGTAAGGGGTGTAAGCGGGAATGTCCAACAGGGGTGGATATGGCCCGAATGAAAGTTGAAGTCACCGCCCTGCGGACGGAAAAGAAAGGTCTATCTGTTCATGACAGACTAGTCGCGTATCTGCCTGACTATGCCCCGGTGGCCGCCCGCTTTTATCAGCTCGCCAATTTTTTGCAGGCTGTCCGTCGCCATATTCCGGTACTGTCTTCTTTGCTTGAGGTGGTAACCGGTTTTACAGCCCGACGCGATTTGCCGAAATGGTCTGCTCACCCCTTCCGTGATGCAGAGGTTGGTCAAACGCAATCAGTGAACGCCCGTCAGCCAGTAATTTTGTTCGCAGATACATTCAACAGGTATTTTGAACCTGAAAATCTGCGAGCAGCAGCGCGTGTGCTTCACGCTGCGGGCTATCAGCTGTTTATTCCGGAAACTCAGGACAAAAAAGCTGTTTGTTGTGGCCGGACCTTTTTGTCAGTCGGGTTGGTGGAGAAGGCCCGCGAGACAGCTCAAGTTCTTGTGACGACCTACCTGCCTTTTGCCGAACAGGGTATTCCAATTGTTGGACTTGAGCCGTCATGCACGCTGGCTCTTCGTGATGAGGTTCCCGCACTTCTGTCCACAGCCGAAGCCAATAAGGTCGCAGAACATGTGCTAACCTTTGAAGAGCTTCTGGCCCGTGATAAGCCGGAGTTAAAGCTACGTGAGACAGGTGGCAAAGCCTTGCTGCATGGCCATTGTCACCAAAAAGCATTTGATGTGTTGCGACCGGTAGAAACTGTTCTTGCTGAGCTGGCCGGATTTGAGGTTGAGCAGGTGGAAACAAGCTGCTGTGGTATGGCCGGGGCCTTTGGTTATGGCACAGATACTTACGAATTTTCTATGAAAATGGGGTCGTCAAAGTTGTTTCCACAAGTGAGAGATGCTGAGCCTGAAACTATTGTTGTCGCTGATGGTACTTCCTGCCGTTGCCAGATTGCCGATGGGACAGGACGAGAGGCAAGACACGTCGCTTCTGTATTGGCGGACAGGTTGTAAAGTTGTCCTCAGTGTCTCTCGCGGGTAATGAAATCGGCAGCTTTTTCGGCGATCATTAGTGTCGGCGAATTTGTGTTCCCAGACGTGATGGTAGGCATTACAGACGCGTCTGCCACCCGCAGGCCAGAGATGCCGTGAACCTTCAGCCTATCACTGACCACAGCTTGTGAATCATTACCCATTTTTGCTGTACCTACAGGATGGAAAATTGTTGTGCTGATATCACCAGCCTTTGCAGCCAGTTCTTCATCGGACTGAATGTCTGCCCCAGGCAGAAATTCGTCAGTGACATGTTCTGCAAGCGGTGCCTGTCTTACAATATTCCGGGTCAGCCTTATCGCTTTGGCAGCGACAAGTCGGTCAGCTTCAGCTGACAGATAATGAGGCGCGATATGCGGTTTGGCGAAGGGATCAGCTGATGTAATCTGAACGGTCCCACGTGAGTGTGGCCGCAGATTGCAGACAGAGGCAGTGAAAGCAGAGAAACTGTGCAGAGGTTCACCGAAGGCAGGAAGCGACAGGGGCTGGACATGATATTGAAGGTCAGGAGTTGCCATTGCCGGATCAGACTTCACAAATGCACCAAGCTGGCTAGGAGCCATAGACATAGGGCCGGAACGGTTTAGGAAATATTCAAGTCCAATTCGTATTTTTCCTGTCAGTTTATGCGCAAAGTCATTCAGTGTGCGCACATTCTTGACCTTATAAATGGTTCTGATTTGCAGATGGTCTTGAAGGTTCTGGCCAACACCCGGTAGATTGTGGCGAACAGCAATGCCGTTGCTCTGCAAAAGTTCAGGCGCGCCAATGCCTGATAATTGTAAAAGCTGCGGTGTGCCAATGGCCCCACTGCATAAAATCACTTCCCCTCTGCAGCCCGCAAGTGCCACTCGGTTATGATGATGGAACTGCAGTCCATCAACCTTGAGGTCGGTCAAAACAATCTTTTGGGCAGTTGCACCTGTAAGCACAGTCAGATTCTTGCGGCCCCGTGCTGGAGCAAGAAAAGCCTTAGAACTGCTCCATCGCCAACCACGTCTCTGATTGACCTGAAAATAGCCGACACCTTCATTATTGCCGCGATTGAAATCGTCTATTGCCGGAATGCCAGCGGCGATACAGGCTGCCCTGAATTTATCCAATATATCCCATGACAGGCGCTGCTCTTCAACACGCCATTCACCGCCAGAGCCATGCATATCATCGCCGCCGGCATAATGATCTTCTGACTTCTTAAAATAGGGCAGCACATCATCCCACCCCCAGTTTTCATTACCTAGCTGACGCCAGTGTTCATAATCCGCAGCCTGACCACGCATATAAATCATGCCATTAATCGAAGAACATCCTCCTAAGATGCGGCCACGTGGATAATTCAGTGACCGTCCGTTCAGCCCGTCTGCCGGAGCTGTCTTAAAACCCCAGTCTGTGCGCGGGTTACCCATACAATACAGATAACCAACCGGTATCTTTGTCCAGATGTAATTATCACTTTCTCCTGCTTCCAAAAGCAGAACAGAAACAGATGGATTTGCTGACAGCCTGTTCGCCAATGCACAGCCAGCGGTACCTGCACCAACTATTATATAGTCAAATGGGCCAATATCCTCTGCCGGAGTTTCTGTTTGTATGGGGTTCATTTGTCGAAGCCTTCAGCATCTGGTTTGTCAGTAACATAGCTATACAGTGCGGTATGGTCTGCCTGCTGCCCAAGGGCAGATACGGCTGAATCAAGGCATGCTGCAAGAGCAGGAGTGACTGGTGTGTTGTTGCCAGCAGCCTCTATCAGCTCACGGGCGATATTTACATCCTTTGCCATAAGCTGCAGCGCAAAGCCGGAATTAAAAGTTTCAGGTAACACAAATTTCTCCAGCTTCACTTCTGTTGTGTTATTCCGGCCTGTTGAACTATTTATAACCTTGATGAACGTTTCTGGAGAAATGCCTGCATCTTTTGCTGTTGCCAACGCCTGAAAGCTCGCAAGCAGACCAGCAGCAGATACATAATTGTTCAGAGCTTTCATCGCATGACCTGCTCCAACGGGGCCAACATGCTGCAGGTTTCCCATTGCGGTCAGAAGGATTTGGACCCCACAGATGTCATCATCCTTGCCGCCAGCCATGATCATCAGCTCGGCACTGGCGGCTTTGGACACACCCCCAGATACAGGTGCATCGATGAAACAGCTTCCCTCAGCTGTGATGTCGTCTGCCAGGCTAAGGCTGTCTTGCGGATGGCAGGATGACATATCGATAATGGTTCCTGAAAAACCAGCGTTAAGAACAGTCTCGCAAACAGACCGAACGGCTGGACCATCAGGTAACATGGTGATTATAGTATCCGTTTGCGCGAGATCGGTTAGATGCTTAGCACGCTTAAGATCTGGGTTGAACAGAGCTGTTTTCCAAACGTTTGGATTAACGTCATAGCCAATCAGATTATCGGTTACTGCCAGCAAATGTGGGGCCATTACAGATCCCATTGCACCAAGGCCGCACCATCCCACCTTTTTTGTATGAGGACGTGTCTGCATCCGTCTTTTTTTTAGTGTCATTGATGAACCTATACAGTCTGTCATGGTTAGCTCAAAGTCTATGGTCTTTAATACTATGACGCACAGACTGATGCTCTGCTATTACAAAAAAGCAAAAAAGCGGTCATTTCGTCTCATCTGGGGCTTGATAGTCAGGACTAATCCATGCTACACAGCCGCATCAATTCAAAAAATCCTTCACATCGGTTGATACCTTAATGGGACCGTTGGTGGAAGACATATATGTTTTGCAACAGGTATAACCGGTTAGAGAGAAAGCTTTGGTGATGGCAAAAGTGTCTCCTGCACAATTTGTCAGACAAGTCAGACAGGAAATCTCTCGTATTTCCTGGGCGACGCGTCGCGACACCGGTTTGGCAACGATCACGGTTTTCGTGATGGCAAGTATTGCTGCTGTATTTTTCTTGCTTGTGGATATGGTGCTATCGAACGTAGTTCAGTTTGTTCTTGGGTTTGGTGGCTGAGGGCTGAGTGAAATTGGGGAATTTGAGGTAGGTCTCACATGGCGAAACGCTGGTATGTAGTCCACGTCTTTTCAGGTTCTGAGAAGAAGATGGCACAGTCGATTCTGGAACAGGCTGAAACACACGGTCTGGATGAACAGATCGTGGATGTGATGGTGCCAACTGAAGAAGTAGTTGAGGTGCGACGCGGAGCTAAAGTGCAATCGGAGCGGAAATTCTTTCCAGGATACATTCTGGTCAATATGGAGCTGACGGATACGACGTGGTCGCTGGTGCAAAGTCAGCCACGTGTTACTGGTTTTCTTGGGGGCAGAGGAAAACCAGTTCCAATTACCCAGGCCGAGGCAGAGCGGCTTATCCGCCAGATGGACGAGGGAGTTGAACGGCCTCGCACAACAATTAGCTTTGATATTGGTGAGGAGGTGCGTGTGGTTGAAGGGCCATTCGAAAGTTTCAACGGTATTGTCGAAGAAGCTGATGATGAAAAAGAACGCTTGAAAGTAGCTGTGTCTATCTTTGGACGATCGACACCAGTCGAGCTTGAATACAGTCAGGTGGAAAAATCTAGCTAATTAGTCTAGTAAGCAGCTGGTCAGATTTCCGTCAAAATATGGCAAATAATCAGGTATCTGCCGACAGGCAGCAGAAAATAAAGGGTCTGAAAAGATGGCAAAGAAAATTGAAGGGTATTTAAAGCTTAACATTCCTGCAGGAGGAGCCAACCCGTCTCCGCCGGTGGGTCCTGCGTTGGGTCAGCGCGGTGTGAATATTATGGAATTCTGTAAGGCCTTTAATGCAGCAACGGAAAGCCTTGAAAAAAATATGCCTGTGCCAGTCGTGATTACTGTTTTTCAGGATAAGTCATTTACCTTCACGACAAAAACCGCACCAGTCAGCTATTTTTTGAAGAAGGCTGCAGGTCTGCAAAAAGGTTCTGGAGAACCCGGTCGGTCTGTTGCCGGCAAGGTGACAATCTCACAGGTTAAGGAAATCGCCGAGCAGAAGATGAAAGATCTGAATGCGGTTGATATGGATGGCGCTGTTGCGATGATCAGTGGTTCTGCCCGAGCTATGGGTCTAGAAGTTGTGGAGGGATAATCATGGCTAAGCTAACGAAAAAACAAAAGGCGTTCGCCACGGATGTAGACCGCACACGTGATTATTCTGTTGCAGATGCCGCCGCAATCGTAAAAAAAGGCGCAACAGCAAAATTTGATGAAACAATCGAAATTTCTATGAATTTAGGTGTTGACCCGCGCCATTCAGACCAGATGGTCCGCGGAGCGGTAGCAATGCCAAACGGGACTGGTAAAGATGTGCGTGTGGCTGTGTTTGCACGTGATGACAAAGCTGACGAGGCAAAAGCAGCTGGCGCTGAATTTGTCGGGGCTGAAGAATTGGCTGAATCTATACAAAACGGTGAAGATGGATTTGACCGGGTGATTGCTAGCCCTGATATGATGGGTGTTGTTGGCCGTCTAGGCAAAGTTCTGGGCCCGCGTGGACTTATGCCGAATCCAAAGTTGGGGACGGTGACGCCTGATGTGGCTGCAGCTGTAAAAACAGCAAAGGCTGGTGAAGTGCAGTTTCGCGTTGAAAAAGCTGGGGTTGTGCACGCGGGTATAGGCAAAGCTAGCTTTGACGCTGAAAAGATTGCGGAAAATGCAACTGCTTTTATCGAGGCTATTAAAAAAGCACGTCCATCTGGTGCAAAAGGAACGTATATTAAAAAAATCACGCTCAGCTCTACTATGGGATCAAGCGTATTTATTGATGACAGTTTGGCTAGGTAAATTCCTTGCTAGACAGATATTCGTCAGTTTTCTTGAAAGCTGGCGGGTAAAGGCAGCAAACCTGATCTTTAGATTAGAAATGCTGTTAACCTGTCCAAGACTGCAGGTGGTTGTAATTTTGGCAACCTTAATGTCCTGCATAGACAAAGGGGAAAGCTGTAAAGCTTTGACTTTCTTTGGGCAGGCCTAGGGACACATATACAGAACTGTAGATGTGTTTAGGTGAAACGGAGCAGAACCACTCACGTGATTCTGTATTTATGAAGTGGAGATGATCAGGTGAACCGGACAGAAAAAGCCGAACTGATCGAAACACTGCAATCTACCCTGTCTGAGGCAACTTCAGTTGTTGTTACTCATCAGATTGGCTTGACTGTTGCGGAAAGCAGCGAACTGCGGGCGCGTATGCGTGAAGCAGGAGCCGGTTTTAAGGTAACAAAAAACAGACTGACCAAAATTGCTTTGCAAGGCACCAAATACGAGGAGATGACAGAAATGTTCTCCGGGCCAACAGCGATGGGAACATCGCCAGATCCGGTGGCTGCTGCAAAAGTGCTCGTAAAATTTGCGAAGGAAAATGACAAGCTTACCATCGTTGGCGGTTCACTGGACGGCAAAATGCTGGACAAGGCCGGTGTCGAAGCGTTGGCTACAATGCCATCACTTGATGAGCTGCGGGCAAAGCTTGTGGGTCTAATGAATGCCCCGGCAACAAAATTGGCGCGTTTGTCGCAAGCACCTGCCGCGAAGTTGGCACGTGTTGTTAAGGCACGGGCAGATCAATTGCAGTAGGCATATGCCGATCTGATTAGAAAGTTAAAGTTATAAGGAGATTATAATGGCTGATATACAAAAAATTGCAGAAGATTTGTCTTCTCTGACCGTTCTTGAGGCTGCTGAACTGTCTAAATTGCTTGAAGAGAAATGGGGTGTATCTGCAGCCGCAGCACCTGTGGCTGTTGCCGCTGTTAGTGGTGGCGATTCTGGTGGTTCGGCAGCAGAAGAAAAGGATGAGTTTGATGTCATCCTTGCTTCACCCGGTGGCTCAAAAATCAATGTGATTAAAGAAGTCCGCACGATAACTGGATTGGGTTTGAAAGAAGCAAAAGATTTGGTTGAAGGTGCGCCAAAGCCTGTAAAGGAAGGTGTTGCTAAAGCCGAAGCTGAAGAGCTCAAGGCCAAGCTGGAAGAAGCTGGCGCGACTGTCGAACTTAAGTAATTGAGCGCGCGCAGTCTTTTCGACTGAATTTGCTATGCACCGGGCTTCAGATGAAGTCCGGTGTCTAGCGTTTATAAATGTGGTCTGTTTTAGATAATTAGGACGAGATCGCAAATGAATGCAAATTTTAGCTGAAGCGTGCCATAGGATTGATGGTCCGCCAGCTTTTCAAACGAATGAGGTTAGCTGATGGCAAAACGTGTGAGCAGTTTAGATAGTCGTAAACGCGTGAGACGTACCTTTGGTCACCTGTCTGAAGTGGCACAGATGCCCAATCTTATTGATGTGCAGCGGTCAAGTTATGACCAGTTTTTGCAACTAGGTGTAGCCAAAGCAGACCGCACCAGTGTAGGCCTTCAGGAAGCTTTCTCATCAGTTTTCCCAATTTATGATTTTGCTGGCCGGGCGATCTTGCAGTTTGAATCTTATGAGCTTGAAGCACCAAAATATGATGTTGACGAATGTCAGCAGCGCGGGCTCACCTATGCATCGCCCTTGAAAGTAACCTTGCGCTTGGTGGTTTGGGAAATTGACGAGGACACAGGCGCGAAATCGATTCGGGACATCAAAGAACAGGATGTTTATATGGGCGATATGCCCCTAATGACCAACAATGGTACGTTTATTATAAATGGAACGGAACGAGTTATCGTATCGCAGATGCACAGGTCGCCTGGGGTGTTTTTCGACCATGACAAGGGCAAGACACATTCTTCAGGAAAATATCTTTTTGCTGCGCGGATTATTCCTTATCGCGGGTCCTGGCTTGATTTTGAATATGATGCCAAGGATATACTAAATGTCCGAATTGACCGCAAACGTAAATTGCCAGCTACAACTTTTCTAATGGCTCTGCCAAATGCTGAATCGGACCAGATAATAGCACAGGCTGACGCAGATGATCGCGAAATCGACCCAAGTGAACTGACCGGTATGAGTCGTGAAGATATTTTGTCGGTGTTTTATGAGGATTTAGAATACAGCCGTGACGGTGATGGTTGGAAGTGTGAGTTCCACGCAGCAAGCTATGCAGGCGTCAAATTGAACAGAGACCTTGTGAATGCAGAAACAGGGGAAGTTGCTGCCGAGACAGGCACAAAGTTGACCCCGCGGGTAATGCGTAAAATTCAAGATGCTGGTCTTGCTTTCATCCGTATTGAGGAATTTGATATGCTAGGCCGTTTTGTGGCTAAAGACCTTGTGGATTTGAATACGGGTGTTGTTCTGGCTGAAGCTGGTGATGAAATCACGGAAGAGATTCTGGTTGTGCTGCGAGACAATGATATCAGCGAACTCTCTGTTCTGGGCATTGATAACGTCAATATTGGTCCACATCTTCGCAATACGCTGGCAGCTGACCGCAATAATTGCCGAGAGGAAGCCCTTGTTGACATTTATCGTGTGATGCGCCCGGGAGAGCCGCCAACACTTGAATCCGCCCATGAACTGTTTAACAGCCTGTTCTTTGATTCCGAAAAGTATGACTTATCAGCAGTTGGCCGAGTTAAAATGAACGGCCGTTTGGAAATGGATGTTCAAGATTCGGTCCGTATTCTTCGGAAACAGGATATTCTTTCTGTGTTGAAAGTCCTTGTAGACTTGAAAGATGGGCGCGGCGAAGTTGACGATATTGACCATCTGGGTAACCGGCGTGTTCGTTCTGTGGGTGAGTTGATGGAGAATCAATATCGTGTTGGTTTACTTCGCATGGAACGGGCTATTCGTGAGCGTATGGGGTCAGTTGAAATCGATACGGTGATGCCGGCAGACTTAATAAATGCCAAACCAGCTGCGGCTGCTGTTCGTGAATTTTTTGGCTCATCCCAATTATCGCAATTCATGGACCAGACTAACCCACTTTCTGAAATTACTCATAAGAGGCGTGTGTCCGCGCTTGGTCCGGGTGGTCTGACACGTGAGCGAGCTGGATTTGAGGTTCGTGACGTGCATCCGACTCATTATGGCCGTATTTGTCCGATTGAGACGCCTGAAGGCCCAAACATCGGACTGATAAATTCACTAGCAACATATGCCCTGATCAATCGTTACGGTTTTATTGAAACCCCTTACCGCAAGGTTGTAGACGGTAAAGTTACAGACGACTACCGCTATATTTCAGCTATGGAAGAAGGCCGTTTTACAATCGCGCAGGCGAATGCAGAGCTTGATGCCAAGGGTAATTTTGTTGGTGAACTGATCCCAGTTCGCCGGGCAGGTGAAATTGGGTTAGCACGGCCAACAGATATCGAATATGTTGATGTTTCTCCGAAGCAACTTGTATCTGTTGCTGCAGCATTAATTCCGTTTCTTGAAAACGATGATGCAAACCGTGCTTTAATGGGCTCAAACATGCAGCGTCAAGCTGTGCCGCTACTTAAGGCAGAGGCACCAATTATTGGCACTGGCATGGAAGCCCGCGTTGCTCGTGACTCAGGCGTGACAATCGTCGCTAGACGGGATGGTATTGTTGACCAAGTGGATGCAACACGGATTGTTGTGCGCACAGACGATATTGGTGATGCGACAGCTTCACCTGTCGACATCTATTCTCTATTGAAGTTTCAGCGGTCAAACCAGAACACAACTGTCAATCAGCGACCATTGGTCAAGGTTGGTGACCAAGTGAAAACGGGTGACATTATTGCAGATGGACCGTCAACGGAAGACGGCGAATTGGCACTTGGCCGCAATGTTCTGGTCGCCTTTATGCCATGGAACGGCTATAATTTCGAGGATTCCATCCTAATAAATGAGCGTATTGTCCGCGATGATGTGTTCACGTCTATTCACATTGAAGAATATGAGGTGATGGCGCGTGATACTAAGCTAGGTCAAGAAGAAATTTCACGTGATATTCCGAATGTTGGTGAAGAAGCCCTAAAAAATCTTGATGAGGCTGGTATTGTTTATGTTGGTGCAGAGGTTGGTGCAGGTGACATCCTGGTTGGGAAAGTAACACCGAAAGGTGAGACACCAATGACTCCTGAGGAAAAATTATTACGGGCAATCTTTGGTGAAAAAGCCTCTGATGTTCGTGATACTTCACTGCGAGTTCCGCCTGGTGGAGCGGGAACGGTTGTTGAAGTGCGCGTATTTTCACGCCGTGGTCTTGAGAAAGATGAGCGCGCACGGGCGATCGAACGCGCGGAAATTGAACGACTGGCTAAAGACCGTGATGATGAGCAGTCTATTCTGGAAGGCGGCTACACTAGCCGGATGCATTCACTTCTGAAAGGCCAGAAAGTTGCTACAGGCCCAAAAGATTTAGGCACAAATGCAGTTTTGACGGCTGAATTACTGGATGGGCTAACCCGGAACCAGCTATCGCAAGTTGCTGTGCAGGATGATGGCGTTCAAAAGTCTGTAGAGGCACAGAATGCCAATTTTGATCAGGCAATCAAAGCACTTGATGGCCGTTTCAGTGATAAGGTTGATAAGCTGCAGCGGGGTGACGAGCTCATGCCAGGTGTAATGAAGATGGTCAAAGTCTTCGTTGCAGTCAAGCGTAAGCTGCAACCAGGAGACAAAATGGCCGGCCGTCATGGCAATAAAGGAGTTATTTCCCGGATTATGCCCGCAGAGGATATGCCCTATCTAGCAGATGGGACTCCTGTTGATATTGTTTTGAACCCGCTGGGGGTGCCGTCGCGTATGAATGTGGGGCAAATCCTTGAAACGCATCTGGGATGGGCTGCCCGTGGTCTTGGCGAACAGGTGGGCAAAGCAGCTGAAGCTGCGCAAGCCAGTGGTGAGATTAAAAAACTGCATGGTCTTCTCAAGGATATTTATCCAGAGGATCAGTATAAGGAAAAACTAGGCGCTATGGATGACCAGCAGGTTATTGAGCAAGCCAATCTGCTGTCACGCGGTGTGCCCATGGGCACACCAGTCTTTGATGGTGCGCGAGAAGCTGATGTGGTTAGCTTGCTGGGAAAGGCTGGTCTATCTGAAACTGGCCAGGAAACACTTATAGATGGTCGTACCGGTGAGGTTTTCGACCGTCCGGTCACAGTTGGTTATATTTACATGCTGAAACTTCATCATCTTGTTGATGAAAAAATTCATGCTCGATCTATTGGTCCGTACAGTCTGGTCACCCAACAACCGCTAGGTGGCAAGGCCCAATTCGGCGGACAGCGCTTCGGTGAAATGGAAGTCTGGGCGCTGGAAGCTTATGGGGCAGCTTACACGCTTCAGGAAATGTTGACAGTTAAGTCTGATGACGTTTCTGGTCGAACAAAGGTATATGAGGCCATCGTCCGCGGTGATGATGATTTCGAGGCTGGTATTCCGGAATCCTTCAATGTTTTGATAAAAGAGCTGCGCTCTTTGGGCTTGAATGTCGAACTGCATGATGCAGAAATCTGATAGCATTCGAAAGCTGATAAACTTTGTGGAATGTATTATAATTAAACGCTTTAGGAGTCGCGTAACATGAACGATCTGATGAATCCATTTGGTCAGCCAAAAGCTGCTCAGAGCTTCGATAAAATCCAGATTTCAATCGCCTCACCAGAACGAATTAGGTCATGGTCTTTTGGCGAGATAAAGAAGCCAGAAACCATTAATTATAGGACCTTCAAACCTGAGAAAGACGGGCTATTTTGCGCTCGTATATTTGGTCCTGTTCGTGATTATGAATGTCTCTGTGGCAAATATAAACGAATGAAATATCGTGGCATTATCTGCGAGAAATGCGGTGTTGAGGTGACTCTTTCAAAAGTCCGACGTGAGCGCATGGGGCATATTGAGCTGGCCGCACCTGTTGCTCATATCTGGTTTCTGAAATCATTGCCAAGCCGTA
This sequence comes from uncultured SAR116 cluster alpha proteobacterium, assembly GCA_902518965.1. Lineage (GTDB taxonomy): Bacteria > Pseudomonadota > Alphaproteobacteria > Puniceispirillales > Puniceispirillaceae > JADHLI01. The sequence goes on from CABYIQ010000013.1 coordinate 35,421, forward strand.
TTGGCTTACTTGTGGATATGGCCCTCAAGGATCTTGAGAAAGTTCTTTATTTTGAAAACTTTGTTGTAATAGAACCAGGTCTTACTTCTCTTGAGAAGGGGCAGCTCCTATCAGAAGAGGAATATTACGACGCGCAGGACGAATTCGGGGATGACGCTTTCGAAGCTGCTATTGGTGCTGAGGCGATTAAAATCATTTTGGGTGCTCTCGAACTGGATACTGAACGTGAAACGATTCGTGAAGAGCTCCGAGAAACAGGGTCAGAGGCGAAGCGAAAAAAGCTGGTAAAGCGACTAAAGCTGATTGATGCGTTTCGTGAATCAGGTTGTCGTCCGGAATGGATGATTCTCGATGTTGTGCCGGTTATCCCTCCTGAATTGCGCCCGCTAGTGCCCTTAGACGGCGGTCGTTTTGCTACATCCGATCTGAATGATTTATACCGCCGTGTAATTAACAGAAATAATCGTCTAAAGCGTCTGATCGAACTGCGTGCGCCAGATATAATTGTACGTAATGAAAAGAGGATGTTGCAAGAAGCTGTTGACGCACTGTTTGATAATGGTCGGCGTGGACGCATCATTTCTGGTGTGAATAAGCGACCACTGAAGTCTTTATCGGACATGTTGAAAGGTAAACAGGGCCGTTTTCGACAGAACCTGCTGGGTAAGCGCGTTGATTATTCTGGACGGTCTGTGATTGTAGTTGGGCCTGAGCTAAAGCTGCACCAATGTGGTTTGCCCAAGAAAATGGCTTTGGAATTGTTCAAGCCGTTCATATACTCAAAGCTCGAAATGTATGGGCTTGCCAGCACCATTAAGGCAGCAAAGCGAATGGTAGAAAAAGAGCGACCAGAGGTTTGGGATATTCTTGAACAGGTTATCCGTGAGCATCCTGTTATGCTAAACCGGGCGCCAACATTACACCGCTTGGGCATTCAGGCATTTGAACCTGTTCTTGTTGAAGGCAAGGCTATACAGCTTCATCCGCTTGTCTGCACAGCATTTAATGCTGATTTTGATGGCGACCAGATGGCCGTGCATGTTCCATTGTCTCTGGAAGCCCAGCTTGAAGCGCGTGTATTGATGATGTCAACAAACAACATTCTCAGTCCCGCGAACGGGAAGCCTATTATTGTACCTTCTCAGGATATCATCCTGGGGCTTTATTATCTCTCAATGGAGCGTGAGAGTGAGAGGGGTGAAGGCATGGCCTTTGCTGATATTCAGGAAATTCTACTAGCGCTTGATAACGGTTCTGTGAGTTTGCACGCCAAAGTCAAAGCCCGTGTTAGCACTTTTGATGAAGCTGGCCAGCCAGTAACACGCGTTATGGACACAACCCCCGGCCGTGCCCGTCTTGCTGACCTGTTGCCCAATAATCCGAATGTAACCTTTTCGCTGGTCAACAAGCTTATGACAAAGAAAGAAGTGTCAAATGTCATTGACTATATTTATCGCCATTGTGGGCAGAAGGATACCGTAATTTTCTGTGACCGTCTTATGGGTCTTGGATTTACACAAGCCTGCCAGTCTGGGATTTCATTTGGCATTGCTGATCTTACTACGCCTGAATTGAAAGCAAAATTCGTATCCGATGCAGAAACACAGGTTGAAGAATTTGAACGTCAATATCTAGATGGCTTCATCACTCAGGGTGAAAAATATAACAAGGTGGTTGACGTATGGTCACGCTGTTCTGATCAGGTTGCTGATGAGATGATGAAAGGGATCTCAACAGAAAAGAGAGGGGAGCCAATTAACTCGGTGTGGATGATGGCACATTCAGGAGCTCGTGGTTCTGCTGCCCAAATCAAACAGCTCGCTGGTATGCGCGGGCTGATGGCCAAACCATCCGGTGAGATCATTGAAACGCCAATTAAGTCCTCCTTTAAAGAAGGTCTTAACGTGCTAGAGTATTTCAATTCAACTCATGGAGCACGCAAAGGCCTGGCAGATACAGCGCTTAAAACAGCAAACTCTGGCTACCTGACACGTCGTTTGGTTGACGTAGCACAGGACTGTATCGTAACAATCCATGATTGCGGCACTAAGCAGGGGATTACGATCAGTCACGCAATGAACGGGTCGGAAATTGTTGACCCGCTGTCTGAGCGTATCCTTGGGCGTTTCCTGGCTGCCAACCTGTGTCATATGCAGACAGGTGAAGTCATTGTTGGCGCTGGAGAGATGGTCACCGAAGACCATCTAGAAAAAATTGAAGAATCCGGAAATGACCAGGCTTATGTGCGTTCTGTTTTGGTCTGTGAGTCAAATGTGGGTGTATGTGGCACCTGTTATGGACGTGATCTGGCCAGAGGCACAACTGTTAATATAGGAGAAGCTGTTGGTGTTATCGCTGCACAGTCAATTGGTGAGCCTGGAACACAATTAACTATGCGGACTTTCCATGTTGGTGGGGCTGCTCAGCGAGGGGCAGAAGCTAACAATATTGAATCAACAGCTGCCGGTACAGTCAAACTGCAAGATGTAAGTTTGGTGCGCGGTGCGGATGGTAAGCCTATTGTCATGAGCCGGTCGGCAGAGCTTACGATTGTCAATGAACAGGATGCCGAACGAGCGCGTTACCGTCTGCCTTATGGGGGTAAGCTGTTTTTCGAGGATGGAGATACGGTCAACCCTGGTGATGTTCTGATTGAATGGGACCCATACACAATTCCGATTATCACAGAGTTAGAAGGGATCGCCAACTATGTTGATCTGACGGATGGTATTTCTGTGCGGGAAGTCGCAGACGAAGCAACAGGAATTATTAGCAGGGAAGTGATTGAAAGTAAGCAGACAGGAAAATCAGCTAATCTACGACCACGGATTACGATGCGGGATGCAGATGGTGAGGTTCTGAATTTATCAAATGGGAATGAAGCTAGATACTTCTTACCGGTAGGAGCGATCCTGTCAGTTGAAAATGGTGCGGAGGTAAAAGCTGGTGATGTAGTGGCCCGTATTCCCCGTGAATCCTCTAAAACACGTGACATTACCGGTGGTTTGCCGCGGGTCGCTGAACTTTTTGAAGCACGCCGTCCCAAGGATTTTGCTGTGATTAGTGAAACTGATGGACGTGTTGAGTTTGGAACAGATTATAAAGCCAAGCGTCGCATACGGGTGGTGCCAGTTGATGATAGCAATGAACCGGTAGAATATCTGTTGCCGAAGGGGCGTTCGCTTGCTGTGAATGAAGGTGATACAGTCCGAAAAGGCGATTTGCTCCTTGATGGATCGCCGGTGCCACATGACATTTTGAATATCCTTGGGGTGGAGGCACTTGCCGACTATCTAGTTAAGGAAATCCAAGATGTATACCGTCTACAAGGCGTGAAAATCAACGATAAGCATATTGAGACGATTGTTCGCCAGATGCTGCAAAAAGTTGAGGTAGAGGATGGGGGAGAAACAACATTGCTGGTTGGTGAACAGGTTGAGCGGGAGGAATTCGCAAAAGCAAATGAAATTGCTGAGGCTGAAGGCTTTGCACTTGCCAAGGCGCGGCCGGTGTTACTTGGCATCACAAAAGCATCTTTGCAGACCCGCTCATTCGTATCTGCTGCCTCCTTCCAGGAGACAACACGGGTGCTGACTGAGGCATCAGTTTCTGGACGTGAAGACAGGTTGGAGGGCTTGAAAGAAAATGTCATCGTTGGCCGGTTGATCCCAGCAGGCACTGGCTCAGTTATGAATCGTTTGCGAGCAATCGCAGCTGACAGGGATAAAACTATTTCCCTGAAACGGGCTGAAGCTGAATCACAGCAAGCAGAGCTTACGGCTGAGGCTAGCTTTGATGATGCAGAAGTCTCCGAATTGCCAGCTGAATAGATGCTGAACTATTGCTTTTAATAGGTTGGCAGCATCTGCAGCATAATTCGAAAGAAAATTTAGGGCATTAGGGGCAAAATAAAACTTGACCCTATTGCCTTTTCGCCCTTATAGTCCGCCAACTCTTGTTGACACAGGTGGTAGGTTCTGATCAGACATATGTCTCTAAATGTCAGAAACCTAGACGCTGGGTAGAATATACAGGGGAAAAACCTTATCCCCACTGGGGAAAAAAAGACAGTCAAGTCGGCGGTGCCGGACCGGCTGTTTTGTTTTTTTATTTTTGTACGGGTAGTAAAGGGCTTGTTATGCCAACAATTAACCAGTTGATCCGTCACGGACGCTCACGTCCGACATCACGCAATAAAGTGCCGGCCATGGAAGCGTGTCCGCAGAAGCGCGGTGTATGCACGCGTGTCTACACGACGACCCCGAAAAAGCCAAATTCAGCTCTGCGTAAGGTTGCGCGTGTCCGCCTGACGAATGGATTTGAAGTCACAAGTTATATTCCGGGCGAGGGGCACAACCTACAAGAGCACTCTGTAGTGCTTATTCGGGGCGGACGGGTGAAGGATTTGCCGGGTGTTCGTTATCATATTATTCGCGGCACGCTTGATACACAAGGGGTTTCAGATCGCCGTCAACGCCGTTCAAAATACGGGGCCAAACGGCCTAAATAAGGAGCAGTTATGTCACGTCGTCGCAAAGCTGAAAAACGCCCTGTACTTCCAGATCCAAAATATAAGGACACTGTCGTTTCGAAATTTATGTCTTGCCTGATGTTTGATGGCAAACGTTCAGTTGCTGAGAAGATTGTTTATGGTGCTTTTGAGCAGATAGGATCAAAATCGGGCATTGAGCCAACAAAAATCTTCCATGATGCACTTGAAAATGTGCGCCCTCATCTCGAGGTACGTTCTCGTCGAGTAGGGGGTGCAACTTATCAGGTGCCTGTGGAGGTTCGTGCCGACCGTGCGCAGGCTCTTGCTATTCGTTGGTTGATTGATAGTTCTAGAAGGCGAGGCGAGACCACTATGGTGGGTCGTTTATCGGGCGAGTTGATGGACGCTGCAAATAACCGCGGCAACGCTGTAAAAAAACGTGAAGACACTCACAAAATGGCTGAAGCCAACCGTGCATTTTCGCATTATCGTTGGTAGTTTAAGTATTTGTAGACGGAGTTTAAGACCATGTCTCGACAGTATCCTCTGGAACGTTACCGTAATTTTGGTATTATGGCACACATTGATGCCGGTAAGACCACCACAACAGAACGTGTTCTCTATTATACAGGCAGGTCGCACAAGATTGGTGAAGTGCATGATGGCGCGGCAACGATGGATTGGATGGAGCAAGAGCAGGAACGCGGAATCACAATTACATCTGCGGCAACGACCTGCTTTTGGTTTAGGACTGAAGACGGCGAGACCCCATCCGGTGAGCATGGCACAGACCCTGACGACGCAAAATTCCGTTTCAATATTATTGACACACCAGGGCACGTTGATTTCACGATTGAAGTTGAACGGTCATTGGCTGTATTAGACGGTGCGGTTTGTGTGTTGGATGCAAATGCTGGTGTTGAGCCGCAGACTGAAACAGTTTGGCGTCAGGCGGATCGTTATGAAGTCCCCCGAGTAGTATTCGTTAACAAGATGGATAAAATCGGTGCGGATTACTTCAACTGCGTTGCTATGATAAAAGATCGCACTGGGGCTACGCCTCTCCCAATTCATATGCCGATTGGAGCAGAAAATGAGTTTGCGGGTCTTGTGAACCTAGTGACTATGCAAGAATGGGTGTGGAATTCTGAAGACCTAGGTGCGAGCTGGGATCTCCGAGAAATTCGCCCTGAGCTGAAAGATAAAGCAGAAGAAATGCGTGCCGAGCTTATTGAGCTGGTTGTTGAACAGGATGATGACGTTATGGAAGCGTTCCTGGAGGGGGACGAGCCTGATTTTGATACAATTCAGCGTCTAATCCGCAAAGGCACTTTGAACATGTCATTTGTGCCTGTCATTTGCGGCTCTGCGTTCAAAAATAAAGGTGTTCAACCTATGTTGAACGCCGTAATTGATTACTTGCCAGGTCCGTTAGATGTACCATCTTATAAAGGCTTTAAGCCAGGCGATGAAACAGAAACGCGTGATATAGAACGCAGTGCTGATGACCAGCAGCCATTCACAGGTTTAGCGTTCAAAATTATGAATGATCCTTTTGTTGGTTCACTTACTTTTGTGCGGATTTATTCTGGTTCTCTAAAGAAGGGCGATAGCCTAATGAACTCGACAAAAGGTGACCGTGAGCGTGTCGGTCGAATGATGATGATGCATTCAAATAACCGTGAAGAAATCGATGAAGCTTTTGCTGGTGATATTGTCGCGCTGGCGGGGATGAAGAAAACCACAACAGGCGATACCTTGTGTGATCAGGTGCAGCAAGTGGTGATGGAAACAATGACCTTCCCTGATCCTGTGATCGAAATTGCTGTTGAGCCAAAATCAAAGAATGATCAGGAAAAGATGAGCACTGGTTTGCAACGTCTGGCTGCTGAGGATCCGTCCTTTCAGGTGGCGTCTGACGTTGAATCAGGTCAGACCATAATGAGGGGGATGGGCGAGCTCCATTTGGACATCCTTGTTGACCGATTGAAGCGTGAATTCAAGGTCGAGGCGAATATTGGTGCGCCGCAGGTAGCCTATCGTGAGACAATTACTAAGCAGGTTGAAGTTGATTACACACATAAAAAGCAGTCTGGCGGTTCTGGCCAGTTTGCTCGTGTTAAGTTAATCTTTTCACCCTTGTCCGAAGGCGGCTATGGTTTTACCAACTCAATTGTCGGTGGTTCTGTTCCAAAAGAATTCATTCCTGGAGTTGAAAAAGGCATTATGCAGGCAAAAGAAACAGGTGTTATTGCGGGCTTTCCAGTAATCGACTTTGAAGTTGAGTTGATTGATGGTGCCAGCCATGATGTTGACTCATCAGTTCTTGCCTTTGAAATTGCTGCGCGCGCCGCGTTCCGAGAGGCCGTCGAAAAAGCAGCACCTCGTCTCCTTGAGCCGATCATGAAGGTTGAGGTGATTACACCAGAGGATTATGTCGGTGACATTATTGGTGATTTGAATTCACGCAGGGGTAATGTTGGAGGTATGGATCAACGCGGAAATGCGCGCTCAATTGATGCGATGGTACCGTTAGCAAATATGTTTGGTTATATCAATACCCTTCGTTCTATGAGCCAGGGTCGTGCTCAATATTCAATGCAATTTGACCATTACGAACAAGTGCCTCAGGCCGTGGCTGATGAAGTCAGAGCAAAAATGGCTTAATCTTAAAAATCTATTTGATAGCAGGAGAGACGGATATGTCTAAGGAGAAGTTTGATCGTTCGAAGCCCCATTGTAACATTGGGACTATTGGCCATGTTGATCATGGTAAGACGACACTCACAGCGGCGATTACGAAGGTTATGGCTGAGGCTGGTGGGGCTGAGTTCAAGGCGTATGATGAAATTGACGGCGCGCCAGAGGAGCGTGCTCGTGGAATCACGATTTCGACAGCGCATGTTGAGTATGAGACAGAGAATCGCCACTATGCACATGTAGATTGTCCTGGCCATGCTGACTATGTAAAGAACATGATTACAGGAGCAGCACAGATGGATGGTGCCATTCTTGTTGTTTCAGCAGCAGATGGACCAATGCCACAGACCCGCGAGCATATTCTTCTTGCGCGTCAGGTTGG
>CABYIQ010000014.1 GCA_902518965.1 uncultured SAR116 cluster alpha proteobacterium
AATGCGGGCACCATCCCATTTCCATTCAATCTGCCAGTCTTCAAGATTGAGTGAGCAAAGCGTCTTTTCGTCAATTGGCGCGGCAAGCATGACCGGATGAAAAACGGCCCGGCCTGTTGCATCTGGCTTTTTTGCCCGCCCTTCAAGCCAATCAAATAAAGTGGCATAGGGAGGTTCCAACAAGGGCCATATCTGTTCTATCTCACTGACATTCTTATCGTAGGCTTGCGCAAGGGAAACACGCACAAGCCGAGCAGATACGCCTACCCGCATGCCACCTGTTGCTAATTTTAACAAGGCCCAACGTTCAGACACTTTCAGCTCATTCATCCAGTCTGACAGCTGTAGCACCGCATCTTTACGATGGATAGATGTCAGGACGCCCACAACCTCAGATAATGATGTTTTTTTTCCGTCAGATACAGGGTCAGGATCAGGCCAAAGTAAGGCTACTGTTTCTGCAAGATCGCCCACAAAATCATATGATAACGCAAATAAATCAGGGTCCGTCACCTGCTCTGCCAGTTCACGCACAACCCCTGATTTAACTCCACTAAATGACAAATCGCAGGTCAGCGCGGCAAGGCCCCATCCACGGTCAGGGTCATCCGTTGACCTTATCCAGTTCACAAGATGAGCCAGCTTCACCGTCCGCCGTGGCGAGAAAAGTAAAACCTCAAGCAAATCAGAAAACGCTCTCATTCAGCTTCCTCTTCATACCCGACCAGAGACAAAGCATGGGCTTCAATACCTAATTTATTACAGGCATGAAGAAGAGCATCTTCGCGGCCATGCGTAATCCATACCTCTTTTGGACTAATTTGTTTTAGCGTATGCAGCAGATCTGGCCAGTCTGCATGGTCAGATAAAATAAGAGGTAACTCCACACCTTTCTGTTTTGCTCTCTGGCGTACCTGCATCCAGCCAGATGCAAAGGCAAACAATGGGTCTGTCAGGCGCTGCGCCCATTTGCTGCTATAGGCTGCTGGCGGAGCAATAACAATTTGACCTATCAGCTCGGGCTGTTCTTTTCCTGCTTGGCCAGCAGATGCAGGTAATAAAGGGCCAAGTTCTATACCATAACGCTCATATAAATCGCATAATTTGCGCAGCGCGCCATGAATATAAACAGGCTGATTATAGCCAGCTTGTCGCAGCAATGCGATGATACGCTGCGCCTTACCCAGCGCATAAGCCCCGACAAGTATTGTCCTGTCTGGAAACAGATATTTAGCATGCAGCAACTTTTTAATTTCATCACTAGGCACTGGATGCCGAAAAACTGGCAAAGCAAAAGTTGCTTCAGTTATAAAAACATCACAAGGCACAATTTCAAAGGGCTGGCAGGTTGGATCTGGAGACCGTTTATAGTCGCCAGCAGCAACCATGCGCTGACCTTTAAAGTCAATTATTATCTGCGCACTGCCCAGAACATGGCCTGCCGGTGCCATCGACAATTGCACCTCGCCTAGTGTCAAACTCTCGCCATAGGCCAGCGGTGTCACAGCCTGCGCAAAACCCTGTCCATATCGCGCTGCCATTATATCTAATGTTTGCGGCGTTGCTATTACATGTTTATGGCCTGCTCTGGCATGATCTGCATGGCCATGCGTTATGAGAGCGACGGGCTGAGGCGTTGTTGGATCTATCATGGCCCTAGCAGGCAGAACAGACAAACCACTTGCCGTTGTTTTCACCCAGTTTAACATCAATTACTCTACTTAAACGCTGCGCAAGCCGCTCATTTTGTGCCGAAGAGCTTGGCGAAATCCTCTGCATTCAAAGTCTTTAAATCTTCGCGCCATTGTGCACCAACCTTCATGCCAGCAACAACTGCATCTCTGCTGCCCAACTCTTCACGCCAGGCAGCAACATTCGGGTAATCTTCAATTCTAACATTTTGACGCTGATATGTCCGAGTCCAGGGCAAAATCGCTATATCAGCAATAGAATAGACTTCCCCGGCAACATATTTTGTCTTCGCTAAACGTCTGTCCAATACACCATAAAGCCGATTTGCCTCTACTGAATAACGCTTCATGGCATAATCCACTTTTTCAGGGGCATAGTAATTGAAATGATGCGCCTGTCCGAGCATTGGGCCAAAGCCCCCCATCTGCCACATCAGCCATTCATAAACAGCGATCCGCTCATTTGTAACTGTTGGCATCAACTGGCCTGTCTTTTCAGCCAGATATAATAATATAGCACCAGATTCAAAGACAGTGACCGGCTTGCCGTCAGGGCCATCATGATCGATGATCGCCGGCATTCGGTTATTTGGTGAAAAGGCCAGAAATTCTGGCTTGAACTGATCCCCCGCACCAATATTTACCGACTTGATTTCATAGGGCAGTCCCATTTCCTCAAGGGCAATAGAGATTTTATGGCCATTTGGTGTTGGCCAATAATAAAGTTCGATCATAAAAAAATCTCCATTTGCCTTGTCAGGGAAATTACTTACATTTCTATCATGGATTCATGAAATAGCTGAGGGCAAAATGAATCATATACGTGAATTGCCTGACCCGCCTCTGTTACTTTTTACTTGTCGTTTATTTGAATAGGTCATTTTCTGTGTCTATGCCTGTACAATTTTCAGATTGGTTTCAAGCAAAGGGATGGACGGCCTATCCCCATCAGTTGGAAATGGTCGAGAGAGTTTCAGCAGGACAATCAATTCTGCTTCTGGCACCAACCGGTGCGGGGAAAACATTATCCAGCTTTTTGCCAAGCCTTATCGATTTAGCCCATACGCCGAGAACCGGATTACACACGCTTTATTTGTCGCCAATCAAAGCCCTGGCGGTGGATATAGCCCGTAATCTGGAGACGCCTATATCTGAAATGGGCCTGTCTATTTCTGTTGAAACGCGAACTGGCGATACCCCGCAGGCCAAACGGAAAAGGCAGCGTTCTACCCCTCCTAACATGCTAATGACAACACCAGAATCACTAGAATTGATGCTAAGCTGGCCTGATGCGGAAAAGCTGTTTGGTTCCCTAAAGTTGATTATAATTGATGAAATTCATACTTTGTCAGGAACAAAGCGGGGCGATCTTTTATCCTTATCTCTGTCAGCCTTGCGCCATCTGGCAACAAAGAGCCAGTCAATTGGCCTGTCTGCAACGGTTGGAGCCCCTGAAAGATTTCGGCCCTGGCTGTCGACCCAGCCAGACGAAGTTTGTATATTGCAGCCTGAACTGACCAAAGCGATGGAGCTATCTATTCTAGAAACAGAAGCAGAGCGGCTACCCTGGTCAGGTCATAGTGGACTGTATGCAGCTAAGGACATCTATAAACTGATTGTTGAACACAGGCCTTGCCTCATTTTTGTGAATACGCGGGCTCAAGCCGAACTGCTGTTTCAGGCACTGTGGGTACATAATGATCTTACCTTAAAAATTGGATTGCATCACGGCTCATTAGAAGTTGGATTGCGGCGTAAGACAGAGGCTGCTATGGCTAGAGGTGAGCTTGATGCTGTCGTCGCAACGTCCTCTCTTGATCTGGGTATAGACTGGGCAGACATTGAACTTGTCATTCAAGTTGGGGCCCCAAAGGGAACATCACGATTGCTGCAACGTATTGGTCGGGCCGGACACAGGCTAGATGCTCCAAGCCGGGCCTTGATTGTGCCAGCAAACAGATTTGAAGTGTTTGAAGCCCTTGCAGCAAAGCTCAGTGTTGAACAGCACCTGCTTGACGATTTGCCCGCACATGAAGGGGCGCTGGATGTTTTGGCCCAGCATATTGTTGGCCGCGCTGTAGCGGGTCCATTTTCTGCAGAACAATTATATAAACAAGTTTGTTCAGCTGCCCATTACCAAAACCTTTCCCGCGAGAGCTTTGATCGGGTTCTGGAATTTGTCGCAACAGGCGGATATGCACTTGGACATTATAGCCAGTTTCACCGTATTGTTTTGGGTGTTGATGATCTATGGCGTCTGACCTCACATCGCATTGCCACCAGATGGCGCATGAATGTCGGCACGATTGTGGAAACAGACACTATTAAAGTCAGGCTAGAAAGAGGTGGTGTCCTTGGAGAAATTGAAGATTACTTCGTACAAGGACTAAGCATAGGCGACAGCTTCATATTTGCTGGGCGTGTTTTAGAATTTGCCGGCATGAAAGCAAATCAGGTTTTAGCTCGGCCCGGAAAAGCTAAAGAACCGAAAGTACCTGCCTATGCTGGTGGCCGCCTTCCCTTATCGCCGGGCCTTGCGCTAACTGTCAGACAATTACTAAATGACCCGCAGACACGCAAGCATTTACCCCCAATGGTTCAGGAATGGCTATCCATTCAGACATGGGTGTCAGAACTACCCTCTAAAGAGCGATTGCTGATTGAGACCTTTCCCAGAGGAGACAGACATTACATGGTGGCCTATTGCTTTGCTGGACGAAATGCCCATCAGACCCTTGGTATGCTTCTTACCAGACGGATGGAGCGTGAGGGATATGGCCCGCTGGGCTTTGTTGCTACTGACTATGCAATTGCTGTTTGGTCACGGCATGAGGTTTTCCACCCAGAAAAACTGTTCACAACAGATATCCTGGGAGATGATCTGGAAGAATGGATGGCTGAATCTTCTATGTTAAAAAGAAGCTTCAGACAGGTTGCTATCATTTCCGGACTGATTGACAAAAACAGTCCTGATACAGAAAAATCAAGCAAACAGGTTACCATCAACTCAGATTTGATTTATGATGTGCTGCGTAAGCATCAACCTGACCATCTTCTGCTTGAAGCCACACGTGCTGATGCAGCTCGCGGAATGACAGATATTGCTCGCTTGTCAGACCTTCTCGTCGCTTATGAAGGCCGTCTGTCTCATCAGACATTAACACGTATCTCACCCCTGTCTGTGCCTTTACTCCTTGAAGTTGGTCGTGAGTCTGTTACCGCGTCAGCTGTTGATGAATTACTCAGCGAATTAGAGAATGAGCTGGTCAATGAGGCTTTTCAAAATATTCCACAAAGGCAGTTTTTATGACCGTGATGACTGCAAACCCCCAAGATAAACAGCGTGTTATTCAGCTAAATTTTTGTGGAGAGATATGTGAGCTGTGGGCCGATGGTGCCTTATATTTGCCCAGCTATAAAACATTGGTTGTCTCTGATTTGCACTTTGAAAAGGGACATGCACAATCTACTGCAGCGCCATTGCCACGTTATGACACAGATATGACCTTATCGAAGCTGTCAGCAATTGTGGATAAATCAAATCCGCAAAGATGTATCTTTCTTGGTGACAGCTTTCATAATGCTGAAGTGGCGAAGCGCTTACCAGAAGCCTATCGGCAGATTTTAAATGATTTGTCAAAAGGCCGAAACTTTGTCTGGATTGAAGGTAATCATGATTCTGAGCTGCCAACGTTCCTTCCCGGTAAAGTATATTCTGATTTTGCTCTGAATGGTCTATATTTTACGCATCAGGTCACAGCAGAAACAGAGCAAAGAAGCGGGCTTATAAGCGGTCATTACCACCCCAAGGCAAGGGTAAACCTTAAGCTAAGGCGTATTTCTGCGCCTTGCTTTATAGAGGATAGCAGACATCTGATCATGCCTGCTTTTGGCACTTTTACCGGGGGCCTAAACGTTTTGAACAAAGCCATACAGTCTGTCTTAACCCGCCCACAATCTGCCTATATATGCTATGCAGGCAAAATTTACCATTTGCCGGTAACAACACAGTTTTTTCTTAAAAACTGAGCATTTTGTTAATCACCTGATCGTTTCATATCGTAGAAAGGTTTAGTGTAGAACAGAAATAAATTCGATCGTGTTGAGGAAAAATTATGCGCATTGCAGTTATTGGTTCTGGAATATCTGGTTTAGGCGCAGCTTATCTAGCCCATTTTGACCATCAAGTGACGTTATATGAAATTTCTGACAGAATCGGGGGCCATTCAAATACAGTTGATGCTGTTTTTAATGGTCGGACTATTCCGGTTGATACGGGTTTTATTGTTTATAACACACATAATTACCCAAATCTGGTTGGCCTGTTTGACCATCTGGGAGTTGATACGCTGGAAACAGATATGTCGTTTTCAGTTTCACTGGAAAACAGAACTTTTGAATATGAGGGATCACTTGGAGGGTTGACAGCACAACCCGCTAACCTTCTGCGTCCACGCTACTGGCAAATGCTGAGTGGCCTTGTAAAATTCTATCGCAGTGCTGTCACCGAAAGCGTGCGTGGTCCTGAGGCAGAATCGCTTGGCCAGTTCATTGAAAGATGTGACTTGCCAAAAGCATTTGTAAATGATCATCTGCTGCCTATGGGGGCGGCAATATGGTCCTGCTCTGCGCGAGATATGCTCAACTATCCTGTGCGAGCTTTTATCCAATTTATGGACAACCATAAATTACTTGATTTTGGCGCACGTCCAACATGGCGCACAGTCAAAGGAGGATCACGTGAATATGTTTCACAAATTTCAGCGCGCCTGAACGACAGGATTGAAACAAAAACAAAAGTCAACAGTGTCAGACGCGATGCTGGTGGCATTGTTATCAGTGTCGAAGGCCAGGGGGATATCTGGTATGACAAAGTGATCATGGCTACCCATGCAGATGAGAGTTTGACACTGATGGCAGATGCCTCAGAATCGGAAACACAAATTCTCAAGGCCTTCCGTTTTTCAGAAAACCGTGTCATTCTTCATTCAGATGACCGTCTAATGCCAAAACGAAAGCGGGCGTGGGCTGCATGGAATTATTTGTCTGATGATCAGGACAATCTGTGTGCGACATATTGGATGAACAGGCTGCAGCATATTGATATGTCGATCCCTTTATTTACAACCCTAAACCCCACAGTTGAGCCACTCAACACACTGGTTCATGCTGATTTGCTATATCAACATCCGATATTCGATAAACAAGCACTGCTGGCACAGCAAAAATTAGCTGGCATACAAGGTCAGAACGATATTTTCTGGTGTGGCGCCTGGACAGCTAACGGTTTTCACGAGGATGGGCTGAAGTCGGCCGTTGCGGTCGCAAAAACATTAAATATCACCATTCCGTGGGATAGCCCAACAAAAGGATACAGACCAAATCAAACCGAAACGGCCATGCCAATGAATGACATAGCAGGCCTGTTCCATAATAGGTAAACAATAAAAATGAACCGGCTAGATTATGACTTCAGATACCCATGACATAACAGATGCCTGCGCGCTGGTCTTTTCTGAGATAGTCCACACACGTCATGGCTACCCTGCTCATCATTTGCAAAAAGCCGGATTTTCAATTTTAGTTGATCTCGACCGTCTTGACGAAGCGCATAATGCATCATGGTTCTTTTCTGTGAACAAATTCAATCTTGTATCATTTCATGAGACTGATTTCGGCCCAAACCATAAATCACAGCGCAAAGCTAATGAAAAAACAATTAAATTGTCAGATCATATCCGCAAACTTGCTAGTCAGTATTTTAAAGCAGACGAAATTACAAAGATTGAGATGCTAGCCTTCCCGCGCATTCTAGGACTGTCTTTCAATCCAATAACCGTCTACAGATGTCTTGATAGCAACGGCAAGGACTGTTTCAATGTGTATGAGGTGCATAACACCTTTGGTGATAGCCACAGCTATGCCAGTGTTATTCGCCAACAAAGCGGTGCTGTTCCAATTCACAAAGTAGATAAGATGATGCATGTGTCCCCCTTTTTTGACGTTGAGGGGTATTATCAATTGGCAATGCGGCGCGGTGCAGAAAGCTTAAAACTAGTGGTGCGTTATTGTCAGAATAATCAGGCTTTGCTGACCGCAACATTACATGGGAAAATAGTACGTCTTTCAGCTGCCTGTCTTTTGCAAACGGTTTTTCTTTCAGGACATTTTCCGCTTCGTCCGCTGATGTCCATTCATTTTGAGGCCGTAAAATTATTTATCAAGGGTTTGCGGTTTTATAAACGGCCAACCCCACCGCATCATGCGGTCACACCAACCGCAGAGGACCTAAAAGGGTAAAATAAATTATGACATTGGCAACCTCATTCAAACGGCAAGCCTTATTAAAAATGCTCTCACATATAAAATACGGCGAACTAAAACTCAAACTCCCGGATGGTTGTACGCATAAATTCACAGGCAGCCAAAAAGGGCCAACAGCAGATATGGTCCTGCTTAGTGATAGTGCAATTATTAGGATCTTAGGCCATGGTAAGATGGGCTTTTGTGAGGCATTCATGGTTGGCGAAATTGACAGTGACAATCTGACCAACCTTATAGAGCTTGCGGTATTACATGACAGCTATTTAGAGGAACAGATAAAACTGGGAACATTGCAAAAATTATGGCTAAAATTCCAACATTGGCGTAATCGCAACAATCAATCCGGATCAAAGCGCAATATTTCTTATCATTATGATCTGGGTAATCAATTTTACAGCAGATGGCTTGACCGCACGATGACATACTCATCTGCTGTTTTTCAATCTGAGACTGATACGCTGGAAGATGCACAAAACCGAAAATATCAAAAGTTGGCTGAGTTAGCCGATATTCAGCCAGGCGAACGCGTATTGGAAATTGGCTGTGGGTGGGGCGGTTTTGCAGAATACGCAGCGAAAGAATATGGTGCTCATGTTACCGGAATCACCATCAGCAAAGAACAATATGATTTTACAAAGAACCGGTTGCGTGCAGCTGGGCTAGACCACATGACAGATATTGTGATGCAGGATTACAGAAAGCTTAACCAGTGCTTTGACAAGATTGTGTCTATTGAAATGTTCGAGGCCGTGGGTGAAAAATACTGGCCTGTTTATTTTAAAACAATTGCTAATTGTCTCAAAGACGGAGGAAAAGCTGCTCTTCAGGTCATCACAATCGACCATAAAGCATTTCTTGAATACCGCACACAACCTGATTTCATTCAGAAATATATTTTTCCCGGTGGTATGCTTCCATCGATAAAAGCTCTGGATGATCCGCTGAAAACTGCTGGTCTCTCTCTTCATTTCTGTCAGGGATATGGACAGGATTACGCGCGCACATTAGCAGAATGGAAAGTAAGGTTTCACCAGGCATGGCCTGAACTGGCCACAATAGCCAAATTCGATGACCGTTTCAAACGTATGTGGGAGTTGTATCTCTCCTATTGTGAAGGTGGATTCAAAGCAGGAATGATCGACGTGAAACAAATGCTAATTACACACAAATGAAATCAGATTTCACCAAGCAAAATAGTTGTAATCTACTTAAACAATTCGCACGTAAATAGCGCACTTAAAACTAGTGGTTTATGTGCCTTATGGCTCCAGACGGCAATTTTAATCAGTTTGATATAGATGCTCAGCCTTTTGATCCAGTAAAATTCTTTGTTGGAAATTTTCAGGCGCAGGGCATTTTTGTTGATCGCTTTGGTCAAGTGCAAAAGCGATTTCTAATCGATATATCATGTGAAGCAGAGGGCAAACAAACAACCCTGCATGAAAAATTTACATATGATGACGGGGAAAAAGAAACTCGGTCATGGACTATAGTCAGAAACGATGAAGACGCTTATACAGCCCACACAGATGATGTTGTTGGCAGAGGTGTTGGCCATGTGAAGGGTGCCGTATTTAAATTGAAATATGATTTTTTACTTACGCTCTATGGTAGGAAGGTGAAAGTTCGATTCGATGATGTTATGGTGAAACAAACCGAAAATACAATCCTTAACAGGGCTAAGGTCAGCAAATTTGGCTTATTGTTAGGCGAATTGTTCATCACATTTTCCCGGATATGACTTTTTTCACGAAGGCAAAGCAAAAAGCGTTAGAAGCCGCCTAACCAACCAGCCAATGACTGGTAATTTTGCTAACAACTGATGTGCGCTGTCCCAGTGATCGAAATGTGCGGTCACCAAACCTGCGTTATTGAACTGCACTTCGCTCATCCCTGTCAAATCTAACTGAAACGAAGGACGGGTTCGCAGTTCACCTGTCATGCGCCATTTTATAAAGCCTGCCTTTTCAGACACAGCGACATCCAGTATGTCAAAGCGAGGGTTTTTCATGACAGCGTACATATGTGTGAATATAGCAACAACGGCATCTCGCCCATGCAATGTGTTGAACGGATCTGCAAAGACAACATCATCAGCCAGAAACTGCTTCATGCTGCCAAGTGTTTCAGGCGTCATTTTTTCGAAAAACCGCGCATAAGTTTGCGTGTACGAAAGGTTAGTCATGACAGGTACTGATAGTATTCATTCAATTTTATTTATATCCTGTAAGTTTGGCGGTCAGGCTCAGATATACATGGGAAGGCAATAAGCGCATAAATTTCAGCTTACGAACAAAGGATTTTGGAAAAGAAATTTCAAAGATATCCTCTTGTAAGCCTTGGATAACATGATCAGCAGCCACATCACTGGAAATCAAATCTGGCATCACAAAATCATTTACCGATGTAGCCTCTGTTTCAACAAATCCTGGGTTGATAACCTGTAATTTTATCCCCTTAGGATTGAGATCAAAATACATAGATTCTGCCAAATTCTGAATGGCGGCTTTTGTCGGCCCATAGGCTGCCGATTTTGGTAAGCCCCGATATCCTGCAACAGAGCCCATCAATGCAAGATGACCACTGCCCCTAGCTAACATTGCGGGCAGCAAATGGTCCAAGCAATGGATGATCCCAAAGTAATTGACCTGCATCTGTTTTACAAATGTTTTACCGCTGAAGCGTTTCACATCAACTGGGGTGTATATCCCTGCATTTAAAATAGCCATGTCAATACACCCAGAAGCATTTTCAGCTTTCAAAAGAGCAGATTTAATCTGCTTTGGTACTGAAACATCCGCAGTAAGTGGAACAATAGAGCCTTCATGTTGTTGAAGTTCGGTCAACTTTTCATACCTGCGTGCAATTGCTGAGACCCGCCAGCCTCTTTTTGCCAACCTTCGTGCTAGACTGTACCCAATGCCTGAACTTGCACCAGTAATAACAACATGGCCGCTCATATTAGAAAGCATCTTCTGCAAAAATTCACATTGATCATATTATCGGCCTCTGCCATTAACAGCGAGAGCGCCGCGCCCGCCATCAACAGCAATCACCGACCCTGTTATCCACCCGGATTTTTCAGGATCGAGCAATAGGCTGACAAGCCCAGCAAAATCTGATGGCTGACCAAGCCGGCCAAGAGGATGCATCTGTGCAAGACCCTTTGCCATCGCTTCGTTCATGAGAAGCGGTTCTGCCATTTTTGATTGACTTAAGGATGGGGCAATAACATTGACCCTTACATCTGGTGCCAATTCTGCGGCCAATGCTTTTGAGAGCCCTTCAACAGCAGCCTTTGCCGCACTAATGGCGGCGTGGTTCGTAAAGCCCTGTGTAGCCGCAACAGAACTGAAAAACACTATACTACCCTTTCCTGCTTTCAGGGGCTGCTGAGCGGCCTGCGCGGCCAATGCAGCGCCAATTACATTGGTGTGGTAGGTGTCCTGAAAATCAGACACAGATAGTCTTGCCAGTGGCTTCAACAGGATACTGCCAATAGCCCAAACAAGTCCGGCCAATGCCCCATCTGTGCTGGCTTCATTAACAGCTTGTGAAATTGTGTCGGGGTCTGCAAGTTCTAAAAAGCTGTGGCTTGCCCGCAGTTCTGCAGCTAGTTCAGGCAGCGCTGGCGTATCGCGCCCAACAAGATGAACCGACCTTCCCTCGGCAACCAGCTGCTTCGCAACCGCCTGACCTATGTAGCCAGTAGCCCCAAAAATCACTGTCTTTGACATGTGCTGAACCCTAAGAAATATGCGATGCAAGAATATGTGTGATTAGCGCCGTCGACAATCAATTGTCTGGCTTGTCTGTCTTTTCCTGCTTTGTTAAGTTTACGAGAATTGACGGTCTGCAGATCAGGCAGCGTCATATCTTAATCAACAGGTTTTCCAGATGTTTTTTCTTCCTGGCACACATAAAGAGCATGGTCTCGCCTATTCACCCTTGAAAGCCCTTGTCTCACCCCGGCCTGTTGGCTGGATTTCGAGCCAATCCACAGATAAGATTGCCAACCTTTCACCTTACAGCTTTTTCAATGCAATAGCAGAATTGCCGCCTATGGTGATGTTTATTTCTGCCCCAGATGCGCGTGAAGAAAATAAAGACGGCCATAAAGACAGCTTAACGAATATTCTGAAAACAGGCGAGTTTGGTGTGAATATTGTGGCCATGGCGCAGGCCGAACAGATGGTTAAAACCAGTAGGAATGTCACAAGTGACATAGATGAATTTGACCTAGCCGGCATCACCAAAAAAACTGCTGAAAAAATTTCAGCTCCGCTTGTTGCTGGCGCACCGGCGCATCTAGAATGTAAATATTACGATCATATCACGCTCCCCGATAACGGTCGCGGCCAGCATTCAGTGATGGTAATGGGAACAATTGTAGGCATCCATATTGATGATTCTATAATCAAAGATGGTCACGTTGATATTAAAGTATATCAGCCGGTTGCCCGGCTTGGCTATAAGGATTATTCTGCAATCCATGACGTTTTTGAATTGACACCGTAACGCTTCACCATTAGCGAATCGCACAGTTCTGCACCTCAACCACCACATACCCTCGCAAATCAGATTGCTGGATATCCACGACCAGCACCCAGTCTTCTGCTGGCAGAATGGTACGCAGCGGCAAGATGCCTTTCTCAACTTTTTGCGATCCCAGATAAATAAAGCGGGCGGCAATTTCGCGTTTCGGGTCAAACCAGGGTTCGTTTTTTGATCCCTGTGCCTGTGGCTGACCTTCGATATGAAGGCGAAGACCGCCATCGAACAGTGAAATGTTTGATTCCACCCCTCTATAGAGCTCTGTAGCCACCGCCACAGAATGGTTAGAAAGTGAGCGGCAATTTACCGGTTTTCCCAAACCTTGCAACATTTGATAAATCTGCTCAATACGTGTGCCTCTAGCAATCTGGCCACGCACCAGACGGGTTAATTTACTGTCTGAAGCCTGATCCGTCAGCGCATTGGCTTCACGCGTCGCCTGCAATTGGAGCAAATCGTGTTCAAAACCCTGCACCTTTCCGCTAAGCTCTTCTATCTGCTGTTCGCGCTCATAAAGCGCCAGGTCAGCATCTGCCTGAAGCTGTCTCTGTTCAAGCGAACCCCATTGCCAGCCCAGCCATAGCGCCAACCCAAGGAAAAAAATACGGCTCAGCCAGCGCATGTAGATATGCACTTCACGGCGTCTATATTTTTCACGTGTTTCAAAAAAATCCACGTCCGCAGCCTGTTCCAGAAAAGTAGAGTTTTGCCCAACGACTTACCGCAGCCCCGTGATACCCTGTTTTTCTGCTGCCGCCAAGTCTTTGTCCTTCTCACTTTACCCGCAGCGAGCAATTTGCCATTATCAGGCTTCTTGAAAATTGTCCCCTCATGTCCTTTGAGCCTATGCCAGCGAAGCCGAACAGTTCCACTCCAACTCCCCGTGCCTGGCAGCGTATGCTGTCTGGGCGTCGTCTGAATATCCTAAGCCCTAGCCCCCTTGATATCGAAATAGAGGATATCGCCTATGGTCTGGCTAGGGTAACTCGTTGGAATGGTCAAACGAAGGGGACTTATGGCCTATCCGTGGCCCAGCATTCGTTGCTGGTAGAGGGGATTTTGTCCCGAAACGCCCCGCAGCTGGCCCAGAAATGGCGTCTTGCTGGGCTGATTCACGACGCACCCGAGTATGTCATTGGAGATATGATCACCCCGTTCAAGGCCGCGCTCGGCCCCCTTTACCGCCAGATCGAAGCCCGCCTGCAGGAAGCAGTGCATATTCGCTTCGGCCTGCCTGCCGAACTGCCACCTGGAATTATCCATTCTATTAAGCGAGCGGACCGGATGGCGGCCTTTATTGAAGCGACGCAGATTGCCGGCTTTTCTGATGCTGAAGCCAAAAAGTTGTTCTCCAAGCCTAGAGGCACGCCAGCTGATTACAAACTTATCCCGCTGCCTCCAGAAAAAGCAGCGAAAGCCTTTCTGCGGAGGTTTGATTTGTTGTTCGGGCATAAAGGGTACAGAGGCTAGGACAAACGATTTGACGAGGCGCACCGCATCAGATATGAAACGCAAACAATCTTTTCTGCCGTCAGTAGAAAAAGCCATGGGGGCATGGTGAAATTGGTAAACACAACAGACTTAAAATCTGTCGGCTTAATAGGCCTTCCCGGTTCAAGTCCGGGTGTCCCCACCACTTTCATTTCAATTTATCAGTACGTTACATAATTCAAAAGTATGAATTTACAATTCTTCGCTTTGACCTTGTCCCAGTTAATGCGTTTATGGTGACATAAGAAATCGCATTTTGGCATCACCTTATAAACTCAGAAGTAATCTGCAAGTTTACTTTTTTAGCGTAGTTTTTCACCTCTGTAATTTTTGACGTTTTGGCAGCTCCAGATAAACCATTATTTTTGCAAGCTGACGTTACTTGAGCATCACCACGTGCCACTTCCTTTTTAATAGTCTACTTAGTATCTACAAATGGGTTTGTGTTACCCTGAACACGAAAAATCTTTAAATTCCTTTCAAATTCTTTTTGATCAACTGGATCTAATTTAGACCAAGTCTTAAGGATTTTCTGAAGCTTTTGAGTAAGCGGAACATTGTAAGTCTCACTCATATAAAAGTATATCCGCGCAATATCGCCTTGAATAGATTGCCTAGGCTCAACAACTCCATCCTTAAAATTTATCTCAAAATCACATGCACCGTAAACTCTCTCTTCACCATCAATGTGTTCAAAAGTGAAATTTGACCTGTCTCCATTTATCTCACCTATTGCGGGGACGAGATTATGCAAGTCTGCCTCCATCTTGGCAAATAGTTTGTTTTTCTTACATGCCTTTCTTCCACCAGCTTTCCAACACTTCATCTGATTTCCAAAAAACCAAGCTGGCATTACATGTTCCCACTCTACACTTAAGCTCCGACTATTTAATTTTCCTGACTTTGTGTATTTATTCCTCGGAAAATAACCACAAGAATCCCAGTGAGGAACAAGTTGTTTTCCTTTTACTTGATAACTACATCCACAATAAAAGGTAGTCTCATTACCTGAATATATGTCTTTAGCAAATTTCTTGGCTTCACTGAAATTCCAAGTAATTTCAGCATAGGCCTCTATACTGACCAAAAAATAAAATAACGTTGCAAAGATTAAAACCTTTTTGGGAAAATTTGACTGCATTATCGTCATTGGTTCCATTCAATCATTAGCTCAACTTCAGCCTGAAATTATTTCAGACAGGCATTGTTCGGATAAAAATATCTGTGGCGGGTAGCCTAAAGATTGGATAAGTGCCAATCCAGCATGTCTAGGCGATCCTGACCCCAAAAAACTTCACCACCAACAATAAATGTCGGTGCGCCAAACACGTTGGCAGCGATAGCCTGTTCAGTATCAGTGGCAATTGCTGCGGAGTAATCATCAATATTGACTTTGGCATCATTAACGATCGAGTCGCCGTCAAACCCGGCCTTATTAAGTGCGGCCGCCAGAACGACCGCGTCGCCAATATCTTCGTCATGGGCCCAGAGCTGTGTCATGATTGCTTCTGTTGCACGCAGGGCATCTGTTATCAGTAGGCTTGCACGTGCCGCGGCCATTACTGGTCCAGCAAAGCCAGAAGATGGCGGGAAATGTTCTGGCTGAGCAATCAGGGGCTGGCCTAAAAAGCTTGAAAAGCGGGCCATTTCCTGAAGCCGGTAGGCCTGACGCTGGGGAGCGCGTTTGGGCAGCGGCAAGCCGCCACTGACCGGAAACACCTTGCCCAGATCAACTAGATATAAATTCACGGTTGCATTATGCTTTTCGGCTAGTTCTCGAAAGCGGGTTGATGCCAGATAAGTCCACGGGCTGACAGGAGACAGATAATAGTCAATTAGTGGCTGGGCAGACATCTCAAAAATCCTTATAGTCTCACATGAAAGCAAGTAGAGGCCCTCACTAGAGAAGTGATGCGGCACATAATTCATCTTGTCAAGACAGACGGACTGAAGGGAGAGAGCAACTGTGACAGATTTATCCGCCTTAATTGATACAGATCGGCATCGCCTGACTGATGCAGCCTGGCTGGCGGCAAAACACGATGAGCTGGACGCGCAAGGGGTTGTGCAGATGCGTGGCCTTTTGCAGCCAGACGCACTAGCCGACCTGCAGAATGAATCGGCGATGGGCCTAAACCAAGCGTATTTCAAACCTCAGAGCCATAATATCTATCTTGATAAAGGGGATGAGACGCTTCCAGACAGCCATATCCGCAACAGGCGCGTGACCTCATCAAAGGGCTGTATTACTGATGATCAAATCGCAACTGGGTCCGTGCTTAAACAGATTTATCATCATACTGACTTTATCTCTGCTTTGTGTATTATTCTGGAAGAAAATGCGCTTTTCCCTTACGCAGACAGCCTGTCTTCTGTGAATATACATTATGCACGGCGCGGTGAGGAGCTGAACTGGCATTTTGATAATTCCTCATTCGCAGTCACATTGATGATTCAGCCGGCGACTTCTGGCGGAGCCTTTGAATATGTACGCGATGTGCGCGATGCTAATAAAGACGAGATGGGGTTCATTCATGCAGAGGCTGTAGTGGATGGCTCGCAACCTGCAAATCAGCTCAGCCTGGATGCAGGAGACCTTCTGCTATTCAGAGGTCGGAATTCTTTACACCGGGTCACCCCTGTTGAAGATGACAGCACACGCCAGCTGGCGGTTCTGGCCTATAATAGCCAGCCGGGAATCAGCCTGTGTGAAACCGCCCAGATGACTTTTTACGGGCGCATGAGCGGGCAGAAGGCTACAGTCTGAGAACATATGTTTTTCCTGCCGCTGTTTGACAATAACCCTACTGGACGTACGCCGTTCATATCCTGGCTGATTCTGGCTGTTTGCGTGATTGTGTTCTTATGGCAGACCGGTCTGTCTGCGGCGGATGAATATGAGTTGTTTCTCGGTTTTGGCGTGGTGCCAGCCTTGTTATTTGGACATCAGGTCTTACCAGAGGGGCTAACAGCTGTCAGCCCTTATATCAGCATTTTTACCTCTATGTTTCTACATGGCGGCTGGCTGCATCTTGGCTCAAATATGCTGTATTTATGGATTTTCTCAGACAATGTGGAAGATTCCATGGGTTCAGTTAAATTTATTTTATTCTATGGTCTGTGCGGGATTGGCGCAGCATTATGTCAGTCTGTCATTGACCCTTATTCTGTGACGCCCATGGTGGGGGCCAGTGGCGGTATTGCTGGTGTTTTAGGGGCCTATATTCTGCTGCATCCCAAGGCTGCGGTGCGTGTGTTTATGCTGATCCTGATATTTATCCGGGTCATTAGCCTTCCCGCCTGGGTCGTTCTGGGGGTATGGATTGCCGGACAATTTGTCTCTGCTCCAGCAGCACTGTCCGGCGGTGGCGGAGTAGCTTATTTTGCTCACATCGGCGGCTTTCTAACCGGCATGGTTCTGGTCCCATTTTTCAAACACAGGGACGTGCCTTTATTTGACAGAGACAGCCCCTCTGACACGCCTAATTGGTCTACTCAGCCAATTAGTTTTGCTGAATTAAAAACCGAAGCTGCAGGGCGTTACCCACGGGCCGGCCGCCGCATGGGACGCCGCCACGGTCGCGGAGGGTCAGTCCCTTCTGTACGCAGGCGAATAAAGGGCCCTTGGGATAAATCTCAAGGGGATTAACCGTAAAGATAAACCTTTCGGATATTCGGTCCCATCAGATGAATGTTGAATTATCCAGATCGCGATGAGCGTCATGACCGCCTTCACGCACTAGAGCTTCCAGCTGAGTAGCTGCTTTATCAACCTTGTCCTTTTCCAAACCTGTTAAGACAACAGCAGTGCCAAACTGGCCAGGCTTGAACCAGGGGTATGAACCCACAGAAACACCATCAAAACTTGCCGCAATATTCCCCATAATCTCAGCAATGTTCCCCTCACCGATTGCGCATTGAATGGTGATGCGAGTTGGCTGCACGCCACCTGTCAGAGTGTGCGAAAACGTGGCAAACATGCCCTGCAAGATTGAGGGGACACCCGCCATGACATGCACATTCTTTATCTTGAAGCCCGGCGCTCCGCTGACTGGGTTATCAATTAAACTTGCCGTATCAGGGACATCTGCCATTTTCTGACGCGCTTCATTAAATTCAATATCTGTACCCTCATAGTGGCGGAGCAGCCTCGCCTCAGCTTCAGGATGACGGATTACAGGCACGTCAAAGGCTGCTGCAATTGACTGAGTTGTGATGTCGTCATGGGTCGGCCCAATTCCTCCTGATGTAAACACGTGATCATAAGCATCCGACAGATGTGTGACGTGTGCCATAATCACATCCTTTTCATCTCCTATAACTCGTGCCTCACACAAGGAAATGCCCAGTTTGGTCAATTCCTCGGCCAACCAGCCAATATTTTTATCTTTAGTCCGGCCAGACAAGATTTCATCACCAATCACCAGAATTGCTGCAGTCGGATTTGTCATTTGCTATGAATACTTTCTTCTTGTTATAAACTTAAACGGCTTTGTCATGCCACAGATGTGAAAAAATGATAGCCTAATTGTATTTTATTATATTACACCCTTCCCCCTTTAGGCAGGAAGTCAGAATTAGTCTAGGTGTAATTTCAGGCAACTTTTGGTCTAGGTAGTTTTGGATTAAGTGGAGCGGAATGAGACAAGAAAAGATTATCCTTCATGACAGAGCCGCGTTCGAAGCCATGCGCAAGGCTGGCGCCCTTGCTGCTGAAGTCCTCGATATGATTGCAGATTATGTAAAAGAGGGAGTGACAACTGGTGAGCTTGACCAGATGTGCCATGATTACATCATAGCTAATGGTGCCACACCAGCTCCGCTTAACTATAAGGGTTTTCCTAAATCAACATGTATTTCAGTAAACAGAGTTGTTTGCCATGGAATACCCGGGCTTAAAAAGCTGCATGATGGAGACATTCTAAATATAGATGTAACTGTGATTTTAAATGGCTGGTATGGTGATACATCACGAATGTACTGGGTGGGAACGCCATCAATTAAAGCACAAAATTTAACTCGAGTTACTTACGAGTGTCTTATGAAAGCTATAGAAATCGTTAAACCAGGTACAACTTTGGGTGATATCGGTCATATCATTCAGTCTCATGCAGAAACAAACCGTTTTTCTGTTGTTAGAGATTTTACGGGACATGGGCTCGGTACAGTTTTTCACACTGCGCCAACCGTGCTTCATTATGGTCAGCCAGGGACCGGCCTAACTCTGGAGGCAGGAATGTTTTTCACAATTGAACCGATGATAAATGCAGGACATTTTGCTACAAAAATTGAAGATGATGGGTGGACAGCAGTTACCAGAGACAGAAGCTGGTCTGCACAGTTTGAACATACAGTCGGGGTTACAGACACAGGTGTTGAGATTTTCACAGAATCTGCACGCCAGATGCATCAACCTCCCTATAACAGCTGACAGGAAAAACAGGAAATTAAATTCAGCCCACTGCATTAAATACAAGGCGTCGCAGCTAGTTGATATCACCATGGATGATTAGCTCATTATTGCTGGCGCCGAATGCTCAAGTTGTAAAACTTATGGCTCGTTATGGTTTATTGATTACAGAATTTAATCATCGCTTTTTTGGGGTAATGTTTTTCAGCTGTGGTGCTGTGCCATCACTCTTGTCTGCTGGCTTGGCCACATCATCCGTTCCATCACGACCAGCCTTGAATTTGCGAACACCCGCAGACAGCTCGTCAGATGCTGACCTGACAGCCTGGCCGGCCCTCCGGCTGGCCTGCATCAAACTGGGCTTTGCTGCCTGCAAGCCACGTTGAGCCAGCTTAGACGCTTGTTTGCGAACTTTAGGATTGCTGGCCGCCGTTCGCAAAGCTGCAAAGACGAGTTTTCGCAAGATCATCACCACCTCCGCCAAATCTACTAGATACAGTGTTTTTTTTGTCAACATCATCAAAATCTTGGCTCTCACTATAGCTTTTTAGACAATAAAATGATAGACGATGAGGCATCATTTTCACAGACAGAAAGCTTGCGACATGATTCCGCGATATGCGCGTGCGCAGATGGTTGATATCTGGTCACAACAATCAAAATTTCAAATATGGTTTGAAATAGAGGCTCACGCCTGTGATGCGCAGGCCGCCCTTGGGGTGATCCCAAAGACCGCGGCTGAAAAGGTCTGGGAAAAAGGCCAGTTCGACATCGACAGAATTGATGAGATCGAGCGCAAAACCAAACATGATGTCATCGCCTTCCTGACAAATTTAGCTGAATATGTTGGTGAGGATGCACGTTTTATACACCAAGGCATGACATCATCTGATGTCCTGGACACTACATTGGCGGTTCAATTGACAAGGGCCAGTGATATCCTCACGGCTGACCTCAACGCGCTCTGTGACGCGCTGAAGGCGAAGGCAAAAATACATAAATACACACCAACTATTGGACGGTCGCACGGCATCCATGCAGAACCAACAAGCTTTGGTCTGAAACTGGCAGGCTTTTATGCTGAGTTTGACAGATGTCGACATAGGCTTGCCGCCGCCCGAAAGGAAATTGCCACCTGCGCCATATCTGGGGCTGTCGGCACATTTGCCCATATTGACCCTGCTGTTGAAGCGCATGTTGCTGAAAAAATGGGACTGATTGCAGAACCGATTTCAACACAAATTATCCCTCGTGATCGTCATGCGATGTTTTTTGCAGTTCTAGGAGTGATTGCTAGTTCAGTTGAGCGGCTGGCAACAGAAATTAGACATTTGCAACGCACTGAAGTGCGTGAGGTTGAAGAGTTTTTCAGCATCGGCCAGAAAGGTTCATCAGCGATGCCACACAAAAGGAACCCGGTTCTAACTGAAAATTTGACCGGGCTGGCGCGGATAGTAAGGTCAGCTGTTATGCCTGCGCTTGAAAATGTCGCGCTTTGGCACGAACGTGACATCTCGCACTCTTCTGTTGAACGCATGATCGGCCCTGATGCGACAATCACACTTGATTTTGCTCTGGCCCGGCTGACAAATGTCATTGATAATATGCTAGTTTATCCAGAGGCCATGCAGGCAAACTTAGACCAGCTTGGTGGGCTGGTACATTCTCAGCAAGTACTTCTGGCTCTAACGCAGAAAGGTGCCAGCCGCGAAGATAGCTATGTTATGGTGCAAAGAAACGCAATGCAGGTCTGGGAAAAAGGGCTACGCTATCTTGACCTGTTGAAAAAAGATAAAGATATCACCCGCTATCTAAGCCATGATGAGCTAAACAAGTTGTTTGATCTGGATCAACATTTCATCCATGTGGATACAATATTTGACCGCGTATTCAGCCCCACATCAGCTGCAACGAAGAAAGACAGCTAATGGGCAAGCAGACTGACAATCCACTATATGAAGGCAAAGCCAAAATTCTATATCCGGGTAGCGAAGTTGGAACTATACGGCAGTATTTTAAAGATGATGCAACGGCTTTCAATGCTCAGAAACGGGATATCATCAGCGGCAAGGGAATTTTGAACAACCTGATCAGCTCTCATCTGTTCCCAGCAATCGGCCGAATGGGAATCGCCCATCACTTTATTGAAAAACTGAATGACAGAGAACAGCTTGTAAAAGCAGTTGATATCGTTCCCGTTGAGGTAATAATCAGAAATGTCGCTGCTGGTTCTATTTGTAAGCGCCTTGGCCTGACTGAAGGTAAAGCCCTGCCATATACACTTGTTGAATTCTGTTTAAAAGATGATAGTCTAGGCGATCCTGTCATTTCAGCTGAACATATTTTCGCGATGAAACTTGCCACGCGAAATGAGCTAGACGAGATCATAGAGTTGAGCCTGCGGGTGAATGATTTCCTGACTGGGCTGTTTTACGGCATTGGCATCCGGCTTATTGACTTCAAGCTAGAGTTTGGTCGGTTGCAGACTGAAGCAGGCCCACAGATTGTTTTGGCAGATGAGCTTAGCCCTGATAATTGCCGTTTATGGGACAGCAAGACTAATGAGAAGCTGGACAAAGACAGGTTCAGACAGGATCTAGGCAGCCTCACAGAGGGGTATAGCGAAATTGCCCGCCGATTGGGGCTTGTCATCCCTTCACTAAATTAGACAAAAACACAGAGCTGATATCACAGTCCAGTGAGCAAGAAAGACAAGTTTATGGAAGTAAAAATCAATATCTCTTTAAAACAGGGGGTCCTAGACCCGCAGGGCCGTGCAGTTGAAAGCGCCCTTATTAGCCTTGGTTACAGTGAAGCCAACAATGTGCGCATTGGCAAACAAATCACACTTGAAATTGAAGCTGAAGATGCGAGCCGCGCCCAGCAGCGTGCTGCCAGAATGTGTGAGACGTTATTGGCAAACACAGTCATTGAAGATTATTCCATAGAGGTTGCAGACCCGTCATGAGAGTTGCCATTCTGGTATTTCCCGGGTCCAATTGTGATCGTGATATGATGGTGGCTGTTGAGACAATCACGGGCCGCCGCCCGGCTCTGGTTTGGCACAAGGACAGCCAGATGGACCCAGTGGATTTGATTATTCTTCCTGGCGGCTTTTCTTTTGGTGACTATCTGCGATGCGGTGCATTAGCCGCACGTGCGCCAGTTGTTGAAGCCATGCTGGATCATGCTAGCCGAGGCGGAGCTGTTTTAGGAGTCTGTAACGGTTTTCAAATTTTATTAGAAACAGGCTTATTGCCTGGAACACTTATCCGCAATGAACGGCTTAAATTTGTCTGCAGGTCTGTAAATTTACAGCTTCAGCCTGACCACGACTCCCCCCTCTTATCAACTCTTGATCCTGGCCATTCTCTGACCATACCTATTGCTCATAATGAGGGTAATTATTTTGCACAGAAAGATGATCTAGAGATGCTGAAACAGAATGGGCAGATTGCCTTTAAATATACAGCAAGCCCTGCCTTTGGGCCCGATAATCCAAATGGAGCGACTGATGATATTGCAGGCATCCTATCGGCAAATGGGCGCGTTCTTGGCATGATGCCACATCCGGAACGGGCGATCGGAAATGGTCATCCGTCATCAGATGGTAAATTATTGCTGAGAGCGATCCTGCAGGGAGTTGCCTGATGCTTGAATATACTGGAATGCGTTTTGCTAATGCAGAAGCGATGGGCCTGTCTTATGATGAGTGGCTTTTGATCCTGAAACGTTTAGACAGAACTCCAAATTTATGTGAATTGGGTATCTTCTCAGCCATGTGGTCAGAACATTGTTCCTACAAATCATCAAAAAAATGGCTTAAAACACTGCCAACGGAGGGACCACAAGTTATCCAGGGGCCTGGCGAGAATGCTGGTGTTGTGGACATTGGTGATGGTCTGGCCACTGTTTTTAAAATTGAAAGCCATAATCATCCTTCATATATCGAGCCCTATCAGGGGGCAGCAACAGGTGTAGGCGGTATCCTTCGTGATGTGTTCACAATGGGAGCAAGGCCAATTGCGTTACTGAATGCGCTTCGCTTTGGAGAAGAGGATCATGAAAAAACTAAACATCTTGTTTCAGGCGTGACAGCCGGCATTGGCGGATACGGTAATTGTATTGGAATTCCGACAGTTGGCGGCGAGGTGAATTTTCACAAATCCTATAACGGAAATATTCTTGTTAACGCTATGGCGGTGGGCTTGGCTCATGCTGATCGTATTTTTTACTCTGCTGCTAATGGTGCAGGTAATCCTGTTATTTATGTTGGCGCAAAAACAGGCCGGGACGGCATTCATGGTGCAACCATGGCATCAACAGAATTTTCTGATGAAACAGAATCAAAACGGCCTACTGTTCAGGTTGGTGATCCGTTCACTGGCAAGCTACTGATGGAAGCCTGCCTTGAATTGATGGCAGCTGACGCTGTTTTGTCTATTCAAGATATGGGAGCAGCAGGCTTAACATCATCTTCTGTTGAGATGGCCTCAAAGGGCGGTCTAGGCATGGAAATTGATCTGGATCTCGTCCCTGTCCGGGAAACACAGATGTCAGCTTATGAAATTATGCTGTCTGAAAGTCAGGAACGGATGCTGATGGTGATCGATCCAGAACAGGCAGAGACCGCACGGGCAATTTTTGATAAATGGGATCTTGATTTCATGCCTATAGGACGCGTGACAGATACCCAAAGGCTGGTACTGTTGAAAGATGGCGGCGTAGCTTGTGATATTCCGCTTGCCCCGCTGGTAGATGATGCGCCTGAATATGACCGGCCTTACAGACCAAATGAGTTGCAACCTGTACTGACAAGCGCTTCGCTAATATGTGATTTTCTAGTCAAAGATGCTTTAATAAAACTAATGAGTTCAGCTGATTTGGCTTCACGCCGCTGGATTTATGAGCAGTATGATTCAGATGTGATGGCAGACACCCTTGCTGCATCAGGCGGCGATGCCGCACTAGTTCGGGTTCACGGAACTAACAAAGCCCTTGCGATTTCAACTGATTGCACACCCCGATATGTCGAAGCTGATCCGTTTGAGGGAGGGGCTCAGGCTGTTGCTGAAGCGTGGCGGAATATCTGTGCAACGGGAGCTAAACCACTGGCGATAACCAATAATCTAAATTTTGGCAACCCAGAAAAGCAGGACATCATGGCACAGATTGTGGGTGCAATAAATGGTATAGGCAAAGCCTGTAAGGTTTTGGATACCCCAGTAGTATCTGGTAACGTGTCTCTATATAATGAAACAGATAGTATGGCGATTCAGCCCTGTCCTGTTATTGGTATGGTTGGCCTGATTGACGAATGGGAGACAGCTGTTGGAATTGGATTTACCTCAGTAGGCGAAGCAATTTTTGTGATTGGTCAGCCAGCTGATTGTGCAGATGGTTGGCTGGGCAACTCAGTATTTGCCAAGATTGTCGCTGGCCGCGAAGGAGGTGCCCCTCCCCCAGTTGATTTGGACGCTGAAAAGGCACACGGCCAGTTTGTGCGTGAACAAATTGCTTTCGGCCAAATAAAGGCTGCCCATGATATTAGTGATGGGGGCTTGCTTGTCGCTCTTGCTGAAATGGCCTTATCAGGCAATCTGGGTGCTGACATCAATATCCCAGAAAGTGACACTTTGCTGGCATGGGCATTTGGCGAAGACCAGGCACGCTATCTGGTCCAAGTTGAAGATGCAGTAAAATTTCAGGCTCTCCTTGATGAACACAATCTTAAGGGCCATCAGATTGGCACCACAAAAGATAGCCAGATATTGACAGTCGGCCCGGATGTCACCATTTCTTTAGAAGAGATACGGCAATGCTATGAGAGCAAACTGCCTGAGATGATGGCCTAACCGAGCAGAAGCAATAGCAAAGGAACAAAGCATGGCGATGCAGGCTCATGAGATCGAAGACTTGATACGTCTTGCTTTTCCCGATGCCAAAATATCGATTGAGGATTTACGAGGTGATGGGGATCATTATTCCTGTATGGTAGAAAGTGCTGCATTTTTGGGTAAAACGCGTGTTCAGCAACATCAGATGGTTTATAATTCACTCGGGGGACGTATGGGCGGACAGTTGCACGCGCTTGCCCTGCAGACAAGAGCTCCTAAATCATGACCGAACAAGTTAGCCATGGGTAAGAAAAAGGAAGTCAAAATGCTTGATCAATCTACTAAAGACAGAATTCAGAGTGACATTGACGCTTCAGACGTAGTCCTGTTCATGAAGGGAACACCAGTTTTCCCTCAGTGTGGGTTTTCTGCTGCAGTTGTAGGCGTTCTTAGCCATCTAGGAATAAAATTCAAGGGTGTGAATGTTCTCGACGATGATTCCATCCGCGAGGGAATAAAACAATATTCAGACTGGCCAACAATTCCGCAACTTTATGTAAAAGGAGAATTTATTGGTGGTTGTGATATAATCCGTGAAATGTATGAGACAGGCGAATTGATGGAAATGCTGAATACGCACGGAGTGGATGTTAATCCGCAGCCTGTCCAAAGTTAGGCCACTGAAGTGTCATCCTAATAAATCGTCTAGTCCAAAGCTGCGTTCTTCTGTGACCTTTGCGATGCGCAGCTGAAACCAGCTATAAAATTCTTTGCGGCCCAAGGCTTGAGCAACGCGGTGTTCAGCATGGTCTCCCCACGCTGCGATAGATTCTCTGTCACGCCAGTATGAAACAGTAATCCCAAGGCCATTATCTTCCCGGACCGATTCAAGCCCAAGAAATCCCGGCTGTTGTTGTGCAAGCTCAATCATTCGTTCTGAAGTCAGACCATACATGGCCATTTCCGCATCAGTGCGCTGTGTTGTGAAAATAACAGCGTAATATTCATCTGGCCACCCTGTTGTCATCTTTTTTCCCCGCAACACCATTTCCTTCAGGCAGGGTAGCATGATTCAGAATTCGCACAAATGAAGGCTGGAAAACAGAAGGCATCGAATTATCTGGTGCCTTTTCCATATCCGTAAGAAGGTTAGAAAATCATTAATTAACGTGAATAATATTCAACAACAAGGTTTGGTTCCATCTGCACAGGATAAGGCACCTCTTCCAGAGATGGCGAACGCACCAATGTGGCAGACATCTTGTCATGATCAGCTTCGATATATTCGGGTACATCACGCTCAATAGAGGCTATACCTTCCAGAATGGCAGGAATTTGCTTCGCTTTGTCGCGAAGCTGCAAAGCATCGCCAGCTCTCAACATCACAGAAGCAATGTTGCAGCGCTTGCCATTCAGCATTACATGACCATGGTTAATAATCTGCCGCGCGGCAAATACAGTTGGAGCCAATTTTGCACGATAAAGCACAGCATCAAGCCGCGATTCCAAAATTCCAATAAGGTTTTGTCCTGTATCACCCTGCCGGCGTACAGCCTCTTGGTAATATTTTTTGAACTGTTTTTCGCCAATATTGCCGTAATAGCCTTTCAACTTTTGCTTGGCCATCAGCTGAATACCGAAATCAGTTGGCTTTTTGCGACGCTGGCCATGCTGGCCAGGCGCGTAGGATCTGGCATTTAATGGTGATTTTGCGCGCCCCCACAGATTTACGCCGAGACGTCTGTCAATTTTATGCTTGGAGGAATGACGTTTATGTTCGGTTTTTGGTGCCATTGGCTTTTTATCCTTTTGTTGTCCCGGTAGGGTATGATTACCGTGACATAAAGCTTTTCCTTTATGTCAACTTTCCCAGGAATGCGCGAGAGTATACGATTTCCTATTCAGATGTCAAGAATTGTCACCGCCAGCTTCTGTATTCCGCTCAAAATGTGTCAGGATCCCGTGCAATGTATTCAATTCCTGCTCAGTTGGCGCGCTTCGAGCAAGAAGGCAGGTCAAGTTACGATGCACAATCGGGGCCATTTCAGCATTGCTGAAGAACCCTTCGCGTTCCAAAACCTTTTGCAGACGTGACATAAAATAAGCCCGCTTTTCCAAATCTACAGGGGCTGACACTCCTTCTTGCCCATCTGCCAGCTGCTCGCTGTCAGCAAGTGTAGTCATACGCCATTCCCACGCCATAAGCAGAACAGCCTGCGCCAAATTCAGGGACATTGCTTCTGGATTTAACGGCGCCTGGGCGACACAATCAGCAAACATCAATTCCTCATTATCAAGACCTGACCGCTCTGCTCCAAACAGCAAGGCAGAACGTTGACTTTTGCCTTGATGCTTCGATGCCTGTCGTTTAACTAGTTCGGTTATCGCTTCACGCGGCGTAAATACGGGTTTTTCCATATTGCGCGGACGTGCAGACGTCGCCACAAGATAACCAATATCATGCAGTGCATCTGGCAGACTGTCATAAACCTCTGCTGTTTCAAGAATATCTGCAGCATTACTGGCCATGGGTTCGGCTGCAGGGTTGGGCCAGCCATCACGCGGGGTGACAAGTCGCAAAGACATTAATCCACAATTCTTCATTGCTCTAGCCGTTGCGCCAATATTTTCACCCATCTGCGGTCGCGCAAGAATAACAACTGGTGTAAGTATAGCGGGGATCTTAACAGGTGTAATACTCATCTATTCGCAGCGTTTACATCAAACAATCACGCCAGCATGTAGAAGCTTCCAGCACATGCCATCTGACAGCGCAATGACTGATGCATCAATGATATTGGTTGATACCCCAACCGTGCGCCAGTTTTGCCCTTTGGAATCAGCAAATTCAATCAGCACACGGGTCGTTGCCCCCGTGCCACTTGACTGTTCATTGGCAGGGAGAATGCGAACCTTATAATCAATCAGTTCAACATCTGATAATAAGGGGTAAACCTGACTTAACGCTTTTCGGATTGCTGTATCAACTGCATTTACCGGCCCGTTGCCAACAGCGGCTTCATGATGTGTTTTGCCATTGACCAAAATAGAAGCTGTGGCCTCTGATTCAACGACAAGCTCACCCCTAGCATTAAATCGCCGTTCGTCCATCACGCGGAAGCGGCCAATTTCGAAATAGTCTGGCACGCCATCCAGCCGACGGCGGGCCAGAAGCTCAAAACTGGCCTCCGCACTGTCAAAGGCCCAGCCGCTGAATTCTTTGTGTTTTACTTCGGAAATCAGGCTTTCAATGCGGCTGTCTTTGCTGTCAATCTCAATGCCAACCTCTTTAAAGCGAGCCAAAATATTTGAACGGCCTGTCTGATCAGAAATCAGATAGCTTCTCTGGTTACCTACAATCTCTGGAACTATATGTTCGTAGGTTCGCGAATCTTTCTGAGCAGCTGAAGCATGCAGTCCACCTTTATGTGCAAATGCAGCATCGCCCACATAAGGAGCATGTGCGTCCGACTGACGGTTTAGGCGTTCATCCAACATTTTAGAGAGAGGTTTCAACCTGGACAGCTTATCTTTTGGAATGTTGGTCTGATAACCCTGTTTTAGCATCAGAGCCGGAATAAGTGTAATCAAATCAGCGTTGCCACACCGCTCACCCAACCCATTCAATGTGCCTTGTACTTGTCGTGCGCCTGCCTTTACCGCAGCTAATGAATTTGCAACAGCAACACCGCTGTCATTATGGCAGTGGATTCCCAGCCTGACATTGGGGTAAGCCTTTTTTGTGGCTGTCACAATTTCATAAACTTCATCGGGAAGGCTGCCGCCGTTCGTATCACATAAGATAACCCATGATGCCCCACCCTGATGAGCTGCCTGTACGCAGGACAGAGCATAATCTGGATTGGCTTTATACCCATCGAAATAATGTTCGCAGTCAAACATAGATTCATGGCCAAGCGCTTTTGCAGCAGCTACTGATTCAGTGATCATCCGTAAATTTTCGTCTAACTCAATATTCAACGCTGTGGTGACATGAAAATCCCAAGTTTTGCCAACCAGACAGGTCGCATCTGTTTTGGCATTAAGGATAGCATTTAGGCCTGGGTCATTTTCAACAGAACGCCCCCCGCGACGTGTCATGCCAAAGGCAACGAGCTTTGCGTTTTTTAACTTTTGATCTTTGCTGAAAAACATATCATCGGTTGGATTGGCCCCCGGCCAGCCGCCTTCAATATAGTCTATCCCAAAATCATCGAGTGCCTGTGCAATGAACTGCTTATCAGCAGCTGAAAAATCAACACCTCTTGTCTGCCCACCATCGCGAAGGGTTGTATCAAAAATAATTATAAGATCGTTAGTCCGCTGGTCAGACATGTATATATCCCTAATTTGAATTACCCCATCTGTTTTTATTTCCCCCAGATGAGCAATGGTCACGGGTTGTAGCTTATTTACGGGGCAAGCGCAAATCAAGCTTCTGGCGGATTGGTTTTAGAGACGCTCCCAACGTGTGCCATCAGGGCCATCCAGTAATTTTATCCCCTGCTCAGCAAGCTGGTCGCGGATCCGATCTGCCTCGTCAAAATCGCGTGATGCGCGCGCCTGATTGCGGGCTTCGATAGCACGTTCAATTTCAAAAGTCGCCTTTCTATTATCTGCCTCGCCCGCAAACCAGTTTTCATCTGTCAGCAAGCCAAGCACAGAGGCGCAGGATAAAAGCTGACGCGCGCTTGCCAGTTGGCCCTTATTCGCCTCAACAGCCAGACGGTGCAGGCAGCTGATGGCTAGCGGCGTATTCATGTCATCCGCCAATGCGGTAATGAATTCAGTGTCTAGCAAAGTTAAATCTGTGATGATATCAGCTCTGTCCGCGACGGATACTGCCCGATAGAATTTATCCAGAACCGTGCGGGCTTGCTGGAGCGCAGCATCAGAAAAATCAAATGGCGCGCGGTATTGTGCGGTTAACAGGCTAAACCTAATCACCTCTCCCCTGTGCCGCTGAATTGCATCTTCAACTGTAGTGAAATTGCCCAATGATTTGGACATTTTCTCACCTTCAACAGTCACATAACCATTATGCACCCAAAACGCAGCCATTTGAGCTGTGCCATGCGCACAGCGTGATTGCGCAATTTCATTTTCGTGATGAGGGAAAACCAGATCAAGACCGCCTGCATGAATATCAAACTCTTCACCCAAATAACCCGCTGACATAGCTGAACATTCAATATGCCATCCCGGCCGACCTCGGCCCCAGGGGCTGTCCCAGCCTGGGATTTCTGCTTTTGATGGTTTCCAGAGCACAAAATCAGCTGGATGTGCCTTGTACGGCGCAATTTCAACCCGAGCGCCAGCAACCATTTCATCAAGGCTGCGACCTGAAAGCTGGCCATAATCTGGCATCTTTTCAATAGAAAACAAAACATGACCCTCTGCTTCGTAAGCAAATCCCTTTTCAATAAGCCCAGTGATCATCGCTATCATCTGCGTAATATGTTCTGTTGCGCGTGGCTCAATATCAGGCGGTAGCACGTTCAAAGCTTTGCAGTCTTTATGAAAACTGAAAATAGTCTGCTCACATAATTCAGAAATCGAGATGCCGCGTTCCGCAGCTCTTGAATTAATTTTATCATCAACATCTGTTATATTTCGCACATAAGTGACTTTCGGAAAGGCTGCACGCAAAAGACGGACAAGAACGTCAAATACGACAAGAGGACGGGCATTGCCAACATGAATTCTGTCATAGACAGTCGGCCCACAGGCATACAACCGGACATGATCACGCTGAATCGGCAAGAAGACCTGCTTTTCCTTTGCCTTTGTATTATAGAGAACAATATCCATTATCTTCACATCATATTTTTATCAGTTCTCAGATTTGTCAGGCTGTTTGTCCAGCGAGCCTCTGCCTGACAGTTTCAGCTTTCATGTAACATAGCAATACACCCATATCAGGGCCAAACGCCCGGCCAGTGAGTGCCTTTCGCAAAGGCATGAACAAAGACTTGCCTTTCTTACCTGCAGCAGTTCCCACTGCCTTTGTCCATACAGACCAACTCTCTTGGCCAAATGGTCCTTCAGGTAGTTTTTCCAATGCAACAGCAAGCAGATCAGGGTCTTCAATTTCCGGTACAACAGGCTGATGACAAACTGCCCACCAATCTGCAACTTCTGTCAATGTTGTGATATTGCCTCTCACTGCAAGCCAAAAACCCTCGTCAACAGAGCCCGGACCTATTTCAGAAAGACGACCATTTACAACACTGAAATCGAGTTGCTGCAGTACACGGGCATTTATCTGCATCAATTCATCAGAAGAGAATTTTGGTGTTGCCCGTCCAAAGCTATTGATATCAAATTCGGCAATAATATCGGCCATTAAGGGCTGCGCTATGATCGGTGCTGATGTGCCAATTCGCGCTAACAGACTGGCAAGTGCCAGTGCTTCCACTCCTTCCTCACGCAATTGGCGAACAGACAGACTGCCCAGGCGTTTTGACAGCCCCTCTCCATCTGCACCTGCCAGCAGGGCTAGATGTCCCATGGCTGGCGGCTGGGCGCCAAGTGCTTGAAATAGCTGAATCTGGGCAGCTGAGTTTGTAACATGGTCCTCGCCGCGAAGAATTGTCGTGATACCGTGATCAATGTCATCCACAACTGAAGCAAGTGTATAAATGACCCGGCCATCCTCTCTTATCAAGACAGGGTCAGACAGGCTGGACATGTGATATGATACGTTACCGCGCACCAGATCTGTCCAGTTAACCTCATCATGTTTGAGCAGAAACCGGTAATGAGGCTGCCGTCCTTCAGCTACTAATTTCTGTTTTTCCGCTTCTGTTAATGCCAAGGCAGAACGGTCATAAACTGGTGGCTTTCCTGCCATAAGCTGGGATTTGCGCTTCAGCGATAACTCTTCTTGAGTTTCATAGCAAGGATAAGCGTGGCCACTTGCCACCAACATCTTCAACGCTTCATCGTAACGTGCTAGACGGGCTGACTGTCTGTCTTCCTCATCCCATTGCATGCCTATCCATTGCAAATCTTCACGAATGGCCACCTCAAATTCAACTGTTGAGCGGGTATCATCAGTATCATCTATCCGCAACATGAATGACCCACCGGCGTTTCGAGCAAACAGATAATTAATCAGAGCTGTGCGTAAATTACCGACATGAAGCATGCCCGTTGGGCTTGGCGCAAAACGAACTTTTGCAGGTTTCATAGTTTCTCCATAATTTGGGGACGAAAGCCGGATGTCAATGGCAAGCGCCTGTCTCGGCCAAAGGCCCGCGCTGTCACCTTGGGACCTGGTGCAGCCTGAAACCTTTTATATTCTGCCCGGAACAGTAATTGGCTAGCTTGGGCCACAGTGTCAGCATCAAACCCTCTGGCTGTAATGGTCTCTATGTCTGCCATTTCCTCAGTGAGGGCTATTAATATCTGGTCAAGAATTTCATAGGGCGGCAGACTGTCCGTATCCTGCTGGTCAGGGCGTAATTCAGCGGATGGCGGCCGCGTGATAATCCTGTCAGGAATGACCTCACCTGTTGGACCAAGGGCCCCTTTCGGGACAGCCGAATTCCGCCAGCGCGCAAGCTCAAAGATACGTGTTTTCCAGACATCTTTAATGGGCGCAAAACCACCACACATATCACCATAAAGTGTCGAATATCCCGCTGCGTATTCCGACTTATTGCCGGTGGCCAGAACAAGATGCCCGAACTTGTTCGACAAAGCCATCAATAGCATGCCACGCAAACGGGACTGGATATTTTCTTCTGCAAGACCAGGGTTCTGCCCCTCAAATGAAGGAGCCAGCATATTGTCAAAGG
This sequence comes from uncultured SAR116 cluster alpha proteobacterium, assembly GCA_902518965.1. GTDB lineage: Bacteria > Pseudomonadota > Alphaproteobacteria > Puniceispirillales > Puniceispirillaceae > JADHLI01. The sequence continues at coordinate 33,110 of CABYIQ010000014.1, forward strand.
CTGTCATGCCCTTGCGAATAGCAATTGTATCAAGCTTTATGCCCAGCGCTTCTGCTAATTTATCCGCATCTGTGACTGAAATCTCTGCTGTATAGTCAGATGGCATCATCACCGCATGAACCCGATCAGATCCCAGCGCATCCACGGCCAGAGCCGCTACAACTGCTGAATCAATGCCACCTGAAAGCCCAAAAATGACAGATGGAAACCCGTTTTTATCACAATAGTCACGCAGACCTAGCATCAAGGCCCGCCAAAGGGCTTCATTGGCTCCATCTGGCTGTACAATCGGGCCCGTAAGATGAACATTATCAGCAACACGCCTGAGGGTAAGACAGGATAAATGTTCTGAAAAATAAGGGAACTGACAGGCCAGTGTCCCTGCTCTGTTCAGAGCAAATGAACCACCGTCAAAAACCAGCTCATCCTGGCCGCCAACCATATTCGCATAAATTAGAGGCAGATCGGTTTCTGTAATACGTGAGACAACCTCCACCAGCCGCTGTTCTGCTTTTTCAACATCAAAGGGTGAGGCATTCACAGACAAAATGACATCAGCACCAGATTCAGCAAGCGTCTCACATACATCTTCAAACCAGATATCTTCACAGACAGCAAGACCCAGACGCCACCCCTTCAAATTGACCGGTCCGTGTAATGCGCCAGCAGTAAAATTACGCTTATCATCAAATACACCATAATTGGGCAGGTTGACCTTATCGCGTCTTGCTTGAATGGCACCTTCAGCAATCAGAAACACACTGTTGAATAATCGGCCAGCGTTCCTGTATGGCGCGCCAACAATCACAGCTGGCCCACCATCAGCTGACAGATCTGCGATATCCTGAAGTGCCTTTTCAATCCGCGACATGAAATCCTGCCGCAGAACAAGGTCATCAGCCGGGTAACCTGCCAGATACATTTCTGGGGTCAACAAGCAATCTGCTCCCATCTCAGCGGCCCGTTTACGTTTCTGACAGAGAGATTCAAAATTTGCTTTAACATTACCCAAGTGAGGGTTTGCTTGCATAACAGCGATTGTCAGCTCTGTTGATTTTTGCTCAGACATGGGGCTTTTCGCTGCTTAATTTGTTCTTTTATGAAGAAATTCACGACCAATTTTCACGCGCTTTTCGCCATCATAGTCTATGATATCTGCTGTTGCGTACGTCTCTGACCATTTTTCAGGTAAATAAGAACCTGTTCCTATCATATCGACAGGCGTCTTTGCCAGCGAAAAAACACGGCATTTGTCAGGGCTGAACCCACTTGAAGCAACGATTTTTACTTGGTCAAACCCTTCCTTATTCAGCTCTTCACGCATATGCCATATCGCCGCAGCAGATACGCCTGTACCCATAAGGTGTCTCAATTCAGCTTCTGAGCGATACCCCCGGATCGCCTCAGGCACATTGCGTTCAAGAACAGCGTAGGATAACGGTGTGTCTAGACCCTGCAAAAAACGACCACCATGCGTATCCAAACGGACAGACAATTTTCCGTCTTTCGCAAGCTTGGAAAAGTGTTTCGCCACACGAAGAGCGTCATCAACTTCTTTTCCGAAATAGTCAACCAGTACAGTCAGGGGCTTATCTGGAAACGTCTGATGAAACAGCTTTGCAGCTTCAAGCGTGTCGTTTGCATAACCGATGAGTGCATGTGGCATTGTCCCCATACCCATATCTTGTTCAAAGAAATGGGCTGTCGCGTCAGTTGCACACCCAACAAAGCCACGCGCACCAACCTTCAACTGTGCCTTAGCAGAGCCAACAGATGCACCATAAGCCATAAGCTCAGCCATATCTGTGCCTGCACAATGACGGGCATCCATAGCTAGAAAACCAACATTAGGTAAATCAACGCACATCTGATAAGCATTCCAGGCTGCCACACAAGGGCTGCCCAATCGTTGCAGAAAAATGGTTTCAAGATCAACCAACTCGGAAAGTTTGCCAGAAATATAGAACATCGGCTCACCAGCCCCCACCCACGCCCCTTCTTTATGAAGCTGTTCAATGCGGATATCTGCCCTCCTGTCAGAGGCCATCATCTTCAGCCAATCTACCGCTAATCGCGGCGCTAAAGTTACCGGCCTACGCATGAAAACAGCATAGGTCACCTGACTGTCCTTATGGGCCGTCACAATGGACCGGGTCAGATTGAAATAACTGTCAGTATATTTAGGCTGCTCAGAGACAGAAGGGCCAAACATATTCCCAGACTTTTGGTTGTCCGGTGGTAAGGATGAGTCTGACTTGGACATTATGCTTTAAACTTTTAACCGGCTCTTTGAAAGCGGCTGCTCTGGTCACGTCTTCTCTTTAAGAGATCTGCAATCAAAAAAGCTAATTCAAGGGCTTGTCCTGCATTAAGACGCGGATCACAATGTGTATGATACCGGTCTCCAAGCTTCTCTTCAGTGACCTCAATTATACCGCCAACACACTCTGTTACATTTTTACCTGTCATTTCAAAATGCAAGCCGCCAGGATATGTTCCGACCTCATCATGAGCATCGAAGAAGCCCTGCACCTCACGGAAAATATCATCAACTCGTCTAGTCTTGTAACCAGATGAAGCTTTGACCGTATTTCCATGCATAGGGTCGCAACACCAGACCACTGAAGATCCTTGCCGTTCCACCGCCTTCAACAGAGGTGTTAATTTCTCTCTGACAAACGCTGCGCCCATACGCGCAATTAGTGTCAGACGCCCGGCTGTATTCTCAGGGTTGAGCTTATCGATTAGCCGCAGCAAATCATCAGGATCTAACGATGGACCACATTTTAAACCAATCGGATTGGATATGCCCTTCATATATTCCACATGGGCACCGTCTAGTTGGCGAGTACGGTCACCAATCCAAACCATATGCGCAGATGTTGCAAACCAGCCCTTTTCATCCGTAATGGTATCCTGCCGCGTGAGTGCTTCCTCATAATTTAGAAGTAAGGATTCATGACTGGTAAAGAAATCTGTCTCCGCCAATGCTCTGGTAGTTTGAGAGGTGACACCGCAAGCCCGCATAAAGGACAAACATTCATCGATCCGCTCAGCAATCTCGGCATACCGTCTGGCCTCTTCCCTGTCTGAGATGAAATCTGCCGTCCAGTCGTGAACAGCCGTCAAATCAGCCATCCCACCCTGTGCAAATGCCCGAAGCAAATTCAATGTTGATGCTGATTGCTCATAAACCCTAAGCAAGCGCTTTGGATCAGGAATCCGATCTTTCGCTTCAAAATCAATGCCGTTGATCATATCTCCGCGGTAGGAGGGCAATTCAATATCGCCAACTTTCTCAATGTCAGATGAACGCGGCTTAGCAAACTGCCCTGCCATTCGCCCAATTTTAACCACAGGCATTGATGCACCAAAAGTAAGTACAACAGCCATTTGCAGAAAGACACGGAAATTATCTCTGATCATATCAGCTGAAAATTCAGCAAAACTCTCGGCACAGTCGCCGCCCTGAAGCAAAAATCCCTGTCCATTTGCCACATGTCCAAGCTGACTGCGCAAATTTTGTACCTCTCCCGCAAAAACAAGAGGCGGCTTTTCAGCAAGTTTTTGTTCTACGTTATTCAAAACACCCTGATCAGGGTATTCAGGAACCTGCAGGATCGGAAATGTACGCCAGCTATCAGGTTGCCAATTCATGTTTCGTTCAGTTTTGTTCTATCCAGCGCAAAACTGCCTTCTACTGTTGATGGAATTCGCATACCATCAAAATACCTATTAATTGGCTAAAAGCAAAGAAAACTCTTTACAAAAGGAGATTTAATACTTGAGGGCGGATTTTAATCCTGGCGTTTAGTCCGCATGGTAACAAATTCCTCTGCAGCTGTTGGATGAATGCCAATTACTGCATCGAAATCTTCTTTTGTTGCTCCCATGTTCACAGCTATAGCGAGCCCCTGCATAATCTCTGCTGAATCAGAACCAACCATATGAATACCGACAATTTTTTGGCTGCTGCTGGCCACAATCAGTTTCATGTAAGTCCGCTCATTCCTACCGGACAATGTATTTTTCATAGGTTTGAATCGACTCTCGTAAACATCTAGCTCACCGTGTTCCCGTCTAGCCTCACCTTCTGTCTGCCCCACTGACGCTACGGGAGGCTGACTGAAGACGGCTGACGCCACATTTTTATGGTTGGCCTGTCTTGGTTTCTGACCAAACCGTGTATCCGCAAAGGCATGGCCTTCTGCGATTGCTACCGGGGTCAGATTTATCCTGTCTGTAACATCCCCAACAGCAAAAATTGAATTTATGTTCGTCCGAGAATTGTTATCCACACAGATTGCCTCCCTGTCAGTCATTTTTACACCTGCTGTTTCAAGACCAAGTCCTTGCGTGTTCGGCACCCGGCCAGTGGCAGCTAAAATCTGGTCAGATAGAATAACTTGACTATCACTTAACTCTACAGCCAGTCGTTTTTTATCCTGGCGGACAGCTGTAACAGTTTCGCCGTGGTGAATATGAATGCCTCTGTTCGCAAGAGCTTCAGCCATATGCTGACGTATATCATCATCGAACCCTCTCAAAGGTAAATCACCCCGATAAACAAGATGCACTTCGCTGCCAAACCCATTAAAAATGCCTGCAAATTCCAGGGCAATATAACCTGCACCGTAAACAATGATGCGGTCAGGCAAATTGTCCAAGTCAAGAGCTTGTGTTGAGGTAATGGCATATTGTCTCAGACCGGGTATGTCAGGTATGTTAGGCGTGCCACCAGTAGCAACCAGAATAGTTTCACCAGAAATTTTACGACCATTTACGCTGACCTGATGCGGACCAACGATTTTACCGCGCCCTGCAACCAGTTCCGCGCCAGCAGATGCAAGCAGATTTCGGTAAATGCTTTCCAGGCGATTAAGTTCTCTATTTTTGGCCGCAATCAGAGCAGGCCAGTCATGTACTGCCTTATCAACCGACCAGCCAAATCCTGCCGCATCTTCCAGATCGCCGCCAATACTTGCCCCATACACCAAAAGCTTCTTGGGTACACAGCCTCTGATAACACAGGTGCCACCAGGTCTGTTTTCTTCAATCACAGCGACGCGAGCGCCAAAACCAGCAGCGATCCGCCCGGCACGAACTCCACCCGAGCCGGCACCGATAACAATAAGATCATAATCAAATTCCGCTGTCATTTTTTCTGCCCTCTTTTAAATGCAAAAAAACTGCGTCACACTATCTGTGATGCAGGACTGTGAATAGCATGATCAATCCTTCAGAAAAAGACAGATAAATGCTTCTTCTGTCTAATGTGGTGCTGAGAGAAGAATAGAACCTGACCATTGAACACAAAATTTTTGGATGAATGACTGTTTCGTTTACATCTGACCAACAGCATGATTACACTTTCCACAAACAGTACCAACAAGGAACGGAAAAATGACAGACCCCACTTCTGTTTTAGGCAATCTGTTATGGACACCTGATGGCAGCCCCACTGAAATGGAAAGCTATGCCTCCTTTATAAAATTAGAGAAAGGGTTTGACTGGGCAGGTGATTATCATAGGCTCTGGCAGTGGTCGGTGCAGGAAAAGGGTGTTTTCTGGTCATCTTTGTGGGATTGGCATGACGTCATTGGTGACAAAGGCACGCGCCTTCTCATTAATGAAGATCAAATGCCGGGAGCTTCTTTTTTTCCTGACGCCTCCATCAATTATGCCCAGAATATGCTGGCTGAAGCAGATGATCGTCCTGCTATCATAGCCTATGGTGAAGATGGACGCTGCACACGTTTAACAAGGGCTGAGCTGAAAACAACAGTTATGGCGCTGGCAGGATGGATGCAGAGCAAGGGAATCCGCAGAGGTGACCGAGTCGCTGCCTACCTGCCAAATGGTGAACATGCGCTGATAGCAATGCTAGCAACGGCAGCAATTGGCGGCATTTTTTCGAGTTGCTCCCCTGATTTTGGCCTAACAGGTGTCAGTGACAGGTTTGGACAAATCACCCCTAGATTACTAATTGCAGCAGATGGCTATCAGTATAACGGTAAGGTCATTAACAGGCTGGATAACATTGCGAAATTAGCACAAGCCATCCCGTCAATCGAAACAGTTGTTGTTGTCGGCTACATCAAACCAAAGCCAGATATCAGCCAGATCACATCAGCTGTTTTATTTGAACAAACCCTGACTTGCGACCCTTTAGCCCAATTTGTTCCAGTCAGCTTTAATGACCCACTATATATTCTATATTCATCAGGAACCACAGGTGCACCAAAATGCATTGTTCATTCAGTTGGCGGTACGTTGATGAAACACATTTGTGAGTTGCGTCTGCACAGCAATGTAAAATCTGGCGATAATGTATTTTATTTCACTACATGTGGGTGGATGATGTGGAACTGGCTTGTCTCGGCACTGCTTTGTCGTGCAACAGTAATTGTTTACGAAGGCAACCCATTTTATCCAGAGCCCGAGCGGTTGTGGCAGATAGCTGAATCAGAAAAATTTACCTTGTTCGGTACATCAGCAAAATATATTGACGCCATCCGAAAGGCCGGTCTTATCCCATGTGAGAAATTCAACCTGTCAGAATTACGCACATTATGTTCAACAGGTTCCCCCTTATCTGCTGAAGGGTTTCAATTTGTGTACGAGGCAATACACCCTAACTTGCAATTAGCCTCTATTTCCGGAGGCACAGATATTATGGGTTGCTTTGTTTTGGGCTGTCCTGTTCTTCCTGTTTATGCAGGAGAAATTCAGGTTCGCGGTCTTGGCATGGACGTAGCCATTCTGAATGAAGATGGTCAAAAAATTTCTTGCGAACAAGGTGAATTATGTTGTCTCTCTCCGTTTGTTTCCATGCCCGTAGGGTTCTGGAACGATGATGATGGACAAAAATACAAAGCAGCTTACTTCACGCATTTCAAAGATGTCTGGCGGCATGGCGACTGGGCAACATTAACTGAAAAGGGTGGTGTGATTATTCATGGCCGTTCAGATGCAACATTAAATCCTGGTGGTGTGCGGATCGGAACCGCCGAAATTTACCGGATTGTTGAAGCATTTGATGATGTGATTGAGGCATTGGTGATCGGTCAGGCAATCGCAGATGATGTCCGGGTCATTCTTTTTGTCAGATTAGCTGACGACAGGACTTTAGATGATGAATTGCAAGCAGAGATTAAAGCAGATTTGAGAATAAAAGCCAGTCCGCGTCACGTGCCTGCCATAATTTGTGCTGTCCCAGATATACCACGCACACGATCTGGGAAAATTTCTGAATTAGCTGTGCGCGATGTTGTTCACGGGCGGGACGTGAAAAATACGGAAGCTCTGGCAAACCCAGATGCGCTTGTTCATTTTAGAGGTCGTCCCGAACTAGCCGGTTAAGGCAGGGTCAGGAGAGATTTTTCAAAAATTGTTGTAAACCAGAACTGTTCGCAAATTGTTTGCGTGACCGCTTCATAACTGGAACCATGGCATGTAGTGATTTTGCCTCTGCTGATGACATCGCTCCATCATCATCAAAATCAACACCTTCTTGAACCGGACAAGCCATCAGATGATATGTATGGCTGGCTCCAACGCGGTCAGCAATAGCCTTGAATTTAGCCTTGCTGCCAACAGGCCAGCGTTCCCGCAGAATTAGAAGCATAATAAACTGTTCATCTTTCATGCCTGGTTGGCGCAGACCTGTTAAATACCGACCTGCAGCTTCAACCTGCCCTCTGAATTCTTCATCTTCTTCCAGCCTAGTAGCAGCACCACTGTCAAGGGCCCAGCCCAGCCAGTTTATCATATCGCTGTCACTGATCCCATCTGGCTTCTTAAGATTGCTTATAACAGGCCGCTCTAACAACAGGCTGTCAGCCCTGAAACTGTGAATGTCAATTTCTCCCATTAGACGAATTATCATAGGCTCTTCACTCTTGTTTCCGCAGGTTTGAGTCGAGTTGCTTACGAGAGATAACAAATTCCCGCCAAACAATAAACATACAGGATGTGACCACTATCGTTGCTCCCCCAACCTGCACAAAAGTTGGAACTTCAGAAAATAGTACAAATCCCAAAATTCCTGCTGAAGGCACCTGCAAGTACCGCAAAGTCACGACAACGACTGCATCACTGAATTTGTAGGCAAATGTAAATGACAATTGAAGAAGAGAACTTATTACACCTAGCGCAATCAATAAAATCCATTGCTGGCCAACAGG
>CABYIQ010000015.1 GCA_902518965.1 uncultured SAR116 cluster alpha proteobacterium
GCAGATGCCTATTGAACAAACAGTTGAAATCTCAGCAGACGGAGAAAAATCAGAATCTACGGTTGAGGTTTCAGATATGTCTGATGAAAACACGTTAGCTGGCAATCTTGAAACAAACCTGCGAGATCCATCATCGTCTGATGACACGCAGACTCATTACATTGATGAAGCTGAAATAGATGAGACAAAACCACAAAAATAGGCATGTGAAAGCTGTGCTGCTTCTGGGTTTCAGTCTTGCCCTTTTTGGCGGTTGTAATCTGGAACGTTTCAGGCACGAAAAATACAGCTGCAACAGCCAGCATCTTGGTATTCACGATATAATCGTTCGTCATGCCAAAAAAGGCAGTACCGCAAAAATTATTGGTTCAAGAGGTGAGCAAGAGGCCACCATCACCTCCGTTAACAGCAAGTTAATGGTCATTGAGGGTGCTAAAATTAGACTCCAGATTGACCGCAGAACCGGCCGGATAACAGCGCAGAAAAAAAATAAATATTACAGCATGGAATGTAAACTTAGCGTGTTTACGCTCTAGATAGGTCGTCTGCAGAATTCACATCCTATCCTTTTTGCGCACTATGATACCGGGCAACCGCCTCGGCTTCTTCTTTTGGCAGCTTTGTCGACAATATGATCTCAGATACTGAGGCTCCATCCCTGGCAAGCTCTATAGCTTGCGAAAGTTGACCTTGTGCAGCTGTGTTATCTGCAAGGCGCGTCAGCTCTCGCTGCAACCAATCTTGCGTCTCTTCAATTTTACTAATTTGGCTTTCCAGCCCTTTCAATTGCGTATTCATCAGATCAATAGAATTTGTGTAACGAACCAAGAGGGTCTCTATATCATTATAGGACGCAGATAGGCGGGACAGAACATTTAGTGTTTTTTTCTGAAAGCTGTTAACAAGAAAGATGACGGCCAGAAGAAGCAGAAAAATTACGGCAGCAAAACCAAAATTTGACATAAAAACAGCAACTGTCAAAGCGTTAACCTCTCTATTGTTTTTCAGGTTATACTATCATACAAGCGAGCTGTTTTTGTCAAATTGGCCTCAACGGCGATAAGTAGCGTGAGGGGTGGCAGTGTTTTCAAGCTGGCCATGAATATAGCCCTGCATGTCGGACACTAGAGATATGTTGTAGCGGGCCTGAAGCTCGAGACGGGTGACCTGATGTATAAGCTGACTAATTTCTTCGAGTTCGTTCACTTGTTCTGGGGCAGGTGCAGAAATAAGCTCTTTATGTTCTGAGAGCCAACTATCAAACTCAGCGATAGCGGAACTAAACGCTGATGAGTCATTCAGACATGCGGAAGCGCTGCTAAGTTTTTCCTTAGCAGTAGAGATAACTTCAGACAGTGGAAGTTGTACGGTCATAATCTTTTCACTTGGTCAGGATGAACTAATTACGACTTCAACTCCCTATATGCATCCATCAGCGCATCAGAGATTTTTTCGATATCAATCGGGTACCTACCTTCTTTTATCGCGCTCTTGATGCGGTCGACATTATTCATGTCTACAGGCGCAGCAGCAGCCATTTCTTTGGCTGATGAAGCGATTTCAGCTGATTTCAACTGAACGGAATCGCTCGAAGCAGCCACAGCTTGGGACTGTGCTGGAATAGACCCTTTGGCACCCTTATCTGACGATCTGTCAGCTTTTTGAGCCTTAGGTGTCTCAATACGACTGATGGCGTTCTTAACACTATCAACCATTTCTACCTCCTAGTGAAATTGTAAACGACTTACTTTTGGGAAGTTTTAGTCCGAATTTCAATTTTTTTTTCCGATACAACCGTACCAAAGACTTCCTTATTTGATCTGGTGTTCAAGAACCGTGCCAATTCTCCCCATTGCGCATTTTGAAGGGCAATTCCCTCGCTTAAAACCTGGATAGCACCAAATCCACTTTCAAGAATGACAGGCTGCCCTTTTTGGATCATCCAATTTGTCTGCAAATGCCTGGCTTCAACAATCTGACGTGTGCGTAGGCTGCGCTTAACACGACGACCAATAACATCACTAATGCGAGTAAAATAATCGGTAGATAACTTTGCTGTAACTTGCTCAAGACTAATATCATCTGGCCCAATAATGCTGTTCTTTCTCAGCCGTTTGTTAACTACAACTGCCATTTGTTTGTCCAATAAATCAGCAGAAGTTATAGAAACGTCTCTGCCCTTTTTAAGCGCCTCTGCCGCCTCAATCTTTGTTCTAACTGCAATTTTCCAGCCATCATTATCAGGACAGCGGATTTCAATTGTCTGAAAACTGCCAAATAAGGGGGAAAACTTAAGGTCTGCGCTGCAAGCCCTGAATTGACGAGTGCTATTGAGCGAAGGCGTTCCTACTAATCCCTGTTCGGCCAGATAGCTATTCAGATGGCCACGCAGCTCAAAACCAGAAATGGTATCGGCTGCCTGAAGCCCGTTTAAGCTGAAAATCGTAAAACCGACTGTGGCCAATATATTTTTAGCTGCCAAAGAAAAAGATTTCTTCACGATTATCTCTATTTGGTTCAGGATATTTAGTGGACTTTGTTTCTCTGACTAGCATAGCTCTGATCTCATTGAGCGAAGGCAAATGCAAAGACTTTCCAGCAAACAGATAATTCGGATTTGCCCGCACAAAAGCTGTTCTATTTCTTTTAACAATTGCCATTTGCACAAATGCCTTATCCAGGCCACTGCCACCATAATAATTTGCAATAATATGGCTTAACGTTTCATCTCGCATGACCTTGTGATGGGTTGAATAATCGGGATCCAATCTAAATGGATGCATGGCACCATCGCCATCTATAACCATCTCTGCGCCCCGATATTCAAGGATTACAATTGGTTCAGCATTAACTAACCTAAAAGGCAGACCTGAAAGTGTAACTGTCAGCAGCCCAACACAAATCAAAAAAGGCAACTTCGCAAGGCTTTTGTTACCTATTGAAACAAAAGTTTTCACAGGTGAAATTACCATCAGTTAAACTCCAGGAATGTGACTTTTGCCCCTGCTAAATCACCAATATTTCGGTTCAAATCAAGCGGTGTTAGAACAACACTATCATCGCGCGCTTCTGCTACACGCAAAATTGTCCATGGGGTCTGCTGCCCTTCTGCAACAGCCAAATGATTGAGGCTTAGACCCTGACGTCTTCCCAGCTTTGCCAGCAAGCGGCCATCCGCAATATTAAGCTGAGCTGTCATTGGCATACAGGTGAGTTTTTCTGCAATTTTTTCAGCATGAACATCTGCTGCCATAACAACAAGAGCCTTTACCGCTTCACGCGTTTCCTGACTGAACACAGTGAGACTTCGCAGCGGCATATTTTTGCCAAGCTGCAATTTAAATTCATCTTTAATCTGGTTTGCCATCACCTTTCCATTTCCGTCAGAAACAGTGCTTTCAATTTCAATGATTGTGTATTCTGTTTTAGAGAATAACTTCGATTTACTTTCAGATTTGAATGAAATCTTGGTGTGAACGGCAAAATCACCAGCGCGCATCACCACACGGCCAGACGTTAACTGGGTATAATCGTATTGGTTTAATGGATTATCCGGTGTTGTCGCTGCGGCCAACTGGACTTTTCGTGCGTCACGAAACCTTAAGGATGGCTGTTCTGATAGACGGATTGCCAGCATTTGTGACAGGCTTGTAGGCAATTGTGACATCCAATGCGGCAAATCACCAGCAATCTGAATCGCAGGGCGGAACAAGGTAACATGACTGACTGGCCGATTCTGACAACCAGATTCGACCATGTCACCAACCACTGCTTCAATCGTTACTGTATAATGGGTATCATCCTGCATTTCATTTTTAATGCTGTAATCAAGGAGTTGCGATGCTGGGCGCACAACTATCATATCATTCAGATTGGTCTGCGCATCAACTGCACTGAAACCGTCAATTTTTGCCCCACCTTTCAATGCCGCATAATAAAGCGCGTCCTCCAGAGCCATGTCCCGGGCCTCAGCAAGAGCGTCTTCATGGATGATTGCCGCCCGACCTGTCACTGTCACGAGCCGCAACCCTTCATTACTCATGCCATTAGACGTCTGTGATAAAGCGAGCTGCGGCATTGAGATCGCTGCAAGGATTGTCCATAAAATCGATAAAATGAAGCTCATAGCCTTGTTCCTGTAAGATGCGGTGCTGAAAGCGCTAAACCGATTGCCGTGCAGTTGACAGCAGATAGCCAATCATTTCACGATCAATTTCAAGGACAACTTCATATGTGTCAGACCCTGTTGGGTTAATGCGGACTGTGCGGGCTCCGCGGATTGTGCCGGACACCACACCCCTGAATGTGTCATTCTGCACCATCAGATCAATCACTGTTGTGCTTGAATCCACCTGCAGGCCATGGATCTGCTCAGCCAAATCTCGCATCGCTGCCATACGAGCAGAGCGGATCGCCATCAGGCGTTTCTGAGCTTCACTGCGACCAGGCTGTGATGAAGTCACGGCATAACCAATCGCTGTTAAAGTTGGGATATCGCCAGCTTCAGCATCAAGGACGTCCTTCAGCGTCACAACAGACTGTGTTTGCGAGGCCTCCATTATTGCCATCTCTTGACCAGAGCCTGTTACAAATGTTGATTTTGTTGACGTCATGTGATTACAGCCAGATAACGCGCTTGTCATAAAGACAGCTATCAGGCTGGTTTTGAAAAGATTATTCATAGCGAGCTCCATGGCCGTTTCCGGTTCGGTGCCGCTGTTTGCCTCAGGTAAGATTTACCCATTAGGACAACAGCTGCATTCAGATATCCGAACCATGACGATGCATCATTTATGCCAAAGACCCCAGTTCACAGTAAAAAATATTTCCTCTGAATGACTTGGCACACATTTTGCCTTCCTTAATCGATGAACATGCATAGATTAAATAACTAAATAACACATGAATGAATAATTCATTAATAAATACATATAGTTGGTTTAGAAAATGTACGCGCACAGCGAGAAGAAAAATCGATACCGTCTAATATTTGACACCAGGAGCCCGTCATGGAAATGACATTATCCCGATTAGGGATAGGCAATCTAAAATCATTAATTGGTGGCTTTGTCATGCCGATTGGCATTCTTGTGCTAGTCGCGATGATGGTATTACCGCTTCCAGTCTATCTGCTGGATACATTTTTTGTATCAAATATTCTATTGTCCTTATTGATCCTTATGGTGGCCATGCATACACACAGGCCACTCGAATTTTCTAGTTTTCCAACCCTTTTACTTATTGCCACTGTCCTGAGGCTTGGTCTGAACGTGGCCTCTACACGGATCATTCTCGGCAATGGCCATGAGGGCAGCTCAGCTGCCGGAAAGGTGATCGAAGCTTTTGGCCAGTTCGTGATCGCCGGCAATTTTGCCGTAGGCATGTTTGTGTTTGTGATATTGGTAATTATCAATCTAGTGGTGATTACTAAAGGTGCCGGTCGTGTCTCAGAAGTTTCTGCCCGCTTTACCCTTGATGCGATGCCAGGCAAGCAAATGGCTATTGATGCTGATTTGAATGCAGGGGTGCTCAGCAATGAAGAAGCGAAGCTTCGGCGAGAGGAAATCACACAGGAAGCGGATTTTTACGGTGCTATGGATGGTGCCTCTAAATTTGTAAAGGGGGATGCGATTGCTGGCATCCTGATTTTGGCAATTAATATAATCGGCGGCCTGATAATTGGCCTCGCCCAACATGGACTCAGCCTTGAATCTGCTGCTGAATCATACATTTTGTTATCAATTGGTGATGGTCTTGTCGCTCAGATACCATCTTTGTTGCTGGCCATAGCCACAGCGATTATCGTAACCCGGGTATCAAGCACGCAGGATATGGCCAAACATATTGGCCGTCAGGTCAGCTTGTTTCGGGCATGGGTGCCTGTTGCCGGAGTGCTGTTGCTGATCGGCTTTGTACCGGGAATGCCAAATTTATTATTTCTGTTCGCTGCCGCAGCGGCTGGCCTGACAGCATATTTCTTACGCAATTTCACACCTGAAGATAATGAGACAGCGCAAAGCGCAAAAAGCACTGCCGCTCTGGGCGGCGGCCAGGGTCAGGGAGGCCCTGATGAAGACGGTGGTGAGCCTACTTCACCTGATCAGATTGAACTGTCTGATGTGACGGATAATTCACCTGTATCCATTCAACTTGGATATGGTCTTATTGAAATGGTTGACGAGCAGACAGGCGGCCCGCTGGTAAACCGGATCACTGGTGTGCGCAAACAAATTTCCCGCAATCTGGGTTTTGTAATCCCTGCTGTGCGTGTACGTGATGATATGAGCCTTGGCGCCAATCAATATCGTCTTCGGATCGGCCAGACCATTGTTGGCGAGGATGAGGTGTATCCTGATAGAAAACTGGCTATTCCGGGCGAGCAGTCAAATCTGAAGCTATCCGGTATTGATGTTAAAGAACCGACCTTTGGCATTGATGCCACTTGGATTGAAGCGCATAAGCAAACAGAAGCTGAATCTCAGGGCTATGTTGTTGTCGAACCAGAAACAGTACTGACCACTCATGTCAGCCAGATAATTACAAAATATGCAGGAGAGTTGCTGGGACAGGACGATGTTCAGGCCCTCTTAGATAATTTGTCTAACTCTGCGCCTAGCTTGGTCCAATCTGTGGTACCCAAACTAATACCGCTGCATTCCCTAACTGGCATTCTGCGGGAGCTTTTGGCTGAACGAATGCCAATAAGTGACCTTAGACGTATTCTTGAAACCTTAGCCAATCTGTCTGGTAAGAATCTAAGCGTCAGTGAATCTGCTGAAGCTCTGCGCCCTGGCCTTGCTGGTCTGCTGGTCCAGCAAATTGCCCCGCTCAGCCAGCCCCTACCCGTCATTACGCTCAGCTCTGAATTAGAACATATGCTAATCCAAATGGTCCGCCAGTCAGGTGAAGCTGGCTTGATGCTGGATAACGCATTGGCAGAAAAAATGATTAAATCAATCAATTCAGCATCAGAGCGGGCATCAGCAGAAGGACGGCAGGCTGTCATGGTAGTCTCGCCAGCGATCCGCAAACAACTTTCGTCAATTGTCAGGCACCATATTGATGACATGATTGTACTTGGGTTTACCGAGTTGCCTGACAGCCGAAAAATTAACGTCATTGCTACAATCAGCGGTGAGGATGAACAACAGAATTAGACCTCAATAAGTTGCTGATCATCAGCAAAAGAAGGAGATATCAAAATGACCACGCTGACTATTCAGGCTGCAGATACCGCCTCAGCAATGGACGAAATTGCAGAACGACTTGGTAAAGATGCTTTGATTCTGTCAACAACAAAAAAGGACGGCAAGGTCGTTATGCGAGCCACAAACGGAGCAGATTTACCGTCACCATCACCCACAAATGCTACAAGCGATTTCTCACATATGTATAACGCAGGAATATCCGGATCTCTACCTGGTAAGCCTCGCGTATCAGCAGATGCACCAATAAATCAGGTACAAGAAGACTCTGCGGCCACCGCACAAACACATGCGACGGAGTCAGTCCAGCGAGCAATGATGCAGGCGTTGGGTCTGATAGCAGACAGAATTGACCAGTTAGATAGCAAATTATCAGGCATGATGCTGACGGGCCCAGACGGGATAAATGCAGGTTTGCAGGACAGCACACCCGTGCAGTTAAGCCGTGCGGGTTACAGTCAAAACACCATTTTACGTCTGCATACGGCTTTTGCGGGACTTAGTTATGATGATGGCGTTATTTCGTTTTTAGATTGTCTGGCAGAAGACCTAGCTGATCAGAAAAGCGAATCCTTGCTTCAAAAACGAGTAATCTTTGTTGTTGGCACAACAGGATCTGGGCGCACAACTCTGGCCTCAAAGTTGGCAGCCAGCCTGAAAGATTCACATCCTGGAAAGGAAGTAGCATTGGCAAGCCTCTCAGCAACATTAAATGAGACCGACACCAAGTTGCGCAGCTACGGCCGACTACTAAATATAACAGTAAGCCAGATCACACAGGACATGCCTGACCAGCAGTTCGACAAGATGACTGATTTCGATATGATGGTGGTTGATGTCACACTGCCAGCGAAAGATGCTGTCGCGCGGGTTAGCCAGCTGAAACAATATCTGGGTGAACAAGATACGGCTGTAGTTCTGTCTTTACCTGGGGGCAGTTCAGCAAAGATGATTGCACTGACAGTTAACCAGTTTGCTAAACTTTCACCCACAATTGGGCTGACAAAGCTCGACGAATGCGAGACTGCATCTGCCGAATTTTCTGCACTGGCCGAATCTGGCGCATGCATCAGTTTGTTATCAGGAACAAAGTCAGTTGTTGGAGCTATCGCATTTGCGTCTGCAAAAATTCTGGCGCAATATCTTAAAGAAAACTTTCAGACAGATGCGTCAAACAGCCTTGTCTTTTAGTCAGCTTGTCCGCCAGAAGTGGAGTTGTAAGAAATGACAGTTTCGATTGCGGTTACCAGTGGCAAAGGCGGCGTAGGTAAAACTAACTGCGCGGTGAATTTGTCCCTGAGCTTAACGAAAATGGGCAAGAAGGTTGTTCTGTTTGATACAGATTTTGGCATGGCGAACGCTCATATTCTTCTCGGCACCAACCCAAAACGTACAGCAGCAGATTTTCTGCGGGGCACAGCTGGTCTGGAGAGTATTTTATCTGATGGACCATCTGACTTACGGTTTATCGCCGGAGGCAGCGGTCTTCTGGAATTGCTAAATCTGGATAATCATGCACGGTATCAGATGCTGCAATCTCTGTCTGATCTGGAAAATGAAATTGACTATCTTGTAGTCGATACGCCTGCAGGCGCATCTGAAAGCGCTTTGTTTTTTGCTAGTGCGGTGGCTGTTCCGCTGGTAGTTCTTGTTGCAGAACCAACAAGTTTTTTGGATGCCTATGCATTCATCAAGGCCGCTCATATTGAAAAAAATATACAAAATTTCAGCGTTGTGGTTAATATGGCAGATGGTTCCGCTGCAGCAAAAGCTAATTTTGACAAATTTTTTGAGATCTGCAGACGCTTTCTGGATGTAAATTTGCATTACGCAGGTATGATACCTATGTCGCATGCAATCCGCAGGTCTATCGTAAAACGGGCGCCGATCGCGACTGGCCAGCCTTCTAGTCCAGAAGCTAAGGCGTTTATAGCATTGGCAAAAAAAATGGTAAATGCACCATTAAACACACATGATGGCATCAGGTTTTTTTCACCGTGATCTAGAGGCAGAAAGCTAATGAAACATTCCTATGCAGAGCAGCACCCTGATGTAGATGAGCTTATCAACTCACATTCGGAACTGGTTCGGAAAATTGCGTGGCAAATTCATGGCCGGGCTCGCCACATTACCGAGATAGAAGATATCATTCAAATCGGCTACACTGGCCTGATTGTTGCCGCACAGAATTATACACCTTTAGACGGGGCCAGCTTTGCCTCTTATGCCAGCATTCGAATAAGAGGAGCAATTGTTGATTATCTGCGCAAGAGTTCGAATCTCTGCCGAACGACCATTCAGATAAAAAAACAATATAACGCAGCCATTCAAAAGCTTGAGCGTCAGCTCTTACGCCAACCAAACCGGCTTGAGATCGCTAATGAAATGGAAATGAGCGAGGAGCGACTGACAGAATGGGAGGCTGCATTTCAGGCCAACACGCCACAATCGATTGATTCTGTATATGATCAGTTCTCGATTTGGTTTGCCTCATCAGATAATAACCCAGAACAAGAGGTTAATGAAGTCGAACTTCAAAAATTGCTAAAAAACGCCTTAACCGAACTGCCAGAGCGCGAAGCCCTCGTCATCCAGCTATATTATGTTGAAGAGCTAAATGTCTTTGAAATTGCGGAAGTTTTGGAAGTGTCTACCGGCCGTGTATCACAGATTAAAAAATCAGCTATTGCTCAACTGCGCCAATTTATCGAGAAAGCTAATCGGGTGGATTAAACCATCATGCAAGATCAGTGGGAAAGAACCGATCTTATCCAGATGTCTGTGCAGACAGCTGATCTGCGGTTTGAGCCTATTCAGGAAACACCTCTTCTTTTCTTATCCTGCGGTTTAGTGAATATTGCAAGAGGTAGCTGCCAGCTCACTATCTGTGCTGCGGAGTCTAATCAGCCCATACAAGTTGGCGCCTTGCTAATAAATGCAGACAGACCGGTAATGACAGGCACAATTCAGGTCATTGAGCAACAGTTTGAACGGATGGTTCAGACCTTGTCTGTTGCTCCTGTACGCCCCGTGACTCTTGCCGTTCAACTGAGCCAGCATCTACCAGTCTCCCTTGAGGGATTTTTGTTCATAGATGAGGATCAGACAGTAGAAATTTTAAGTCTTCAGGTTAATATGCCGTTGAGGTGACTTTAACAATTAACGATTGGTAAACCGTTTAGTCATATCTGTTTCTGCCTGCAGCATCCGAGAAGAGCCGCTAAACGCCTGTTGAGCTTGAATCAATACAGACAGCTCGTTCGTCATATTTAGATTCGCCATTTCCAATGTGCCGGACATGATTTTTCCATAGACACCTTGAAATGCACCTTCGATTTGAGCTGGACCGGACGCCTGGTTAGCTTTAAAGAAATTACCTCCGACCGGTGTTAACTCATTCACATCGGAAAATAAGGCCAACCCTATACGGCCAACTTCTACAATATCTGTGCGCCCCATCTGCGCACGTACATTGCCAAATTCGTCAATTGTAACGTCTTCAAGCCTTAATTCACGCCCGCCAGCAATGCGTGTGAACGGCACTTGCATAAATTGGCCTTGTTCCGATAGGACGCGCTGTCCGTCTGTTGTGACAATGAAGCCATCCTTATCAAGTGAAAATGACCCATCACGCGTATAGCTCTGCGCATCCTCTGCCGTGTTGTTTGGAGCCCTAACGACAAACATCCCCTGCCCTTCGATTGCAACATCAAGTGTCTGTCCTGTCTGCATCAACGGGCCTTGCGTCTGACTGGGACGCACATGCTCCACACGTGACCCCTGCCCAATTTTTCCTGGATTTAAAAGCGTAGTTTTCTGGGCATAGATGTCCTGGAATGTTGCAGATGACTTCTTGAAGCCTGTAGTACGCGCATTAGCAATATTATTGGACACAACGCCGATATGCTTCAATGAGGCGTCCAAACCTGAGCGTATAACTGAAATCATTTCCTACATCTCCAAAAATTGTCAGTGGAACCCGCAAATATCATGCCAAAGCAAAGCTTCACTTCTGGGCGCGTGTCTTCTTGCAAGAAAAATTTACCTTGTTTAGACATGGATAATTGAGCATTATGTTAAACTGTGGTGAAAATCAAAGGAGGTTCTCATTATGTCAAGCAGCACATCACGTTCTCTTGTGCCCATGGCAAATCGTGAGCTGAGCGTTAAGCCTGCCAGCCATGTGACAACCACATCCTCATTAAATGAGAATAATCACCAATTCACGTCACGAGAGGATGTGAAAAAATATCTGCCTGATATTCTAGGGAAGGTGCTAGCGCAGATTTGGATTGACCCAGATTTTCGCCGGGATTTTTCGAGTAACCCGGCAAAGACATTGGCAAAAAATGGAGTAATTCTGCCAGAAAATACAGAAATCGAATTCCAACGCGAAGATTCACAGCGCCCGCGCATAGTTGTCTTTGAGCGTCGCCCCGGTTCAAAATTCAAGCTAAGAATTTTCTATCTGCAGCTGGTGATGATGGCGGGCCGCTAATGGCTCGACTTTCGGCCTTTAGTGCAGTCAATTATTCTGCACTGCTCGGCCTGCTTACGATATTTTTTCTTTCTGGGTTCGGACATCCAGCAGCCATAGCGCAAACTGTTAACGAATCGGCTGAAACGAATACAATACGAATTGATGAATTTTCACGTGGTGTTCAGGCTGTAAAAGATAAGAATTTCCAACTAGCTGTGAATTTATTTGAAACCGCCGCTCATCGCTCAGAATATGAGGCACAGTATAACTTGGCCTATCTGTTGCGGCATGGAAAGGGCAGACCGCAGAATTATGCAGATGCTTTATATTGGGTATTACTTGCGCAACTTGGTGGCATTGAGCCGGCTGAGGAGCTGGCTGAGGAAATAGAAGACAGGCTGACAGAAAAGCAACTTGAACCTATTCTAGCAAAAGTTGAAGACCATCTGGAACGCCGGGTTGAAACAGGTGAATTCGAAGCCATTCCTCAGCTAGCCTACTACCATCACGCCCTTCAGCCAGAGGCAGATTATGAGCAAGCGTATTTGTGGTATGCCATCGCAGTTGCCTTAAACCTTCCAGAAATGACGGAAAGGCGTGATGAAATGGAAGATGAAATTGAGCCGGAGCAAATAGCTGTATTGCAAAAAAAAACGACAGATATTTTCAACCGGCTGTTGGCAGGTGGGCCAATCCACCAGAGCAAAACCGAGGCTGAAAATGAAAATTGAAGTACATTGGTTGATTGATGGGATCATGTCTGTAGAGGCTGAAACCGCTGAACAGGCTGAAAAGCTAGTGGCAGAACAACTGACCCAGCTAGTCAAAAAAACACCTGAGCTCAAAAATAAATTTGGGGCAAATGCCATCCAGGGCCAGGCACTAAACAAGTCTGAGAGCGCGGCAGACTCCTGATGAGTCCATTAATTATATCCAGTCGCTGGGATACGTTGAATCAAGCTGTTAATTAAATCCACCTAATAGCTCTGCAATCGTGCGCTCAAGTTCTTCATTATCGCGCTCAATGTCGGCAATTTCCTGACGTAATTCCTCAATACGCTCTTTACGCTTTTCCATCACATCACGAATTTCGTCAATAACAGTCTGTAAGCGCGAACTGAGATCAGTTTCTTCAGACATGAATGGCTCCTTTTTGACGATGCAAGACCAGTCAGCAGCTCGGCATTATACATCATGGACAGTTTTTGTTAATATAATATTGGCGTCAAACGAGCCGTTAACAACCATTTGTAAGTATAACAATCACAGGGTTTACATGATGCTTTACTCCTAGTTCCATGCAAAATTTGGGCCATTTTAGGAAAATGAAGTTTAATAAGGTAATCTTTCTTGTTTGTTTTGCATGTTTTTATCAATGTCAACTGGTGGATATTTAGCTGAACTAGCGGCTGTAGAGAAACAGATTATTCATTGTGAAGTGTGCTTTAAATTTAACCATGATGGTGCAGTTGGGCCCTTGGTCCATTACGATTGGTTTCTCCGAAAAAATACACCTTCGGTTACAGCAATCCCCTTAATTTGACTGGACAAAGGATTGTGACATGATTGACAAAAGGGTTTCTGATTACGATTAAAGAATTACCCGTTTCGGATTAACCAGAAGGGGCAATGTAGCCGGACTGTAAAGCAGATCAGCAATTGTATGGTCCGATATTGATGCGTTTCATGAGGACAGATGTTGTAAATTCCAAGATTGAAGTAACTGAATGGATCAAAACTTGCTAGATAAAGTCGTATCGTAAATCAAAATCTAAAACAAAGAGCTAGAAGAACTATTAAAATATAAATGCTGACGAGCATGGATAATGGAAAACGACCAGATTAAAAGTCAGATAGAAAACGCCAAACGGGCTTTTGTTGCCAGTAAAGAGCGGGACCGCGAAGCCAGCTCAGATGAGCTGGACATGGATGACGCACAACTTCAAGAAAATATCATGAAACGTTTGCGCGGCCTCATGGATGAAGCGGCGCAATCCACAACAGGACCGGCTTCAGGTCCAATTATTCCTGGCCATTCCTCTGCAGAGAGTCGGGCCCGGCCCTTCTGGGCGCAGAACAGAATTGATATACCTCCATCTGAAAAATTCGGAAAGCGACAGAAAATGCAAGAACAAAATAGCCCCAGCAACACGAATCCGCCAGGCGCAACCGAACATCCAAGCCCAACAGAGCCTCAGCCGGGATCCGATCCATTAGTAGCCATCCGCCAGGAGGTGTTTAACAAGCTTGGTGATAGCGTAGGGCAGTCAGAGGAAATACAGGGGCTGTCCGACCGCCTGCAACAGCTCGAGAGCCGAACCGAAAAGCAACAGCAGGATCTGACAGCTTTGCTAAAGCTTGTGCGCCAGCTGGCAAACAAACAGGCCGAACTGGAGAAGGAACAATCTCAGCCACGCCGACAGCGAAGCCTCTTTGTGCCACTGATATTTTTACTTTTGGTTATGCTGATAGCCAGTGCTGGCTGGCTCTATTGGCTTAACCCTGACTTAGTTATAACTTTATCAACAACATTATTGAACAATGGTTTTGATTTTATGCTTGACCTGATTGCCCAATTTGGCCTGCTTTGAAAGGCAGAAATATAAATGGCTGAAGACGAAAACAAAGAAGAAATAGACCGTGAACAGAAGCTAGCAAAAAAACGGGTTGCACGTGCAAAATTGCGGTCCCGCCTGATCTTGGGTGGAATTTTCGGCAGCGTCACCTGCATAGTCTTGGGGCTGTTTGGTTATGGCATAATGTATCTCTCCATACCAGCTGAACCATCAGATGCTGAGCTGGAAGCCAGATTATTGGCAACCAGCCAATATAAAACAGAAGCAGTAGATGACGCAGATGAGTTTGACGAAATGAATGAAGGTGAATTTGCAGAAGATGGGGACGGCAATCTGCTCGCCTTTAACAAACCTGTGCACCGGTATTTTGCCTTCCCCGCTCCCTTCATTTCCAATCTGCATAACAGTCGTAAATTGCTAACCATTGAGCTGGCACTCTCTACTTTACAGCCCCCGCTATCAGCTGACAGTTTTGTTGAAGATTTGCGTAAATTTGAACCTATTTTGCGAGATCGAATTTTGAATTATCTGATTACAAAAGAACCAGATAATTTGAAAACACGACAGGACAGAGAACGACTTGCCGATGAAATCCGTGCAGAGATGAATGATGCGTTAGATATTGACGAAGATTCAGAAAATGAGGGCATTACAGATGTTCATATTCTGAAGATGGTAGTAGCCTAACTTTGCAGCTTAATGGGTTTCCGCCAGAGCGTAAACTACAGATTTAAAAGCCTTCATCTCTTCATTTGATAATTCCCAAACTGCTTTGTCAAAGGGTATCTTTTTTTGAGCTTCAGACAGAGAAACAAGATTTTCTTTTGGAGGAAAAATCCATTTCATTTCAAGCCGCTTCTGGCGAGTAACCCTGAATTCAACAGAAATACCAAGCGGGGCAAACAGAAGATTAACATGCTGCTGAAAGCGCCCGAAATTTTGTATGTCAATATGTTTTGGGAACACGATAGTACGCGTTACATTGCGCGGGGCTGACAATGGTTCAGGAACGAAGAAACCTTCACTAAAATCCAGTGTCAGCTGTCGGTTGGCTGTAGTTTCATCTTGCATGATTATCATTGTTAAAATCAGTTCATCAATCGCTATTGCTGGAATCATTATACCAGATATAGGGGTTAGATCAAGAAACAGAACCCAAGATATAGACAGGGTTCAGGATAACTTGTCTGATTGCGCAGCGTATTTTGCCTTCAGCCTGGCCAGCAAAAGCTGTTCTTCTTCGGTGCTGAGATGAAGATGACGTGTCAGCCTGTCGATGCGCGCCTGCTCATCTGTTGAGATATGCCCGTCAGCCATGGCCTGTTCAATTTCATCCTCAAGTTCTGACTGCTTCATGGCCATCTGTTTAGAAAAGCCTGTTGCAACAATGCCTGTCAAAAGAGCTACAACACATACTCCCATCAATGCGGTCAGACCAGCGATAGCTCTTCCAACTGCCGTCATTGGCACAACATCGCCATAACCCACTGTTGTCAGGGTCACGAACGACCACCACATGGATTCCGGGATTGAGCCAAAATTTTCTGGCTGGAGCTCATGTTCAAACACATAAATCAGCGTTGATGAAATCATCAGCGCCAAAAACAGCAAATAAATTGTGGCAATAAAGGACTGGCGTTCCCGCCGTACAGAAGAGATTAAATCTTCCAGTGCAGTTGTATAATGAGAGAATTTGAACAAGCGCGCCAGTCTGAGAATGCGCAGCCAGCGCAAATCAATGGAACCAAAGAGTAAGGGCAGCAGGCTCGGCAGGATCGCAACAAGATCAATTATGCCTGTAGGGCTAAAAACATAAGACAGCCTCGCTTTAAGAGATGATATTCCACGTTCATTTGCAGAAGCGGCAACGGACCATAGACGCAGACCATATTCAAGCGTAAATAAGGTAACTGACACAATTTCAATCCACCAAAATATGTCTTTATAGGCACGATGCAGGCTGTCAACCGTTTCCAGCGAGACGGCAAGAACATTTACAGAAACCAAAATAAAAAGACCAACATCAACTAACCGACTGGCCCGGTCCCCTTCTTCCGCTTTTTCAAGCAGTTGATACACTCTGTATCGCAAAGCTCTCATAAACCTGACCCTATAGACCCTGCCCGCCTAAAAATTATCCTTCCGGGCACGGATTTCTCCAAATACCGCCTTATCGTCTGCATCAGACATATCCAAATGCTGGCGTATAGTGGGGTCACCTGCCCGCAGAAACGGGTTCGTTGCTAATTCTTCAGATAACAGGCTGGGTACTGTGGGCTGGTTATCTGCCCGCAGAGCCTCTACTGCCTGCACACGTTTGGCCAATACCGTGTTGTCCGGGTCAACCGTAACTGCAAAACGAGCGTTGGCAGCTGTATACTCATGGCTGGAATAGATCACTGTTTCTGGCGGAAGCTTCATCAGCTTTTCAAGGCTGGCCCACATCATCTCCGGCGTGCCTTCAAATATACGCCCACAACCCAGCGAAAATAGGGTATCACCGGTAAAACACACAGCCTGCTCTGGCAGATAGAAATTCAGCATATCCAGCGTATGGCCAGGGGTGGCAATGACCTCAACTGTATGGCCTGCAAAGTCAAAATGATCACCATCAGACAAATAGGTTTCGATGAACTGATGAATAGGCCTATCACCAGAAGGGCCAAATATTGCTGCACCCGTCTGCTGGGCAATCTTTATCAGCCCATCTGTGTGGTCAGGGTGATGGTGCGTGACCAGAATATGAGACAAAGACCATCCTGTTTCGGTGATTGCCTGAAGATAGCTGTCCGGATCGCCAGCATCTATGGCCGCTGTCTGGCCTGTCTTCGGGTCATGCATTAGCACACCGTAATTGTCAGCCCCATATAAAAACTGATGATACTGAAAACTCGACATAGGCGGACAAGCTCCTTTATTAATATAATAACCCTGAAACTGGGATCGTAATACCACCCACAGTGTAAGCAAAAATTAACCTGTCTAACAAGTTACAACCTTCAGCGCTCTGCCGACTGCAGCCAGACTATCTGCTTTGTGATAGTCAGCAGATGCAAAAAAAGCAGGATCGGGGGGTAGCCGGTCGGGGATCTGCACAGTCTTTGCACCAGCGGCCAGCCCTGCTCTCACGCCATTATTTGAATCCTCAAGAACCAGAACATGTTGTGAATCAACACCAAATGCGGTCATCACTCTTTGATAAATTTCTGGGCTTGGCTTTGCCTGGCTGACCTGATCACCACCTGTAATTAGATCCAAAAAGGGCACAAGTCCTGCCCGGGTCAGCTGATCAATTGCTTTATCGGTATGGCTGGATGTGGCCACCGCCGCAGGCACAGCAGCTCGCCGGATATTTTTCAAAAAATCTGCGGCCATTGGCTTGACTGGTACATCTTCAGACAGGCTGTCAAAATAAATCTGCTTCCATTGACGTTCAAAAGCAACAACGTCAACTTCATCAGGAAGATGAGTAGATAAAATCTTCCTGTGTGCTGGCCCAGACAGACCTGTCAACGCTGCAAATAATTCAGTGTCGAAGTCCAGATCAAACAAAGAGCTGGCCCGCCTAAAACTGTCTTCAGACAGGCGTTCTGTATCTAAAAGCAGACCGTCCATATCACAGATAACAAGATGAATATCAGACAAAAAATGCGTGTAGTGGAGATAAGACGTCATGATACGTATAACAAAGGCAGCACACCTTTTATCTGTCAAGAAAAGACCGCTGCACAGAATTGAAGATAGTGCCGGATTGAACAACTTGCTTTCTGGTAGCCACTGCGGGCATGATGGGGCATGCTGAAAAAAAAGATGATCACTTATCTTATAGTGCATTGTGCAGATACTCCTGATACAGAGGATCTACGGGCCACAGATATTCATGACATGCATCTGGGCTTTGGTTGGGACGGGGCAGGTTATCACCATATCATCTGCCGTGATGGACAGATAGAACCCGGTCGGCCGTTTTACTGGCAAGGCGCACATGCCTATGGCCAAAATGAAAACAGTTTGGGGATTTGTCTGATTGGCCGGCAAAAATTCACACCTGCCCAGATGAACAGCCTGTCCCGACTTCTACATCAACTAAAATGCCGCTATCCTGATGCTGAAATTGTCGGTCATCGAGATGTTCAGAATACTTCAAAAACCTGTCCAAATTTTGATGTTCGCTCTTGGTGGACAGGTGAAAATCTGCTGAGCGGGCGGAAAGCCTGTGTCTCAGCATCTGTTACAGGGCTGTATGAGACGCCGCCCAAACACATGCAGACAGCCCCAGCATTAGACACAGAATTATTGTCAGGTGAAGAGGTGGTTTTATCTGGTAAGACAACAGATAATGGCTTCGTGCATATCACCTCGCTGCATGATGGGTATCAGGGCTGGGTGAAGCTGGCTGATTTAGCTAAGCAGCCAAAACCTTTCACAGCTAATGCAAAAATATGTCAGCCTTTTGCTGTGCTGACAGCTAGTCCAGATGTTAAATCAGCCTGTCTGCAACAGCTGCCCTTTGGTGCGGCCGTGATGATCACCGGTCCAGCAGAACGGGGCTTTGTGCCCGTTATGGGGCTGGGTAGCGATGGAAGGGAACAGGCTGGCTTCATTCCTCAGACACATATCCAGTCCTACAATCAACAGCGCAATGAGGATTGGGCAGGCTGGGCAGAAAAATTTATTGGTGCTCCCTATAAATGGGGCGGACGCAGTGCGGCTGGCCTTGATTGCTCAGCTCTCGTCCAGCTGAGCCTAGCCGCAAGCCAGTATTCCCTGCCGCGTGATACTGGTCCCCAACTTCAGCATTTGAAAAAACAGGCACGGGTTTCCGGCGCCCGTTATGACTCCCCTGATGATTTTAGGACAGTTGATTTTGGCCGCGGC
Source organism: uncultured SAR116 cluster alpha proteobacterium (assembly GCA_902518965.1). Taxonomy (GTDB): domain Bacteria; phylum Pseudomonadota; class Alphaproteobacteria; order Puniceispirillales; family Puniceispirillaceae; genus JADHLI01. Next base: position 19,140 of record CABYIQ010000015.1, read on the forward strand.
GACCTGATTTACTGGGACGGGCATGTAGCGATCTGTGTTAATGAAAAGGATATCATCCATGCCAATGCATTTCATCATTGTGTTATCGTTGAACCGCACGAAACAGCAGTCAGCCGCATAGCGGCCAGCTTCGGCCCATCCATTGCGCATATCCGGAAAAATGTGATCAGGCAGATTTTATCAGCGTGAGACGATCTCTGATTGACCAGAGTAGCAACAAAGACGGGATCACCATAAGAGCGGTAATAATGAAGAACAGACCCCAGTCACCTTCAAGCCAGTCAACCAGCTCACCTGATGATGACGCCAGTAATGTGCGGCCCAATGTACCTATCGATGCCAGCAGAGCATATTGTGTAGCCGTATAGTTCCTGTCCACAAGCAGCGAAATAAAGGTGACAAAAGCCACTGTGGCAAAGGCAGCCGCCAAATCATCCAGAATGACTGCAACAGCAAACAGCCATTCCACTTTGCCTGTCCATGCTAAAACTGAAAACAGAATGTTAGTGGATGCCATCACCGCCCCGGAAATCAATAAAGCCCGTACAACACCTGATTTTAACGCGAAATAGCCGCCCAACAAAGTGAAGGCAACAGTTGTAATCCAACCCAGCCCTTTTGAATAAAGCGCAATGTCTGATTTGGAAAAACCCACTTCCTTATAAAAGATGATGGACATTTTGCCCATAAACGCCTCACCGATCTTGAACAGGAAAATAAAACTCAAAATGGCTATGCCCATTTTGAGTCCGTTTTTCTGAAAAAAGCTGAGGAGCGGCATCAGAACAGTGGAAGCCAACCAGCTAGTAGCCTGCGATAACAAACTGTCACCACCCAGTTTTTGCTGGAAGTTGGCCTGTGCAGCAGCCTGCACCTTTTGCCGTTCTGCTGTACCCACTTCTGGTATAAAAAGGAGGCCGATATTGCACAAAATGACAATGCCGCCCAGCAAGATAAAGGTCATCTGCCAGTAATTCTCAAAGCCCATCATCTCAAATTTATCAGCAACCATTAGAGCAATCAGGCCGCCTATTTTAAATCCTGACCACCAGCCTATGACCGCAACAGATGCGCCGGCAGCCATAGCTGCTGTATCTTCTTTTTCGATTTGTTCGATCCGCAAGGCATCAATAGTGATGTCCTGCGTTGCAGAGCAGATCGCGATCAACAGCCCTGCCCCGATAACCAAAGTGATATTTACCGAAGGCGCAAGCAAGGACCAGGCCAGCAAACTGGCCAGGATAAAGCCCTGCATCAGAAGAATCCAACTTTTTCGATGACCCAGCCTGTCTGTAAGATAAGGCAGGCGAAGCCTGTCAACTAGAGGGGCCCATAGAAAATTCACCGCATAGACAGCAAAGATTAATCCAGCCCAGCCAACCGCAGATCGGGACAAGCCATCTTCTTTCAGCCACAGGCTTAAGGAGCTGCCGATCAACACCCAAGGGAAGCCACTCATTACGCCAAGCAGGAAAATGCGGCGCATTCGTCTATCAAGAAAAAGTGCCATGCTGGCTGTTCTATTCATAGTAAACTCCCATCCTTTATCTGCACGGACCGTTTCAGTTTATGTTAGAATTAAAAAAGCAGGCAATTCGTCTAAATATCAATAATTCAGGCATCCGCTATAAGCTGCCCTTACACCCCCTTGGCAAAGATATGCCGGGCCACACCGCCAAAGGCTGAACGTAACACAATGCGTCCGTTTCGTCCCAAACCATTCAAGGCTATTTTTTGTGTCATGCTTTCGCCCGTTTTCTCTTTAGAACTTAAAATAATACCAGTTGCAGCAAAGAAATTATTGAGGCATGCGGTCTTGCCAACAACCCTAAATGAAGATTTTATTATTTATGCATTCCATAGTCTTTCTCCAACATTCCTTCTTTCCCTGCAACAAGACATAGGCAGATTAAATAATCTAACAAATAAAAACCAGATATATGAACAAAATTAAACAAATTTATATCAGCCAAATTGAATCAGGGTATCGGCTATCTGCGTGCCAATATCAATTTACCTGCGTTATTGGGCGGTCCGGACTGATCGCGGCAGACAAAAAGAGAGAAGGTGATGGGGCCACACCTATAGGCAATTGGCTTCTGCGAAGCCTGTTTTATCGCCCAGACAGAACTGATGCGGACATAATCAGGCAGAGAAGCCTACTGCCCTGCCGGCCAATAACAGAACACATGGTCTGGGTTGATGACCCCGTCAGCCCGCATTACAATCAGCCGGTTATGCTGCCCTGTACTGCCCGTCATGAAAAGCTCTGGCGCCAAGACGGGCTGTATGATCTAATCCTTCCGCTTGGCTATAATGACGGGCCGGTGACACCACACAGGGGCAGCGCAATATTTCTGCATTGTGCGGAAGCTGATACGCCGTCAACAGAAGGCTGTGTTGCGCTGCAGAAATCTGATTTGCTGATGATCCTGCCTTTTTGTACCAGCAGCACGCTGGTAACGGTCCAAAAACAGGCCGAGTCTTAAAAATTTTGAAACAAGGCAGGAACAGAAAACAAAGATGATGAAGATGGTCTGAAGCTGTCGCAGTTTCAACTAGTTTAAATCAAAACACCAGCTTCTGTAGCCAGAAGGGCCTGTATCTCAGCGTGACGGGCTTTCAGCTTGGCATTCCGCGGTATCATTTCTGTCATCAGGCCGTGTCTTACCCGGCCCAGCAGCACCATCAGCTGGGTAGACAGCAGGTTCAGACAAATTTTTTGCGCTGTCCCTGCTTTCAGCCTTGTTGACCCGGCCAGAGCTTCTGCCCCTGTGGCCAGACAAATGGGATAATCTGCTGCTTCTAATAAAGGGGTGCTGTGATTATTACTGATCCCCACTGTCAAACAGCCTGCGTGCCGTGCTGCGCGGATGCCTGAACAGGTAAAGGGTGTGCTGCCGCTGGCGGCCAGCCCAATAAGGCAATCATCTGGTCCAAGGGCAAGTTGCTCAATTTCTGCCTGCGCGGCAACTTCATCATCTTCTGCATTTTCAACAGGCTGCAAAAGGGCCGTTTTACCCCCGGCGATGACATAGGCTATTCGTCTGTCTGGCCAACCGAAGGTCGGTAGCAATTCAGCCCCGTCCTGTACTCCAATGCGTGCTGATGTGCCTGCGCCGATATAGGCAAGGCGGCCTGCATCACTGTTGGCAAGACGGGTATGAAGGGCATGTGCAGCTGCTGTGATCTGCGGCAGGGCTGTGCGCAACGCGCTAATCGCCTCTGCCTGACTATCGAGCATCACTGTCAGAGCTCCGTCTGTGTCCATCTGATCAAGCCATTTATCAGCAGTCGGCCTGTCTTCTGTCGTCATCTGTGTCATGTTATCCAGTTTAAACTGTTCCGACAAAACTTGCGAGCGGCAAGTGAATAGCTTACCACAGAATGATGACAGAAATGCTCAACAAAACAAAGATGCAGCCAGTTATCGGTCTGATGTCGGGGACTAGCGCAGATGGCATTGATGGCTGTATTTTGCTGACAGATGGGCGGCATGTCAAACACACAGATATCAGCCTGTGTCAGCCCTATCCAGGCCCTGTCGAGAAGGCTATCCAAGCTGCCCGACGTGACCCATCAAGCTTTCTCGCAGACCCGCACCGCCGGATAGCACTTATTAACGCCATAACAGACAGCCATGCGGATAGTGTATATCATCTGTTGCGCAGAGCTACAGAGGAAGGTCTGCCGGCTGTGCAGCTGTGCGGCTTTCATGGACAAACGGTCTATCATCAGCCAGAGGCAGGTCGGACCATTCAGCTGGGTGACGGAAACCGGCTGGCTGAACTGTGCGGCCTGCCAGTGATTTATGATTTCAGACGGGCCGATATGGAAGCAGGCGGACAGGGCGCGCCGCTTGCCCCTGTTTATCATCAGATACTACTAAGCCAGGCTGGCTGCCAGCATCCGGCCGGGTTTCTGAATTTGGGCGGGATCGCCAATCTGACAGCCTGTGCAGACACCCATCTTCTGGGGTTTGATACCGGCCCGGCAAATGCGCTGACAGATGCTGTCTGCCAAAAAGAGCTGGGTCTACCCTATGATAAGGACGGGACAATCGCCGCACAGGGCTACATATCTGCTCCATTTTTAGAGGCTGCCCTGAAGGATTCTTATTTCCAGCGCAGTGGCCCACGTTCATTGGACTGGTCCCATTTTTCTGACTACTTGCAGCACCCTGACTTTCGCACATTATCCGTTGAAGATAAGCTGGCCAGCCTGACCGCACTCAGTGCGCAGAGTATTGCTGTGGGCATATCCAATCTGCCTTTTTCTTTGAGAACCCTGATTGTGGCAGGTGGGGGAGTGCAAAATAAAACCATGATGAAGATGATTTCTGATGCTCTGCCAGACGAGCTCACCCTAGCCACAGCAGAGGACATAGGCGCTGCATCAGATATGATAGAGGCCGAACTTATTGCTGTGCTGGCGGCACGCTATCTTGCCCAGCTACCCTCTACCTGGCCAGAAACCACTGGCGCCTCCGCTGCGCAGATTGCCGGCATCCGCGCGGACCCTCTATAAAAACCCCTCTGCGCCCGAAACATAGTAGGGCCGGTAAGGAGGCGGAGGCGGTATCATTGCTCGAATATCGGAAAATGGAAAACGCGCTGCGCTGCGATAGGCTTCAGCATAATGACCTTCGGGGGCATTACATTGGGCAGCTCGAAACCGATTAAGCAACGCTGCCCCATCGGCAAAACGTTCAGGCATCTGGCTGGTATGGGCCAGTATGGCCGCTCTTTTCTCTGCCTGCCAGTTGGTAATATCCACGTAATAGTCGGGGACAAACCCGACCCCCATCAGCGTGTCTGCATAAAGAACAGGGCAGTTGAAACCAGCCAGCTCAGTAACCCATGAGGACAACGCACGGTGGTCTGTGTGATAATCTTCAGGGGCATGTGTGAGTATAAGGTCAGGCGCAACATTTGTGATGTGATCATAAACAACCTGCCGCCCGCCTGCAGTTCCCGACAAGACTCCATCTGGCAGGCCCAGCAATACAGGTGCAGCCAGAAGGGATAGGGCTAACTTTGTTTCAGCAGCCCGCCGTTCTGCCAGGGTCTTGTCCTGGCCCGCTAGTTCACCTGCTGCCCCGTCTGTGGCGACCGCCAGATGCAGCTCATCCCCACGGTCTTTGCAGGCAGCCAACAGACCATAACAGAAAATTTCCAAATCATCAGGGTGCGCGCCTATTGCCAGTATCCGCATGCCTTATCCTTTTTCTTTTTCCTCGCCAGAACAAGCTGACCCCTTCATAATGCCTGACAGCACTAAGAAGGGCAATCAGACAGAAGATGATGAATAGACAAATCCATCGTGGCTATATTGAGGGGTATTATGGCAGGCTGCTGTCTTTTAAGGATAGACATCAGCTACTTGGCACATTACATGATTTGTCCATGGACAGCTATCTTTATGCGCCAAAAGAAGATGTCTTTCACCGGTTTGACTGGCGCCGGCCCTACCCTGAAGACTGGTGTGCTAACTTTGCAGCGTTTTGTGCGGCCGCACGGGCAAAACAGATAAGAATTCTGGCAGGAATTGCTCCAGGACTGGATTTCGCCTTTGACGATGATAAAGACGACACAGTCGCGCTGCGGGTAAAAGCAGAACAGCTTGCCAAGGCAGGCGCAGACGGTCTTGTGTTGATGTTTGATGATATCAGCGCGGACTTGGCTGTTTTTGGCCGAGCCGGTATCAGCGAGGGCCAAGCCCATGCCCGGCTGGCCTCATGGCTACAGGAGGAAACAGGCTGTCCTGTCTTTCTGGTACCGCGTCTGTATGCTGATGAGGTCGAAGGTGATCATTCGGCTTATGCATCTGATCTGAATCAAAACATGGCCGAAGATATCGGAGTGTTTACTTGCGGTGTAACGATTGTTGCAGAGAAAATCAGCCTTCCTGACAAAGCGGGAATTCTGGCAGATAAGCTCAGGCAACCCCTGATCATATGGGATAATCTATATTGTAATGATTATTGTCCGCGTCGCTTGTTTACGGGCGAATGGACAGGTCGTAAAGAGGCTGATCCGATCCTGCTGAATGGAACTGGCATGCCAGAAACAGACAAATTATTATTGGGCCTGATGGCCGGAAAGGACCGAAAAGTCCTGTTTGCCAAAGCAGGAGTTCCGGAAGCCTTTGCCCACATTGAATACTGCCTCTGGCATCCTGTCTTTTCCGGCCAACCGAGAGCAGCTGCTCTGCCAGACCCGCAAGGGGTTCTGGAAGCACTTGAGGAGTTGCTCTGGCAATGGAAAGGCCAGCTGGCCAGAGAATGGTATCCTTATCTATTTGGGCTGAAAGGTGACTTATTAATCGCAGGCGGCGACATGGAGAATGAAAGAATTTACAAAACCCAAACAAATGCGCTTGCATCTGTTCTAACTAAACAACACTTACCTGCCTTATCTGTTGACAGCTCAGGCTCATGACCAGCCCTACTGCTGTCAACATTTTTGATGGCCATAACGACCTGGCCTATCAGCTGTGGCAGCGCGGCGATCGCAAGGGCACAGCCTTTCTTAATGAAAGTGAGTCGGCCTTAAGTATAACAGCACAGAAAGCAGCTGACGGCGGTCTGCAGGCAGGGCTGTTTGCTCTTTTTGTCCCGCAGCCACGCAGAGACCTGGACACTTCATCTGCACCGCAACAGGCTTACGCCTTTGAAAATGCCTGCCAGATGGCAGCTATACTGAACCAGCTGTCAGATGATCATCCAGACCGCTTTCAGGTCTGCAGATCAGCTGCTGAAATTGACGCGGCGACAGATGCTGGAGCATTGGCGGCTGTGCTACATCTTGAAGGCGCAGAGCCTGTCAGCCCTGCTCTTACCGAACTAGATAGCTTCTATGCTATGGGGGTCAGATCCATCGGCCCGCTCTGGTCGCGGCCTAATGCTTTTGGCACTGGTGTGCCCTTCAGCTTTCCGGGCAGCCCCGATCAGGGCGCAGGCCTAACAGATGCAGGCAAAGCCCTAGTTGCAGCTTGTGATCAAATGAACATGCTTCTTGATGTCTCACATCTGAATGAAGCCGGTTTCTGGGATATTGCCCGTCTCTCACAACAACCGCTACTTGCCAGCCATTCAAATGCACATGCCTTATGTCCTTCGCCGCGCAATCTGACAGATCGGCAGCTTGACGCTGTGGCAGAAAGCGGCGGGCTGGTCGGGGTCTGTTTTGCCACAGCCTATCTGCGCAGTGATGGTCGCAAAGACCCAGCAACAGATATCGAACTTGTAATCCGCCAACTGTCCTATCTGGTCAACAGGATGGGTGAGGATCATGTGGGGCTGGGCTCTGATTTTGACGGCGCGGTCTTGCCAGATGCTCTTGCTGACTGCAGCCAATTGCCAGTTCTTATAAATGCTCTACTAACCTATGGCTTTGGGGACCAACTGGTCCGCAAGCTGTGCTGGGATAATTGGTATCATCAGGTAGAGCGACTTTAGGTGTTTCGGGTTAAGCCAATTAGATTTCAGCTGATCATCTGGGGCAGTGTTTTGATCTGAAACCCCGCTGCCTGCAACCCTTTCTTGATATGTCGAGCTGTAACCAGAGCTGCTGGCCCGTCACCATGCACACAGACAGACTGTGCAGCCACCTTCAGCTTGCACCCGTCCACAGCCTGAATCTCACCATCACCGAACATACGCAGGCAATTTCTCAGACTATCTTCGGGATCATGGATCATGGCATCTGGACGGCTGCGGGGAACCAGCTGACCATCTGGCATATAGGCCCGGTCGGCAAAGACCTCAGCAGCGACAGGCAATCCTGCCTTTTCAGATTCAGCCAACAATTCACTCAAAACCGGGGCCAGCATAATGATATCTGGGGCTACAGCCTTGACAGCACGTACAATCGCAGCAGAGAGACTGGCATCCGCACAAGCCATATTATTGATCGCCCCATGCGGTTTGATATGTGTAACACGGACCTGTTCAGCAGCCGCGACGCCAAGACTGGCACCCAATTGATAAGCGATCAGACGTTCAATTTCGGCATCAGACAGACTCATCTGTCTGCGGCCAAAACCATGCAGATCATAAAAACTAGGATGTGCACCAATAGATACTCCGTAACTGTCAGCCGATTTCATAACAGACCCCATGATCTGATAATCACCAGCATGAAAGCCACAGGCAATATTGGCAGAGCTGATGATTTGCAATAGCCCATCATCATCACCCATCCGCCATGGCCCATACCCTTCAGCCATGTCTGCATTCAGATTGAAATCCGTCATCTCGCCTTCACCCCTATGTTTGGCGTTTTGCGTGCGATAAGCACTTGTCGCCTTTTGTTTGCTCTTTATTATGAAAACGGAAAGCAGGCCTGTGCGTCAAGTATCTGCTGGCTTTTCACTTTTTAGGTTCTGTCTGGAGGCAGAGAATGCGTCAACCGGTTTGGTTTGCCTGTGGGGATACAGGTCTGCTGCTTGATTTTTCGGGATATGGTCCCGGACTTGGCCAAGTGGCGATTCCCGCAACAGACAGAGCCAATCTAACCCGTAAAGCCCGGCAACTAGGCCAAATGATGCGCGAAAAAGCCGACAGCGGGGCATTTCGCGGTCTCACCGATATTGTGCCTGGGCTATGCAGTGTTCTGTTTCATTATAACCCTGTTATAATTACTTCCGCTGAGCTGAAACAGATAGTGTCCTTACATCTTGAGCAGCTGTATTTATCCCGGCAGACTCCTGCACGTTTATGGCGACTGCCGGTTTGCTATGACGAGAAATTTGCCCCAGACCTCAAGGATGTGGTCAGCAAAGTGAACCTGACCTCGGATGAGGTGATCGCCCTTCATACTAGCAAAATTCTGGAAGTGGCGATAATGGGATTTCTACCTGGTCTCGGCTATCTGACAGGTGTGGATGACGCCTTACATCTGCCACGGCGGAGTGTGCCAAGGACCTTTGTGCCACAGGGTTCTGTTGGTCTGGCCATGGATCAGACAGTCATTTATCCACTTAATTCACCAGGAGGATGGAACCTTATCGGGCGAATGCCAATACCCCTATTTGATCAAAAGCGTGAAAACCCTATTCTCTTTTCCGCTGGCGACCAAGTAAGTTTTTATGCTGTCAATGCAGATAAATATGAAGAATTGGCAGCCTCATGCGTCGATGGAAATTTACCTATATGCCCTGAACAAGCAGATGGGGCAGCATTATGACGATGCTCACTATTCTGACAGCTGGACCCTATACCAGCATACAAGATAAGGGGCGGACAGGCTATCAAGCCCTAGGCGTACCAGAAGGAGGTGCAGTTGATCCTGATGCCCGCATCACCGCAAACTGGCTGGTCAGCCAGCCGCCGGAAACTGCTGGCTTTGAAATCTTTATGGGCGGCTTTTCCTTTGAGACAGACACGGCCCTTGCGATTGCCCTTAGCGGCAGTTTGTCTGATCAACTGACCATTACACCAGCATTTGGCAATGCCCGCACAGAACCCGCTGGACAGACCATCTGGCTGCAACCAGGCGACCAGGTTCTTGTGTCTCCGCTTCGAGGCAGCAATTTGGCGTTCCTTTCTTTGTCGGCCAACTTTGATCTTCCACCTGTTTTTGGCTCTGTCGGCACGTCGCCAAATGCCCGCATCGGCGGACTTGACGGCGGCATGTTGCGCGCCGGAGACAGGCTGCCGCTGCGGGCTATAACCCCAGCCCCGAAGCAGCGCCAACTGCAGGCTGAATGTGCCAGATTATTTGAACCACGGACCATCTTCCGCCTTGTTCTCGGCCCTCAAGACTTCTGTTTCGAGTCAGATCAGATAGAAAAACTGACCAGATCTGATTGGAAGCTGACCACCCGCATGGACAGGATGGGCCTGCGCCTGTCTGGCCCTAGTCTTACCCATAAAATCAATGCTGACATTCTATCAGATGGTATTGTGAAAGGTGCCGTTCAGATACCTGGTGACGGTCAACCTATAATCTTAATGGCCGACCATCAGACTACGGGCGGTTATACAAAAATTGCCAGCGTGATCTCTACCGACCTGCCTGCACTGACCCGGCTTGCCGCACATCGGAGCATCCGCTTCACAATTGTTAGCCAGGCAGAAGCAGAACAGCTTGCTCGTCAAAAGGCAGCCTTGCTCAGCAAAGTTTTGCCAATGGAGTATTATTGAAGGCACTGTAAACTAGACAAAAACGGCAAATCACTTAATCATGACAACAGTCCAAGATAGTTTTTGCACGTAACAGCATTCAGGATATCAGATGAACACGGAAAAAGCTGCTGATTTGATTAAACAGGAGGCTTAGCATGCCCAATTTGCAGGGCTTTTCAGCCGAACGTTTTATCACTACAGGAACAGAAATTGCTTACCGGATAGGCGGCAGTGGTCCGGCCCTGCTGTTGTTGCATGGCTATCCGCAGACTCAGTTTATGTGGCATCTGGTCGCTGACCGGCTGGCTGACTTATTTACTTTGGTCATGCCTGACCTGCGCGGTTATGGTGATAGTGGGAAGCCAAAAACAGATGCAAATCATAGCCCCTATTCGAAGCGGGAAATGGCAGCAGATATGGCTGAACTGATGAAAGGGCTGGGTCACCAGTCATTTTCAGTCATGGGCCATGACAGAGGAGGGCGGGTCGCACACAGGTTAGCCCGTGATTATCCCGAGAGAGTAAACCGGCTGGCGGTGTTGGATATCGCGCCTACAGCAAATATGTACAGCGCCACTGATATGGCATTTGCAAAGGCCTACTATCATTGGTTTTTTCTTATCCAGCCTTATCCGCTTCCTGAAACCCTTATTGGGAAAGATCCAGAATTTTTTCTGCGCCGAAAAATGGGTAGCTGGGGGAAGTCAGGTAATGTTCATTCAGACAAGGCAATGGCAGATTATTTACGCTGCTTTTCTGACCCAGCGACCATTCATGCCTCTTGTGAGGACTACCGCGCGGCAGCGAGTATCGATTTGGTTCATGACGCGGAAAATCAAGGCGAAAGGCTGGATATTCCGTTATTTGCGATCAGTGGAGCTGACGGCTTTGTGGCATCCAATTATGATTTGAGATTAGAGTGGGAAAGTAGCTTCAATAACGTACAAACAGCAACCGTGCCCGGAGGTCATTTTCTACCTGAAGAAAGCCCAGATGAGCTGCTATCCCTGGTCATTCCTTTTTTCAAAGCATCTGCCCAGCTCTCCTGAACAGACTTGAAAGCAGAACTGAACAGGGCTATTTGTGGTAGGGTTTTTGTATTCATCTAACCCTATTTTGTCCCGCCCCACTTTGCTTTAAGGATTAGGCCCTCATGAGAAATCTGCAGCTTCCTGGCCGCTCACCTGTATTGGCCCCAAATGGCATGGTCAGCACATCTCAACCCCTGTCAACAGCAGCTGGCCTTCATGTACTGCGAGAGGGAGGCAACGCTCTGGATGCCGCACTGGCTGCAGTTGCCGTGCAATGCGTGGTCGAGCCCGCATCCACAGGCATTGGCGGTGACTGTTTCTGTTTATATGCACCAGCAGCAGCTGACGAGGTCATCGCGATTAATGGTTCGGGACGAGCGCCACTGGAAATCAGTGCAGACTGGCTTTTGGAACAAGGTGTGGACAAAATTCCGCAGCAATCCGCTCATGCTGTAACTGTGCCAACAGCTGTTGATGCGTGGATCCAGCTGAACCGTGACTATGGAAATATGCCACTTGACCAGTTGCTTGAACCTGCGATTGGCTATGCCAAGGATGGGTTTCCGGTTGGCCAGCGCTCAGCCTTTGATTTCGCAGGCTGTCTTGAGTTGCTGCAGGGTGATAAAGATGCTGCCGATGTGTTTTTAAAATCTGGTCAAACCTATCAGATGGGTGAATTATTGCGCCAACCAAACCTAGCCAAAACCCTGGCCGCGATTGCTGAGCAGGGACGAGATGGCTTTTATAAGGGCTGGGTTGCCCAAGATATGCTGGCAAAACTGAACGCACTTGGCGGCCGCCACAGTCAGGCTGATCTGGACGCTGCCGTTGCTACCTATGTTCAGCCCATCAAAAGCCAGTTCAGAGGCTATGATGTTTGGGAATGCCCACCAAATGGTCAGGGCGTGATTGCTCTGTTGCTGCTGAATATCATGTCAGGCATAGAAAAGTTTGGTGATGACCCTATTAATGTGGCACGAATGCACCACGAAATAGAAGCTGGCCGCCTAGCCTATCGTGACCGCTCCTTGTATTTGGCTGATCCGGCATTCAGCAATGTGCCCGTAGAAGGCCTACTCAGTCCCGTATATGCAGACCAGGTGCGCGGACTGATTAACCCGGATAAAGCCCAGTTCGGTTTGCCGTCATCCCCTTTGCCACCTCACAAAAGTACGGTTTATGTAAGTGTTGTGGATAAAGACAGGAATGCCTGCAGCTTTATCAACACGGTCTTTCACACCTTTGGTGCAGGGCTGGTTGCTCCGCGGTCAGGGGTCCTGTTCCAATGCCGTGGCCAGGGTTTTGTTGTTCAACCTGGCCATCCGAATTGTATTGAACCCGGGAAGCGGCCTTTGCATACTATCATTCCGGGCATGCTGAAAAAGGACGGCAAAACAATCATGCCGTTCGGGGTTATGGGTGGCGAGTATCAGGCATTTGGCCATATGCAACTGTTAACACGCATGCTGGATTACGGACTTGATATCCAACAAGCTCAAGATTATCCACGCTTCTTCCCTGACCCGTTTTCTGATGTAGTTGATATTGAAGAGGCTGTCCCGGAACAGATTTGCTCAGCATTGCGCGCAAAAGGGCATAATATTCGACGAGCTCGTTTGCCAGTTGGCGGCTCACAGGCGATATGGATCGATGAACAGACAGGCATGCTTATAGCCGGGTCTGACCCCCGCAAAGACGGCATGGCTGCGGGCTATTAAGCTTCGTCAATCTTCAGAGTAACACCGCAGACTCACACAACCAGGCCGGAGAAAGTTGCCAAATCTGCACCTATCGGAGCATGGGACCATTGATAATGAGCGCAGAACAGGTTTTTTTCCAGCATGGCCAAGGTTAACCAACTTTAAAATGGCACCCGCCCCCCAAAAAACATGTCCAAACGCTTAACTCACCCCAGCGTTCTTGCAGAGGTCCGCTCAGTTTTTAATAACCGTTTATCTGCCCACATCATGGCTGGTAGGGCCAATATGAATTTATGCTGACAGCTTTGCTGCCTGCAGGCATAGTAAAGTTGTGTTGACCATAAGGAACAAAGAAAATCATGTCTGAAAAACCAGCCTATATCCTTGTTGATGTTGATATTCATAATCCGGAAATTTACGAGAGTTATAAACAACAGGTTGTGCCTATTGTGAAAGCCTTTGGCGGTGAATATATCGCAAGAGGCGGTGCGCTTGATGTGGTTCAAGATGAATTATGGTCACCGACCCGCATCGTTCTTCTGAAATTTCCATCCATGACCACGGCCAAAGCCTTTATGGACAGTCCTGAATATGCACCTGTCAAACAGATGCGGATGGACAATTCTACAGGCACACTTGTAATTGTTGAAGGCTGTTAAGCAGCGTAATTTATGTCTCTTCCCTCATTATTTGAAAACAGATTATCCCTTCCTTTGATTGCTGCACCAATGTTTCTAGCCTCTGGCCCTGAATTGGTTATTGCCTGCTGCAAAGCCGGCATTATAGGCACATTTCCAGCAAAAAATCAGCGCACGGCGGTCGGGCTGGAAACCTGGCTGGAACAGATTACCACATCCCTCAATGAGCATGAGCAAACAACTGGCCAAAAGCCGGCTCCATTTGGCGTTAATCTCATCGTGCATAAGTCAAATGATGTGCTTACAGAGGAACTGGCTTTATGTAAAAAATATCAGGTCCCGTTGATTATCACATCCTTAGGGGCAGTCAGCGATCTGGTGACACAAATCCATGACTATGGCGGTCTGGTGTTTCATGACATTGTCAACCTGCGGCATGCAGAAAAAGCCGCTGCTGCTGATGTTGACGGGCTTATCGCTGTCTGCGCAGGAGCAGGCGGACATACAGGCCAAGCCAGCCCGTTTGGTCTGATTAATGAGATTAAAGCCAGCTTCACAGGCACAGTTCTTTTATCTGGTGCGCTCAGCACCGGGGCTGATATTGCTGCAGCTCAGATGATTGGGGCTGACCTCGCTTATATGGGCACGCGTTTCATTTCCACACAGGAATGTTTATCACCAGATGCCTATAAGCAGATGCTGACCACTGCTGCTGTTGGTGACATTGTGCTAACAGATGCTGTGACAGGGGTGAACGCGAATTTTATCAAGCAAAGTTTGGTTCAGTCAGGATACGACCCCGATAATCTGGACAGTCATGGAGAGGTAGATATCAACAAAGAGCTGGCAGAGGCCCTTGACCCACGCCAGAACAGTGCAAAGCCCTGGCGCGATTTATGGTCAGCCGGGCATGGTGTGGGGTCAATAAAAGATATACCAACTGTTGCCAGCCTTGTGGCCAGACTGAAGCAAGATTATGCCTCTGCCATAGCCGCACAAAACGAGCTGGCCCAGCCATATCTGTAAGCTGGGAAAAGGATAAAGCAGACGCATGATACAGGCTGGAACACGCTTTGCCCCCTCTATCCTCAGCCAGATGGCCAAAAGGCAAGAGGCAGGAGCAGATGATATCTGGCCTGTGCCTGATCAGTTCAACATAGCAGATATGTGCTGTGACCGTTGGGCAGTTGCTCAGCCAAACCGTGTTGCGCTTATCGACGTTAGAGACGATGCCCCCCCAAAACACTGGACCTATGCTGAACTTCTTCGCGCGGCCACAAAGCTGGCTCATTACTTTAAATCGCATCACGTTGTCCAAGGAGACAGGATCGCCGTACTTCTGCCGCAAGGCCCAGAGGTATTAATCGCACATTTCGCAGCTTACCGCATTGGGGCAATCATTTTGCCGCTTTTCACCCTGTTCGGGCCAGATGCGCTAGCCTATCGCCTGCGTGACAGTGGTGCAAAGCTGACCATAACGGATGCAGGCAGTTTAAAAAAATTATTGCCGATCCTGCCTGACCTGCCAGAACTCGAGCGAATCCTTGTCTGCGAACTAAATGACAAGGATACAGACAAGCGGGAAAAGACAGTATCTGTTTGCAGTTTCTGGGCAGAACTTGAAAATATGCCGAATACAGCCCTCGCAGCCGTTTCAGGGCCGGATGATCCCGCTATGCTGATCTACACCTCTGGCACAACCGGAAATCCAAAAGGCGCCCTGCATGCGCACCGGTTTCTGCTCGGGCATTTACCAAATATCGAAATCAGCCATCAGGGTTTCCCTAGGGCCGGGGATAAAGGCTGGACACCGGCAGACTGGGCCTGGATAGGCGGGTTGATGGATCTAGCCCTACCCTGTCTTTATTATGGCGTTCCATTGGTCAGCTATCGGCAGCTGAAATTTGACCCGGAAGCAACCTTCCAATTTATTGCTGACCACCAGATACGCAATATGTTTCTGCCCCCGACAGCCCTGAAGCTTATGCGCAGCTATCATATGACTGCGAAGCGTCTGCCGGTTCTGTCTGCACGCACAATTGCATCAGGCGGTGAGGCTCTGGGCAGCTCGCTTCTAGGCTGGGCTCGCAAGGTCCTGAACGTCGAAGTAAATGAAATTTATGGACAGACAGAATGTAATCTTGTGATTTGCACAGACAGAAGTGTCGACAAAACCGTTCCGGACGGGGCCATGGGCAAGGCCGTCCCCGGTCATAAATTATGCATTCTAACTCCAGATGGCCATGAAGCAGAAATCGGAGAAGTGGGTGAGATTGCTGTTCAGGCACCTGACCCAGTTATGTTTTTAGGTTACTGGAACAAGCCTGAGGATACACAAGAGAAGATAAAACAAGGATGGCTGCTGACAGGTGATCTGGGCAGGCAGGATGAAAACGGGTTTTTCTCTTTTGTTGCCCGCGATGATGATATCATTACCAGCTCTGGCTACCGAATTGGCCCAACAGAGATCGAAAATTGTCTGATGCAACATCCGTCAGTTTCTCTTGCAGCTGTAATCGGTCTGCCTGATCCTATCCGAACAGAAACAGTGACAGCCTGTATTGTTCTGTCTACTGGGATAGGTTCAGGTCAGCTCGCTGAAAATCTGAAACAGCTTGTGCGGGAAAGGCTATCTGCTCATCTTGTGCCGCGCCAAATCATCTGGAGAGATGACCTACCCTTGACCGCCACAGGCAAGATCAGGCGAAAGGCCTTACGGCAAAGCCTGTTGCCAGAGACAGACAGTTCGCTAGACTGAACAGAAAATAACGAGATATTTCAGAGTAAGCAATGAGGCAGGACAATGAGCGCAACACCATTGGAAAAGGCAACTAATATCCTGAAACATGTTTCTGTAGCCACATTGGCAACTGCCTTATTTAAGCGCGGGCTGCGCAATCAGGTGATCCAAAGTGTGCGGCCGGTGCGCAGCCACCATAATCTGCCGGCAAAACAGCGGCCCACAAATATGGTAGGGCCTGCCTTTACCCTGCGCTACATGCCCGCCCGCGAAGATAGGAACACATTAGCTGAATTCCAGAATCCTGAACACCCACAAAGGCAAGCAATTGAACAATGCCCGCCAGGGTCCATCTTGGTCATGGACAGCCGAAAAGACCCACGGGCAGCTTCAGCGGGCGATATTCTGGTAACACGACTGATGATGCGCGGCGGCGCTGGGATTGTTACAGATGGCGGATTTCGTGATTCTGACAGCATCGCTGAGCTAGATATCCCAGCCTACCATGCCCGCCCATCCAGCCCTACCAACCTAACCCTGCATGAGGCGATTGATATCAATGTTCCGATAGGTTGCGGTGATGTGGCTGTCTTCCCCGGTGATTACTTGGTTGGTGACAATGATAGTGTGATTGTGATCCCTGCAGAACGAGTTGATGAGGTGGCTAATGAAGCATATGAAATGACAGCCTATGAGGATTTTGTTGCAGAGCAGGTGAAAGCTGGCGCCAGCATTATTGGCCTTTACCCTTGCACAAAAGTGGAACATCGCACGGCCTTTGCCGACTGGCGCCAGAAAAATAAAAGATAGGGTGAGGATAACATGGCAGATAAATCATCTAAGTTGAATACACAAGCTGTTCTGGCGATGAAAGGGGCAGGTTATTATTCTGCGCGCACCAGAGGTGCAAAAAATGCCATCGATAAGGTGCGCCCAATGCTTGAAGATGCACTGCAATCGCTACCAGAGCAGGCAGTTTTACGGCTAGCTGATTTTGGGGCAGCAGATGGCGGCACCAGTCAAGAGATGTGGGCCGGGCTAATAGCAAACCTACGCGCTAGTGGTGATAGCCGGCCTATAGAAATGCTTTACACAGATCTAGCCTCAAACGATTTTTCAACTTTGTTCCGGACCATGCAGGGGATGCAGGGGGATACAACCCATGCCTATCAGAACAGCCATGAAAATGTTTTTGTGCATGGCTGCGGTACTGGGTTTCACCAACAGCTTATGGCAGATGCCAGCTTGTGTCTTGGCTTCTCAGCAACAGCGATGCATTATGTATCCGAAAAGCCGTGCGAGATTGAAGATCATGTTCATATGGTTGGCGCAACTCCTGAAGAGCGGGCAAAGTTCAGCGCGCAGGCAGCTGCAGACTGGGAACGTATCCTGTTAGCAAGAGCATCAGAGTTGGCCCCAGGAGGCCGCTTTATCTGCCTGAATTTTGGTATTGACGAGAAAGGACGCTATCTGGGCCATACAGGCGGCCAGTCAATGTTTGACAATTTCACCCTACACTGGCGCACCTTAAGAGATGCAGGCCAGATTACAGATCAAGAATTTATCCGCGCCACCTTTGCCCAGCATTACCGAACAGTAAAGGAATTCATTGCACCCTTTGATAATCCCAGCTCTGCTGTCCGCCAAGCAGGGTTAAATCTTATTGGTGTTGAAACACAGTTAACGCCTTGTCCTTACAACGCGCTTTATCAGGAGGCAGGTACAAAGATGTCATCTGCTGAATATGCAGCCAGCCTGATTCCGACAACACGCAGCTGGTCAGAAACTGTCTTCAGAACTGCTCTGGACAGCCGGCCAGAGGCAGAAATTCAAACCCTTGTGGATGCATTCTATAGCGCTTATGAGCAACAGGTTGCTGCTGACCCAAGCGGCCATGCAATGGATTATATCCATATTCTTATGGCAATTGAAAAGCAGGCCTGAGCTCACCTGACGTCAACTGAAAGGCGAAACAAAACCTATGAGAGGGCTACATAATTGAAAATAGCCGTGCTGCTGCAATCAGCTTGTCCAACTCGAACTTTATCTCACTATTTGACCAGCTCTCCTGCCTAAAAATTAAATGGCAACCTCCTTCTGAAAACAGCAGGTAGCTTTCATATCGCCCATGTTTCGAGTTCGACGGAAACACCAGTTTTTGAGCAAAGTTAAAACTTTCTGCTAGGCGCTTTGGATTCACTTGAGCCAATTCAGGCTCCTCGTATTTTGCTTTCAGCAGCAGATCGAAACTTTTTAACGCCTCTTTATTTGAAATCTTCTGGTTAAAAACGAGAACGGACAAAACTCCTCTATCATTCTGAAAGGTTAATTCCCTTGCAATATTGCCTTGACGATTGACTGACTGATAAGTCAGATCGGACCGGTCTTGTTCAGCAGCATATTCGTCGAAACACCGTTCAGCCGAATAAGCGGTAGACCCGCAAAGGAGCATACATAGAATAAGGATTAAAACTCTCAAGAAAGCAGCCTCATCGCATTTTGGCTAGAACCATTTGCCCGCGAGAGCACCTGACTGGCGGCTTCGCTCAGAATTTGACTTTTTACCAACTTGGCCATTTCAACAGCAAAATCAGCATCCTCAATTCGGCTTTTTGAAACTGTAATGTTCAATCTCTGGGCGACTAGATTATCAATAGAACTCTGCAGCCGGTTGATAAGCGCGCCCAGCTGCGCACGCCGAGAGGTGATTGTGTCAATTGCGATATCCAAAATTTCAATAGCTTCCTTTGATCCCTGTTGTGTGCTGATATCAATATCCTCTAAATGTTTTCCTGGAACAAATGTTTGTGCGACCCCGTTTACCACCGTTGTGACAACTGAGCTGCCAGAAGAACTTCCGCCACCGCTGCTGCTGCCACCGCCACCGCCAGAAATAGTACTTGGACTGATATTAAAGACCGGAGTAGAGCCCTGTGCAAACAAGGTTCCATTCTGATTTATTGCAGAATAATAAAGGGTATTATTCTGAACGTTAAAAACCACCTCCGCTGAAGGTTGGCCAGTACTGTTGTAGGTGTAAGTGTTATCTAAAACGCCAGTTGAAAATCCAAGCAAGTTTTGAAGGAGTGCAGAACTTCCAGTTGGCGCTAAAAGAATGTTTAAGACGCTTGCGGCGCCGGTTCCTGCAGTTCTGAAAGAAATTGGACTGTTGGCACTTACAATGATATCTCCCGTTTTTACAGCCCCACTGGTTAGTCGGTCTAATTCTGTGCCAATTCGATTGTGGAGCATTGTAATAAAATCTGCCTTTGTATTTCCCGAAAAGTCAGATGCTAACAACTCGATATCGTATGTGCCTCCGCCAACAGCGCCACCACTAACTCTTATTGTTCGGTCTGCCGCAGAAACGCTTCTAAGATCTCCATGTGAACTTATATTCGATGCTCCAAAATCAGCGTCACCAAGGATTTCGCTGTGCGTATTTGAATCATTAAATACCAGAAACTCAACATTCGTCAGCGTATCTGTTCCATCATTACCAGCAGCAACAGGGTCGTTATCGGTGACTGTTGTAATGCCACCCACTGTACTTATGGTATAGGTTGAACTTGCGCCACTAAATCGAGCGGTATCTCCTGCCCCATCTCCGCCATCAATTGTGTCATCTCCAGCTCCAGCTTGAAAAGTATTATTAAGATGGTTACCCGTAATGGTATCATCTCCTGAACCACCATAAACATTTTCAATTAGTGTCCCAGCTGCAATTGCCACATTGTCAACACCTGTATAAATAGCATCGCCAGATGCTGCATTACCGTCTAAAGTAGACATAAAGGTCTCAACATTGCTTTTTACAGATGCGCCAAAATTTGTCTCAATATCAGCCAACTGCTGAGCTTTGGTATAAATGCCAATTGAGGAAAATGTCCCAGGAGTAAGATTGATTGTGCTAGAGCGTGTAACACCAGAGGCATCAATGGTATCCATTCCGCCACTGTCAACAATAGTGTGTATTAAAAGAGGCTTATCATCATACCCATATGAATTATTGCCATCGTTGGTTGTTTCTTCACCATACATATACTGAGCTGTCGCTATGTCGTATAACATTGGCGTAGCAGCATAGACTCTTTTCTCACCATAACTGTAAGAACCTGCGCCAAATCCGGTACCACTATAATCTCTGTAATCCCAGTTATTTGAACCCTGAGAAATATTTATATAGCTATTCCTATCTAAGTTTGTGTAGGACATTATTGAGTTTCGCATGATGTCTTCATCAGCTGAAAGTGTGTTTCCAGTAAAGCTCGAACCATCAAAGGGGTGACTTAATCCAATGGCATGACCAATTTCATGCATTGCAGACCTGAAGCTATAACCGGAGTCGCCAAGCCCCATGGTGCGAACTTTTGCATTAGTCGCAGCAAGCCCATTAACTGTGCCTGTTCCCCAATTGCTTAAGTTAGTAGAACCGTCCGCAGCCTCATAGCCTGGATTGAAACTTGAATTATCCTCCTCCTCAAACCAGACATCTCCATTCGCAACTCCTGTTCCAGGTTGAATAGCAAACGCAGCTGCATCTGATGAACGGTCAGTAAAGGCAACTCTCATTTCACCAACATTAGTTCCTGTTTCCGTAATTTTTTCAAATTCAAATTCAACTATGTCATCCCAAAGACTGAATGCTTGGTCCAGGTATGACGAATTACTCGTGTCTCTATCTAAATCTGAAGAATTATACGCCCAACCCAGGAACAAATGATTACCCTGATAC
>CABYIQ010000016.1 GCA_902518965.1 uncultured SAR116 cluster alpha proteobacterium
TGAGAGAGCATTGAAATATTCTGTCGAAATTGAATATTTTAGAAAATACATTTAAGGCTAGCTGAATTGTTTCACACCTAGCTTTATGCTATTATTAAGCAGTCAAAGTTTTGGCTGATTTTCAGAAATCGAGTAATTTCAAGGAGGCCGTGAGATGGTTAAGATAACCGGATCACCACATCCTCATGCTGACAACGAAGACCGCCATGCCCGTGAAGTCGCCTCTATGTACGGGTTGACCCCAAAGGTAGAAGTTGCAATTCGTTATACTATTCAGAATCAGCAGTGGAATAGGTTGAGGATGTTGGTGGACCCCTTGCATCCGGCAGACAAAGCGGACTTTTTGGAGAGAATTTCTGCAGAGGATTTGCGTATACTAGTTAGGCAATTAGGGCCAGATTTTGATGCCGAAATTCTGCCTTATCTGCATGAGGAAGTCCGTGAGAATGTTCGGGATTTGCTGGACCCTGATGTGTTTGCTGCCTCTCTGCCTGAGCTGGACTCAGATGATGTTGTGACTATTGCTGAGGAGCTGGCGCCGGAACAGCTTAATGAGGCCTTAGCAGCACTGCCTGCTCAGGAACGAGTACTTGTTGAACAAAGCTTGGCTTACCCTGAGGACTCGGCTGGCCGGATGATGCAGCGCGAAATGGTTGTCGTGCCTCCTTTTTGGACAGTTGGGCAAACGATTGATTTTCTGCGTTCATCTGAGCTCGATAGAGGCGAGTTTTATCTAATCATGGTGACTGATGCTAGCGGTCATCCTGTTGGTGAGGTGCGGTTAAGTAAACTGTTATGTACACAACGTCCACGCCGCATTGCCGAGATTATGGATACTGAAACCCGGTCAATCCCGGCAACTATGGATCAGGAAGAGGTCGCCTTGCTTTTCCGTCGCTATGGAATGATCACCACGGGTGTGATTGATGAAGAAGGGCGTTTAGTCGGGATCATCACGTTAGATGACATTATTGATGTGATAGATGAAGAGGCTGAAGAAGATCTGATGGCACTAGCTGGGGTGTCTGATGCCTCAATCCGCACATCCGTTCTGGAGACTTTTCAAGGACGTGCACCCTGGTTGTTTGTGAATTTGATTACTGCTGTTATTGCGTCAGTGGTTATAGGCTTTTTCGAAAGCACTATTGAAAAGGTCGTTGCACTTGCTGTGTTGATGCCGATAGTTGCTTCAATGGGCGGGAATGCAGGCACACAAACGGTAACTGTTGCTGTTCGCGCAATTGCTATGCGTGAATTCAGTCCCAAAGTTGCGGTTACCTTTGGGCTACGAGAATTATATGTCGGCATAGCCAATGGCCTAATTTTTGCGGTGGTGACGGCTGGCCTATCTTATGTATGGTTCGGTGATGCCCAGATTGCCCTGGTGCTTGGAATTGCGATGCTTGTTAATATGGTTGTTGCTGCCATTTCAGGAACCCTGATTCCACTTTCGCTGGTTAAACTAGGTGTTGATCCAGCAATCGCATCATCTGTTTTCATCACTACAATTACGGATGTGATTGGGTTTCTTGTGTTTTTAGGATTAGCGGCCCTTTATCTTCTTTAGACTTATGGTTTAAAAAATCTTTGGTTTTTCGAACTTGTCGATGTTTGCGCCGCTGATTAGATTAGGTTTATGACGGTTCATTTAAAAAAGCTTTCTGTTGGCTCGTCATCGCTTGACGCTTTGAAAGTGAGGCAGTCTCGCTTGACAATCCAAGGTCTGCCGATTATCCACCCTACTCGGAACTGGCCGCGCAGGTCTGCTGAGCTTCTGGATGGCGGCTGCTTATTCTGGATTATAAAGGGACAGATTTGTGTGCGCCAACCTATTGCTGATTTAATTGAGGTAAAACGTGCGGACGGCCAGCCAGTCTGCGGAATTGTATTAGCTCCTGAACTTATTCCTGTTTGGCCTCGTCGTGTTCGCATTTTTCAGGGTTGGCGATATCTGGAAACAGAAAATGCACCTGATGATATGCCAGTCAGTGATGAGGAAACACCAATGCCGCCTGAGCTGTTATCAGAACTGCGTGAACTTGGCCTGCTTTAACGCTTATTGATTTGTCTATCTCTGCTGCTGCCGCAAGACTTCAGAATATTCTTATGAATAGGTCGATGTATTTCTGATTTTATTTAGAGGGTTTCTGCAGGCTTGGCATATCCAGATAGGGATTGTCAGTAAGCGGGTCTTCAGTTGCGACCAATTCTGGATGGAGCTCGCTCCAGGCTGTTTCTGGGTTTAGGTTTGCCGCTACAGCTGTGCCCTGATCAGGTACAGCAATGAAGGGGCCTTGTGCCTCTGCAGGCACAGCCTCTCGCATATACATGCGGGCAAGAACAAACAGGCCCAGTCCAATATGAACAGCAGATAGCATTGCAAAAAACATATAACTGCCGAATAAATCTACCAAAGCGGCGATAATGGGCGGACCAAAAATTGCCCCGATTCCGTTGACCGTGATCAGAGCTGAAGCGGTGCCGACCATCTGACTTGGACTGAGGTAGTCATTCGCATGGGCAATACACAGCGAATATATTGTCATTGAAAAGCCTCCAAAAATAGCTGTGAGCCCAAGCAGAGTCCAGTAATTTGACAGCCCAACAATAGATGCAATCGCAGCAGCCAAAGCGGAAATGCTGGCAACGATAAGGATGACTAGCCGCCTGTCAAACCGGTCAGACATACGACCAATTGGGTATTGCATAACTACATTTGCGATTGTGAAAGAGGCTAGAAAAATTGACCCCTGCTGATTTGTCATGCCGATGATGTTTGCAAAAACTGCTCCCATGCCAAAAATCATTGAAGCTGCGAAACCTTGCAACCCTATTCCCACAAAGGCCAGTGGGGAAATTTGGAACAAGCGGCGGAGCGGCACAGTTTCTGGCTCTGAAAATTCCGGTGCCTGTGATGCAGTGACCAATATCGGCACCACCGCCACTGAAACGAGAATTGATACAGTCAGGAATAGGATGTTGGTTATCCCATCATCAAGGCCGCCAAATAGTTGTCCTACACTCAACCCAGCCATAGTAATGATCATGTAAACAGCCAGCATTTGGCCACGTGTTTCATTTGTGGATTTATCATTCAGCCAACTTTCAACCACAATGTACATGCCAGCATATGCAAAGCCGGTGAACAAGCGCATGACTGTCCATAAAACTGGGTCTACCGCAATTATATGAACAAGAACGGCGGCTGAAGCGATAGCTGAAAGTGCGCCGAATGTGCGGATATGTCCGACGTCCTGCAGAATTTTAGGCACTAAATGAGAGCCACCAAAAAAGCCAACAAAATATCCGCCCATCATTAATCCAGATATCGTGGTGGTGAAACCGGCAGACGAGGCCCTGACCCCTAATAGGAACACCAGAATTCCATTTCCAATCATGATAAGTAACAGGCCAAAAAATAATGGCCATGAGGACATTAAAGAGCGAAACATAATCACCGGTCTCCAGACTAGTTTAGCATTAGTTATCTCTCAGAATTTTCCTGAAAGAATCCCTTTTTCTCACCTCTTCATGAAGCCTCAGATATCTCTGATAAAAAGGCCTTGCTAATCTAAATCCGTCTCAAAAAAGTCGTGTTCAGATTAATCTCATGCCGTTATCGAAATAATCAGCGGGTCGACTGCAAAAAGCTATCTAGTGCGGATGCTGTATGCCTGCAGATATTTTCTATATGTAGGGGGATGTCGCTTGCTGTGGTTAGATCAAGCTGGTCTGCCAGAGCTTGCCAGGTTTGCGGGTTCTCAGACGCAGTCAGTTCACTTGATGATTTGCCCAGACATAGGCTTGCAAAGTGAAGGATAAGCTCCAATTCATTTAGACCTGTGCATACTTTCCTGATCATATCCTTTTGGCTAGATTTTTGGATTAGCTTTTGCAGGATAATTTGAGGGCCGCCTGCGGGATCAGTTACTAGGGCAGTGTGTCCACCTTTTACTGCCATTAAAATTGCTAAAAATTCAGCATCTAAAAACCCACCAGGACGTTTCTTCAAGGATTGAGCCGCATTGGGCTCAGTTCCTAGACGCTTTCGCATCAGACGGATATCTTCGAGCAAACTCTTTGGCGCGGGTGGAGAAGTCTTAATATTCAAAAGTGTCTGTTGCAACGAAGTGACGAAAGTCTTACCTGAATTAATTGTCCTTGCTTTAAGAAAAGCACAATATTCCCATGGCCATGCCTCACTTGTGAAATAGGCAGAGAGCCTGTGAATATGAATTGCTAAAGAACCTGATTTTCCGTCAGGACGTAGGCGTGTATCTACATCAAACAATTTGCCCTTTGCTGTCTGCACAGACAGCCAGCTGATTATTAGCTGAGACCACCTATTATAATAGCGTCCGGCTTCTAAAGTCTGCTGGCCATCTGATCGAGTATTGGAGGGGCTGTTATAAACAAACATTAGGTCTAAGTCTGAAACGGATGTAAGTTGCTGACTACCTAGGCGGCCCAACCCAATTACCGCAAATTGTTCCTCTGGCAATTGACCGTACCGCCTGCGCATATCCAGACGCGCCATCTCTGTGATTTCACAAATGCAAATATCAGCAATTTCAGACAAGCGGGCGCTGGCCTCTCGCACATTGCACAAGCCCTGTAACAAATGCACATCTACTCTGAACCGTTCCTCGCTTGCCCATAAACACAGGTGGTTTAGGGCTTGTTCTGGCCCGCCGCCAGCCACTGTCACATGTTCTGCAACCGACGGCAGGCGAAGAGGATCAGCTGTAAAGGGGGTGAAGAATTCTGTGTTTAACAGCAGGTCAAACAAGCCAGGCTTTTGGCTCAGCTGCCGGGTCAGGGCTGGTGCTTTTACCAGCACACTTCCAACAAGGTCAGCTAATTGTGGATAGTGCACAAACAGGGCAAAAATCTGCGCGCCTGCAGGTAAATTCCGGATCAAATCAGTAAAACAGACAAAAGCAGCATCCGGGTCGACTGCATCACCCAGACGCCTGAGGAAGGCAGGCAGAAACTGGGTCAAATAATCGCGTGCCCTCTCGCTTCTTGTGGCAGGAATACGTCCTGACATCCAGCCATCAATGATATCTATCATATCTTCTGGGCGCGAGAAGCCAATTTTAGCCAACCAGTAACAATTTGCATCTCTGTCAGCAGAGCTGGCTAATTTATAATCTTCACTATTTGCAGTTTTCTGATGTGCGGCGAGCAGCTTGTCCATCAGGGGGTGCGCACACGCTGCTTTTGTTTTGGCTTGCAGTCGTTGCAGCTCATCACGTAATGCAGCAGCATTCTCATGACCAGCGAAAGCTGCAAATCGGTTCATATCTTCAAGATTGCGGGGCAGGTTGTGTGTTTGGGTGTCCCGCAGATATTGTAATCTGTGTTCAATCTGCCGCCAATGACTGTAACAGGCCTTCATTGAAGATACTTGGTCTGCTTCGAGCCAGCCTTCATCTTCAAGTGTGTCAAGAGCTGCAAGGGTTTGGTTCTGTTGGAATTTGGGATGCCGGCCCCCGCCAAGAAGCTGTAGAAGATGGGTGAGTAATTCGATATGTCTGATCCCAAACGCACCCAATTTCACATCAAACCCTAGATAATCTGGGGCTGGAGGCAGATGGCGTAACCATATCTGCAAGTCATCCAGAACAGTATAATCTAGATTGCGCCGCCAGATGAAAGGTGAAATTTGCGCTAAAAAACAGCGGCCAAGTTCTAAGTTACCTGCGATAGGCCTTGCTCTTATGAATGCTGCTCTTTCCCATGTGCGAGCGATTGATTCATAATAAGAAACAGCAGCATCAGTTGTAAGGCACAATGGAGTTACTGCTGGGTCAGGACGCAGCCTAAAGTCAACGCGCCAGCCAAAGCCATCTTTTGTCTGTTGGCTGAGCAGCTGGCTTAATCTGCGGGTCAATGTATTAAAATGTTGGGCCTGCTTTTCTGATGCACCGGGATCTTCTGCTTTTTCTGCATGCGGATCATACAAAGCGATTAGGTCAATGTCAGATGAATAATTTAGCTCGCCTGCACCAAGCTTGCCAAGGCCGATAATTACCCACCCACACTCCTCAACAGATCGTCCTTTCAATAAGGATGTGACAACACCGTGCAAGGCGATCTCAGCAATTTGTGTTAGCAGTACCCAGGATTGCTGAATATTCATAAAGGCCAGAAGTTCACTCAACGCAATCGCTAGATGCGAACGGTTACGAAACTTTCGGATATCAGCCAATAACTGTTTATCATGGGGTTTGGCTTGATAGGCTGTTCGCCATTCATCTTTACTTTCCTTCAACACCCGTTCCCAGTCACCAGCCATCAGAGCAGGCACATCATCTGCAAATAAGCTAGCCAGCCGTTGCAAGTGCGGACTTTCTGCCAGAACGGCTGCCAGCTGATCAATCTGTTTAACAGAGGCTGTGTATCCAGCCAGAAGAGTGGCGTCCTTGCGCCAACCAGCCGCTTGGTTAGCATCCAGTTCAGAAGCCAGTTGGGGTAATGCAGCTTTGTCTGAAGCCTTTGTGTTTCCCATATACTCAAATTCTCTTCAGTTGTTGACAGAGACATTCAAAAGACGAGCATGACCGGAGTTCACTAGATGCATATGGCGCCACCATCTGACTAAAAGTATAATTGCATTCAAGGTTAATCCCAATCCTAGACCAGCCCAAACTGCCACTGGCCCCCAATTCAGCCAGAAGGCCATCAGAACACCGCTGCCTAGGCTAACAATCCAAAAACAGATAAATCCGTAAAACGCTGGGATTTTTGTATCACTCAAGCCCCGCAGATTTGCCGTTGCAATTACCTGCAGACTATCACCAAGCTGAAATAGAGCAGTTATAAATAACATCGGCACAACAAGAGCAATTGTCTGCGTGCTGAGTAAATCTGCGGGATTGATAAACAAAAATCCCAGTTTTTCAGCAAAAATAAAAATCATGCTGGTCAGTATAATACCCATCAAACAGCCTAGAAAGAGCCCTCCATTGCCATACTGATTAACCTGATGCGGGTTATCTGCTCCGGCAGCTCGCCCGACTTTAACAGCACAGGCTTGCGCAATAGATAGCGGAATCATAAAGACCATAGCAGCGATTTGATTTGAAACAGCAGCAGCTGCTAGAGGGCCAGCCCCAAACAGGCCAATAATGAAAGCGGCAACGCTAAACATCCCAGTTTCAGACATCACCAGAAAGCCGTTTGGCCAGCCTATCTGAATAATTTTTTTCATGATGGGGACATCTATAGCCCACCACCGCTCAAAAGGTCGTGTAGCCGCAAAGGGCTTTTTAATCTTGATCATCAGTCCGAGATACAGGCACATAACAATATATGTAAGCGATGTGGCAAGCGCGATACCTCCCAACCCGAGAGCTGGCATGCCGAACAAGCCATGGGCTAATACCAGATTAGCACACAGATTGAATCCTAAACCAATAAAAGTGGCGTTGAGCTGGGGTCTGGTCTCGCCATATCCCATTGTAAAAAACCGCATAGATAAAAAGACTAAAGATGCAGGCAGACCGAGGGCTGACCAAAATAAAAAATCACGTGCACGCGCGGCGATCTCTTTTGACTGCCCTAAAGCAAGCATAAGCGTCTCACCAGCCAGAACAGGGATCATAAAACACAGACCGAGTCCGGCCGACAAAATAAGCCCTTGTCTGAATACGCTGCGGGCATTCTCGGGCTGGTCCGCGCCCAAGGACTGGGCAACCAATGCAGAGATAATACTGAGTAACCCAAGTGACATAAAATAAAAGGGTTGATAGAGACGTACCGCAAGTGATCCTGCTGCCAGGTCAAAGGTGCTCAACTGGCCCATCATCCATAAATCTGCTGTGAAAATGCCGATTGAAGCAAATTGCGCAATACATATGGGAATGGCAAAGCGACCTATTTCAGAAAGCACTGATAAAGATGGCCTCGCAAAAGGTGAGTGTGCTTTTTCTAACATAGCAGTCCTAATACAAAAGGGGGAAATAGATGCTGCCTGCATCAAAGCAGGAGTAACTAGGAATGTCATGCAAAAAGATTTTCGCTGGAACTAAGCAGAATTTTAATAGACAGCAGATTGTTTTTTTTGAAAAAACCAACCGCTTAGGAAGTTTTTAAGTATATATTGTGAGGCAGTAAGATGGAGGCTTGCATAAGCCTTATCTTTATTCCTATATGGCTTTGTTTTAGATTCCAAAGTTAGCAATATTTGAAACTTACAGGGCACACTAAATTCTTACAGGTAGACGATGTTATTAATCAGAGCCATTCTTGCCAAAGCGCTTCCTGCGCTCTTAATTTTAGGTTTTTTTATTTCTGTATATAACTGGTTGCAGGCAACAAAGCAGACCGTCAAACCTCAAGCGCCTGAAGAACAAACCTGGATTGTCCAAAGTGTGGCTGTCCAGCAAGTTAATGTTCAAACGTTAGAACAGGCCTTTGGAACAGTTGTAGCCGCTAGAGAAGCGCATCTTCGGTTTGGAGTTGCTGGTGAGGTGGATCGTGTCTCAGATAATTTGCGCAATGGAGCAGACGTCAAAAGAGGTGCTATACTCGCCAGCTTAGACACAGAACGCTTACACCTAGCTCTTGATAAAGTTGAAGTACAAATAAAAGCAGAAACAACTCAAATCATAGAATTTACTGCTCAGCTGGCGCTGCGCCAAAGGATGGCAGAACGGGCCCAGTCATTGTCTGACAAAGGTGTTGGCTCACAAGCTGAGCTGGATGGCGCAGAACTGGCTGTCTCGCAAGCTTCAAACCAGCTGGCCATGGCAAAATCAAGGCTGGCAGAATTAAAGGTTAGTCTGCGTCGGCATCGTAAGGATTTAGAAGATGCCGTTCTTAAAGCCCCCTTTGATGGGTCGCTGTCTGGTGTTGATTTAGCCTTGGGTAATCAGGTTAGCAACACTTATTTGGTTGCTACCCTGACTGATCTATCCAGCCTCGAGGTATCATTTGTTGTTCCTGCTGACATCTATGCCAATGTCAAAAATTTGATCGGCCAGCAGGTCACGTTAAGTTGGTCATCTGAAGGAAGTGTTGTGTCAGAAACGATAGCGACCATAACTCGTGCCGAGGTTGTTGTTGACCGAACAGAGGGAGGGGGGCGTCTTTATGCTGAACTTCCAGATGATGCCGCGCGGTCTGTGCCGCCTGGAGCATTCGTTGAGGTGTCTTATTCTGGACGAGTGCTGACCAATGTTATTGAACTGCCTGAAGAAGCACTTGTTGGCCAAAACCAAGTGTTTGTAATTGAACAGGGCCGTGCAATGCAGCGGCAGGTTGTTTTGCTGCACCGCAGCTCAGGACGGATTTGGGTGCGTGGTGATTTGAAGACAGGTGATAAAGTGATCGCAACGCGATTGCCAGGTATAGGTAATGGCCTTCGTGTTCGAGCGGTTGCATCTGTTCAGTAAGAGTGGCCAGCTATCCAAAATCCAGCCGTATTACAAAAGGAAAAAGTAGGTGATTGATGTTCAGCCAGTTCATTGAATTTTTTGTGAAGCATCGTACAGCTGCAAACCTCATTATGATTATAATGATCATTGTTGGCGGCATGTCCGCTTCACGTCTCAACAAACAGTTTTTTCCGTCAATTGATGTTGAGGTAATTGGAGTGAGTGTTGAATGGTCTGGGGCCACAGCAGAAGATGTGGATAATAATGTTATTCAGCCGCTTGAACCTGAACTCCGCACTATTGCTAATGTAAAAAAGGTAATGTCCTCATCTTATGAAGGATTGGGTATTGCACAAATAGAATTTGTGTTTGGAGCAGATATGCAAAAGGCACTAGCAGACGTTGAAGCCGCTGTTGGCCTTGTGGAGTTTCCTCGCGATTCAGAAGCACCCAAAATTGTTAAGGGTGAGTTTTTTGATACAGTCAGCCGTTTAGTTTTGCATGGTCCCTACAGCCTATCTGCACTTCGTTATCATGCTAAGCAGATAAAAGAAGATCTATTGCAAGGCGGCGTTGATAAGGTTGAATTGGTCGGCCTGCCAGATGAAGAAATACGGATTGAAATCCGGGAGGCTGAACTGGCTCGTCTGGGCCTCTCTCTATCTGATATTTCCAAAACCATTTCTGGCAGCTCAGTTGATGTCCCAGCGGGTCGGTTTGCTGATGGTGCTTTAAGGGTGCGCTCAATTGGTTTGCGTAAAACTGCGGCTGAGTACGAAGATATTACCATTCTGGTGCGCGCTGATGGAAGTATTGTGAAATTAGGCCAAATCGCATCCATAATAGATACAATACAAAATCCAGCAGTCTTATTTGAACACAAAGGCCAGCCAGCTGTTGAAATCCACGTAATGCGGGGTCAAAGTAGTGACTCTTTAGAAACAAATGAAGCTGTTCAGAAATACATTTCTGAAAAAATGCTCTCACTGCCAAAGGGTCTTCAAATAGACCAATATAATGTGCAGGCCAATCTCATATCAGAGCGTATATGGTTAATGGTAGAAAATGGTGGTACTGGTCTAATCCTCGTCCTGCTAGTTCTATTTGCTTTTTTGCCATGGCGTGTTGCGTTTTGGGTGGCCACGGGGATTCCTATAGCATTTTTGGCGACTTTTGGTGTGATGTTTGCCACAGGCCAAACCATAAATATGATTTCTTTATTTGGTCTGATTATGGCATTGGGCATCGTGGTTGATGATGCAATTGTTATTGGTGAACATGCCGAACATCTTCGAAGACGCCGAAATTTGAAAATTGAAAAAGCGGCTATCTTATCTGCTATCCGAATGGGTCCTCCTGTCATTTCAGCAATGTTGACAACTGTGGCTGCGTTTTTGCCGCTCTTTACAATAAAAGGGGTTATTGGCGTAGTTATCGGCGCGATACCTGCAGTGGTCTGTGCCGTTTTACTTGCTAGTCTAGTCGAATGTTTTCTGGTTCTTCCCGCTCATCTTGCTCATTCAGGTGCAGATAAAGATAAAGGCGATGGTTGGTTCAGGAGAAATTTTGACAGTGCTTTTGCCTTTTTACGGGACAGTGTATTTGGTTATTTGGTTAGCAAAGCATATAAATTCAGATACGCGACGCTGTCGTTGGCCCTTGGGTTGTTGATGACAGCAATTGGAATGATGTCAAGTGGACGTGTTGGTTTTGTATTTTTTTCTGCACCAGAAGCAGACAATGTTTACGCTAACATAACCATGACATCAGGGTCTACGGCGAGCCAAACTAGGTTTATGTTAGTTGAAATGGAACGAGCGCTGAATAAGGTTGAGGCTGACTTAACGAATGGGAAAAATGGCTTGGTTTCTTTTGCCTATGGAGTGATGGGGGCGCATGCCTCACCAGGTAATGATGGCCAACCAACTGGTGGTGCCAGTGACACACGCGCAGGCTTGATGATTGAGCTCATCACCGCTGACCAACGTGATGTGCGCGTGAATGAGTTTATTGATGCTATGCGAGATGAAATCCAGCCTTTACCTGGGTTGGAACGGCTGATTGTGCGCGCGCCTGAGGGTGGCCCGCCAGGCCGGGAACTAGATATTCGGATAATGGGTGATGATCTGGAACAGCTCAAAGCTGCCTCACAGGAAATCATTTCAATCGCTGCTGCTATTCCAGGTACGTCGGATATCGAGGACAATCTAAACTATGGCGCTGAAGAACGAATTATTAGAGTCTCCCAACATGGTCGTTCGATTGGCTTTACCGCTCAGTCTATCGGAACACAGGTTCGGGCTGCACTTGACGGGGCTATAGTTAGACGGTTTCCCCGCGGAGATGAGGTGGTTACGGTTCGTCTTTCGCGAGCTTCTGATGAGGTGGCAACAGACACTCTGACATCTTTGCGTTTGATTACTCCGCAAGGTAATTATGTTTCTCTGGGAGATGTAGCAACCATTGAAAACCGTCTCGGATTTTCAATAGTTCGACGGCAGGACGGTTTTCGCGAAGTGGCCATTCAGGGTGAGCTTGATGATGATGTAATTAATACCTCGCAAGCCAGAGAAATTTTAGAATCAGGCCAATTTGGCGGCTTTGTAAAAGATAATAATATACGATATCGGTTTGATGGACGAGATCAAGAGCAGGGCGAAGCTTTTGCAGATATGGCTAGCGGTGGTGTGCTTGCATTGATATGCATGTATACTATTTTAGCGTGGGTGTTTGCTAGTTGGACCCGGCCTTTTGCCGTGATGGTAATGATCCCCTTTGGCTTAATCGGTGCTGTTTTGGGTCATTACGCAATGGGGCTGAATTTGAATATTCTCTCCCTGTTTGCTTTAATAGCACTTTCAGGCATTGTGGTGAACAATTCCATTATTCTGGTGGCTACGATTGAGCGTCGGATGGAGGAAATTGACGGTCCCCCTGAGCAGGCCATTATTCAGGGAACTGTTGACAGGCTCCGTCCAGTTTTACTCACTTCTATGACAACTATCGGCGGCTTATCAACGCTGATGTTTGAGACCTCGCTTCAGGCTCAATTTCTGATCCCTATGGCCACAACAATCGTCTTTGGGCTGGCGGTGACCACTAGCTTAGTGCTGTTTCTCGTGCCGGCAACCTTGGGTATTGGACAGGATTTACACCGATGCGGCGGCTTAATTGGCCGCTTCTTGCGCCCAGTCTGGAAGTTCTTCACCTTTTCGGTTTGATAATTAGGAGGAAATTATTATCATGCCCGGTCGTTCAGGAAATCACGTATCAGGGCGCCGTAAAGGCCCCTCTGGCCGGTCATACCGGTCTAAAGCTGGATTGACGTTGCAGCCAAAGAAAATGCGGGGTCGTAAACCGTCTTCCCAGCGTTGGCTGACGCGACAGCTGAATGACCCCTTTGTTGCTGAAACACAGGCTAGAGGACTTCGATCACGCGCTGCTATTAAACTTGAGCAGATGGATGACAAGCACCATTTCCTGAGGCCTCACATGCGGGTTGTAGATTTAGGTTGTGCTCCAGGGGGCTGGCTTCAGGTGGTGATGAAACGTTGCCAGATAGAGGCTGGGAAAGGTGTTCTGGTTGGCATTGATTTGCTCGTGGTTGACCCCGTGCCTGGTGCTAAACTTTTGGTTGGAGACATAACTGAAACTGACATTCTGCACCAGCTTCACACTGCAATTGAGAGCAAAGCTGATGCGGTTCTCTCAGACATGGCGGCAGCCACTACTGGACATCGGCAGACTGACCATTTACGCACAATGGGTTTGCTTGAAATCGCACTTGATTTTGCAGAACAGGTTCTTGCCCCTGGGGGAATTTTTCTTGCGAAAGCCTTTCGGGGTGGTAGTGACAGGCAGTTCCAGGAGTTGCTGAATCAGCGTTTTAATAAGGTGAGGTATATTAAACCCCCTGCAAGTCGTTCAGAATCAGTTGAGACTTATGTTCTAGGAACAGGCTTTCGCGGTACGCTGGCAGATAAACAGCTTGATGCAGGTGCCAAACCACAAACAGGATATTCGCGTATCTGACCAGTAAAGACTGGTGTTTAATGATGAAAACTGTTAATGTTTTGCGTCATCACACCCCACCTTCACAGAGGATGACTTTTGATGACGTCTCCCCCTTCTTCTATTCGTGATGCACTGACTTTTGATGATGTGCTACTTCAGCCTGGTCATTCGGAAGTCTTGCCTTCAGATGTTGATATTTCAACAAAGCTCACTCGTGAGATTGCCCTGAATCTGCCGCTTGTCTCCGCGGCAATGGATACGGTTACTGAGCATCGTCTGGCGATTACGATGGCACAGGCAGGTGGCATTGGCGTTATCCATAAGAATTTTTCTATTGAGGATCAGGCAGCCGAAGTAGCAGCAGTGAAGCGGTTTGAAGCTGGCATGGTGGTCAACCCTCACACCATTCACCCTGACGCTTCATTGGGAGAGGCGCTTAATTTGATGACGCAGAAGAGTATCAGCGGCGTGCCTGTCGTGGATGCCAAACATAAGCTGGTGGGTATTCTGACTAATCGTGATGTTCGTTTTGCCCATAATAAAGAACAGAAGGTTGCCGACCTGATGACCAGCCCAGTCATAACGGTAACGAATTCTGCTGCGCCAGATGAAGCACGCCGTCTGCTGCATGCGCATAAAATTGAAAAGCTGGTTGTGGTAGATGAAGAGAATATCTGTATCGGGCTGATCACAGTCAAGGATATGGAGAAAGCAGAAAACTATCCGCTGGCATCCAAAGATGAGGGTGGGCGCTTGCTGGTGGCAGCGGCAACAGGAGCAGGGGCTGATGGTGTAGCCAGGGCCGAGGCCTTGATTGTGGCTGGTGTGGATGTCATTGTTGTTGATACAGCACATGGCCACTCAGCGGGTGTTCTTCAGGCGGTATCTGATATTCGTAAGCTGTCAAATACAACGCAAATCATCGGCGGAAACATAGCGACTGCTGAAGGAGCACAGGCCTTAATTGATGCTGGGGTTGATGCTGTAAAAGTAGGCATTGGACCAGGTTCTATTTGCACCACGCGGATGATTGCTGGGGTTGGCGTGCCGCAGCTGACTGCGATCATGGATGCAACTTCTGTTGCGGCAAAAGCTGGTGTACCGACAATTGCGGATGGTGGTATTAAATATTCTGGCGATTTAGCAAAAGCTGTTGCTGCAGGGGCATCTGCGGCAATGATTGGGTCACTTCTTGCAGGTACGGATGAAACTCCCGGCGAGGTTTATCTATACCAGGGCCGCTCCTATAAAGCTTATCGTGGTATGGGGTCATTAGGGGCCATGGCCAGAGGGTCAGCAGACAGGTATTTTCAGGCAGAGGTTTCCACACCGCTGAAGTTGGTGCCGGAAGGAATTGAAGGGCAGGTGCCCTACAAAGGGTCAGCGATCCAGGTATTGCACCAGCTTGCTGGTGGTCTGCGGGCAGCCATGGGCTATACTGGTAACGCGACTATTGCTGATATGCAGTCAGGCTGCCAGTTTTTAAAAATCACCTCTGCGGGGCTTAGCGAGTCTCATGTGCATGACGTGACCATAACGCGCGAAGCCCCGAATTATCGCCCTGGAATGTAGCTCACTTTTTAAAGTCTGTTCTTTTTATGCCTGATACCATTCTGATCATTGACTTTGGCTCACAAGTCACTCAGCTGATTGCCCGCCGTCTGCGCGAAAAATCAATTTATACTGAAATTCTCCCTAGCTCTGCTCTGGGTACAACAGATATGGCAATGCGTCTTGCTGGTGTAAAAGGGGTGGTTTTGTCTGGTGGGCCAAATTCGGTTACTCAGACAGATACGCCACGCGCTCCCAAAGAGGTTTTTGACGCTGACATTCCCCTGTTGGGAATCTGTTATGGTCAGCAGA
Organism: uncultured SAR116 cluster alpha proteobacterium; assembly: GCA_902518965.1. Classification (GTDB taxonomy): domain Bacteria; phylum Pseudomonadota; class Alphaproteobacteria; order Puniceispirillales; family Puniceispirillaceae; genus JADHLI01. The sequence continues at coordinate 15,261 of CABYIQ010000016.1, forward strand.
CAATATGTGCGCAATTAGACGGTAAGGTAGAGGCTGGCAAAAGCCGTGAATTTGGTCGTGCAGAAATAGATATTCTGGCGCAAAGTCGTTTGTTTGAAGGAGTCTGGCCCGAAGGCAGCGCGCAAACTGTCTGGATGAGTCATGGCGATCATGTTGCAGAGTTGCCGGAAGGTTTTGCGGTAATTGCCCGCTCACAAGGCGCTCCCTATGCTGCGATTGCTGACGAAGCACGCAGCTATTATGGACTTCAGTTTCATCCTGAAGTTGTGCACACCCAAGGTGGTGCAGAACTTCTGGGTAATTTTGCCACGCACATCTGTGGTTGCAACGCCACCTGGACAATGGAAGCTTACAAAGATCAGGCCATCGCGGCTATCCGCGAACAGGTTGGCGACCAGGGTGTGATTTGCGGCCTGTCTGGTGGCGTGGACAGTTCTGTTGCTGCTGTACTAATCCATCAGGCCATAGGAGATCAGCTTACATGCGTGTTTGTGGATACAGGTCTGATGCGGGCAGGCGAGGCAGAAGAGGTTGTCTCGCTGTTCCGCGAGCATTATAAAATACCGTTGGTGCATCACGATGCGTCTGATATGTTTCTTACCCGCCTTGTGGGGGTCAGTGACCCAGAACAAAAACGCAAAATTATCGGCGAGAGCTTTATTGAAGTTTTTGATGCTGAAGCGGAAAAGGTAAAAGATGCGGGTTTTCTGGCACAAGGCACACTTTATCCTGATGTCATTGAATCAATCTCGTTGGCTGGCGGCAGTCATGTAACAATTAAGTCGCATCATAATGTTGGCGGTCTCCCAGATGATATGGCCCTTGAACTGGTTGAGCCACTCCGGATGCTTTTCAAGGATGAGGTCCGTGTATTAGGGCGTGAGCTTGGCCTGCCAGAACGTTTTGTTGGCCGGCATCCGTTTCCAGGCCCAGGCCTGGCCATACGTATACCGGGCGAAATTACAAATGAAAAGCTGGACATTCTGCGTGCCGCTGATGCTGTATATCTTGATGAAATACGTTCCAGTGGTTTGTATGATGAAATTTGGCAGGCCTTTGCTGTTTTGCTTCCTGTGAAAACAGTTGGTGTAATGGGCGATGCACGGTCTTATGAATATGTCTGTGCCTTGCGGGCGGTAACCTCAACCGATGGAATGACAGCAGAAAGCTATCCGTTTGCACATGAGTTTCTGAACAGGGTGGCCACCCGTATGGTGAATGAAGTGAAAGGCGTGAACCGTGTGGTTTTTGATATCACCAGCAAACCTCCCAGTACAATAGAGTGGGAGTAGAGAGTCGGCATGGCATTTATTCTAACCAAACTTTTTATTACAGCAGGCTTCATCGCGCTGATCACTGAAATCGCCAAACGCAGTGATAAATTCGGTGGTATGATTGCTGCTCTTCCTCTGACTACATTGCTAGTTATTTTTTGGATGCATTTTGAAGGTGCATCAGACGCCAAAATTGCCAATCACATAACCTATACGTTATTTTTCATTGCGCCCACTCTACCGATGTTTTTTCTGTTTCCCTGGCTGATTGGCAAATTTGGGTTTTTTACGGCTACAGTTGGAAGTATCCTGCTGACAATGTTTTGCATTTACGTCTTTAATATTTTTTCAGAAGCCATTGGGACTCGAATTCTTTAGCAATACATAGTGTGCCGGCTGACAAGTGGAAAACAGCATAAGTCAAAATTTTATCTTTTTGTTTTTTGTCATTCTGCTCGAAGCAATTGGCAATATGTTGTTACTGACTGGTGCTTTTACCTTTTAGCTTAGCCGTATTCTTTAAAAGACTTTCATTCTGAGTTTTAAACGCTGTTTTTTTAGCTGACGCATCCACGGCTGAAAATGACGGTTTCAGGCGTTTGAGTAATACAGAGATTGTGGCTTCGTAATAACAGAGATTTGTTTCTTTTTTTTTAAGGAGACTATCATGCCTAACCAGCGCCATGCTTCTTCTATGCTTACGCCTGATTTTGATACCTATCCTGCGCGTCCAATTGCGTCTATTGATGTCCATCCTCTTGGTCTTGAAGTCAGATATAAAGATGGCCAAGTCAGCTTTCATCTGGCAGCTGATTTACGCGAACATTCTGTTGCGGATGACACAACCCATGCAGTTACCAGGGAAGCCCTTCTTGATCCAACGCATATACCGGAAGGGTTTCATATCAGCGCAGCGCAACTTGCAGACGATGGATTTGTAAAGGTTACATGGTCACATAAATTAACGCCTTCAGACACGGGACAGGCGCGTTATTATTCTGGCTGGCTGTATCAAACTGGACTTTATGGGGATGCTGATTTTGAGGCAGATTTATCACCTCGTCTCTGGACTGCAGAGACCTTTAAAGATATTCCCCGGATTGATGGCAGCTGCGTTATCGATAATGAGGATGAATATTTCCGCTTTTTGAAGACCTTTATCCAATATGGTGTGGTTCTGGTCAAAGGCCTACCTGCTGTGCCAGAGATGATTGAAACTCTGCCAGAGAAGATAGGCGTCATCCGAACCTCAAATTTTGGTCGTATTTTCGAGGTGAAAATAAAAGCTGACGCGGATTCCAATGCCTATACAGGTGAGGAATTGCGGGCACATACGGATCTTGCCACACGTGAATATATGCCTGGCTTACAGTTTTTATTCTGTCTGCAGAATGATTCAGATGGTGGTAATTCAACACTTACAGATGGATTTGCTGTGGCCAACCATATCCGCACCACAGATCCGCAGACATTTAATTTGCTCAGCCAGACTCCGATAGATTTTGTAAATAAGGCGAAAACTTCTGATTACCGTATGACGGTGCCACTATTTCATCTTGGACGGGATGGCCAGCTTGATGAGGTGCGCTGGACATCCTGGCTACGCGCGCCCATGCGCGGCAGCTTTGATGAGATGAGCAGACTCTATAGCGCGCAGAAAAAAGCTTATCATCTGGGAAATTCTAGCGAGTTCAAAGCTTGTTTTAAGCTCGGAGTAGGGGATATGATTTGCTTTGATAACCGGCGGGTGTTGCATGGGCGCACATCATTTGACCCAACCAGTGGTGGACGCTGGCTTCGTGGATGCTATATGGAGCGGGAGGAGCTATGGTCCGGTTTGCGTATGGTGGCCCGAGCAAAACGTGCCAGATAGGCGAACTGAAACAGGCGCTTTTGGAAATTATGTAAGGCTAAAGTGGCAGTTTCTGCCCATGGGTAAGAGCCAGAAAACGGTCTGCTGCCAAACCTCTGCGCTCCAGCTCTGCTTTTAGGCGTTTTGGTGGTTCGGCCAGAGGCTCAATAGTCAACTTGAACGTTCCCCAGTGAACAGCTACAGCCTGTCCGGCGTCCATATCCTCCAAGGCCTGCACAGCTTCTTCAGGGTTCATATGCGAGTTCTTCATAAAATTACGAGGTGCATATGCTCCTATAGGCAGAGCCGCCAGATCAGGTGCGCCCAGTTTCTGTTTAGTAATTGCAAAATCCTCCGTATATCCTGAATCACCAGCAAAATAGAAAGAATAGTCAGGCCAGCGCACCATCCATCCGGCCCATAGAGTCTTGTTGCGATCGAATTGTGAGCGCGATGACCAGTGACGCACAGGTGTGGCTGTGAATGTTACCTCTCCAATTCTAGCTTCTTGCCACCAGTCCAGTTCAACAACATTAATTATACCATAATTATTTAGGAGTGATTTAAGGCCAAGTGGCACTAAAAATAGTGTTTCAGGCTGGCGGTCCGCTATTTCAGTTAGACTAGGCAAATCTAGATGATCGTAATGATTGTGTGAAATCAGGATAGCAGTAAGCTTCGGCATCTGTTCTGCGGTTAGGGCAGGTGGAACTACACGCTTTGGTCCGGCGAAGCTAAAAGGTGATGCCCGGTTAGAGAAGATAGGGTCAGTCAATATATGCATGCCATCTATACTGACTAGGAGTGTTGACTGACCTATCCAGATAACTTGTCTTGCACTGTCAGGCTGATTGTTTGGGTCAAGCACTTTAAAGCCAGAAACTTCATTCGGGTCATCAGGGCGATTGAAATAGGCTCGTGCCATGCCTAAAAGGTCGGTTAGTGTTTTTTCGTTAGCTGTGTCATCAGTGTTTTCAAAATGACCTTCTGAAACATTGAAATTTGGAGAGGTCTTAACAGTCATATTTCTGTCTGATATTTTCAGTGTGCAGCCTACCAGAAAAACACAGAAAAGAATTAATAGTAGTTGTAAATGAGTAGGTGTTAAAATTTTCATTGAGACACGCTTTCTCACGTCGGCAAATTTTTGTCATGGTAATCTCTCAGCTAAACAGATAGACAACAAAGGGCATTAAATCGAAATCCACAAAAATCAATTATTTATATTGATATAGCCGTTAGCGAGCGCCAGGAAAAGGTGTAATTATGTCTGATAAGAACGACGCGGGTTTGGCCCCTAACGAACATCTGTTTCCAACAGGTCGCAGCAAACCTAAAAAAGGATATGCTTGGCTGGTATGGGCCTTGGCAGCCATCAGTTTTGGCTATGCGTTTTTCCACCGCGTTGCCCCGTCTGTTATGGTCTCTGACCTTATGGCGGAGTTTGCAATTGGCGGAGCCATGCTAGGGACCTTGTCTGCTTTATATTTTTATCCTTATGTGCTGTTGCAAATTCCGCTGGGGGCATTGTTGGAAACATTTGGCACACGGATATTACTGACCTGTGCGCTTGGTCTGGCGGCGGCTGGATCTGTTCTGTTTGGTCTTGCTGCGCAGATAGAGCTTGCATATCTGGGACGCATTCTGATCGGTGTTGGCTGTTCGGTTGGGTTTCTGGGATCACTCGCACTGGCCAGAAGATGGTTTCCTGTTCATCAGTTTGGTTTTTTGGCGGGAATGTCCATGTTCGTAGCCATGACCAGTGGCATGGTCGCGCAAGCTCCCTTGGCTTATTTTGTTGATGAGTTTGGCTGGCGCAGCAGCCTTTTTCTGCTTGGTGGTGTGGGATTTGGTTTGGCTGTGATGGTTTTTGGTCTGGTGCGGAACGCGCCATCTAGTCAGCCGCAAATCTCTGGTACCGGATTTGACAAATTGGCTTTTTTCCTGTCTTTGCGGCGCGCTGCAACCCATCGTGAGGTGTGGAAAATTTCCTTTGTCGCCCTGACTTTATCTGGTCCGATGCTGACACTTGGGGGTTTGTGGGGAACACCTTATTTGATTGTTGCCTATGATTTGGCTCGGCCGCAAGCGGCATTTTTGATGTCACTTCTTCTGTTTGGCTGGGCGGTTGGAGCCCCTGCTATGGGCTGGTTGTCAGACAAGCTGGGCCGGCGCAAGCCGATTTTAATCGCGGGAAGCTTTATTCTTTGTCTAACGCTGTTTTTGCTGATTTTTATACCGCATTTGCCTCTTCCTACTGCTGTGACCATTATCATTATAATTGGTTTTTCGGGTGGGTCTATGGCGACATGTTTTGCATTGGCGCGTGATGTTCTGCCAGATACAATAACGGGTGCAGCCACAGGTATTGTGAATGCGCTTACGGTGGCGTCCGGAGCTGTGCTCCAACCTGTTGTTGGACTGCTTTTGGACCTCCAGACTGCAGACAACACAGCGTCCTATACTGAAGCGGTTTTCCGGCAGGCTTTTTGTGCCATTCTTGTCACAACTTTTGCCGGCTTGCTGGTGGCCTTTTGTCTTCGCGAAAAGTGATGATTTCAATTTCCCTTTCTGTTTCCTGTGCTATGCTGTGGCCAGCCAACGGCCATTGAGGGAGAGCAGGGTGAATAGGTCGACAAAAATTGTTGCAACATTAGGGCCGGCATCTTCAACTGAACAGGTCATAGAAACACTTGCACTTGCAGGGGCGAATTTGTTCCGGCTGAATTTCAGTCATGGTAGTCATGATGAACAGGCTATGCGTATTCAGGCGATACGTACTGTTGAAAAAAAGATTGGACGGCCCATTGGGATTCTTGCAGATCTGCAGGGACCTAAATATAGAATCGGTATGCTGCAGGCTGACATAAAGCTGGATGCCGGGTCTGATGTCTGTTTTTATTTCCCGGGTTATCAGCCATCTGACCTGGATGATGCGGTTAGTTTAATTCCTCTGCCTCATGCAGATATCTTTGAAAGCCTGGAACCCAAATCAACAATTCTGATGGATGATGGCAAACTGAAATTCACGGTAATAAAGCTTGGCGCGCAATATGTTGTGGCACGTCTCGAACATGCAGGCACTTTATCAAGTCAAAAAGGTGTGAATCTGCCAGATGTGACGCTGGATGTCTCGCCTTTGACAGAAAAGGACAGAGAAGATCTGGTCTTTGCCCTTGACAACCATGTGGATTATATCGCGCTGTCATTCGTACAGCGGGCAAGTGATATCCTTGAGGTGAGAGGCCTGATTAGCGGACGTGCACAGATTGTGGCGAAAATTGAAAAACCGTCAGCCTTGTCTGAAATAGCTCAGATCATTCAGGCAACAGATGCGGTGATGGTGGCCAGAGGGGATTTGGGGGTTGAATTACCAGCTGCGCAGGTGCCAGCTGTGCAGAAACAACTGGTGGCAAAATGCAGGCAAGTTGGTAAGCCTGTGATTGTAGCGACACAGATGCTGGAAAGTATGGTCACAGCACCAGCCCCGACACGGGCTGAGGCATCTGATGTGGCTGGGGCAGTTTTTGAGGGGGCTGATGCAGTCATGCTCTCGGCTGAATCAGCTGTGGGCGAATATCCTGAACAGGCTGTGGCGATGATGGCTGAGATTGCCCTGGCAGCAGAAAACCACATTCAGCAGAACCCTCATGATGGACCAGGCCGCTTGCCGGTTGAACCATCTGTCTATCACGCCGTTGCTGAGGCAGCTGTTCGCCTAGCACAGACCATAGAGGCTGCCGCAATCGTTGCTTTCACAGCTTCTGGCAATACAGCGGTGCGACTGGCCCGCGAACGCCCTGCTCAGCCTTTGCTTGTCATTTCGCCTGAACACGCAGTAGAACGCCGCCTCAGTCTTTTGTGGGGGACACAGACAGCCCATCAGGCTGAGTCTTCTTATGAAGATGCTGTGGAGGAAGCTGTTTCGCAGATCAAGGCACGTGGGCTGGCCCGGCAGGGCGAATCAGTCGTGCTTGTTTCAGGCTTGCCCTTTGGGCTTGCCGGGACAACAAATGCGCTTCGCGTTGTCACAATTTGAGTAAAGCTGCCTGTTTTTAGCTCAGATACCAGTCAAATAAGTGAGTGCCGCAGGGTCTGATAGACTCTGTTTTAAATCCTTTCTATGCTCACAATGTCACTGATGAAGGATATTAAACTGGGAGGCAGTATCCGTTTGATGCCCAAGCCGTCTTCACCTGCAAAAGAACATTTACTGGTTGCCCGCCATGTAACGAAATCATTTGGAACTTTCGTAGCCAATGATGACGTTAATTTCACTCTCGGTGCTGGAGAGTTGCACGCCCTTCTGGGCGAAAATGGTGCAGGTAAGTCAACCTTTGTGAAAATGATCTATGGTCTTCTCCAGCCTGACTCAGGAGGATTTGAATGGCAGGGTAGGCCCGTTCACATCAGCAATCCGCAACAGGCACGGGCCATGGGAATTGGTATGGTTTTCCAGCATTTCTCGTTGTTTGACAGTTTGACAGTAGCGGAAAATATCGAACTGGCTTTGCCAGAAACAATGAACCGTGAACAGCTTCGTACCCTGATCAGGACACGTTCTGACGATTATGGCATACCGCTTGACCCTGATAGCATGGTTGCTGATCTATCTGTCGGCCAACAACAGCGGGTAGAGATTGTGAGATGCCTTCTGCAAGACCCCTCCCTGTTAATTATGGATGAGCCGACCTCTGTTCTTACCCCGCAGGAAACTGACCAGCTTTTCGATGTTCTGCGCCGTTTGGCTTCATCTGGTTGTGCAGTTCTGTTTATTTCGCACAAGCTTGATGAAATCAAAAAGTTGACTAGCCGTGCGACCATTCTGCGGGGAGGCAGAAATGTAGCAGAGGTTGAAACAGCGGAAAAGACGACTCATCAGATGGCAGAATTGATGGTTGGCGAAACAGTGGATGCGGTGAAATCAGGAACAGGTCCGGTGAATGGCGAAGTGCTGTTTTCGGTGACCGCATTATCGCGGGAAGCTCATGGTCCTTTCGACGTACCGCTTGAAGCGATTAGCTTTGCTGCCCGTTCAGGTGAAATTTTAGGGATTGCTGGCATTGCTGGAAATGGCCAGGACGAGCTGATGTCGGCTTTGTCTGGTGAATGGCGGGGACAGCAGAAGGGTGTGATTTGGGTAGGTCAGACAGATGTGAGTCAGCTTGGCCCCCAGCATCGCCGTCATCACAAAATCTGTTTTATTCCTGAAGAACGCAATGGTCACGCGGCTGTACCGCAGATGCGTTTATCTGAAAACGCGCTGCTGACGGGGTTTCAGGATGACGGCATGGTGAAAGCTGGGATGGTAAAGCAACAGGCGATCCTGTCCCGTGCTGAACTGATCAGTGTGACTTTTGACGTGCGCAGGCCGCTGGCTGATCCGCATGCGGCTGCCTTATCCGGTGGCAATCTTCAGAAATTTGTTGTAGGACGCGAAATTATCAAACAGCCACGAGTTCTGATTGTGGCACAGCCAACCTGGGGGGTTGATGTCGGGGCAGCAACCTTTATCCGTCAGACGATGATCGAGCTGGCTGCTGCCGGCTCTGCCGTTGTCGTTATCTCTCAGGATTTGGAAGAAATTTTCGCGATTTCCAATCGGATTGCGGTGTTGTCGGCAGGCCGTCTGTCTGAACCGCAGCCTGCAGCTCAGATGACTTCACAGGCGGTCGGTCTACTGATGGGTGGTGTCCACTTATCTGATGATATTGACAGCCTCAGGGCAGAAGGGGGCTGATATGATTTTTCTGCAACCACGCACTTCTGTGCCTCTTTATGTGACTCTTCTGGTGCCTGTTATTTCTGTTCTGGCAACACTGATCGCAGGTGGGTTGATTTTTGCTGTACTAGGCTATGCTCCTTTACCAGCTCTTTATGAGTTTTTCATTGCCCCTCTATCCCGCCCTGATCAGTTTGGCAATCTTCTAGTGAAAGCCTGTCCGCTAATTATTATCGGAACCGGGCTTGTGTTCTGCTACCGGGCAAATATATGGAATATTGGGGCTGAAGGACAGCTTATCGCAGGGGCGGTCGGAGCTGGGGGACTTGCCCTATCCTTTCCAGATACAACATCTGTATTTTTACTTCCTGGTATGGCGGTCTGCGCCATATTATCTGGCGCGTTATGGGCAGCGATACCGGCGTTGTGTAAAGTCTGGTTCAGGACAAATGAAATTTTGGTGTCTTTGATGCTGACTTATGTGGCCGCTTTGCTGATTGACTGGATTGTCCGGGGGCCATGGCGTGATCCTATGTCATTTGGCTTTCCGCTGACCCCTTATTACCCTGATGCGGGCCTGATCAGTGCCTTGCATCTGCCTTTTATTGGTCGGTTGGGACAGTTGCATTGGGGGGTTCCGGTAGCTCTGCTCATTGCTGTTGCCGGTTATTTTTTCCTCAGCCGCATGCTGGGTGGTTTTCAGGTCAAGTTGATGGGGGATGCGCCGCGGGCAGGGACCTTCGCCGGGTTTAGCCCCAACCGTGTTACCATTGGTGTGTTGCTGGCCTCGGGCGGACTTGCTGGCCTTGCTGGTATGATAGAGGTCTCAGCAAATATCGGACAGCTTCAGCCGAATATTTCATTTGGATATGGGTTTACCGCGATTATTGTAGCGTTTCTGGCCCGTTTAAATCCCCTTGCCGTGATTGTAGCTGGTTTGGTCGTCGCCCTGGCAGAACTGGGTGGGGATACAGCCCAGATATCGATGGCGATCCCCAAGGTTGTCACAGGCATTTTCAAAGGTATACTTTTATTTTTTCTTCTGGCTGGTGAGACACTTACCCGCTTCCAGCCGGTATGGGTAGACCAAACTGGTAAATTCTCTAAAAAAGGGCAGAAAACAATATGATTGATGAACTTTTGCTGACAGTTTTACTTACCTCTGTGCCGCTTATTTTGGCTGCTACTGGCGAGCTTGTGGCTGAAAAAAGTGGTGTTCTCAATCTGGGTGTTGAGGGCATGATGCTGATGGGGGCTGTTGCTGCCTTTGGGGCGGCTCTGGTCAGTGGCAGTCCTTATCTGGGTATAATCAGTGGCGGATTGGCTGGCATAGCAACGGCCGCAGTTTTTGCGCTGTTTACGCTGGGTCTGGCCACAAATCAGGTTGCAACAGGTCTTGCCTTGACGATCTTTGGGACTGGCCTGTCGGGCCTTATAGGTGCACCGCTTGTCGGGCAAGCCATTGAAGGCCTTCCCGAGTTCCATATTGCTGTGCTGGCACAAATACCTGTCTTAGGGGCGGCCTTTAAGCTTGATATTATGGCCTATGGCTGTATTTTGATGGTTTCTTTAACAGCTTGGTTTCTAGCTTCAACACGTGCGGGTCTTATCCTGCGATCTGTTGGAGTAAACCATGACAGCGCGCATGCTTTGGGTTATCCTGTTCTTGTGATCCGTTCGCTTGCTGTTCTGTTTGGGGGCTTTATGGCGGGTCTGGGAGGGGCTTATTTGCCGCTTGTCCTCACACCACATTGGGCAGAAGGTATGACGGCGGGCAGGGGCTGGATTGCGCTTGCGCTGGTGGTGTTTGCGTCATGGCGGCCCTGGCGTCTGGTTGCTGGGGCAATTCTGTTTGGTGGTGTTACGATTATGCAACTTGCTGGGCAGGCGAAGGGCTGGACAATACCGCCTCAGTTTTTATCAATGTTGCCCTATCTGGCAACAATATTTGTGCTGGTTTTTATATCCAGCCGGGGACGCAATTATTTTGGGGCACCCGCGCATCTTGGGCGTGTGTTCCATCCAACTAGGTAGTGTAAAAAATCATGAAGAAGGAGAAAGAATCATGAAAAAATTGTTTACAAAACTAGCGCTTGCAGGTGCGATGCTGGGCTTGAGCCTTAGTGCTGCACAGGCAGACCCCTTGAAAGTTGGGTTTGTCTATCTGACCAATCCTGGCGACCATGGCTGGACATATGCACATGAAGTCGGTCGTCAGGAATTGCAGGCACATTTTGGTGATAAGGTCGAAACCTCATATGTTGAAAATGTTCCTGAGGGACCAGATGCGGCTCGTGTTATCCGAGAGCTTGCTGCACAAGGTAACAAGGTGATATTCACTACATCATTCGGCTATATGGATCCAACTATCCGCGTGGCCAAGGAGTATCCTAATGTACATTTTGATCATATCACTGGCTATAAGCGGTCTGCAAATGTGGCTACAGGCAATATCCGCTTTTATGAAGGCCGGTATGTTCAAGGTGTGGTTGCGGGTCTGACCACAAAATCAAATAAAATCGGTTATTTGGGGGCGTTTCCAATTCCGGAAGTAATTCAGGGAATTAATTCTTTTGCCCGTGGTCTGCGTTCGGTGAATAAAGACGCGACGATCAAAGTTGTATGGGTCAACAGCTGGTATGATCCGGTGAAAGAATCAGATGCAGCAAAAGTTCTGATTGCAGAAGGGGCAGATGTTCTGGCCCAGCATACAGACAGCCCGGCAATGCTTCAAACTGCTGAAAAAGCAGGTGTTAAAGGATTTGGTCAATCATCAGATATGCATAAATTTGCACCAAATGCGCAATTATTCTCATCTGTGAATAACTGGGGTCCTTATTATATTGAGCAGGTGCAGAAAGTGATGGATGGTGAATGGTCAACAGGGGAGGGTCCTGATCATTGGGCAGGAAATACCTGGAAGGGGATTGGTGATGATTTCCTTGTGCTGACAGAATTTAAGAATATGCCAGCAGATGTAGCCAAGGCAGCGACCGCAGCCCGTGATGGCATTGCCAAGGGCAGCCTAAATATCTTTGAAGGGCCGATGATGGATAACCAGGGCAACGCGATTCTCAAATCTGGTGAGGTTCTGGACGATGGTGGCCTTTGGGCAATGAATTATTATGTTGAGGGTGTGGAAGGTAAAATTCCCAACTAAATCAGCATAAAATTCAAACTCGAGTTGATAAGCAGGCTGGTTTTTCCGGCCTGTTTTTTATTTTCCTTCCCTGTCGTTTAGCGCGCCCTTTTTCTTTCAGGCCCGGTTGAACAGAGCTTTTGCTTGACTGTCATGGCGGACCAGTAGATCAGGTAGGGAAAGGGTTAACAGCTGGTTGTCACGGACCACCCAAATGCCATTAATAAGAACATGACGCGGTTTTACTGGCCCACAGAAAATAAGACCGGCCAGCGGGTCTGTTTGTGTTCCGCTCAGCTCGATACAATTCAAGTTAAAAATGGCTATATCAGCTGCAAAACCAGGCGCAATCTGGCCGATATCCTTTCGGTTCAGCACATCTGCACCGCCCCTTGTGGCCAGTCGTAGGGCCTGACGCGCAGTCAGATTATCAGCACCGCTCATCACCCGTTGCAGTAGCATGGTCTGTCGTGCTTCATTCAGTAAATGACCACTATCACTTGATGATGAACCATCCACACCCAGCCCAACTGGCACGCCAGAATCAATCATTTTTCGCACGGGGGCAATGCCACTGGCTAGCCGCATGTTTGAACAGGGGCAATGGGCCACACCGGTCTGTGTGCGGGCAAACAGATTGATTTCATCATCATTCAACTGCACACAATGGGCATGCCAGACATGTTCTCCTGTCCAGCCCAGCGCTTCAGCGTAGTCACCTGGCCGCTGTCCGAATTGGGCAAGCGAATAGTCAATATCCTCGCTGTTCTCAGCCAGATGTGTATGTAGCCCCACGCCCTTATCCGCAGCCATCGTTGCTGTATCAGCCATTAATTCTGTACTAACAGAAAAAGGGGAGCAGGGGGCAAGCGCAATTTGTATCATCGCATGATCTGATGCATTGTGGTGCGCGTCAATCACGCGCAGGCAATCTTTCAGGATACTGTCCTCTACCTCACATAGCTGGTCTGGCGGCAAGCCGCCTTTGCTCTCGCCAATGCTCATCGAACCGCGTGTGGCGGTGAATCGGATACCCACATCTGCAGCTGCCTCGATGGAGTCCTCTAACCGGCTACCATTAGGAAAAAGATATTGATGGTCAGACGATGTGGTGCAGCCGCTCAAGACTAGCTCGGCAAGCCCTGTCGCTGCTGCCACATAGAAATCCTCTGGCTGAAGATTAAGCCAAATCGGATAAAGTGTCTGTAACCAACCAAATAGGCTGCGATCCTGAGCAGCAGGAACCACCCGGGTTAAATTCTGAAACAGATGATGATGAGTGTTAACCAGCCCAGGCAGGACTATATGGCCAGATAGATCATGAACTTCATCACAATTGTCAGCGTCATCTGCCAGTTCAGATGTGGGGCCAACTGAAAGGATCACATTTTCATCTATGATAATGGCAGCATCCTTAAGCTCACGCCCGCAAATGGTCCCTGCATCATCTGGGACATCCTCCATAGTGGCCAGAATATCAATATGTTTGAGTAACTGCCGCGCCATAGAACTCTCCTCAGCTGAGCTGCCAGTCTTCAGGCTTGATGTCATAACAGGCTTCTACAGCTGCGGTGGCGATTACCGAAACGGTGTTAACATCCTTATCCACAACGTCCAGCCCACCTTTTACCACAGTTACCTTTGCCCGACCGCGTGGCAGGGTCGCTGCAACAGCGTCCGTGTCGACCTTATCAGGTTTCTGCACACCAATTGTTACATTCACCTGCATCTTCTCATGTGGTAGGTCAAGTGACCTGAACAAAACAAGAGAGCTGTGATGAAGGGCATCCTGAACAGCTCTTTTTGCGGCCTTTGTGTAATCCTCACCATACAGGTCATTGCCTGTTCCCATTTCCAGTATCAGGCGCTTCATCTTGTGCCTCCATCTGCAGGTTCAATATCAAAATAGACATTCACAGCTGCTTGTGCGATTACAGTTCTATCTTTATTTGTGGGAGGCTTTTCGCCAGGCTTGTCTGGCTTGGCGATATCAAGGCCACCATGAACTACCCGGATATGGGGCTGGCCATAGGGCAAAACAGCCTTGACCGCATTAATATCTACCAGCGCTGGTTGTTGGACAGCAATATCCACTTCAACAATCATATCTTCACGTGAGAAGCCAAAGGCATCTGCCATGGTCAAGGAATTGTGCCAAAGCGCATCCTGCAATGCTCTGACAGCTGCCTTAGTATAATCCTTTCGGCGCAGGGACGTGCCCATTCCCAACTCCATTGCGACCCGTTTCTTTGCCATGTGGTTATGCCTTATTCGTTGTTTTCATGTTTGGGGTGAAGAGCATGTATATTATGCGCTTGCCAGCAAGATACGCAATTGCGAAAATTAGGCTTGTCTGCCATGAAAAGGAGGACAGAAAAGATTTCTGAACGGATAATCAAATGTTTTCAGCCGCTCTATCTGGCTTTGCTTTAAGCTTGTCTTTGATTTTGGCAATTGGAGCCCAGAACAGCTTTGTCATCAGACAGGGACTATTAAACCAGCATGTTTTGGCTGTGGTTCTATTTTGTGGTATTGCTGATATGGCTTTAATATGTCTTGGAGCACTTGGGCTGGGTCAGTTACTAGCTTCTATTTTCAATTTGTACAGTCAATGGCTATTTGGGTTGGCGGCCCTGTGGTTGGCAGTTTATGGCATTCTTCGCTTTCGTGACGGGCTGAGGATGAATGTAAAAACTGATATTGACGGGGCAAGCCTTTGCCAAGCGGCAAAGTCCTCATTGATTCAGACTTTGTCCGTTGTGTTGGTGCTCACCTTCGCCAATCCACATGTTTATCTGGATACTGTTATTCTGCTGGGTAGCCTGTCTGTTCCATATGAGGGCAGCGATAAGCTGGCTTTTGTCTGTGGGGCATCTTTAGCCAGCCTGTTGTTTTTCGGTGTATTGGGATTTGGTGCGCGCCGGTTCAGCCATTATATGACCAGTCCGCGTTCTTGGCAGGTGATTGATTTTGCAACTGCATTCGTGATGTTAATGTTTGCCGGTCTGCTAATCGTTCAGATTTAACAAAGAGCAGGGGTCAGTTAAGATCTTCTGACAGCACTGTCATTTGGATGTTGTAGCTTAGCTCGCCCTCATCTTCATCTTTGTAAACAGCGCCGAATGTTTCGCCGTTAATCTGAAGTTCAGCTGAATCGTCAGCCTCAGGACGCCTTGCTAAGGAAATACCGTGATTGCCAAAAGTTTGGCGCAGGAAGCGTTGCAGTTTTTCAATCTCAGTTGGGTTCATCTCAATTGCTTCTCTGTTTGAGGGGCGTTTACATTTGTAACAGACTACGTGTGATCCTAACCTGTCCATCTGCGGCTGTCCAGATAACACCCAGGATGATGAGCTGATTATAGTAATCAGGGTGATAGGCTGTCGCTAGCCATGCCGGGCAATTTGTCCTCCATGGCTGGGCCAGGCCGGGCGGGTGCTGACATCCTGTGTGTTGCAATGGCTGCAGCGCAGATGTATACCTAATTCAGGTACCGGATATAATGCGCCCAAACGCTCGATTAGCAGATCAACTTCCAACTCGGCATTATGGCTGCATCTGTTGCACCAGCAGAAAACACGCAGATTCTGTTCCTGCAGATGATGCAGACACATTGGCTGGCGGGCTTCTGATTCGCGTAAGTTTTGTTGTTTGAATACCCCCATCGTATAGTCACATCTCTCATTGCAATAAGTGTGTTCTTGTTTTGTTCTAATTTAACCATTAGTAATAAACAAAACAAGAGGCAGATTGACTCTTTTTAGATATGGCTTTCTTTTTCCAGCAAAATGAAGGGGGAATAATCAGTCAGCAGCTTGTTGGGTGAATGGACTGCTGTCTTTACGCCAGCAAACAGTACAGCCTTATTTAATTAGGCGCGGCAGCCTGTGCAGATAGCTGATGAGTTCAGGTAATTTGGTAGATCGGAAAAGTACTTTTTGTCTGTCACGCAACATGAATAGGGCATTGTCCTTACCTTTCTGGCGGTGCTTTTCGATAGTAAATAAGGGCTGCTCATGTGTGTGCCGGAATATTGAAAAGATTGCACAATTTGCAATATGATCTAACGCATAGTCACGCCAATCACAATTGGAAACGCGGGTAGCATAGGCAGACAAAATGATAGAGAGTTCAGCCCGGCTGAAATAAAAGGCATTTATTTGTTTTCGGCTTGCATTTGTAAAAGACATTTAAATCTGTTGGCTGGACCTGCTCTCTTAAAAACGGCTCTGTTTGCACCGTTGTTCCATGTTAAACGGTGAACCAGACAGTCATGAAGGTCAAGAAAAACCCGAACGCCACAACTGCAAATCTCCAGCTTTTGTTCTCATCTGAAATATGCCTTTGCGCAGCATGCAGAAAAGGGCTGGAAAAAAATCACTGAACAGACGTATAAAGGCTGCAGGAAAACATCTGCTTGCCTGACAACTTTTGGTTTTCATGTTCGGCTTATAAAAACTTTCTGCTTAGGATAAAATCAATGGCTGATATATTTGATGAAATTAACGAAGAGCTGAAAAAGGAACGCATGACTGCCCTATGGCAGCGTTATGGCAGATATGTCATTGCTTTTGTGATCGTAATTGTTGGCGGGGTCAGCCTGATACAGGGATTCAGCTATTATACACAAAAGCGTGATGCCCGTTCTGCAAACGTGTTCTTTGATGCGATTTTATCTGATGATGTGTCAGCAAAGCTGGAGACAGCCAAAGAGGAACTTTCTGACGGTTATGTTCTGCTAGCAGAATTTCGACTTGCCGCTACACTGGCGGAAAATGATCAGGCGGCTGAAGCAGAACAGCATTATCTCAGCATCGCAGCACGTGATGACATTCAGCAGATTTATCGCGATATTGCCCTGCTTTTATCTGTTATGCAGGCCCCTGAGTCAACGCAGTTGTCAGACTTGCAGACCCGTCTTGACCCGCTGATCTCATCGGTTTCACCATTGAAGGGGCTGGCATTGGAACAGGCAGCGGCACTTGATGTCAGGCGCGGCAACAAAGAAGCAGCAATTAAAAAGTTGAATGAGCTGGTGGCTCTGACAGATATTCCGGCAAGCCTTAGGCAACGTGCCTCGCAAATTCTGACTGTTTTGGATAATAGCAGGGTCAAAGACTGAAAGATGGCTAATTTCCAGGAGGTTTTGATACAGCTCTATTATTTCAAAGTGAATTATGATGAAATTACATAAGTTTCCCTTTATCTCTCATAGCTTTGCCTCAGCTGTGCGGCGTGCAGGTCTGATAATCTGCCTGTTTGCACTTGCCGGCTGCGCGGACAAAGAAGTGCGCCTATCTGGTGAGCGTGAGGATGTGCTTTCTGATCTGCGCACTCTGATGATTGATGGGCAGGCCTCAGCTGAACTAGCAGGTCTTGGCAACGCAGTTGTGAATAGTGCATTTGGCCATCCCGGTGTCACCTCAGCACATGATGGCGGGCATTTGTCTCTTGATTTACCCTTAAAAAAGCTCTGGAAAGCCAGAATCGAAGACACAGAGTCTGATGTGGTGGTGTTGGCACAGCCCGTTATCGTCAATGGAAAGGTATTCGCCCTTGGAGCAGACGCGTTACTTTCTGTTTTCGACCTTGAAACAGGTAAAGTCTTGGCAACAGAGCAGATTGACGATGCGCACGCTGGCCTATTCCCGGGCGTGGCAGGCGGTCTGGCAGCGAATGAGAAGGTTCTCATCGCTCATGCAGGCCGCAAGATGCTGACCGCCATCGACAGTAACACAAGTCAGATTTTATGGTCTGTGGAGCATTCAGAACCCCTTGCTGGCGGCCCGACTTTGATTGGAAATGAGGGTGTTATCGTTACAGATATTGATGGCAGCACATTGGCTTTTCGATTGAATGATGGCACGTTAGTCTGGCAAACAACTGGTCTGCCTGCAGATACAGTTGTGCTGGGGTCAGGATCACCAACAGTCCATAAGGGTATGGCTATGGTAGCAGGTATTGGCGGAGAGGTTTCTGCAAATGCAGTGGCTGACGGGAAGCTGATCTGGGCAGACAGTCTGGCAACACTGGCACCGCGCACACCACTTGAAGAGCTGGGTGATATTCTGGCTGATCCCGTTCATGATGGCGATGCTGTCTATATTGTCAGCCAGTCTGGTATTTTAGGCGCCTTTGACTCATTAACTGGAATTCAACTTTGGGAACAGCCGATAAGTAGCGTACAGATGCCTTGGGTCGCAGGTGAAAGCCTTTTTGTACTGACAACCAGTAGTCATTTGGTTGCGCTGCGGAAGTCGGATGGTGCCGTACGTTGGCATACAGATTTACCGGGAAGTGCAGAGCTGGCAGCTATTTCGGCAACAGATGTAACCCGCTATTTTGGACCAGTTGTAGCCGCTGGACAGGTCCACGTTCTCTCATCCTCTGGGCGGATGTACAGTCTAAATGCGGATACAGGTGTTGTGGTTGATAAGCAGTCGCTGAGTGGGGCGGTGAATGTTGATCCGATTATTGCACAGAACACATTGGTTGTTCTGACCCGTTCTGGCCGTCTTGTGGCCTGGAGATAGCTTTGGGCAATAAATCTGGGCGATAGATATGACTGTAACCTTTGCTATTGTTGGTCGCCCAAATGTGGGCAAATCAACACTGTTCAACCGGCTGACCGGTACGCGCCATGCTATTGTTGACGATCAGCCAGGTGTGACACGTGACCGGCGCGAGGGTGAGGGGCGGTTAGCAGAGATGAGATTCCGCCTCATAGATACCGCTGGACTTGAAAAAGCAAAGGCAGGCACACTTGAAGATCGCATGCGGCTGCAGACAGAAGCAGCAGTGCAGCAGGCAGATATCACCCTACTGGTGATCGATGGGCGTGCAGGTCTTCTGCCTGATGACCTGTATTTTGCACAGCAGATCAGACGAAGTGGCAAATCTGTGGTTCTGCTTGCTAATAAATGTGAGGGCAGGATAGGTATTGAAACACTCGCAGAAGCTTGGCAGTTGGGCCTTGGTCCGGCTGTGCCCGTATCTGCGGCGCATGGCGATGGCCTGTCTGACTTGTATGATGCCCTTCTGGATCAGGCTCGTCAGATGGGGCTGGAAGCAGCTTTATTTGGCGAGGATCAACCCGATCCGTCAGATGTCGAAGACGTGCAGAACCCTGTGGCTGAGCCAGATGCTGGACCTGATATGTGGATTGATGAAGCTGCATATGAACCTATTCGTATTGCTGTTGTCGGGCGACCTAATGTGGGCAAATCAACACTTGTTAATGCACTTATTGGCGAAAAGCGCCTGCTGACTGGTCCAGAAGCTGGGATTACACGTGATGCGATCACCCTGCCGTTTGTTTGGCGTGAACAGGATTACCAGCTTGTTGATACGGCGGGCATCCGCCGTCAAGCTCGTGTCACAGACAAGGTTGAACGCCTGATGGTGGGTGACGCACAGCGGGCAATCCAATTTGCGCGTGTCTGCATTTTGATGCTGGATGCGCGCCAGCCGCCGCATCGTCAGGACATGGTTATAGCACGTCAGATCACAGATGAGGGTCGGGCGCTAGTGATTGCAGCAAATATGTGGGATGACGTGGCTGATAAGCAGACTGCAATGCAGCTGATTAATAACCGGCTTGAAACCTCTCTTGCCCAAGTTCGCGGTGTGCCAGTTGTCCCTGTATCTGGTCTGTATGGGCAGGGTCTTGATCGGCTCATGCAGACCGTTGACGATGTACACCGTTTGTGGAATACCCGCATTTCAACTGGCCGCTTGAATCGCTGGCTTGAACCCATGCTTGAGGCACATCCACCGCCAATGTCACAAGGGCGGCGCCTTCGTATTCGCTATATGACACAGGTGCGCACGCGCCCGCCCACATTTGCACTTTTTGCCAGCCGCCCCGTCGATTTGCCAGAATCTTATCTGCGGTATCTGATCGGCGGGCTGCGGGCTGATTTCAGCCTGTCTGGAATTCCTGTGCGGATGCTGTTGCGCAAAGGAAGTGAAAACCCTTATGCGCCAAAACGGTGATCTAAGCAGATGACCTGTTCATTGGTCAGTTAGTGCGGTCACAATTTTTTCAATCACGTGCTTTATGGCCATAATGTTGGCATTTTGCTGATTATTTATCTGTGGCTTGTAAAGCCTGCGATTGACCTCAATCTGCAAAACTTCAGTAGGCGGCATGAGACCATCCTCTTTCGTGGTCAAACCATAATGGCGAGTGATATAACCGCCAGCATAAGGCGTATTCCAATGCCAGCTGAATTCCGTCTGGCTCATAACTCTGTCAATGCGCCTGGCGGCTTTGTGTGTCAATGTAGCTCCATGGAGGTTCCCAAACACAAAATCAGGCAGACGTCTGGATGCTAGAGGAAAAAGTTTCGTTCTCAAAGGGCGCTCAGCATTATCTGGCATTGAATGTAAATCAATCAGAAAAACATGTTCATTATGCGCGTGAGCAAGTCGCAGTAAATCAGTCAATTTCTGGTGATAAGGGGTATGCCAAAGATCTAAGATCTTTTGCCAATGTACCTTATACAGAATCCTTTCATACAAGGGTAGTTTATCTGCACTCAGACGAGGAATAACTCCATAGCCGGCAGCTACATAAGACTTGAAGGCAATGGGAACAAACGTATCAGCTCCGGCACATAACAGCCCGTCAAGGGCTTGCTTTGGTCTGTTTAGATCACACGCGGCCCGGCTACAGCTGGCGATCAACACTGAAAAGTTGCCACCGGACAGCATGGTCCCTAATTCTGCAGTGCCGGTATCTGCGAGACTGATACAGCGCTCAAGGTTATCTGTGGTAACAAGGCTTTTTGGATATTGCCAGCCTCCATGCGGAACGGATAACACCACCGGGCCGACTTGCGCGCTGGGATAAAGGCGAAAGGGGTCAATATGTTCATCTGGCAGGATTTGAGCCACTAGGGCCTCCGCCTGCTCGTCAATACCTTGTTGCCTAATAGAATGGCGGGCGGGAATAAGATGTGATAATTCGTTCATGGGAACGGCTTAACTGGTTTTTTTAACACGCTAAAGCTTTCTTCTCTGAGCGGGGAGGCAAAAATCAATTCGATAAACATAATAATTCTTTACGGTTGTTATGGTACTCTGGCTCACTGCTTCTTCTTGACTTGATGGGAAAACTCTTTAAGTTCTAATCGCAGTTCAGGCACTAAATTTTGTGCGGCTTGCCTAAATTTGCCTTCGGAATGGAGCGTTAGCTCAGCGGGAGAGCACTACGTTGACATCGTAGGGGTCACTGGTTCAATCCCAGTACGCTCCACCATTTCAAGCAAACAAAAAGATGCCACTTTTTGGGTCGTTTCATGTTTAGGCTGTTGGAAATTTGCTTATTTTAATTTGCAATCGGATGAGCATAACCTCTTCAGATTTAGAGTTTTCAATAAAAGAAATTAATTCAGTGTGCCTGTCCGTGTTCTAGTTTTATGCAAGCCATGCAAGAGTTAAGACTGAAATCAGTGATGTCCAGATGATCACAGGGGCAATACGGGCTGTATTAACACCGTAGAGCATCGCAATAGCAAAGGCCATCGCTCCAGATGGGCCAGCTGCATTCAGAATAAGCAATTGTGACCAGTGCGTTGACCACTCGCCCGATAACATTAGCAAGGCAACCAGTGCCGGTAAGCCAAATAATTTAATTGCAGAAACAACACAAATAGTCTTTCTTGGTGCTAAGCTATGTGCAGATAAAATCACCCCTAGAGCAAACAGTGTTATAGCTGCAGTTCCTGCGCTTAAAAATTCTAAAGCTGTTTTTACAGGGCCAATCAGAGGTAGTTCGGATAAATTAAACAATATTGCAAAAACGATACATAATAAAACGGGGTTTTTGATCAGCCGTTTTAATGTCTTACTTAGATTTGCTGATTTATGGGATAGAATATCTGTGGAAATCACAAAAAAGGCAAAAGTGATCGAAGCATCCCAGGCAACAATTGCAACAATCGGAACATTGCCTGTTGGCCCATAAATTAGAGCAGAGATCGGCCAGATATATAAAAGCGAATTCACAAATATGGTGGTCATACCCAGTAGCCAGGATTCAAGAACATCATGTCTTAAAACGTAACGGCAGAGTAAATATGTCATGGTAAAGATTAAAGCCTGCCCAACGCCATAACTAAAAATCGCAAGATATTGTAGTGTGTCCAGATTAACCTGGCTCAAGAGCAGAAAAATTAGAGGTGGTTGAAGTATGATGAAGGCTACTCGGTTGAGTGTGGTGGCCTCACTGTGGGACACCACATTTGTTTTACCCAGGATGAAGCCTAGCACAAGAACCGCAAATACAGGCAGAATATCGTTAGCTAAAATAGTGAACATGAAAAACGGCAGAATGAAAGCAGATGAGTGTTGGTTGGGCTAAGAAGTACCATGCTTATGCGTCAGGTCAATCTGAAACAACTCGTCGCAAAGGCTATACATGGAGCAAATGAATACTTATGTAGTTTAATTTCTAGCAATATACTGTTGGCCTTTTGTTAAAAAAACCATTAATCTCTCCGTATTTCAAAGGCAAAGGGCTGGTGAGGGCATTATGCGGATGTTAAAGATTTTAGCGGGTGTTAAAGCGTTAGTGATGCTAACATCCTGCACCGCTGTGGATAAGGTGACTTCATTTGTCATTTCGATAGCTGAAGATGCGGCACCCATAATCAATATAGATCCCGAGATGTCTGTGTCTTCTACTGGCAATTTTTCAGCAAACGAAGACAGCCCGTTCAACCTGCAACTGCATGTTGCTGATGATGACCTTCAATATGGTGATAAGCTGACATTTTCGGCGGTTCAGCTGCCTAGTTGGCTATATCTCACACTTGATGGTGTTTTGGAGGGAACGCCTGAAAATAGTGATGTAGGGACGCATGAGGTACAGGTGCGGGTGACCGACCTATCCGGCGAGTCTGACGAATTGAGCCTGACTATTGTTGTTAAGAATACAAATGACGCTCCAATTGTACTAGCCGGACCACTGGGCTTTGCAACACAAGATATGTTGTATGAACAGCAGCTTGACTATGAGGACATTGATCTCATCCATGGAGATAAATTACGCTTCTCTGCTGTAAGTTTGCCTGAGTGGCTAAAACTTACACCAGAAGGATTATTGACAGGTACACCTTCAAACGCTGATGTTGGTGTTCATGAATTGGTTGTGCAGGCAATTGATAAAGGCAAACTGACTGCTGAGCAGAGTTACGCTATTGAAGTCAAAAATGTGAACGATTCACCAAGTTTTATCACTAAATAAAAGTATTATGCTTTGCTAACTGGACCAGTAGTGAATAAGATCTTGTGCCGAGCTTGTTGATGTTCTCTAAGTTTAACATTGCTAGCCAAATAGTCTAAATTACCACACATCTGCCTTTTGTAGGTTACCTTTTGCAAAAAACGGGATAGATTTTTTAACTTGTAATTGGAATGCTCAGTGATTGAAGTGGAGTGTTACAATCTGATCGCGTATCAGCTTTTTGATACTAGCTAAAATGAAACCATCTGATTTTATAACGCTAAATCGTTAAAACCTACCTGCGCAGAGGGTGATTTTAAGCCAAAAATAATTTGTTTTCAGGAAACAAGTCATAGAAAAGTGATAAGTTTGAGCCAAAAACAGCATAAAAAGACTATTTTTGAGGTTCTGTAAGGTAATAAAGTGGCTTGAGACTTGCTAAATCTGCAACTCTTTCATACTGTTATCCTTAACAGGCCGTAAAGGAATGCTGCAACACCTGATTGGGTGAGGGGATGCCGATAATGAATGTGACACTTTATGGGTTAAAAAATTGTGACACCTGCCGCAAAGCCCTGAAAGATATAGAGGGTGATGGTCATAATGTAACGTTAATTGATGTGCGTGAAGATGGCATGGATCCGGGGCTTCTAGCCGGGCTTTTAGCCAAACATGGCGACGAAGTCCTACTCAATAGAAAATCAACAACATGGCGCGAACTATCTGAAGATGATAAGGGCCAAAAGGTTTACACACTCCTATCGAAACATCCATCTCTCATGAAACGGCCGGTACTTGTAATCGATGAAGGTGTCAGTTTTGTTGGCTGGTCGCAAGAAACGCGCACTGAACTTAACAAAGCCTGACCAAACGCAGGTCATTAAATGAGCAAAAAAGCTTACTGGATTTCGATTTACAATGAAGTGCTTGATTCCGATAAGCTGGCCGCTTATGCGGCCCTTGCTGGACCAGCACTCACTGCAGCTGGAGGGCGTATTCTCGCCCGCGGCATGCCGGCTACGTTGTATGAACATGGACAGATGCAGCGCACAGTCCTAATTGAATTTGACAGTGTTGAGGCAGCGAATGCAGCCTATAAAAGCGCTGGCTATGCTGAGGCTTTGGCCGTGCTGGACGGGGGTGTTGTGCGTGAGGTCCGCAT
>CABYIQ010000017.1 GCA_902518965.1 uncultured SAR116 cluster alpha proteobacterium
ATCAGCCGCCAGCCATTGGATCGCATTACCTAAAATACCGCGGCTATCAATCATCCAGAATAGTATAAGAGAGCCAATTAGAGGTGTTACAATCATGGGCAATAGAGAAACAAAAATAACAAGACCTTTTATTCGTTCGCTCAGAGCATTAACCCCAAGGGCAATCATCAGGCCTAAAACAATAAGTACTGGTGTTACTGTAAAGGTAAAGGTAAGGGTAAATGCCATTGACCGGTAAAATGGTAGATTGCCAATAGTTTGAAAAAATGCGGATAAGCTATCAGTTGATGTCCATGCTTGTTTGACTTCAGCAATTGCCAGATGGCCACGGTCAAAATAAATATCCAGCCCAACAAATCGGCCAAGAGGTTCAGCTGCACGAATTGCGCTTGTTGCATCCTGATCAATCGTAGTTTCTTTTTTGCAGCCAAATGGGCCACAATTTTCAACGGTCACCAGCACAGCTTCATGCGCTGTATGCACAGATTGCAACACAACTGAAACAAGCGGAAAAGCGATGAATAACAGCATCGCAAGGCCTGTCGGTAAAAAGAACCAAAAGAAAGTTGAATGTTTCATGGCGTGTATTTGAACAAGTTATCAGGAAGGGGTGCACACCCCTTCCTGATAGAGTTCAGCTTTTTACAGAAAGCCTTTTTCTTTTGCAGCGGCAATGTATGCAGCTTCCACGTCAGCCAATGCCTGTGCTGCAGTTTCTTTACCTTGCATGAAGTCAGACAATTCAGCACCAAGTGCTGTGTGCAATAGCCCCATATAAGGCAGCATTGGATAAGGAATTGTATTTGCCTGAGCAGCGGCAAAAACCCCACGGGCAGCATCTGTTGGTGTGTAACCGTCGATCAGCCAAACAGCCTGTTTGCGGATTTCTTCATCTTTAATCATAGCTGGGTCAATGCCGTTCATCATCGCAATGAAGGTCGCTTCAGCTTCTGCATCACTGATATTTTTTGCGACTGTCCATCCGTCCCACCATAATGTGGAAGCTGGAGTGTTGCCACCGCCAACGGTCATCGGACCGGCGATGTTCATGCCATTTTTCACTTCAGCACTGACACCGTCAACATCAACCAATGTTGCTGCCCGGCTGCCCCACATATTCATTATGGCAACATTACCAGCGCGGAATTCAGCGTTGGTTGCGTTACTGTCATGGGTGAGAAAGTCAGGATTCATGTAAGCTGATAAAGCCTTCATCATTTCAAGGGCTTTGACACCAGCATCTGAATTTACATTTGGCTGAGCAGACCCTGATTTGAAATGGCTCCCGCCATAACCAAGGAACATATTGTTGAACTCTTGTGCCAGGTTCCAGCCGGCTTTATAAGCCCCACCAACCGGGTTCTGCATAATTCCTGCGCTACGAATCTTTTTGGCAGCGGCAAGCATGTCCTCATAAGTCTTTGGAGGCTGCACACCTATTTTCTTCAATACATCTTCACGATAAACCAAATGTTGGGCATTCGCCATAAAGGCAACGGCCATGACTTTACCGTCAATGGTGATCAGCTGATTCTTCTTCAGGCTTTTGCCATGCTTAGCAACCAGAGCATCCAGCGGCCGAATTACATCATTATTCATCAGTGCAACGATGGATGAATTAGCAATGATTGCTGATGTATATTCAGCAGGGTTGCCACTCATGCCAGCGACGTTAATTTTTTGATGGTCAGCTGTCAGGTTTGTTGACACCTCTGCCCCTTTGCAAGCTTGCGCGCCCTTACCGACCGATTGGATCGCCGGAAATTCATTTCCGACAACACTGACTCGTGCTGAGATATTACACGCTTGTGCAGCTGAGCTGGCCATTATGGCAACAGCAGATGCAAAAGCAATTTTCTTTAAGTACATATGACTCTCCCTTATTTAGAATGCAGACAGATTTTATCTGTCTGTGCAGTTTTGCCGACTAGTCGGACTTGTTGTGAACAGAATAAAGGTATTATGCCTCCAATCTCTCACCTGTCTGGCTGTCAAACAGATGACAGCTTGCTTCCGGAACAGAAATGCTGACTTCGCGGCCAATTTCTGTGCGGAATTCCTTATGCGCCTTCACCGCAACAAGAGTATTGCCTGTTTTAACTGTAACCATCGTGGCATCACCAAGTAATTCCATGGCGTAGGTTGGCGCTTTAATTTGCGCTTTGGCGGGCTTGTCTATAAGTGTGGCGTCTTCTGCCCTGAAACCCAGTGTGGCAGGCCCTTCCTTTAGCTTCAGGCCCTTAATGGATATATTTTCAGCAACAAAACAACCTGTCTTGATATGCCCCTTAATTAGATTCATTGCGGGATTCCCGATGAAGCCAGCAACAAATAAATTCGCTGGCTTGTCATAAATTTCTGTCGGTGTACCGATCTGCTGGATAAGCCCCTTGTCCATCACGACAACCCGATCTGCAAGGGTCATAGCTTCGATTTGATCATGGGTGACATATATCGTTGTGACTTTAAGTTCATGCTGCAGATGCTTAATTTGCGCTCGTGTTGATACGCGTAACTTTGCATCTAAATTGGACAGCGGTTCGTCCATCAAAAAAACGTTTGGTTCACGCACAATTGCTCGTGCCAGCGCGACGCGCTGACGCTGACCTCCAGACAACTCAGCTGGTTTGCGATGCAGAAACTCATCCAGTTCAACCATCGCTGAGGCCCGCCTTACCCGCTCGTCATGGCTGCTTTGGTCAATTTTCCTGACTTTCAGCGGGAAGCGAATATTTTCATAAACATTCATATTTGGATATAGGCCATAGGATTGAAAAACCATCGCGACATCGCGATCCTTGGGCTCTAGGCCATTGACTCTTTTGCCATTTATAAAAATATCTCCGGAGCTAGCATCCTCAAGTCCTGCAATTATTCGCATGGTAGTAGTTTTCCCGCAGCCAGATGGGCCAAGCAAAACTAAAAATTCGTTATCTGCAATTGTCAGATTAAAATCGTCGACTGCAATGAACTTACCCCATTGCTTATGGATATTTTTAAGCTCTATTGACGCCATTGTTGGTTGGTTCCCACTTTGCAAAACAGATTTTGCATACCTATGCAAAAATGGTAGGAGAAGAAACAATCTTTTGACAAGTTTAATTTTACGCCAGCCGTCTAAATTAAAAACATAGAATGGATGCCCACATGACTGTCCGTGAAAATGATGAACTCCAGCAGGCTAAAACTTTTGTCTTGAACTGGCAACAATCAATAGACAGCGCCACAGAAGACGGCTTACCCGCCGGTTTTGCTGAATACATGGCAGACAACTACCTTTGGCGAGGCATGCACCCGTTTCACGAACAAAGTGGTTCCGATTCTGTAATCGATGTGTTTTACCGGCCCTTTCGGAGAGCCTTCTCAGCTGTCCAGCGCCGACAAGATATTTTCTTTGCTGGGCGGAATCAGATTGATGACTTCAACTCTGTCTGGGTGGCTTCAATGGGCCATTTCATGGGCCTATTTGACCAGCCCTTTATCGGTATTTCACCGCATCAAAAAATCGTCATGATCCGATATGCTGAATTTCATAAAATTGAAAAAAATCAGATCAGTGAAACGGCTTTATTTATTGATCTTTTGCATTTGATGGCACAGGTAGGGCTGAACCCGATTATGAAACAGACAGGGGTACATCTCATACAGCCCGGTCCACAAACGCATGATGGTTTGCTCTTTGCAGACCATAATCTACAAGAGGGCAAGGCAACATTGGACCTGATCAACCGCATGATTGCAGATATTAATGAAGGCCAGTATGCAACCCCTGAAGATGAGTTGCGGCAATGCTGGCATGACGATATGCTCTGGTGGGGTCCAACAGGAATTGGTGCGACTTATACAATCGACAGATATATCCAGCAGCATCAAAAGCCGTTCAGAACCCAGAATGAAGGACGGCGATTCAACGGCCATATCTGTCGTATGGCTGAGGGAAACTATGGGGGTTTTTTTGGCTGGCCAAACTTGAGTTTGAGGCCATCAGGCGGTTATATGGGAATGCCGCCGCATCATGATTTTGCTGATATGCGGGTTGTGGATATCTATCGCCGTAGAGGTGATAAGCTTGCTGAGAATTGGGTTTTTATTGATCTGTTGCATTTTCTGAATATGCAGGGGCAGGATATTCTTGGTCAGATTTAATGTACTATTTTTTATATTATGAATAAAAACAGAGACTTTTTTGATAATCTACCTGCCATTCTATAAGGCTATGATGCTTACCACTACAGGTGTATTTTTATTTACCTGTGTAGATGTATTCATCAAGTTACTCTCGCCGAGCTTTCAGGTTGGGCAAGTCCTTATAGTGTTCGGCCTGGGTACAGCTGCTATGTTCTGGGCAATGGCTTTGCTTTCAGGACAGTCTGTATTTGACAGACGTTATATTCATAAAGCCACCTTGTTCAGGTGCATAAGCGAAACCATTGGTGGTCTTGCTCTTGTGTTTGCACTGTCTAATTCAGCGTTATCAGTTGTCACAGCTATCATGCAGACATCACCTCTAGTGCTAACAGTTATGGCAGTTATATTTTTAAAAGAGAGGATAGGTCCACCGCGAATTATTGCCATTTTTATTGGATTCTTAGGTGTTCTAATTGTTATCAGGCCAACGCTTGAAGGCGTTGATATTTTTGCTGTGTCGGCTCTTATAGGAGTAATCGGCCTTGCAGGGCGGGATTTTAGCGCGCGAATTTTGCCAAATGACATTTCGGTCATTGGTCTTTCATTTTTTGGCTCTTTGTCCGTGGCTCTTGCTGGCATTTTGCTGATGGTGTTTTCAGAGGGTTGGGTGCTGCCAGATATTACGCAGATGATGTATTGTGTAGGGATGATAATTGCTGGTGGCCTCGGCCTTTGGTGCATGTCCTTATCAATCCGTTTAGCCGATGTATCTGCGGTAAGTCCTTTTCGCTATGCGCGGATTATTTTTGGTATGATAACAGGCGTTGTTATTTTTAATGAAAATATTGACAGCTTAACGATACTTGGTTCAGCAATCATTGTAGGAGCTGGATTATATACTTGGTCACGAGAGCGGCGTTTCACCTAAATTAAGAGGTGCTTACTAAGCTTCATGACCTGCTAAATATCCTAATCCAATTGCAGTTAATAAGCCGTTTCCAGAAAGATACCCGGATACATCTGGGCCAGAAACACCACAAACTGCACCCCCACATGCGAATAATCCTTGAATTACTGAGCCATCATTTTTGATAACGCGTGCTTTTTCATCGATTGCTAAGCCGCCTTGAGTGTGAAAAAGGGTGCCTGTTACTTTCACCGCAAAAAAAGGCGGCTTTAAAAGTTTTTCAAGGGAAAATACACGACCAAATTTGTCGGGCGCTCCTTTTTCAGCTTGGTCTTTACAGTACTCAAAAGTCTCTGAGATGTTTTGGAAGGGCAGATCTAGTTTATCTGACAGCTCTTTAATACTATCAGCAGGAATTATCGCTTTGGCTGTTTCCGCATTTCTGAAGTCTTCGAATTCACGCCCAATTTCAAGAAGTCGCTCATCAAAAATATTGAAGGCGACTTGTTCAGGTTGAGCGAGAACTTTTACGGCTTGTTCAGAATAACCCTCATGCTCATTCGAAAAACGTTTTCCTTCAACATTAACTTGAATGCCGCCCTCCATCATAAGGCCCCATGTAATGAGAATACCGTGAGGGTGCGCAACAGAACCATGTCCTTGATAACCTGTGAGGTCAACAAGCTTGCAATCAAGCTTTTCGCCCCAAAGCAAAGCTTCGCCCTGATTACCTGAATGTCCAAAATAGAGCGCATCACTCATTTCTGGTATGTGTTTCTCTATCAGTTCGGGGTTGCCCCCATATCCGTTACAGGCAAGAATGACTGACCTTGCGCGGACCGTTTCCTCTTTTCCATCAGGCCTTATTCCTTTTGACCCTATGATTTTGTTATTATTAGTCCTGACAAGATCAGTAATTTTCAAATTACAGGAAATCAGAATTTTGCGCTGATTTGCTGCATTTTCAAGCCGCTGAATTAGAGCTGCGCCAGTTGTTTCTGGAACTGCATGCATTCGGTAACTGCTGTGGCTAGGATAAAGAAAGCTATCTAATACTTTGAAGGGGATGTCGTGTTCAACTTCAAGCCAATCGATAGCTTTCGTAACCTGTTCAATGCAAAGCTTAACATGTTTTGCATCTGCCATATTCTTATTTTTTGCCATAATATCAGCAAAGAATATTTCCTTGCTATCCAAAATATCTTGGCGTTTCTGAGCAAGAGTCTCTGCAGCTGGGATCAAGCCTGAGGACAATGCGGTAGAGCCAGATAGCCTATCTTCACGCTCAGCGACGAGTACGCTTAGTCCTCTGTCATTTGCAGCAAGAGCAGCAGTCATACCTGCTGCACCGCCTCCAATGACGAGGCAGTCAATATCAATGTCAGCGTCAAATGCATTTTCAGTTAGGATGTCTGGCATTCTTAGGATTTTTCAAACAAGTCTGTTGCTTCGGCGACTGTCAGTATTTTGCCAACGGAGGATAGAGATTTAATAGAGTTTTCATGAATTTCAGGTGAAAATGCAGCGCAGCCATCAGAAAGAGTAATTGTATTTAAGTCTCGAACATGAGCATCTCGAACAGTGGAAGCAACTCCTCCATTAGTTACAATTCCACAGACAAATAACGTTTTAATCCCAGCACGCGATAGGGCAAACTCCATCCTTGTTTGATAAAATGCAGAGTAGGCAACTTTTTCAACAACCAAATCCGCTGGCTGAAGAAGGTCAACTAATGAATTGCCCCAGGAAGCGGGCAAAAAATCCCCTTTTTTCAGGAAGGGTCTTAATTTCTTTAAGTGTGATGCGATGAATGGCTCTCCGTTTTTACCAGGCACAAGCGTGAACTGAGTTGATACAATCCATCCACCTGCTGCCCTTACAGAATTCAATAGCGGTAATATCCTTTCAGGCAGCGCGGCGATTTCTGGACTTGTCTGGTTGGCACGTCCATATGCGCCTTCAGGGTGGAGAAAGTCGTTCTGCAAATCCACTATAAGTACAGCAGAACTTTTTGGCTCTATTTTCATTTACTCAGTTCTCTTCAGTCATAATTATATTTCCAAATTTGTCTGTACGAGCGGTAATTTTTGGGTCTACATAAATCGTTGCGTCACCTTGAACGAGCAACGCTGGACCATGAATTAAGGAACCCTCAGGCAGACGCAAGCGGTCAATAATTTGGGCGTTATGCCATGTACCTTCTGCATATATTTTTTGCTCGGAAAGTATGCACTCTTCAATTTTTTTAGCTCTATTGCCTTTTGCCAAGATTTTCAAATCTACAGATGGACGAACTCCGATTACTGATATTCGCAGATTAAGTATACGTATTGGAATACCTGACAATGGTCGACTGTAATTTTGAGAGTAAACGTCAATGAATGATTTTCTTATGGTATCAATAGTTAAAGAGTTTATGTCGGCTGTTAAAGGAACTGAAACTGAATGAGATTGCCCAACATAAAGCATATCGAGTTCTATTACGCTTTTGACTGACTTGAAGCTTGCTTTTGATCGCTCAATCAACTTTTTTGATGACTCTGTTATAGTCCGTATCAGCTCTTTGAGGTGAGAACAATCAAGTTCATCAAGCATTAAATTCATCGTGCGGACTTCATCATGTCGAAGGTCTGACATTACGCACCCTAGGGCTGAATTTACGCCTGGATAACGGGGAACAATTGCCGCTCCGAGTCCAATATCTCGCATCATTGCTCCGGAATGGAGTGCCCCTCCTCCTCCAAATGGCATTAGTGCAAATTGTTTAGGGTCATAGCCGCGCTCGATTGAAATAAGTCTGATGGCCCCCCCCATTTTTGCGTTGGCTACTTTAATTATAGCCTCTGCTGCGTCATAAGTTGATAGACCTAGGGACGCTCCAATATGCTCATCAATTGCAGTTATCGCAGCACCGGTATCAAGTTTATCCTGTTTCCCACCAATGGGATTTCTTGAATCAATCCTGCCTAAAACTAGATTTGCATCGGTTACTGTAGGTCGGGTATTGCCAAGGCCGTAGCAGACTGGCCCAGGGTCCGAGCCTGCAGATTCGGGCCCAATCTCAAGAAACCCCGTTTTATCTATTTTAGCAATGGACCCTCCACCAGCACCAATGGTTGTCATCTCAATCATTGGAGTGCGAATAGTCATACCAAAGTCTATATTTGCTTGAGCAGTGAGCATGTTTTGCCCATTTGCAACAAGGGATACGTCAAAAGAAGTTCCGCCCATATCACCAGTGATAATATTATTAAAGCCAGCTGCGCTTGCTATTTCTCTTGCAGCGACAACTCCTGCTGCAGGGCCTGACAAGGCTGTTTTTATTGGGCGAGATTTAGCTGTCTCTACAGACATTACGCCGCCATTAGATTGCACAATTAAGATTTCAGTAGTTTTATTTTTTTCCTTAATCCTGTCCTCAATTCGTGCAAGATAATTTGCAACAGGAGGCTGCAAATAAGCATTTAAAGTAGTCGTTGAACATCTTTCAAATTCTCTGATTTCAGGAAGAATTTCTGTTGCAACGCTAACGTGCTCATTTGGCCAAATCTTGCGAAGACTTTCGGCAGCCTTTTTCTCGTTTTCTGGATTAGCATATCCATTAATGAAAAATAAGCATACCGCTTCACAACCGTTCTTGAGCAAAGTTTTGGCTGCGCGTTCTACTTCCATTAGGTCAACAGCGACACGCACTGTACCGTCTGCCAAAGTGCGCTCCTCAACTTCAAGTCTATCAACGCGTTGAACTACTGGTGTGAATTGTCCCCAAAGCCCCCAAGTTGTAGGGCGGTCTCTTCTCCGCATCTCCAATACATCACGAAAACCTGATGTAGTGATGATGCCGGTTTTTGCACCTTTCCTTTCTAGTAATGCATTAGTGGCTACGGTGGTGCCATGAATGACTGTTCCAACGTCTCTAACGTTTTTGCTGACTTCGAGAATGCCTTCCAAAAATCCAATCGATTGGTCTTCCCGTGTTGATGGAATTTTGAATACTCTGACCTCCTCTGAGTGTTCATCAAGAGCGAGTATATCAGTAAATGTTCCACCAACATCCACACCAATTACGACATGACTACTCATCATCACCCCTTTGTAACATAGCCCTGCTTTAGGTCATTTGCATTCAGTTCTTTTGACCTTTCGGAGAAAGCTCCATATCCTCCACCGCCTGGGGTTTCAAGCCGAACTCTTTGACCCCTTTTCAGGTTTATTCCTGTAATTTTAGAGATTAAAGGAGGGGATTTTTTTGTCTGTTTTTTATAATCAATGTCAAAATAAAATTTGTTTTTTGCTCCTTCTTCGCCCCCGACCACTCCTTGTGGAGCATATTTTCCTCTTTCCCCAAAAAGAAAAGCTGTTGCACTTTCCTCAAGCAACTCAATTTCATAAACAGCGCCAAGCCCGCCTCTGAATTTGCCTTTGCCCCCTGAGTCTGGGCGCAACGCCCATTGTGTGAATTGGACAGGATAAGCAGCTTCTAATATTTCAAGGGGCGGTATAGTTGCTGTAGAGATTGGCGCATTACCATGATTTAGGCCATCTCCTTCTGGATGTCCGCCGTGTCCTCCACCAAAAAAGGAAAACATCACCCATCTTGCACCATTATCTCTGAAGCCGGCGATTGAGAGTGCATTTATCGTTCCGTAAGCGCAGCCATTCACTCGTTCGGGAGTTGTGTGCTGGAAAGCTTGAAAAATCACGTCAATGAGACGAAGTATGGTCTCGGTATAACCGCCAACTGGCTTGGGGGCTTTTACGCTCAGGAAACTTTTTTCAGGAATAATGAAGTCAACGGGTTCCAATACCCCGGCATTAGCTGGAACATCTGTGAAAACATGTTTCAGAGCAACATATGTGGCCGCTATGGTTGTTGATTTAGATATGTTTACTGGTCCAGCACAAGCCTTACTAGAGCGACTGAAGTCAATTTTAAGTCTGTTTTTGTCGATTGTCATATCAACAGCTAATTTAAGTGGTTCATCACTCACACCATCATTATCCAAATAATCTTCAACAGATATTGTACCATCTGGCAGAGCCAACAGGTGATCGCTCATCATTTTTTCTGCACGTTTTTTAAGTTCAGTTAGTGCTTCTGAAACACTTTTTTCAGTATACTCATCTAGAAGTTCATGCAGGCGCCCTTCTCCTAGGTCTAGCGCATTTATTTGCCCATTTAGGTCACCATAAAGTGAATTGGGAAGGCGGGAGTTTGCTGAGAGGATATCAACGATGTCTGTTTTCATAACGCCAGCTTCAAATAGTTTTACCGGCGGTATAAGCATACCTTCTTGAAAGCTCTCGGTTGCCTGAGGATTATAATTACCTGGAACATTACCGCCCACATCATGCCAGTGACCTACAGAGGCAAGAAAACAAAAAACTTTTCCCCTTCTGAAGACTGGTTTAACAAGCCTGAAGTCCGAGAGATGGGTCCCTCCATCATATGGGTCGTTAAATATAAAGACATCACCTTCTTGAAGCCCGCCGTCTTTTTTTACTTTATCTATGACAGCTTTTACTGCAAAGGCCATTACTCCAACAAATATAGGCAAACCTGATTTGCCTTGCACTAAGGTTTCACCCGTAGCGCTGTCGTAAATACCATGGCTTGCGTCGTGGGCCTCCGCGATAATCGGATTAAAGGCCGAACGGAAAAGGGTCGCATCCATTTCGTCAGCAATTTGTTCTAAGCGACCTTTAAGGATTGCTAAAGTAACAGCATCCATATTAAAACCTATCTATTTTCACTCGTATTTTATGCCTTGTGCTAAGAGCTCTTTGGTGCCAATGACTTCATTCAATCCATCAAAATCATACATTTTTTCTGAAAATTTCTTATTGTTTCCATCTCGAAGCAGGCCTGAATAATATGCACTGAGATGATGGGCTATTGCTCTTACAGCACCACCTGGAAAAATTGCTAAATGATAGCCAATATCTTCAAGTTCGGTCGCTGATGCAATTGGTGTTTTGCCACCTTCAACCATGTTAGCCAAAAGCGGTAATTCATTTCCAAAAGTGGCAGTTATATTTTTCATTTCTTCCAATGACTGCGGCGCTTCTATGAACAGAATATCTGCACCCGCATCTTTGTAAGCAGCGGCTCTGTCGAATGCAGCGTCTAAACCTTCAACAGCGCGAGCATCTGTTCTAGCAATGATCACGGTATTTTCATTTTTTCTTGCATCAAGAGACGCTTTGATTTTACCCACCATTTCATTCTTTGAAACAAGAGTTTTACCTTCAAGGTGGCCACATCTTTTTGGAAAAGATTGGTCCTCTAACTGAATGGCAGAAGCCCCTACCCGCTCAAATTGACGCACAGTTCGTTGAACATTCAGGGCGTTGCCGAAGCCTGTATCCGCGTCAACGATAACAGGTATGTCTATACGGTCGGTAATTGCGGCGAGAGTATCATGCACCTCAGATACTGAGACAAGACCAATATCAGAACGACCAAAACGGGTGTAGGCAATGCTAGCGCCTGAAAGATAAACCGCCTCCGCTCCTGCTTTAGCAGCAATTAGCCCAGTGAGTGCATCATATATGCCTGGCGCAAGAATGAAGCCCTCACTTAATTTATTCTTTAACATTTAGGTGTCACCTCAGCTGAAAAGCGTTTTTCCAGATGTGGAACAAGGCCCCCATCATCGATCATTAT
This sequence comes from uncultured SAR116 cluster alpha proteobacterium, assembly GCA_902518965.1. GTDB lineage: Bacteria > Pseudomonadota > Alphaproteobacteria > Puniceispirillales > Puniceispirillaceae > JADHLI01. Next base: position 11,703 of record CABYIQ010000017.1, read on the forward strand.
TTTCAAAAAAGTTGGTATTGGCTCGCACCCTATTACTTTTTGAGACTTGGTTAATGTGAGCATCGATTTATCAAATTGAAAAGAAATTTCTGCTCCATCAACACATTCGTCTGGCAGAGTAAGACCTTTTGGCAGAATAAGTGCAGGTAAACCTAGGTTGATTGAGTTGCGATAAAAAATACCAGCAAAGCTGCGGGCGATCACCGCAGCAATACCATGGTATTTTAAAACCTCTGCAGCCTGTTCTCTAGACGAGCCAACGCCCATATTGTCACCAGCTAAAATAACATCTCCTTTTTGAACCGTAGAAACAAATTCTGGCCTGACTGCCTCAAGGCAATGTTCCGCTAACTCATCTAATGGTGATTTCATGTAAAAACCTGGGGCTAATACATCAGTATCTATTGTTTCTTCAAATAACCAAAGTCGTGGCATTAGCTTTCCATCATATCACGAGGGTCAACCATTGTGCCTGCAATTGCAGAAGCAGCCACAGTATAAGGTGAAGCTAGGTAGACTTTGGAAGACGGGTCACCCATTCGGCCTTTAAAATTACGTGCAGTAGAGGATATGCAAACTTGCTCTTTTAATAATCGATCGCTGCCATAACCGGCGCATATTCCGCAAGAATTAGGGAGAAATTCAGCTCCCGCATCTTCGAGTATGCGCATAATTCCTTCTCTCTCAGCGCGTTGCTGATCACGCAAACTGGCAGGGGCTACCTTTAGACAAACATTTGAAGAAATTTTTCTATTTTTCAGAATTGAAGCAGCGGCCATTAAGTCAGTATATTTTGCTCCGGTGCATGCGCCTATGTAGGCAATATCAAAGCTAATATTTTTAAAATCATCTACATCGGAAGAATTTTCAGGAGAATGTGGCGCGGCAATCTGCGGCGAAAGCGAAGAAGCGTCTAAATTTATAACTTCTCCATTTAAATCAGGTTTTTCTATCTGATAATTTCGCCAGTTATCAAGTATGGATGCGTTTACCGATTTTAGATATTCAATAGTGGTTTCATCAGGGGAGATTAGGCCAGCCTGCGCACCTAATTCAGCCGCCATATTTGACATTGTCATTCGCTCTTGCATGTTGAGCTTATGAATTGCTTCACCAGCATATTGGATGGCTTGATAGCGACCTCCACCCATACCAATTTTAGCGCAAGTAGCGAGCATCATATCTTTTGCAGTAACAAAGGCATCAGTTTGACCTGCCCATTTAATCAAAATAGTTTCAGGGACTTTTATCCAAATTTCTCCTGTGGCTAGGACGCCCGCCATCTCCGTCGCTCCTATGCCAAACATGTATGCTCCAAATGCGCCACCTGTAGGAGAGTGGCTATCTCCTCCGACACAAAACATGCCCGGGCTGAGGTGGCCCCTTTCGGGTAAGACAACATGACAGATGCCTTGCTGGTCATAAAAATTTTTTATGTCTTGTTCTAATACCCATTCTCGTGTCAGCTCTTGAATGGCTCTTGTTTCCTCACCTTCAATTGGAACATAGTGGTCAGTTACTACAGCGACACGATTTTTATCCCACACAGAGCGTCCCAACTTTTCTAGAATAGGTTTTACCCGCCTTGGGCCAGCAGAATCGTGTATCATTGCTAAGTCTACTGCACACACGACAACCTCACCAACCTTTGCGCTAGGCTGGTTAGAAGCTTTTGCTATAATTTTTTGGGCAAGTGTAGTCATCCTGAAACGTTATCACACTTTTTTGTTATTCAAATAGATTTTGATGATTTGTTAGAGACAAAAGTAAACAATCATCATAGCTTTTAATGATTGATGATCAAAAATTAATAGAGTGCATAATTAGGAGACAGTTTTATGCCAATTATTGAATGCACCCTGATAAAAGGTTATGATAATGAATCTCGAAAATTGTTATCTGAACGGATTACGGATGTTGCATGCGCCACCACTGGGGCTGACCCCGAACTGGTTATAGTTACCATTAAAGAAGTAGATGGAGATAACTATATGCGGGGCCGGAAAAATCGCAATCCTGCACCACCTCCAAAACATCCTGAAAATATTGTTAGAGAATTTCTTTCTAATATGGAAAAGCGCAATTTAGATGCTGCATCATCATTTTTGAGCGATGATTTTGTGATGACTTTTCCTGGTGGAAATTCCTTCACTAGCTTAGAGGAATTGGTTGAATGGTCAAAAACGAGATATCAGAAGGTTAGCAAAACGTTTGATGGTTTTGACACCTCCCTAAAAAATGGCTCAGCTGTTGTAACTTGTTTTGGAACACTAAATGGCACTTGGCTTGATGGAGTAAGTTTTTCCGGAATCCGTTTTATTGATAGATTTGTGACCAAAGGCTCACAAATTATATCTCAACAAGTTTGGAATGACTTAGCAGAGAGTAAAAATGGCTTCTGAATTAAAAGACAAAGTGATTGATTATTTTAAAGGCGTGGATACTCAGGACATTCAACTTATTCTTTCAACCCTAACGAGTGACTGTTATTTTTCCGTGGAGACTCATGGCGTGAACATGATCGGCTCAAAAGCAATTTCACAAATGTTTGAGCGTCTTTGGGCAAACCATCAATGGGTAAAACATGACCAATTTGAGTGGGTAATATGCAAATCTGAAGAAGCAATCGCTGTGCGATTTCAAGTCACTAATAAGTTGCTAGATGGCCAGTTAGTGAATAAGTCGAACTGTAATTTTTTTAATTGTACTCAAGGTCTTTTCTCAGAAGTTCGAGTATATATGGCAGGGGAAAATACACTGGATCAAAATCATTAATGATCATATTGGGCTGCTGCGTCTAACATCGCTTTAATCATTTGATCGCGTGGAACTGGTGAAATAGGATAAGCTTTTCGGCTATGAGTTAATTCCGTATCCAACAATAGCTCAATCTTCTTGTAAGTGAGTGGCCCTGGGTTAATTATGGGAACATTGAGCTTTTTAGAGAGATAGCTATGAGATTGATGCATAGTGGTTGAACCTAGAACTATTATTTCAGCGCCATCTTCTTCAATAGCTTGAAGTGCAGCACTTTCAAGCATCGGAAAAATTTCTTCTTCTTTCCCGCTAAGCAGAGCCTGATTGTCAGGGGCAACATCAATTGCTCGCACTGAAGCTAAAGCATTTTCAACGCCGAGTTCAGTAAGAGTTTTCATGTAGAAATGCTTCCACTTCTGCCACATTGTAACAATTGAAAATTTGTTTCCCAACGAAAGTGCGGTAAGCATTGATGTTCGACCTGGGCCAACGACTGGTATAGAGAGCACAGAACGGAGCGCTGAAACACCAGAGTCGCTCATAGTATCAACACAGACTGCCGAGAAACCCTCTTTTTCAGCGCTGAGTCCCGTCTCTAAAACTCCAATATCTGCCAAAACCATATCTGCTTGACTTACGTAATTTCGAGGAGCCGCTTTTACAGGCCTAAAAGTAAAGGAAAGATTACTAGATACAGGAATCGCTTTGAGTTGTTCTCGCCTAAAGTTTAAATTTTCCTCAGACATAGGAAAAGGAACAATAACCAAAACCTTTTTCAATTAACTTGTCTCCGTATTGCTTTTAGTATTTTCTAGATCTGTCGATATTAATTAGACATTTGCTATAATGAGAATACCATGTTCGATCTCTCAAACAAAACGGTGTTTATTACGGGCATTGGTTCAGGAATTGGCCTCGCAACAGCCCAAGTGGCACTTAAAATAGGTGCTACAGTTTATGGCACTGTTTTTTCTGAAGAACAGTCAGAAATAATAACCGGATATATTCCAAGTGAATGTATATACAAAGTCGATGTTAAAAATTCAGATGAAATAGCTTTTGCTGTAGATGATGCGGCGAAATGTTCAGGTAAGTTAGATGGCATTGTTGCTGTTGCAGGTATTTTATCACTGCAAGAATTTACAAAAACTGATGATGTAATTTGGCACAACGTAATTGATACAAATTTATCTGGGTCGTTTTACTCTGCTAGAGCTGCTATTCCGCACTTGCAAAAGCAAGCAGCTGGCTCCATCGTTTTTGTCTCGAGTCAGATCGGTTTGGTGGGCCACCCGCTTGGCGCAGCTTACGCTGCATCAAAGGCAGGTATTAACGGTTTAACAAAGTCTACTGCTGTAGAATTAGCTCCAAATTCTATTAGAGTAAATGCTGTTGCTCCCGGCCCAGTAGTGAGTGATATGACCGCGAAAGCACGCGCGGATGAAAAACGCTACAATTCCCTTTTGGCTGACATTCCTATGGGCAGATTTGGACAACCTGAAGAGATTGCAACTATTATTAATTTCCTTTTGTCGGAAGCTAGTAGCTTTATCACTGGGCAAGTAATTGTTGCAGATGGGGGTTTTACAGCCCATTGATTGATAGGTTTTTTGTCCTTAGCTTTTTAGGCCCAGAAAAAAATTCAAGTTTTACTAGGTGAGGAGGATATTGGTTATGGGAGACAATAATTTGCCACAAACAGCTTCTGAAGTGGAACAAGTCCTTAGGTCATTGCACGAAAAAAGGGGGTATCTTCTCCCACATCATGGTTTGCTGGCTATCTCTTCGCCAAAGCTTTTAGATGCTTACGATGCCACATATACCCACATGACTCTTACAGATCGGGTTCTGAGCCTTTATGAGAAAGAGGTAATTTGGTTAATAATTTTAGTCTCCACCTCTGAAGCGATCGCTACACACCATATTGATAGGCTCCGTAAATCGGGAGGTGGGGAAACTGATTTGGAAGCGGCAATATCAGTGGCTAGTTGGGCGAATGGCGCAGACTATTTTAACTTTGTAGAAAAACATTGGGGACCACACCTAAGTGGTTTCAATGGTGTAAATAAATATCGTGAGGGTTTAGACAAATTAACCCAGCACTACAATATAAGCCAAAAAATAATTGAAATCGGCTTGGCTGCAGCCCATCAGTGCCACAGACGCTGGGATTGGGTTGCCGAACATATAAAAGGAGCTTATCAAGCAGCTGCAGATGAAGCAGCAATTGCTGAGGGTTTAGCATTAGCTATGTTCCCAGGTGGTGTACCCAACTTTGTTGATGCCTGTGATATTTGGCGCAAACTAATTCAGGATGGAAAAGTTTCCGCGAGCCCGCCTTATAAAGCTTGGGCTAGCCTCACAGGGCAAGGTGGTTTTGATGAAGCTGTCGGCAAAAAATAGAAATGGTGGATAAGGATTGGACACACATTATTATAGGTGCTGGCGCAGCTGGTTGTGTTCTTGCTTATCGCTTAGCAAAAAACAGTGACTTCAACGTACTGCTTATAGAGGCTGGCGGCACTGGATCCATGGATCCCACTTTAAGTGTTCCGATGATGACGACAATTCTTTTAAGGGGAAACCGCCACGTATGGCAATATTTGACAGATGAAGAAAGTGGACTTGAAAACAGGAAAATATCACTACCCAGAGGAAAAGTATTAGGTGGTTCGACAGCAATAAACGGCATGGTCTATGCGCGTGGGCTTGGAATTGATTATGACACTTGGGCTCAATCCGGTTTAACTGATTGGTCGTGGTCTAATGTCCAGCCCTATTTTTTGAAAAGTGAGCGTTATTGTGGAAAAAATCCGGGCGAGTTGCATGGTAAAACAGGCTCCCTTACTGTATCTAGCCGTCAAAATTCGCTTTCTCCTCTTGTAGAGGCATTTGTAGAGGCAGGAATTGGGGCTGGCTATCCACGCTGTTTGGATTTTAACGAACCTAATGCTGAGGGTTTTGGATATTATGACTTCACTATTCGAAAAGGGAGACGAGAAAGTGCAGCATCTGCCTTTTTAAATTCAGCACCAAAATTAAAAAACCTTCATATTAAGACAGGCTGTGAAGTTAAAAGGATCGTTTTTAAAGGCCAAAGAGCAAAAAGTGTAGAGGTAGTGCAATCTGGAAATACAAAATATTTTACCGCTGAACAGGAAATTGTTTTATGCGCTGGCGCTATCGGAACCCCCAGCATTTTATTGCGTTCAGGTATAGGAAACTCAGACGAATTAAAGAGTGTAAATATCAAAACATTTTTTCATGCGCCCGAAGTAGGAAAAAATTTGCATGATCATGTGCTGGTCAGGGTTGGTTACGGTGCTCCTGAGGAAGTTACTTTACATAAACTAACTAGAGTCGACAGGGCCGCATTCGCATTTTTCCAAGCGTGGTTGTTCGGTTTGGGCCCAATGACAGTTTTTCCCCTAGAGGCTGGTGCTTATATCAGAACAAAGGGAGAGGACATACCAACAATACAAAGTCATTTTATGCCTGCTCTATCCAGCGCGACGTTGCGTTTCAATCCATTTCAAAGCCTAGAAAATAATAAACCAGGTTTTATGGCAAACGCTTCTGTGATGCGACCTTTTAGCCGAGGTTTTATAATGGTAACGGGGCCAGAATTGAGAAGCCCACCAAAGATTCGCCTGAACTATCTTAGTGATGAAAGAGACATAGAGCATCTTTTAGAAGCAACTGAAATTCTCAGAGATGTATTTTCTCAGAGACAATTTGACTCTTTTAGAAAAGAAGAACTTTCTCCTGGTAAGCAAATTAAAACCAGAAAGTCCATTTCTACTTGGATTCGCCAAAGTGCTAGCACCGTCCATCACTTATGTGGAAGCTGTCGAATGGGTGTAGATGAAAACGCTGTTGTGAATGCTGAACTGCAAGTCAGAGGGATAGATGGCTTAAGAATTGCTGATGCATCAATTTTTCCATCAATTCCATCAGCAAATACAGCTGCACCAACCATTATGGTTGCTGAAAAAGCTGCTGAGTATATGTTAAATAGGAAATGAAGCCATCACCCAATAATGAGTGATGGCTTATATCAGGCTTTAAATAGACTGAATTTTGTCGTATGTGCCTGCTCCAAATATATCATCGGCAAGCTTTTTAATTGCTGGCTCTAGAGTTCTCTGAGCTGCTGATGCATCAAGCATCGGCGTGGTATCAGCACCGTTCAATTCTCTCCATTTTGCAAAGTTTGTCTTTTCAGCATCCTCTGTTGCTCTGAAGAAATCTTGAGGCTCAAGCTCATTGAATGTATCCACCAAAATTGATTGTTGTTCTTTAGACAGGCTATTCCAAGCACCAACATTCATCATCTGCTTGTCTAAGCCAATGCCCCAATCATTTTGATAGCAATATTTTGTTACCTCATAGAACTTCTGGCTGATCATTAAGTTTCCAAGCGTCGCCATGCCATCGACGACACCTTGTTGTAACGCTCCATAAAGTTCATTAAATGGAATAACAGTTGGTTTGGCGCCAACCTGTTCGAGTCCCGCAATCACGCCTTCTATTGAAGGTGCCCGGATTTTCATTCCTTTGAGGTCATCAAAAGAATCTAATTTCTCTTTCGTGAAGAGTTTCCAAGGCCCAGCCCTTGCGACGCTTAAATAACGCAAACCAGAGTAACGTTTTTTTACCGCTGCATTTAGTTCATCGTATAGTAGCTCATTAGCAATTTTTTGCGCATGATTTGAGTTTCTAGCAAAATACGGGGCGTAAAACACATCGAATTCTCTTAGGCCTGTGTAAGCACCATTATAAATGTGTACTGTACCAAGTGCAGTTCCATCTAAGACGTCTTTGCCACCGCCTATTGTGCCGGCTTTAATGTCAAAAGCTAGCGCACCATTTGTTCTTTTATTTACAAGATCTAGCCATTTTTTGGCAAACTTGTTTGACGCGCTATCTATATTTCCGGCATTGCCATAAATAAGCATTTTTGCCGCCATTGATGGACCAGCAACGCCTGAAAGCAAGCCCGCTATACCCAAGCTTGTTATTCCTTGATTAAAGGTTCTTCTTTTCATTTTCTCCTCCTTATAGTTGGACTAGCCAAGTTTTCTGCCGTTCTTCTTTTTGTATATTTTATCTATCGAAGACCATGTCCGGCAGGAATAATGTGATCCCAGGGAAGTAAGTAATTATTAGGAGCACAAATACTAAAATTAAAAAATATGGGATAGCTTCTTTGAATATTTCAATTACGCCAACACCCCCAATTTGAGAGATTATAAATAAGTTTAACCCAATGGGCGGTGTTATCATCCCAATCATTAAGTTGAGCACCATCACAACACCAAAATGGACTTCATCAACCCCCAAGCCACCTAATAGTGGAAAAAGGACAGGTGCGATAATCAACATGATGGGTAGGATTTCCATTATCATTCCTAAGATAAGAAGAAGAATATTGATCATTAAGAGCAACACCCAAACTTCTGAACTTATGGCCAACATTGCGTCGGTAAGAATGATTCCCAAATTTTCTTTAACTGCGAGCCAAGCAAAAATTTTAGAAGTCGCAACCGTAAGCATTATAACTGATGTTGCGATGGCTGCATGAGACGCGGCTTCAACTATCTGTTTGAAACTCAGATTCCGGTAAAGAAATAGTCCCAAGAAAAGAACATAAAATGCAGCAACTGCAGCGGATTCAGTTGGCGTTGCCACGCCAAAAATGATTGCCCCAACAATAATTCCTGGGGCGATTAAGGCAGGTATTCCCTCTTTAAATGAAACAGCCTTCTCTGCCGTTGTTGCCTTTTGTTCGACGGGGTAGTTTCGTTTTTTACATATCCACCATGTAACCACAAACATGCCCACAAACATTAAAATGCCTGGCACTACCCCACCAAGGAATAGTTGCCCAACAGATACGTTCACAATAGCCCCTAGAAGAACAAAAGATATTGACGGAGGAACAATTGGACCCACAGTTGCAGCAGAGGCTATTACTGCGCTTGAGAAAGCTGGTTTAAAGCCACGCTTCTTCATTTCTGGTAACAAAACGGTTCCAGTCGCTGCAGCATCAGCTAATGCCGAACCTGAGCATCCTGACATTATAAAATTAGCCGTGACGCCAACATTTGCTAAACCACCATTTATGTGCCCAACCAATGTTGCCGCAAACCCAACTATTCTGCGTGTTACGCCAGTAACATTCATCAGCTCACCAGCGAAAATGAAAAGAGGTATGGCGAGCAAAACAAAAGAATTTACTCCCGATGTCATTTGTTGAGCAAATAAAACCATCGGAGTAAAATTATCTGTAAATTGAGCGAGGACTAAATAACCAAACCCTGCAATTCCAATAGCCCAAGCTATTTCCATTCCAAGAAGGGAAAAAACGAACAATAAAGCAATCATGGAAACCAGTAACATTTAGCTTCCTTTCTCAACATTTATTTTATAGGTCTGGATTGTAGATATCATCAGGCGCGTTTGATAAAAAAGCATCAAAATGCTTCCAACTGTGACAGGTGTGAAAAGCCATAAAAAGCTCCAGCCTGTTGATAACATTGAGCCACCGGCTTGTAATTTTAAAATGGGAATGCTGTACCATATCAGAGTGCCTAACATTATAAGCACAAGACAATGCATAAACGTTTCTAGTATTACCCGGGGCTTTGGAGCAAATTTGTCAATAAAGTGTGTTACACGAATGTTTCTACCTCGCTTTGTCGCGACAGCAATACCAAGGTAAGTCATCCACAAAAAGAAGACCCTTGGCGCTTCATCTGCCCAGAGCGGAGGTTCGTTAAACACATATCTCATAACAACAGCTACAAAAACGATTGTTGCTATAATCATTAGTAGTAGCCCAGATATGTAATGAAGCGCCTTTTCTAAAAATTCATCTAGTTTTCTTAAGCTTTCTATAATTGTCCCCAATCTCTGTTTGAAACGATCAATTTAATGCAACTCTTGTTTTCAAGTGTTCATCAAATAAAAACTTAAATCAATCACATTTGAACTGCGAAATTCTTAATTGAAACCACTCAGTAAAAATTGTTGATTTATAAAAGAGGTTTAGCTCACTATAAATTTCTGAAATTTCGATTAAAATGGTCACATGTTAGAGAGAACTGAAAAGCTAGCCAAATTCTGCGCTGATACCACTTTTTCTCAGCTAGATTCTCAGGTCGTCGAAAGGTCAAAATTAATTTTTTCAGATACAATTGGTGCCATATTAGGTGGAATTGTTGAGCCTGAGGTAATAGCGTTTCTGAAAATTCGTGCTGGCCAAAAATCAAAAGACCGAAAAGTAAAAATAATTGGACTTAATAAATGGGCTGAGCAGTTTGATGCTTCTCTCATTCATGGGATAGCTGGTACAACGTTAGAGATGGATGAAGGTAACCAATTTGCAAAGGGTCATCCTGCAATACATGTGTTACCGGCTCTCGTTTCAGTAGTTCAATCACGCTTATTACCTCAAAATATTTCAGGCCAAGAATTTTTGAATGCCTTTGTTATTGGTTACGATGTAGGGGCACGAATAGGACTTGCTTCTCAGCTGAATCCTCATATGCACCCACACGGGACGTGGGGTGTCATAGGTGCCGCAAGCGCTATTGGAGTCCTTTTGAAATTTGGCCACCGTGAGCATATGCAACTGATGAATATTTCATCAAGCCTCACCACAGCTTCAAGTCGCAAAACAATGCTTCAGGGAGGTACGGTGCGCAACGTTTATGCTGGCCTATCTAATCAAATGGCACATTTGGCGATTGATTTAATTCAATCAGGCTTCACTGGAGAAGTTGACGGGATTGGCTCTATTTTTGGCAACGTAGTATCAGAAAACCTTAATGATAATTTGTTATTGGAAAAATTAGGTCAACGTTTTGAAGTGATGCGCAATTATTTCAAACTACATGCATGCTGCAGGTTCAACCACGCAGCACTTGATTGTTTGCATGATTTGATGCGTGACCATCAAGAATTATCTAATATTGAGCAAATTTCTTTCATTGATGTAGAGAGCTATAATCTTGCTGCGGAATTAAATGACCCCCGACCCCAAAACATGCTTGCAGCAAAATTTTCAGTCCCTTTTGCTTTAGCAACGACACTTGTAAATAAAAACTCTCAAGTTTTGAGTTTTGCAGGTGACGCACTGAAAAATGAAAAAACGATGGCATTATCAAAAAAGGTAAGTGTTAAAGAAATATCTTCAATGACAGAAATGTTGCCTGAATTTAGGCCTGCAAAAGTCACTATTGGCATGAAAAGTGGTAAAGTTTTCCACCATTCTGTCAAAACTAATAAAGGAGATTGGCAATCTCCTTATTCAGCAGATGAGTTAGAGAATAAATTTCATTCACTAGCTAATCGCAGTCTTAGCCAAAAAAAGTCAAAGGTGCTTTATGACAAACTTCAAAATTTAGAACGAATTGCCGATATGCGGGAACTATTTCAATCAATTTGAAATTAGAGCTGATTAAAAGTAGCTAATTTGCTTTTTGGGTAAATAGCTTAACAGTTACTTTGCCCATACCGCCAAAATCAATTCCAGTATCAAAACAGTCTAAATATGGAATGGTGACGGGCAGTGGATCTAAACCTGAAGCAGCTCTTTCTTTGGCAATCATTAGTGCAGGTTGGATGCGTGCTAGCATACCCAAACACAGATTTGCTGTAGATTTTTCAGGTAAAAGTTTTCCATCTATATCAAATACGAAAGTTTCATTTTCCTTGATAAAATTTGCACAATGTCGTGCATGCTCAACTTTTGCAACTATTTCAATTTCAGATTTCTTATTTGCTTCTGTCATCAGCCAAATTCCAATTTTCATCTAGAACAGCTTTTTTCATAACTTCATGCGTTTTTGCGTTCCGCAGATATACTTTTACTCTGGCTTTGTTTTTAGCAAGGGTATCAGTCGTTTTTACACATTCAAAATGTGTCCATATTCTCGTTAGCGGATTAAGTCCCTCAGAAGCCCTGTCGAAACTCATATAAAAAACAGCTAATACTGGTGCCAAGAGGTGCATACAACATTCGATATTTGATTTCTCAGTTTTTAGTCGGTGCCGCATATCAAAAACGGCTACCTGTCCTCTTTTTACACCACATGTGCACCCTTCATCACTTATAACTTCTGCAACTACTTCATAATCGTCTAGCCAAGTTACACCTAACCTTCGGCGTCCAGATAATAGATTTTTCACCTCTGGTGAAAGTCGATTGAAGTCTTCCTCGCTGAGGTCCAGTGCTCTTGAAAGTGGCTCCTTCAACTCGGAAAGATCATCGTTTTTGAGATAATCTGTTTCATAATGATATGTTGTTTCTTTGGGTTTTTTATTCATATGTGAATTCAAGCTTTAGAAACATGTCCTTTTCGAAATTAATTTGGCTTATACATACTTATTCGTGTCCAAGGAAAGCGCCAGAAGGGACATTCAGCTGGGTCAATTTGTTCGGCCTCTTGGAATGGAACTATTTCTATATCCACAAATCCAATGTCACTCAATAATTTTGGTATATCCATCTCAAAGAGAGGCCGCATAAACGGCTCGTTGTTCCGCCAGCTGTGGCCCTCAAATATGAATCGATCAAAGGAATCTCGCATTAACCAGAAATCAAGATGAACAGCTTTTCCACCAGGTTTTAGAATCCGAAAAGTCTCTTTAAGCATCTCAATAATCGCACTTTTGGGCATTTCATGTAACAGCATTGTTGATGTAGCTAAATCGATTGTTTTATCTTCGCAACCCGTGCTTCTGGCATCAGCTTGTTTAAATTTTATGTTTATGGTTTGATTTTTTTGAGCTTCTGCCATCCCAAGTTTCAGACACGGCTCTGCAAGATCTATGGCGATAATTTTGCTGTTTGGTGCAAATTCAGCAATTGGACGAGTGGACTTTCCAAATCCACATCCCAGGTCTACAATTGTTCCGACCCATTTTTTCCGATCGTTTGGTTCAAAGAGTGTCTCTGCAAAACGGTAGTGTAAGTCTTTATGATTACTGCCCAGCAAAGGGGTTGTCGTTCTCGCACCCCGTTCATAAATAAATCCGCCCACAGGATCAGACCAAACGCCACCAGGTTGCTGATGAACATCTACCTCCTGATAGTATTCAGGAAGCTGAAAATCTTCCGTTTTTTCAGGGTCATCTCCGGTAAAATTGTCTACTAATGAATTACGGCGTTCTTTGTGAAAAGAATGAAGACCGTATGCTCCGCTATATTTGAGTTTCTGCAGATGGCGTTCACAGAATGCAAAAAACTTATAATCAGTTTCATCACCAATTAATTCATCAACATCGTCGACGTTCATTTTATCGCGCTTAACTTTATCAAGCGCTAGGAATTTTTCTCTGATTTGGGGGTAAAGAGATTGTGTCCATTCCATTTTCAGAGAAAGTATAAAGTCTTGTGAATTAACAAAGTCTCTCTCTAACATTAGCTTACCTTTTGTTATTTAAATTTGCTCAATGTTTCTTCGTCTGGACTTTTTGAGGCAGTCTTACCTTTGAGCGTCTCCATTAATACAACAGAAAAGTTGGAAAGCATTTCTTGCCGGTTGGACCTTTCTTCATCTGTTGGCGGCGCGTCTATTTCATTTTTTGTGACAATATTATTTTTTGTCAGAAGTGTTTCTAGACGTTCTATCTGACACTTTGCTACCCATAGTTCATTAGCTAGAGCCATACTGAATGCAAGTATTCTATCTTGCGCTGGGTCATCGAAGAATGTCTGCTCATCTTTTTCAGAACTTCTTCCGTCAGTAAATTTTGCTTCTTTTGACATTGATTAATAATTTTAAGTTTCTAGTCCACTATATTCGTTTGTTTCGACAGTCTCTTTAGCATGAGACGGCAAATTTCACTTGTCAATTAACATAAGGTTAGTAGATGATTATCTTTTGTCCAAGACAAGATAAAGAAGCTTGTGACTGAGAGTGTGCCAAAAATTTGATGCATTCGTGGAGATGAAATTGAATGTAAAAAGAGGTTATGTAGAAACTTCCTTTGGGCAAATACATTTTCGCTACGCTGGCGATAAATCAAACCCGGCTATCTCAATCTTTCATCCCTCACCTGGTTCAGCTCGTCAGCTTCATTTTTTAATTGAAGCTCTTTCAAAAAACTTTTTTGTCTATGCCCCTGATACCCCGGGAAATGGGTTGTCTGATCCTTTGAATAAAGAGGTTCCAGAAATAGAGGATTATGCTCATGTCCATTATCTTGCGCTGAAAAAGTTAAAAATTAATAAAACGCATTTATTTGGCTCACATACAGGTGCAAGCATAGCCGCTAGTATAGTCAAGATTGACCCAAAAATTGTAGACCGATTATTTTTAGATAGTGTTGGTTTGTACTCAAGCAGTGAAAGAAGCGCTCTTTTAAAAAACTATGCCCCAACGGTGAAAACAAAGATCACTGGAGAACACCTGCTTTGGACATGGAATTTTATCCGAGATCAATGGTTATTTTGGCCTTGGTATGAACACAAAGCCAAAAATAGGCTAAATCGAGGACTGCCTGAACTGTCTTATTTGAACGATATGTGTGTTGATGTACTGCAAAGTTTGCAAACATATCACCTGTCTTATAGGGCTGCTTTTCGATTTAATAAGGAGGCATGTTTTAGAAGCATGAAATGCCCAACGACTATTTCTTCAAGCAAAGACGATATGCTGTTCAAGTATTTTCCAAAGCTTCAAAAAATTATACCGAATTCCTCATCAATGATCCACGAAGGGTGGCAAGATAAGAAATCCGCTTTAAAAACAGCTAAATTAATTTCTAGTGAAATATAGATTTAAATGTTTTCACAAAAAATAAAAAAACATTCTTTAATTTTAAATTTAAAGGAGGTGAAATTATGGGAAAGTTGTTAAGTCAAAAACAAATCAATGAATATGAACGTGATGGATTTATATGTCCAATTGATGTTCTCTCAGAGGACGAGCTTCTAACTTGTAATTTAGGTATAGAAAAATTTGAGAGAGATAACGGTGAGGAAATTGATTTTCCCTATAAATCCAGATGTCACCAAATTTTCTCTTGGGCGGATCATTTAGTACACCACCCTAAAATTTTGGATGCTGTGGAAGATGTTGTTGGTCCAAACATCCTTTGTTACCATGCAACATTATGGGTTAAGCCAGCGAAGTCAAAAGCATTCGTCCGCTGGCATCAGGACGGAACTTATTTTTTTCTAGACCCGGCTCTTCATGTTACAGCTTGGGTCGCTCTTACTATTGCAGATGAAGAAGCTGGTTGTATGAAAGTAATTCCGGGCTCCCACAAAAATCAATTTCTAGAACATAATGATGATGATAGCCCAGAAAATTTAATTCCCAGAGGGCAGGGATTAGCAGAGGAAATCGATACTTCACGGGCAGTCAGCATGCCACTAAAAGCAGGTCAAATGTCACTCCATCATACAAAACTTTTTCATGCCTCATTCAATAATAACCGAGACGAGCGAAGGATTGGTTTTGGAATAAGTTATATACCGACTGAGGTTCAAGATATTGGGAAAACAAAAGCTCATGCTTTGCTGGTTAGAGGAGAAGACAGACATCGAAACTTTTTGTCAGAAATGCGGATGAAGGAAGAGGGCTCAGAAAGCCAAAAAACCTATCATACCTCTCTCATGCGACAGTTTCGAAAAAGGCAAGATGATGGAGCTAAATATTCAAAATTCAGGATGGAATAGTCTGAAATATCGATTAATTTTGCTGGTTTCATTTCCTGCTTTGAGTCTGTGGCTTCCTGGAAAATTAGGGTGGTTATGATGAATGATTATGGGAAAAAAGGGCTAATTGGTGTTTTAACTCCGCAGGCTAATACAACCGTCGAACCAGAGGTCTGGACATTGTTACCAACAGGATGGTCGTTAATAAACACCCGCCTTACTTCAAAGAGAAAAACAATAGAAAGTCGCTTGGTTGATTACACAAAAAACTTTGAGAAAACCGCTGAACAATTCGGGAATGCTCCCATAAATATAATCGCTTCGGCATGCACGGGAGCCTCTTATCTTATAGGACAAAAGGCAGAGTTAGAAATAAAAAATGAGATGGAAAATAGATATAAAGTTCCTTTTGTCACAGCCGCTTTAGCAACCGTTAATGCTCTAAGAGACCTAGATGTAAAAAAAATATCTTTACTCTCACCTTATCCAGATACTTTAACAAAAGCTTCAGTTGATTATTGGCAGGGGCACAATTTTGAAGTTGTTTCAATCTCAGGCCCAAAACTTGAGACTGAGGAGTTTCACCCAATTTACGCAATGGCTGGTAGCGGTGTTTTACAAGCTTATAGAGAATTATCTGATTCTGCCTCAGATGTTGTTGTGATGATGGGTACTGGTATGTCAACACTCACATCTTTATATCAGGGCCAAAAAGAAAATTTGAAGGTAGCATTTTCGTGTAACTCTGCTCTTGTTTGGAGTTGTTGTAAAAAGCACGCTCCAAGTGAGACACCTTCAATGGAAACATGGATTAAGTCGATGAGCTGGAAGAAAAAATACGATTTTTTGATAGGTTTATGAGTTTAAGATGAGAGAGTTATGTGATTTTAGGTCATAGTAAATAGAAATTAAATAATTATGGTTGAGGAAAAAAAGATGGGACAGGGAATTTACATCACAGTCGTTGAAGGAAAGGGTGATAACGATAAAGTCTCCGCCTATCACGTTGCTCCAAAGCAATCACAACCAAAGGGCGGCATTGTGCTTTTACAAGAAATTTTTGGCGTCAATGAATATATCCGAGAAGTTTGTGATCATTATGCAGAAAAAGGTTGGGAAGTGATCGCCCCTTCATTGTTTGATAGAGAAAGTCAAAAAATAGAACTTAATTATGATGCTGATGGCGTAGAGCAGGGCCGCGCTCTGAAAGATTCAGTGGATTCTTTTTCCGAGAACGATATTGCTGCTTGTTGCAATCATTTTATGAGTGGCTTGAAGCTTGCCGTTGTAGGCTATTGTTGGGGGGGATCATTAGCCTGGCGTGTGGCTTGTCGTAGCCCAAGGTTTGACGCGGCAGTTTGTTATTATGGAGGAGAAATACCGTCGCTCTCATCCGAAAAACCTCATTGTCCAGTTCAGGCTCACTTTGGTCTACAAGATTCTACCATTCCAATTTCAGATGTTGAAAATTTTATCAGTTTGAGGCCTGAGGTGAAAACATACATATATAATGCCGATCACGGTTTTAGTTGCCATCATCGAAAACAATATCATCAATCAAGCTCGAATTTAGCACAAGAGCGTGTTGATGAGTTTCTTAGCCGGCATATTCAAAATACAAATTAAATTTTGCAATCTGGAGTACAGCAATTTGTGCTTTTTGCAAAACTCAGTTTCAGAGCCTCAACAGATTCATTAATAAGAAGCGTTTTCAGTGACCGAAAGATAGAGGATTGTGTAAAATGCCAGAATATAAAACCGCGCTGGTAACAGGCGCACAAAAAGGCATTGGAGCGGCTATAGCTAAAGCCTTAATTAATGAGGGAGTGAATGTTGTTTTGAATTATCTGGATGATGATAGCACAGTGTCATCCTTAGTAAGAGAAGCAACAGATAAGGGATTGAAGGCCGAGGCAGTTAAGGCTAACGTCGCCAATCGGTCAGAAGTTGTGAACTTAATAGATGTAGCCGAAAGATTTGGGGGGCTAGACTATGCAGTGAGCAACGCTGCTATTTATCCAAGAACACCACTTTTGGATATCACGGAAGAAGAATGGAAAGAGGTTTTAGACGTTAATTTGAACGGCTGTTTTTTCACTTTACAGGCAGCAGCCCGCAGCATGATAGCTAAGGGTAATGGAGGCTCTATTCTTACAATTTCTTCTGGCGCAGCATTTAAAGGAGCGGCGAAAGGTGCGCATTACAGCGCAAGCAAAAGTGGGTTATTTGGTCTAACAAAATCAGCCGCACTCGAACTAGCCTCTCATAATATCCGTGCTAATGTAATCGCACCAGGTTTGGTGGATACTGATCAACCTCGAGGTGAATTTAGTAACGAAGATATGGAACGGATATGGAAAACATTGCCGCTGGCTGGTAAAACCGAGCCTTCTGATATCGCTGACCTAGCCATCTTTTTGTTATCTGGTAAAGCTAGTCGCATCACAGGTCAGATTCTCCATGTGAATGGTGGCGGTCTGATGCCCTAATAATCGTTTGCCTCTAAAGCGTTTCATCCCTCCCGATGATTTGACTGTGCACCATTTTTGAACGATTCTTTGTCCATTTAATTGCATTACACCTTGCAGCACCAATCTTTTTAGGTTTGAGTGCGTTTAATTCAGGAGAAAACACGTTTAATTCGCCTTGGCCAAATTTTGCATGTTCTATTGAGATATCAGACATATGTGACTGAAATATTTCAACTGTTCTATTTAGGTTCGTTGGATCTGGTATTATTCGCATAGTGTAGAAAGTTGAAAAAGCCGGCACGCTTCGGTCAAAATTTTCTCGATTATCTACTTCCATGGTTAATGATAGGACTGGCCCGTTTTTGCGCTGAACCTTTCCAGTAAATCGGTCACCAACTCGCGCTCCATAAACTGGGTCAGGTGGAGTTATCCAGATTTTAGCGTCTAGTTGTGGCCAACCAAACATTTCCCGACCCACGGTAATTTCTTCAGCTGAATCACAATATAAAAAAGGATCATAAAACCCTTCCACACCTTCAAATTGAACTGCCAGAGCTACCACTGCTTCTCGCACTAGACACCGCTCTGGATGACGAGCGGCAAAATCAGTCCCAAAACCAATATCACAGATTAGCTCGTGAATTGTAAAACGCACTGGAGAATCTGGAATTATGGTCAGAGGTTTTGGGACGAGTTTAGCTATTGCACTCTGATCACAGTCAACAATTAAGGTAACAGAACGCCCACTAAAATTCCAAGGAGGGGGGCCGTACAAACTGGATTGCCCAGTTGGATCCAATGGCGCTGAAAATCCTTTAAGAGTGCCAGTCATTCCAGTTTGCTTTTAACCACTGGGAGTGGGTGACGCCATTGCCGCGAAAACCCTAGCAACAAATTCATCGCGTTCCGCAAGCCTATATTCATCATAGGTAGCTGCTTCGACAGGTTCATCTAATCTGGAGAGGTCTGCACCAGTTTTTGCCAGAATATCCTCCAGAAGTTTTTGCCTATCCCGCATTGCATAAACCTCAGTCGCTAGCGCTAGCACCACACGCATCAGGTCTGATTTTGATACAGCTTCAAAATAATCAATTTTTGGAGAGACGGACATTTTTCTCACCCCTGCTGTTATGGCTTATGACCGATTGTTACATGATAGCGGAATTTTCCCATATAATTGCCCTTTGCTCCGCCCCATTCAGAGTGAGCCTCTGTCATCTTTGCTTTCAACCCTGCATCCTGATAGGCCTGTATTAAATCCATTTCGTGATAGTCGCGCCAAAATGGTTCTCCGTTATGCTCAGTATCCCAGTCCATCAAAAACGCACTCAGTGGGTCAAGGCTGTCATAGCTGGGCAACTCAAGATTCGCTAATACGCCACCGGGGGCTAATACACGTGCGGCTTCATTAACTATATTGGTTACCGCCTTTGTTGGCACCTCATGAAGCAGCAGCATACAAAAAACCAGGTCGAAATGACCGTCAGGGAAATCCATATCCTCTGCATTCATTTGGCTGAAATGCATCGGCTTTCCATTTTCCACTGCTCGGTGTCGAGCATATTTTAACATTGGGGCTGCTAGATCAATTCCCCAATGTTCTGCGTCTGGTAAAGCATTCATTATGGGATAGCTTTTGTAGGCTGGTCCGCATCCCATATATAGCACCCGTTTGAAAGGTTGGTCTGGAAGCACGCTAACCAGAGCCCTTCCCATCTCATCTCCAGCTTTGCCGTATCGATGCATTGTATAGGTTGCTACACCTACCTCATAAATTGGGCCGGCTATACTATTTTTATGAAAATTACCAGGCTGAAGATGAAATTCATTATTTTCGTAATAATCAGGCATAGGTAGATTTGAGTTTAGTGTAAGTGAGCCTGGGTCTTGGTAATCGCTATCTAGCTGTTTTTCTATTTCCGTCTTGCGCTCGTCAAGACCAAAAATTACTTCCCGCCACATAGCTTCCTGACTTAGACGCTGTAAACCACGTGATGTCTGATAAAGTGGGTCTGGACCAAATTTTTCCTGCATAAACTTGCTATCGCGTAGCTTGGATTCGTTTGGGTTTTCTGCATCACACCAATTTTCAAATTCCTGCCTCAAAGAAGGCATTATCTGCCCTGCAATATAGACCTTTAGACCCTCTACTAAATCTAGGCGCGCTTGACGCTCGCGGCTTAGGCGCAAATCCATTTTAATGCTCCCACTTCTGAAATACTTTTCTTCCAATCAAAAGTTTGCACCCCTTGTTATCTTTTGTCTAGTTTGGGCAAATGCAACTGTCATGAATTAAATTATCACATCTATTGTTTTTCCTGTTAGGTTCTATGCCTTTTCAATTGCCTCTTTTTCTATGCTAGACTTGCAATAAAAAGCCTTCCTGTGCTGAAAAGTTTTAGGAGTAACGAAAATGGCTAATACCGAAGATGTTAAAAACGGCTATTTCAAATGCGACTGGGGTCAATTGCATTACCGTTCAGTGAATCTAGATAGTAAAAAACCTTTACTGGTCATGTTGCATCAGTCGCCCCTCTCCTCTCGAAATTATCAGGCTGCTTTACCATATCTTGCGGATCATTTTCGGGTGGTTGCTCTTGATACGCCTGGCTTTGGTCAATCAACTCCACCTAATCGGGTTTGGAGTGTGCAAGATTATGCAAAGATTGCTTTACGATCTGCTGATGCGCTGGGAGTTGATCAATTCTATCTATTTGGGCGTGCAACCGGCGGGGTTTTTGCTTTTGTCGCTGCCCTATTATCTCCTCAAAGAGTAGAAAAGTTGGTTTTGCATGGTATGCCTGTCTATACAGAAGAAGAACGCACCGACCGGTTGGCTAATTTTGCCCCTCCATATGAGATTGATGATGATGCTGGACACTTGCGTTGGATTTGGGATCGTATTCATTCAGAATATCCCTGGATAAATGGGCATTTGGCAACGCAGTTTTGTCGGGATTTTCTAAATGCTGGACCAGATTTTGCAACTTCTTATCGTTCTATCTGGAAGTATGATTTGCCAAAAGGGTTTGCCGCTGCTGGAAGTCGACTACCCTGCCCAACCTTAATACTTGGTGGTGGAGCAGACCGTATTGCTTACATGCATGAGCGTGTTAGGGCCCTTTTTCCGGATGCGGATGAAGTATTTGTGCCAGAAGCTACAGACTTTGTTGCAGAACAAAACCCGGAACTTTTTGCCCGTATTGTTGGAGACTTTTTGGCCAGTTAACATCCAATAGCACTCTTTACTAGTTATTGTGGCTCTCTTTTTTTATTGTTAGACTTGCTTTATGGGAGAACTAAGTAAGAGTGAGCAACAAAAGCTTAAGCAGGACTTTATTACTGGATTTTCTATTCTAGATGCAGATGGCCAGAATAGTGGTATTGCTGGGCATTTAACTGCGCGTATTGGCAGAAGCGAACAGCTACTTGGCCATCAATATGGGCTAGCTTTCGACGAAGTTGATGCCTCGCAGGTGCGACAGGTGGATTTTGCCCTCAAGTCTACCTACGACGGTAAAGTCAGTCCATCCTTAGCCTTTCATGTAACCCTATACAGGAATCGTTCTGATATTGGAGCTATCGTGCATAGTCACCCAGATCGGGTGATTGCCTTCAGCGCTACTGGAGCTCGGTTCGAGCCAGTTTTTCAGAGTGCGTTGATGCTGCATGACAAGGTGGCCCATTACGATGATTATGATGGTATTATTGAAAATGAAACACTTGGGCTAAAATTTGCTGAAAAGCTAGGTGACCGTCAGATATTGTTGCTTAAAAACCATGGTCTAATTGCGGTGGGGCGCTCGGTTCGGCATGCTGTTTGTGCGGCTGTTATCTTTCACCAAAATTGTCGCATCCACTTACAGGCGTTGTCTGCTGGCAGTACTTCTGGCTTCTCTGATGTTGGGGAGACAAAAAACATACTAGAGCAGGCAGGTGAATTTCTGAATCAGGACCAGATTATTGACATGCGCTGGGAACAATTGGCCCGGAAGGCAAAACAAAAATAAAGGGCACGCCTTTATGCAAGAAAGTAAATTGAATCAAATGAGGTTATCACTTGATGATTGGGAGAGGTTAGCTGAACAAAGTGGCCTTGATATAACTCAGTTAGAAAAGCAAGAAATATATCAGGCCTACTTGCGCGTTCAAGAGCTGTTAAAGCGCCTTGATCAGATAGTCAAATCAGAGGCAGAGCCGGCAGCAATTTTTCTAGCTGAGAATTTTAGTAATGAGTAACGTTAGCGCATCAGAAATTGCTCCGCTTTCGGTTTTTGAATTGTCCAGATTTCTGGCGGCTGGTGAAATGTCTGCGGTAGAAATCACCGAGGCGCTGATTAATCGGATCGAGGAAAAAAATGAGACATATCGCGCTTTTCTCACAACTAGTTTTGAGCTGGCTTTAAAACTAGCTGCGCGATCAGATGCGAGACGCATAAAATCAGCCCCTCTCAGCCCAATTGATGGAATTCCCGTCGCACTCAAGGATGCTTATGATACCAAAGGCATTACTAGCACTGTTGGTTCAGGCATGTTTCGTAATCGCGTGCCTAGAGAAGATAGCGCTGTATGGGAAAAACTGAATCAAGCTGGTGCGATTTTACTTGGCAAACTTGAATGCACTGAATTTTGTTTAGGTGGCCCATCATTGGATTCAGCATTTCCAAAATCGCTCAATCCTCATGATAAAGAACGATATACCGGTGGCTCATCAAGTGGTGCTGGCGTGGCACTTGCAACTGGAATGGTGCCTGCTGCAATGGGGTCGGATACAGGCGGCTCGATACGAATTCCAGCTTCTTTTTGCGGCGTTTCTGGAATAAAACCAACTTATGGATTAGTGAGCTTGCGTGGCCTTTTTCCACTTTCTGGCTCATTGGATCATGCGGGCCCAATGGCGCGGACCAGCCGAGATTGTGCTCTTTTGCTTGATGAGATCAAGGGGTTTGACCCAGCGCACCCAACCAGCAGCAAGCGGCAGATTGCTCCGACATCTCCAAGTCTGTCTGGAGATTGTCGCGAATTAGTTATTGGTCACGTTACCAACTTTACTGAATTGGAGGGTGTTTCTGAGGAGAGTCAGGCGGCTTGTTTGAGAGCCTTAGAGGTTTTTGAAGACTTGGGAGCTAAAATAAAAAAAGTGCAACTGCCTAGTCTCTGGGATTATACAATTGCCAACACTGTCATTATGACAGCTGAAGCCTATGCTATTCATGCTGAACGGTTTGCTGCCAATCTGAATAGAGTGAGTGATTTAACTCGTCATCGGATTGCTCTGGGAGCATTTTTAACGGCTGAAAATTATATTAAGGCGCAAAAAGCGAGGCGAGCTCTCTCGCAAAAGACCTATGCATTGATGAGGAGTCATTCCTTAGATCTGCTCTGCTACCCAGGGATGATGGGTGATCCTCCAGAAATTGATAAGGTTGGCCGATATTATTATTTAGATTGGCCGCTAATAACCTCACCAGCTAATTTGACAGGAGCTCCAGCAGCTTCGGTGCGCGTGGGTTATTCAGTTGCCAATATGCCAATGTCTATTCAGCTTACTGGTAAACTGTTCGAAGATGGAAAAGTACTTTCGGCTGCTCATGCTTATGAGATGGCCACACCAGAATTTTCCAAAATTATGGAGTGAATTAATGCTTGTTCGAAGACGCTTTATGGATATGCCTTTTGGCCAAATTCACTATCGGGAAGCCGGTACATCGGATTTACCTCCGCTCATGCTGCTACATGCCTCTCCTGGTTCCTCCAAGCAATTGGAATTCCTTATCGAAAACCTTGGTAAGCAATTTCATGTGATTGCTCCTGACACAATGGGCAATGGTGACTCAACGCCACCAAAACAGGAACAGCCTGAAATTAGTGACTATGCTAATGCGATGATAGCTTTCTCCGATCAATTGGGTTGGAAAAAAATGCACCTTTATGGCACCCATACTGGAGCACGTATTGCTGTCTGTATGGCCCTGCAAGAAGGGGGACGTATTGACCGTCTCATATTGGATGGGTTCGGCCTTTACACTCCAAAATCCTTGGATCAAATCTTAAAGGTTTATGCGCCCTCTATGGAGCCAGACCAACAAGGCTTGCATGTCATGCAGGCTTGGCAACTTTGCCGAGACCAATATATCTGGTTTCCTTGGTTTCGAAAACAAGCGGAAAAACGTGTGCCTCATGACTTACCAGATGCTGAATTTTTACATCATAAATTTGTTGAGTTGCTCAAAGGCATTCGAAGCTATCATAAATCCTATAAAGCAGCCTTTCGCTACTCCATGCGCGAATATGTTCCAAAGTTAGAACACCGTACGCTTATCACCTGTGCTGAAAATGATTTAGTTAGACCAGATTATGAGGAGGCTAGGATGCTCTTGGATGGTGCTGAAAGCTGTATTACACCTGGGGTACGCAGTGAGGAAGACGCTGCTACAACTGCTGCTGCTTTTGCCCAATTTCTGCTTGGTAATTGAGAAGATTTTTACATTGCTGTTGGTTTTATGACGGCTTTGCGACTACTATTCACGCTTAACAGACCGCTAGCACAAATCATGATTATTCCAAATATATCTGCTAGGTTTAGGGTTTCATTAAAAATAAAATAACCAAAGCTAAGTGCCCAGACTATGCGAAGATAGTCTAGTGCCCCAATTAGCATAGAGGAAGCAAATCGATAGGCTAAAATGATTAGTGAGTGCACTCCTAATGCCACTACGCCTAGAAGAAGCACCCAAATCCACTGGTCTCCCATGGGCTGGCGGAAATCAGCAATGCTGGGCAGACCAAAGAAAATTATACCAGAAAGAGTTAGATAAAAAATCACAGCAAAATTGGAACTTCGAGCAGGCATCCTTCGTATAGCTAAGTTTGTGCAAGCTGCTAAAAATGAGCCAATGAGAACCACTAGCGCATCAAAGTTAATGCCGGATACATCTGGCTTAAGGATAATCATGGCACCAGAGAAGCCCAAAAAAAGTGCCAGCCAGCCCTGTTCAGAGACCTTATCCTTGTAAAGCACCGAAGTTAAAATCATAGCTATGGTTGGAGTTGTAAAATTAATTGAAGTGACAGTTACGATCGGAAGGCTACGCAGGGCAAAATAGAAACAGGCCATAGAACAAATTGAAAAAGTGGCGTGAACCATATGTGCCTTAAGATCAGCTGCGAGCAATTCCTGACGGAATTTTTTAAAAAATAAAAATGGAAGAAGTACAAGTATAACTAGCCATGAGCGCCAGCCTAACATTTGAATTGTGGTGAAGTCAGCTTCAGCCAGAAATTTAATCGCAACCGCCATTATGGGGATCAAGACTGTATTGCCTAGCATCGCCGCGTATCCCAAAACAGGGCGTGGAGGCAAAATTCCTGAGTGTGTGGATTTTTTACTCAAGGCACTTTACGCCAGATAGGTCCGCGTGCCCGCACTGGTTCTAAAAGGCTCTCATCAAAAGGTGGAAGATGATAGCCCTCAGGCTGAGGTGGGCGAGCTTCATAGCCAGTTTTTTTCTCTAAAATTTGGCGGATGTCCGGGTCAGTATAATAGGCAGCATAGCAAGCTTTCAAAATTGCTTCAAAGGCATCTGGTTGAGTGTTCTCAATAGAACTGAGGCAGGCTGTCTGTTGTTCAGTCGATAGAGCTGAAAAATTATCAGGTAATTCTGCTAACATAATTTCAAGATATTTATCAGCCTGTTCAAACAGGTTGTCTAACAATTCGAGGAAACGGCTAGAAAGCCCGTGCTGGCCTGCAGCTGGCCAGCCAGTGGTATCGCCTGGTATCAGACAATCCAGCATAGCTATAATTGTTTCTTTTGACATGGCATCTCTCCCGGTCAGGCTGCGGCAAGTCTTGCACTCATCAAATCTGCAGCCCTTAGAGCTAGCGACTGTAAAGTAGAAGTTGGGTTGACTGGGCTGGAAGTAACAAAGACTGAGGCGTCAATTATTGTGAGATTTTCAAATCCATGCACTCGCCCATCGTTTCGTGTAACACTTTTTTTTGCACAACTTCCCATTTGTGCTGTACCCATAAGGTGAAAGCCTGCTTGTTCAGAAAGGGGAGTAACTGCTATTTTTTGAGCCCCTGCCGCGACGAGCCACTCGCGCGCTCGAGCAATACCAAAGTCTCTCATTTTTAAACTATTTTCACCCAGTCGATATATCATGCGTGCCGTTGGCATTCCAAATTTGTCCAAGCGGCTCTTATCTACCTCAATTCGATTTTCTGCCTCTGGCAGATCCTCACAAGTTATCGTTAGGCTTATCGACCGGCCGAAAGCAGAATCAAAATCTTTATTATGTTGTGCTCCCCAGGGAAGTCTTTTCCCATAGCCTCCAAGAGCAGTGCTAAGTGGGCCTTGACTGCGCAGAACTTGCATTTGAAAGCCACGAAGAAAACCTCGGGCTTGGTCTGTTTCGCAGAATTGTTGACTTACTATTGAAGTTGCAAAAGGTCCAGCATAACTCTGCAAATCTTCTTTAAAATAACCAGTCACAATTGCTGTTGGATGGAGCATTAAGCCTTGACCCAGCAGCTGATTATGCCAGCCGTCTATTGACCGAAGAAGGATATTCGTTGAGAGCGCATTGCCAGCTAATACTAGTTCACCGCAATTTATTTTCATGATGGTACCGTTTTGGTTTATGACCTCAACCGCTTTTATCTCGCCATTAATAGTTATTATTTGTTTTACAATCTTGCAGGTAATCAAATTGACTCCAACCTGTTGGGCTGCTCTCAAATAGGCAATGTCAGCACTTGCACGTGCATGGCGTGGGCATCCAATTCCGCAAGGTCCACAATTATTGCAAGCGCCTCTGCCAACAGCTGAGTCAGTGCTGGCAATAGCTGCATCTGCAGGCCACCAGTGCCAGCCAAGTTTATTTGCAGCTTCAGCCAATTTGCGACTTCCAGTGCAAAACCCAAGTGGTGGATGGCCGCGCTCCGCCCTTACTGGGTTGGCTGGGTCGCCAGCTAGCCCTGACACGCCCATCATTTCGTCATTAATATCCATATAGGGCGCGAGATCATCATAATTCAGAGGCCAATCGGCTGCGATATCGTCTTGGCTAAATGAGCAGAAATCAGAGGGGCGAAAGCGCGGAAAATGTGCTCCCCAGCGAATAGTACTGCCACCTACAGCATTGAAAAAAGCTGGTTTAATAGGTGTTTGGCTTTCATCAACAGGATAATCAGCTGCTGATTTACGTATATTTGGATTAGCATGAAAAGATTTCTGTAATGCTAATTCCCAGTCATTTTTCTTGCTAGCAGCGTTGCGTTGGTTGACGAAATCTCCACGTTCCACCAAAAGGATAC